>NZ_BAABBF010000004.1:0-417940 GCF_039537815.1 Sphingomonas cynarae | reverse complement strand
AAGTTGGTGTACAGCACCACCATCATCGCCAGCGCCGCTGCACAGATCAGCAGGAACGACAGGCCCAGTTTGCGGGATATGCTCATCGCCGTCAGCATCGGCATCGCCTAACTCGAAGAAAGAAACATCACGGCAAAAGGGGGCGAAAACGCCCCCCTCCACCCTCAGAAATCCAGACGCGCTGTCGCAGAAATCGCCCGGCCGTTCAGCACCCGACCGCGGACGATGCCGCTCGCGGGAATGCGATCCTCGTCGATCGAGGTCAGTGCCCGCGTATCGAACAGGTTGGTGGCGTTCAGCGACAATAGCAGCCGTTCGGTCGGGCGGACCTGCACAAAGGCGTTGGTCGTGACATAGCCCGGCATCTTCAGCAGGTTGATGTCCTGTGAGTAGCTATCGGTGGTGCCGATGAACACGGCCCCCACCGCGAAACGATCGTTGCTGATCTGCGGCGTCGCCTGGAAGATCAGGCTGGCCTGATGACGCGGGGTGTTGCCGTCGACCGCGGGGTTTACCCGGTCACGGACGATCTCGGCATCGGTCCAGGTCGCGCCGCCGGTCAGGCTGAACAGACCGTGGCGGATACCACCTTCGAACTCCAGCCCCGTGGCACGATAGTCGCGTGCGATGACGGCGCCGGTCGAGGTGTTGATGTTCGAATCCTGCGCGTCGACATGAAAGCCGGTCAGGTTCAGCGTCAGGTCCGCCCGGCGGAACTTCACGCCGAGTTCGGCTTGCTTGACCGGATCGTAGGAGGCCGATGGGATCAGCAACCGGCCGGTCGCATTGTCGATCACCGCGCCGAACGTGATCCGGTCGGCATTGGCGCGGGCGCCGCGGCTGTAGCGGCCGAACACCGCGAACGGCTCCGACACGCGAAAGTTGATGCCCGCCGAATAGGACAGATAGTGATAGTCGTAATCGACCAGACCGGGCGCGCCGATCGGGGTTACGCCGACTCGCTGCTCGGGCGGCGAGATCACGCCGTTCCCGTCGATGTCACGCGCGACCTGCCCGACCCGGCCATTGCCCAGTTCGACCCCGAACACCTGCCCGCTGGCGCTGCCATAATCGTAGCGCAGGCTGCCGCCGATCGACACGCGACCGATCCGGTAGTTCGCGGAGGCGAACGGCGCGTTCACCGTATAGGCCAGCCGCAACGTGCGCCGCTGCGTGCCCGACAACGGGTTATAGGCATAGATGCCGTTCGCGGTCCGCGCCGTACCGGTGCTGTCGAAGACATTGAGCAATTCGGCGTCACCGCCGCCACGGATTTCAGACACCGCGACGCCGTACAGGATCGACGTATCGATGTTCTGGCGCGCGGCATAGAAGCCCGCGGTGGTCGTCAGACTGGCCTCGCCCAGTTCCCATACCCGGCTGGCCCGGATGTCGTTGGTGACGTTGCCGACATCCTGTTGCCGCCGGTCGCGAATGTTGTAGATGCCGATCAGTCCGTTGCCGTTCAACGTCGTCGGGTCGGCAATTGCCTGTCCCGCGTTGACGCCCGTCGCATAGCGGAAGCTGCCCCCGGTAGCACCGAGCCGAGTCAGCGCGGCGGCTGGGGTCAGCATCAGGCTGCTGAACGGCCCGATCAGCCCGCCCGATCTTTCCGCGTACCGGAACCGTTCCATGATCGTCCAGCCTGCCAGCGTGAACTGCCCCTCCACCCCGAAGGCCTGCTCCTTGACCCGGTGGCCGTTGCGGATGTCCTCCAGGATCGGCTGGTTGTTCTCGTCGAGCAACGTCACCGACTGGAGGGCGCGGGTCGACAGCGTATCCCTGGTCGGATCGAAGCCGGGCACCCCGCTCAGCTTCGGATCGGCATCGGTGCCGGTCACGCGCAGCGGCACCGAATCGTAGAAGGGCGAACGATCGTCGAGATACTTGCCGTACAGTCGGATATAGCCACCGGTGAATTCGCGCGTGACGTTGGCCTTGATCTGGCCGCCACGCTGGCCGTCGAAGCCGATCCGGCGGGGGCCTTCGCCCTGCCGGTAGAAACCGCCGACATGAAAGCGCAGATTGCTGGTCAGCCGGCCGCCATAATCGAAATCGGCACGATACTGGTCGAAGTCGAGCCCTGCGGTCAGCGCCACCGCGCCACCCTCGCGTTCGCCGGTCTTCGAGATGAAGTTGATGATCCCGCCCGGCGAGTTGGACGCGAAAGTGGAGGCGGAGCCACCCCGGATCGCTTCCACCTGCGCCAGATTGAGATCGACACGTACGAAACTGTCCGAACTCGCCCCGATGATATCGCCGAATTCCATTACCGGCAGACCGTCTTCCTGCAGCTGCACGAATTTCGCGCCGGAGGACGACAGCGGCAGGCCCCGGATCGTAATGTTGGCGATACTCTCGCCATTGGGCGCTTCGGCCAGAATACCGGGAATATCGCGGAGCAGTTCGCCGACCGAACGCGGCGCAAGCTTGGCGATCTCCGCCTCGCGCAGGACGCTGGTCGAGGTGGCGCTATCCAGCCGGTCGCGCCCCTTGGCGACGCCGGTGGTGACGACATCGGTACCCTGCGGAGCCTGTGCCGGCACCGGTGCCGCTGGTATCGCCGGTGTGTCGGGTGTCGCCGATGCTGCAACCGGCATCATCAGTGCGATCGGCGCCACGGCCAGCAAAGCATTGCACTTCATCAAGAAATCCACCCCCAAAAACAGCTTTTGCTGTTTATAGGAAGCGGTACCGGGCTTGGGTCGGACATTCCGGATTCAGGATGAGCGCTGAAGAGTAATTTATCTTTTCGTTGGTTTACAGGTCGTCAGACCAATATCGGGGTTATCATCACAAACCCGACATCGGGCCGCCGCGATATGTACTCATGATATGAAAAAGGGCGCGGAGACTATCGTCGCCACGCCCTTTCACGTCTTGCGGTTCGCGCCGTTTACTCGGCAGCAACGCCCTTGGCAGGACGCGTATCGCGGCGTTCCGCGATCCGCGCCGACTTACCGGTACGACCGCGCAGGTAATAGAGCTTCGCACGACGCACAGCACCCTTGCGGACGACGTCGATCGAATCGATGTTCGGCGAATAGAGCGGGAAGACGCGCTCGACGCCCTCACCGAACGAGATCTTGCGGACGGTGAACGAGGAACCCATGCCCTTGTTCGACCGCGCGATGCACACGCCTTCATAGGCCTGCACGCGGGTACGCTCGCCTTCGACCACTTTCACGCCGACCTTCAGCGTATCGCCGGGGCGGAATTCGGGGATCGCGCGCTTGGCGGTGAGCTTCTCGATCTGCTCTGCTTCGATCTGCTGGATAATGTTCATCGCATCAGTCCTTGTCACGCCGCGCGCCAGAGGGAGGCTGAACCCGAGCGCCCTCGTGGCGCTCCCAAAGGTCCGGCCTCCGTAGCCGTGTATCGGTCTCGGCCATCGACTTGCGCCAGGCCGCGATCCTCGCATGATCCCCCGATCGCAGCACTTCGGGGATCGTGCGCCCTTCCCATTCAAATGGTCGGGTATAGTGCGGATATTCGAGCAGCCCCTGTTCGAAGCTTTCGTCATCCCCACTTGAAGCTGCGCCCATTACGCCGGGAAGAAGCCGGACGCAAGCGTCGAGCAGCACCAGTGCGCCCATCTCGCCGCCGGACAGGACATAATCGCCGATCGACACCGGCTCGACCGCGCGCCCCTCGAACAATCGCTCGTCGAATCCTTCGAACCGGCCGCATAGCAATGTCACACCGGGGCCGGCAGCCAGTTGCCTGACCCGGTCTTGCGTCAGCGGGGCGCCGCGTGGGGTCAGGGCCAGCACAGGGAGGCCGGGTGCCATGGCTGCAGCATGATCGACCGCGCGGGCCAACACGTCGGCGCGCAACACCATGCCCGCCCCGCCGCCGGCGGGCGTATCATCAACCGAGCGATGCCGATCAGTGGCGAAATCGCGCAGCTGGATCGCATCGCACCGCCACCGCTCCTCGCGCAAAGCACGGCCGGCGAGCGATTGACCAAGCGGTCCGGGGAACATGTCGGGATAAAGGGTGATTATCTGGGCAATGAACATGGCCACCCCCCTTCCCCCCGCCGCACGCCCCGCGCAAGGGGTGGACGATTGCATCATCATCGGCGCCGGCCCGGCCGGGCTGACGGCGGCGATCTATCTCGCGCGGTTCCTGCTGACCATCCGGCTGTTTGATTCGGGCGACAGCCGCGCGTCATGGATACCGCGTACGCACAATCATGCCGGCTATCCCGATGGTATTAGCGGCATCGAATTGCTCCGGCGGATGCGGGAACAGGCGGAACGGTTCGGCGCGGTACGGGAGGAGGCTAATGTGACCGCGATCGAATGCGATGGCGATGACTTCATCGTCCGTCTTGGGGATCGCACCGCCCGCGCCCGATCGGTGCTGCTCGCCACCGGCGTGGTCAACAATCGGCCGGAGATGGACGCCGCACTTCACCATCAAGCGTTGGCCGAAGGACTACTACGCTATTGTCCGATCTGCGACGGTTACGAAGTGACCGACAAGCGGGTCGGCGTGATCGGCAAGGGTCGGCACGGAATGAAGGAGGCCCTGTTCCTGCGTGGCTATACGCGCGACGTGACACTGATCAGCCCGGACGCCGAAACGGATCTGGATGCCGAGTGCGAGGCCGCGCTGGACGCGGCAGGCGTGGTGCGGATCGATGGCCCCTGCGGCGGCTTCGCGATCGAAGAACGGCAATTCGCCTTCGACACCGCCAAAGGGCGGATGGCGTTCGACAGCGTCTATCCGGCGATGGGATCGGTGATCCGCTCGGAACTGGCGGTCGCGGCGGGCGCACGGGCAACGGACGAAGGATGCCTGGAGGTGGACGATCACCAGCGAACCTCGATCCCCGGCCTGTTCGCGGCAGGGGACGTGGTGAAAGGGCTGGACCAGATCAGCCATGCGATGGGCGAAGCGGGCGTAGCCGCCACCACGATCCGCAACCTGCTGGCGGAAAGAAAGCCGATCCGGCGATAGGACCTATTCGACGAAGGTGGGATCAACCACGAGCCGTTCGAACGACCAGTCCGGCACCGCCTCGGCCCGCATCGGCACCATGAAGCGCTTGCCGGTCGGACGTTCGATCTCGATCACGTCGCCAGCACCGAAATTGTCGATCGCCACCACTTGCCCCAACGAATCCCCATCCAGCGTCACCGCCGGCAGGCCGATCAGGTCGGTGTGATAATATTCCCCCTCCGCCAGCGGCGGCAAGGCCGATCGCGGCACCGTCAAGGCGGTGCCGCGCAGCGCTTCGGCGGCGGTACGATCCGGCACCTGGGCGAACCGGGCGATTGCCCCGTTGCCACCATGCCGGAGCGAGGTGAGCGTCAGGGCACCCTCGTTGAACGAGCGATAGCCGTCCAGATTCCCCGCGAAGACCTTCAGACGGACCTCGCCCGCCACGCCATGTGCGCCGATCACGGCGGCCAGTGTGACGGGTGGGTCGTTCTTCATGCGATCATCCTTGGGGGGAGCCATCGTCCTCCGAGGGACTGTCGTCGGCGCCTTCGGCCGGATCGTTGGCCGATACGCCCTGATTGGTCGCGTCTTCCAGATCGTCCGGCGCGGTACGGGGGTCCGGCAGGGAATTGGGATCCTGGGTCATCATGCACTCCTTCGACTGATCCAGCCTAGGCAACGCATGACGACCCCATCCGCTGCTTATGCCTCTGCGGTGGTTTCCGCTTCGGCATCCGCTGCCGGTTCGGCCGGCGCGGCAGCGGCGGCGGCAGCGGCTTCTTCCTGTGCCTTCAGCTTCTCGGCCCGCTCCTCGGCGCGCTCGGTCGCCTTCTCGCCCGGCTTGCCCTTGCTGGGATTGTTGCGGGCGGTGCGCTCACGCACGCCGGCGAGGTCCAGGAAGCGCGCGACGCGATCGGTCGGCTGCGCGCCGTTCGACAGCCAGTACTTGGCGCGATCGGCGTCGAGCACGACGCGGTTCTCCGCATCCTTGGCGAGCAGCGGGTTGTAGTTGCCGATCTTCTCGATGAACTTGCCGTCGCGGGGCGAGCGCGCATCAGCCACGACGATGCGGTAGTACGGACGCTTCTTGGAGCCGCCACGCGACAGACGAATGCTGAGTGCCATGATATATTTCCTGTAGGTTGTGGTTTGGTATTCAGTCGGAGCCGGCCGGAGCCGGCATCGTCATTTCTTCTTGATGAGGTTCTCGAAGCCGGGGGGCAGTTTCGGCATCCCGTCAGGGCCGGCAGGGCTACCGAGTCCCGGCAGGCCGCCACCGGCCTTCTGCATCAGGTCACCCATGCCAGGGCCGCCGATCGCATTGCCGAGGCCACCCATGCCGCCCCCCATGCCACCCTTGCCCAGCATCGCCATCATGCCCTTGATCCCGCCCATCTTCTTGATCTTCTTCATGGCGGTGGACATTTCCTGATGCATCTTCAGGAGCTTGTTGACGTCCTGCACCGTGGTGCCGGACCCCTTGGCGATACGGATCTTGCGCTTGGCATTGATGAGCTCGGGCTTGTTCCGCTCCTTGACCGTCATCGACCCGATCATCGCGTCCATATGGATCAGGATCTTGTCGCCGCCGGCCTGCTGAAGCGCGCCCTGTGCCTTCTTCATGCCGGGCATCATGCCTGCCAGTGCGCCGAGCCCGCCCATGCGGCGCATCTGCGCCAGCTGGCCGCGCAGGTCGTTCATGTCGAACTGACCCTTGGCCATTTTCATGGCCATCCGCTCGGCGTCTTCCTGCTGGATCGACTCCGCGGCGCGCTCCACCAGCGACACGACATCGCCCATGCCGAGGATGCGGCCCGCGACGCGTTCCGGATGGAAGGCTTCCAGCGCGTCCAGTTTTTCGCCGGTGCCCGCGAACTTGATCGGCTTGCCGGTGACGGCACGCATCGACAGTGCCGCACCGCCGCGTGCATCGCCGTCCATCCGGGTCAGCACGACACCGGTAAGGGGTACCTGATCGGAGAAGTTCTGCGCGACGTTGACCGCGTCCTGCCCGGTCAGCGCATCGACGACGAGCAGGATTTCCTGCGGCCGGGCGATATCCGCCACCGCTTTCATCTCGTCCATCAGCGCCTGATCGACGTGCAGGCGGCCGGCGGTGTCGAGCATCAGCACGTCGAAGCCCTGCAGCTTCGCCGCCTGCATCGCACGTCGTGCGATCTCCACCGGCTGTTGCCCGGCGATGATCGGCAGCGTCGCGACCTCGACTTGCGTCCCCAGCGTCGCCAGCTGCTCCTGCGCATTGGGGCGATTGACGTCGAGCGACGCCATCAGCACCTTCTTGCGCTCGCGACCGGACAGGCGCTTGGCGATCTTGGCGGTCGTGGTCGTCTTGCCCGAGCCCTGAAGCCCGACCATCATCACCACCGCGGGTGGCGCCACGTCCAGCAACAGGTCGCTCTCGTCAGCGCCCAGCATCGCGATCAGCGCGTCGTGGACGATCTTGACGACCTGCTGACCCGGCGTGACCGAGCGCAACACGTTCTGGCCGATCGCCTGTTCGGTCGCCTTCTCGACGAAATCGCGCGCTACAGGCAACGCCACGTCGGCTTCGAGCAGCGCAACGCGCACCTCACGCATCGCGGCGCGGACATCGGCTTCGGTCAGCGCACCACGGCCACGCAGGCGATCGAAGACCCCGCCAAGCCGGTCGCTCAGACTTTCAAACATGGCCTCGACAACCCCGACTGGCGCCAAACGCAAAAGCGCCGGCGGGCGAAACCTCGCCGGCCAGCGGGCACGCCGCACAAGGGCGGTCGTGCTTCTCTCAAGCGTCCGACTGAACGAACGTGCCGCGGCTGTTACAGAAGTGAGGACGTGTTAGCAAGTCTTCACCGTCACCACCCGCCACCGGTTTCCGTCAGATACGCCTGCTCCTCGGGCGTCGTCGCGCGGCCCAATGCCGCATTGCGCCCCGGGAAACGGCCGAAGCGGCGGAACACCGCGCGGTGGTCGCGGGCGAAGGCGGCGTTTTCCTCGATTTCCAATGCCTCGAACGTCTCCACGCTCCTGTCCTGCAACGCACCGTCCTCGGCGTGCATCAAAGGCATGTAGAGGAATACCCGCCGCGCCGGTGGCATCGCCCGGTCGTATTTCCGCTCGATCGCCTCCAGCGTCAGGCCGACCGCCAGTCCATCCGCCGCGAACGCCTGCGCCTCGCCGCGGTGGAGGTTGCGGGAGAACTGGTCGAGCACGATGATCGCCGCCAGCATCATATCGGGATCGTCGCGCCAGTCCGCCGCCTCGCTGGCCAGCAGGTCATGGTTCAGCTGGCCGAAGCGATCGGCGATCGTCCGGTCGAGCGCCTCGTCGCGCCTGAATTGTGCTTCCTTCGACAGTCCGAACCAGAAGTCGAGCACTTCACGTGCCTGCGCGTGGACTTGCGCGCCGTCCGTCCCTAGATCGCCCGTCATGCCGTCTCCCCCTGCGGCCGAGGTCGTGAGCCTCGGATGCCGCCTCAACATCGCCGAAAGCGAAACCATCCGCGCGTTGATCGTGGGGCGGGACATGGTTGTCGTCAACAGTTGCGCGGTGACCAACGAGGCGGTGAAGCAGACCCGTGCCGCGATCCGCCGCGCCCGCCGCGACCGACCGGATGCGGAAATCGTGGTCACCGGTTGCGCGGCGTCGATCGATCCGGCGGGGTTCGCCGCAATGCCGGAGGTGGCGCGGGTCGTCGCGAACGATGCCAAGCTGGCCCCGGCCAGCTGGGGCCTGTCCACCCCCCTGCCTGCCACCCTGTTCGCCGGCCACGCCCGTGCATTCGTCGAGGTACAGAATGGCTGCGACCATGCCTGCACCTTCTGTATCATCCCGCAGGGTCGCGGCATCAGCCGATCGGTTCCCGCCGGCGCGGTGGTGGACCGGATCGCGGCGCTGGTCGATGCGGGCCACCGCGAGGTGGTGCTGACCGGGGTCGACGTAACCAGCTATGGGCACGACCTGCCCGGCGCGCGGATGCTGGGATCGCTGGTGGAACGCATCCTGCGCGGCGTGCCCGCGCTGGAGCGGTTGCGGCTGTCCTCGCTCGATTCGGTCGAGATCGACGATCGACTCTTCGACCTCGTTACCGGCGAGTTACGGGTGATGCCGCACCTGCATCTGTCGCTGCAGGCCGGCAACGACCTGATCCTGAAGCGAATGAAGCGCCGACACTCACGCGCCCAGGCCGTGGCGCTGGTTGAGCGATTGAAGGCCGCGCGCCCAGCCATCGCGATCGGGGCCGACCTGATCGCCGGCTTCCCGACCGAGGACGAGGCGATGTTCGAGGATACGCTCGCGATCATTGCCGATTGCGGCATCGTCCACGCCCATATCTTCCCCTATTCGCCGCGCATCGGCACGCCCGCCGCACGGATGCCGCAGGTCGACCCCGTCGTGCGTCGCGACCGCGCCGCCCGGCTGCGCGCCGCGGCGGCGATCCAGCGGCGCGACTGGCTGGCGGCGCAGACCGGTACCAGCGCATCGGTGCTGGTCGAGCGGCCCGGTACGCGTGGCCATGCCGCCGACTTCGCCGAGGTCCACCTGTCCACGCCCGCCGAACCCGGCACCATCGTCTCCGCCCGCATCACCGGCGCCACCGACACCCATCTCATCGGAACCACTGTATGAGCACGACACCCTCCTGGCACGACAAGCTGCTTGGCGGCTTCCGGCGAACCTCTGATAGGCTGGTCGGCAACCTCGCCGGCCTTGGCACCGCCCGCCTCGACACGGAAACGCTCGACGAGGTCGAGGAAGCGCTGATCGCCTCCGATCTCGGCCCCGAAACCGCGGGGCATATCCGCAACCGGCTGGCCGAGGGCAGTTTCGAGCGGAACATGGAAGACCTCGGCATCCGCCTCGTCGTGGCCGAGGAGGTGGAGAAGGCGCTGGCCAAGGTCGCCACCCCGCTGGAGATCGATGCCTTTCCCCGGCCGCAGGTGATCCTGGTCATCGGCGTCAACGGATCGGGCAAGACGACGACGATCGCCAAGCTGGCGCATCTGTTCATGGAACAGGATTATGGCGTGATGCTGGCGGCGGGCGATACGTTCCGCGCCGCCGCGATCGGCCAGTTGCGCACCTGGGCGGACCGGGTCGGCGTGCCGATCGTGACCGGCAAAGAAGGCGGCGACGCGGCCGGCATCGTCTACGAGGCGGTGAAGCAGGCGACCGCCACCGGCATCGACGTGCTGATCGTCGACACCGCCGGCCGGCTTCAGAACAAGCGCGAGTTGATGGACGAACTGTCCAAGATCCGGCGCGTGCTCGGCCGCCTGAATCCCGAAGCGCCGCACGACGTGGTGCTGGTGCTGGACGCCACCACCGGCCAGAACGCCCTCAACCAGATCGAGGTATTCAAGGATGTCGCCGGTGTCACCGGCCTCGTGATGACCAAGCTGGACGGCACCGCGCGCGGCGGCGTGCTGGTGGCGGCGGCGGAACGGTTCGGCCTGCCGATCCACGCGATCGGCATCGGCGAAGGGATGACCGACCTGCGCCCGTTCGATGCCAATGAGGTCAGCCGGATCATCGCCGGTGTCGAGGGGGTGCGGAAGTGACCATCGGTCGCGACATCTATAACGACGCCGCCGTCGGCGCCGCGGAACTGGAAAAGGGCAAACCCGGCATCCGGATGGCGGTGGATTATGGGCCGCTGCTGGTCTTCTTCCTCGTCAATTTCCTCGCCCCGGCCGGACCGATGGTCCGGTTGGTAGCGCGGTTCAGCAGCGTCCTGAACGGCATGGATCAAGCGGGTGCGCTGGTGATCGCCCGGGTGATCTGTGCGACCACGGCATTCGTGATCGCCACGGTGATCGCGATCATCGTATCGCGCGTGAAGCTGGGCCGGGTATCGCCGATGCTGTGGATTTCGGGCGCGCTGGTAATCGTGTTCGGCGGACTGACCGTCTATTTCCACGATCCACGCTTCATCCAGATGAAACCGACGATTGTCTACGCCACCTTTGCGGCGGTGCTGTTCTTCGGCTTCGTCACCGGCCGGCCGCTGCTGGAAGGCCTGTTGGGTACCGCCTATCCCGGCCTGAGCGCGCTCGGCTGGCGCAAACTGACGCGCAACTGGGCGGTGTTCTTCGTTGCGATGGCGCTGCTCAACGAGGTCGTGTGGCGCAATGCCGGCTGGGATTTCTGGGTGGGCTTCAAGCTGTGGGGCGCGATCCCGCTGACCCTGGGGTTCGCGATGGCCAACATCCCGATGCTGATGCGCCACGGATTGCAGGCAGGCGACGGTGCCGTGGCAGAGGAACTGCCGCCCGAATAGGCGCCGTCGCTACACCAGTACCGTGTCGGGTCGGCCGACCTCGTCCAGCCGGGTGCTGCGGTCGATCTCCATCAGCGGTTTGAGAAGGCCGTCGCGGATATCGTAGACCCAGCCATGCAGCGTCAGTTCACGACCGCTGGCGAACGCCGCCTGCACCGTGTGGGTGCGGGCGAGGTGGATCAACTGGTCGCGCACGTTCATCTCCACCAGTCGATCGACCCGTGATGCGCCCTCCGGTACAGCCTCCAGTTCGTCGGCATGGACACGGGCAACCTCGCGGGCATTTTCCAGCCAGGTGTCGACCGGGCCGCTGACCCCGCCGTTCAGCACGCCGTGGATGCCGCCGCAGCCGTGATGGCCGCAAATCACGATATTGGGCACCCCCAGCACATCGACCGCATATTGCAGCACCGACAGCAGGTTGAGATCGTCATGATGCACCAGGTTGGCGATGTTGTTGTGGATGAACATCAGCCCGGGCAACGACTGCGTCTTCTGTTCTGGACTGATGCGGCTGTCGGAACAGCCAATCCACAGGAACTGCGGGCGTGTCTGCCGGCTGAAGAAATCGGCATCCTCGTCGGTCAACTCGGCCGACCAGGCGCGGTTGGCGAGCAGCAGTTGCTTGGACATCTTCATGCGGCGTGAACCTCGGCGATGGGGGCATCGATCATCGGCGCGGTCCGCCCGGCGATGTCGCCGCGGATCAGGACGCGAATGTCGCGATATCGGGCGTTCTTGATGAAGGCGTTGATGATGTCGACATTGTCGAGATCGACATAGTTGGTCGAGGTAAGGTCGATCATCAGGTTCGCCCCGTCCGGCACCCGTCCCAGGCTCTTCTGCAATTCGTATTTATGGATGAAATACAGGTTGCGCCGGGCCCGGACCAGCCAGTCGTCGCCGGCATGGGCAACGGTGACGGCGGTGCGGAAATTGCGGGCGATCACGAATACGAAGCCAACCGCCATGCCGATCACGATGCCTTCCAGCAGGTCGGTGAACAGGATCGCGGCAACGGTGACGACCAGCGGCACGAACTGGGTCCAACCCTGTTTGAACCGTTCCATGAACAGCTTGGGCTTGGTCAGCTTGTACCCGGTGGCGATCAGCACCGCGGCCAGCGCGGACAGCGGGATCAGGTTCAGGATCGCCGGAATCAGCGCCACCGACAGCAGCAGCCAGGTACCGTGGAGCAGCGTCGACAGCTTGCTCTCGGCCCCGGCATCGACATTGGCCGAGGAGCGGACGATCACCGAAGTGACGGGCAGCCCGCCGATCAGGCCGGATACGATGTTGCCCCCGCCCTGCGCCAGCAATTCCCAGTTCTTGTCGGTGGTGCGACGTTGCGGGTCGATTTCGTCCACCGCCTTAACGCTCAGCAGCGACTCGAGGCTGGCGACGATCGCCAGGGTGATCGCGACGGTCCAGACGGTGCCGTTGGTGATCGCAGAGAAATCGGGCAGCGTGAACAGATTGACGAATTCACCGACGCCGCCGGCGCGCGGCACCTGCACCAGATGGCGGGGGCCAAGCTGCCATTCCGGCTTTACCGCGCCCAGCAGCATGTTGCCGAACACGCCGATCAGCACGACGACCAGCGGTCCCGGCACGAAGCGCAACGGCCCCGTCTTCGGTCGTGCGCCGTCCCACCAGAACAGGAATATCAGGCAGACCGCCGCGATCAGCACCGCGCCCGGGGTCACGCTGCCCGTCAGGCTGTCGGTGATCCGGGTGAAGGTGTTGATGCCGTCGCCCGTGGTGAATTCGAAAATCCCTTCCGCTTCGGCATCATAGCCGACGGCGTGGGGAATCTGTTTCAGGATCAGGATCAGGCCGATCGCCGCCAGCATCCCGGTGATGACCGAGGAGGGGACGAATTCAGCGAGGATGCCCGCCCGGGTGAAGTAGAAGCCGAGTTGCAGGATGCCCGCCAGCATCACCGCCAGGGTGAACACCTGATAACTGGGCAGGCTTTCGATCGCAGCCAGCACGATCACCGTCAGCCCCGCCGCCGGCCCGCTGACCGACAGGGGCGAGCGCGAGAGCGACCCGACGACGATGCCGCCGACGATCCCGGCGATCAGCCCGGAGAACAGCGGCGCCCCAGACGCAAGCGCGACCCCGAGGCACAGCGGTAATGCGACGAGCGCAACGACGATCGAGGCCGGCACATCCGCCCGTGCGGTCGCCAGTAACGACTTGGATGACGGCACCGATACTCCTGTCGTTATATCTCCGCCGGTCGTGACCAGTCCGGTCATGAACAGCGCATGACATTCATGTCATGTATCCTATCGCATAAGTGAGATTGTCAGGACGCGCAACGATCATGGCGGGCCGTGATGACCCACGTGGGCGGTAGATGCGCTGCGGGGGTTTCTATCCGGTTGCGCTGGCAGCCGGTATGCCTATGTCGTCCGATGATGGCGCACCGCCCGACACGATCGACCGACTGGGGTTTTCCGCGCTGGCGCGGCTATGGCACGGGCCGCGAGGCGAAGCCGGTCCGGCTGTGCGACCGCCACGGCTGCGATGCCCCGGGCGATTGCCCCGCGCCCAAATCGCCCAACAATCCCGATCGCTGGTATTTCTGTCAGGAACACGCCGCCGAGTATAATCGCGGCTGGGACTATTTCGAGGGTCTGTCCGCGGAGGAAGCGGCCGAGCGCGAGGCGAACGAAACCCGTAGTGCCAATGGCTATGAACGCTCCCGACACTATGCCTGGACTGGGCCGGGCGACGGCACCCGTTCACGCGACGAACTACGCGCATTGACCGCGCTGGGGCTGGACGACGACGCGGAGTTCGACGCGATTCGTACCGCGTGGCGCAAGCTGGCCAAGGAGAACCATCCCGACGTACGTCCGGGCGATCCCGACGCAGCCGTCCGGTTCCAGGCGGTGCAGGCCGCCTATGAAGTGCTGCGCGCTGCCGAAGAACGCCGCACCACCGCATGATCCGCATGGCGAAAAGCCGATGGACCGGGGTGGTGCTGGTCTGTGGCAAATGTTCGAAAAAGATCGATGGCGGCTTCGGCGACGATGGCAGTACGTCGCTGGCGAAGGCGCTGCGCCAACGTGCCGGCAAGGGCCGCAAGGCGACGCATGGCGTGATCGAGACGAAATGCCTGAAACTCTGCCCGAAGCGTGCGGTGGCGGTCGTCGATGCGGCCTGTCCGGAACGCTGGCTGGTAGTGGACGCCGGCGAATCCATCGACGCGGTCGCAGTGCGGATCGGGATGGTGCCGGCCGATCAGGCGTAGCGGGCCGCCGTCTCCCGGATCAGCGCGATCATGTTGGGAATGCCCTGCGTCCGGTTCGAACTCAGCTGCCGCCCCAGATCGAACGGCGTCAGTGCGGCAGGAATGTCGGTGCCGAGAATCACATCCGGTGCCCGATCCTGCACGGTCAACAGGACCAGAGCGATGATGCCCTTGGTGATCGCCGCATTCGAATCGGCCAGGAAATGCAGCTTCCCGTCGTCCATCCGGGTCGGGTAGATCCAGACGGAGGCCGAACATCCGCGTACCAGCGTCGCCTCGGTCTTCAACGCGTCCGGCATCGGTTCCAGATCGCGACCGAGATCGATCAGCAGGCGATACCGGTCGTCGGGATCGAGGAAGTCGTATTCGTCGTGGATATCGGTGATGCTGGGCATGGCCCCTCGCCTAGCGGTTGAACCGCGATCCGGGAAGCGCCCGGATCAGATGTCCACGCCCGCCGCGATCGCCTCCAGCTTGCGGATACGTTCGCGCAGGTCGGCGATCTCGATCCGGGCGCCCGCAGTGGGCGCGGGCAGATCGCCGCTGCGATCGAGCTCGCTCCGCTTCAGCTGCAGCCAGCCGCGCCAGCCCGCCAGCCCGCCGGCGACGATCATGCCCAGCCCGGCCAGTCCGGACAAGGATAGGGTAACGGTGGTGAAAGGATCGATCATGGTCGCCTCCCTGTTGATCTTCAGCGATCGCGCAGCCGCTCGATCTCGCGATCGAGGCCGAGGCTGCCGTGGTTGTCGGTAACGACCCGCTCCAGCACCGCGACGCGGTCCTTGAGCTGGCGGATCTCATCCTGCGCGCGGATCGCGTCGGCGCTCTGCACCGTGCGGTCCTGTTGCTGTCCCAGCGACTGGTATCGTCGCGACATCACCTTCGCCACGGCGACGATGAGGACGATCAGGACGGTCATCGAAAAGGGGTTCATCGGTCTTGCTCTCTATGTATCGACAGGTCAGCCGAGCTTGACCGGCTCGGCGCGCTCGTCTCGCAGCCGGTCGATCTCGTCAGACAGGTCCATGCCGCGATCGGTGACGATCCGTTCCAGCACGCGCACGCGCTGTTCCAGCCGCTCGGTCTGTGCGGCATATTGTGCCGCCTTCTCGGCGACCATCGACGCCTCCAGTTCCATCCGGCGATGCTGGTAAGCGAACCATGGCTTGACGAAAACGCCGCCGAAGATTGCGAGCAGGCCGCAGGAAATGCCCAGAATGGGGATGATGAGCGGGGACATCGGTGATCCTCAGTTGGCCGGGCTGCGCAGCCGGTCGATCTCGTGGCTCAACAGGTTGCCGCTGTCGGTCACGATCCGCTCGACGACGATCAGCCGGTCCTTCATCGAGCCGATCTCGGCGCGGAGCTGCGCATTCTCCTGACTGAGCAACTTTACCCGCTCCACCGTCTCGTCGTCCTTCTTTGGATAGACCGACTGGCCCCAAGCGCCATCGAGCGGGTAGCCATGCTTGATCCGCAGCCAGGTGGTGAGGACCCAGCCGCCGATCCCCAGCGATGCCATGATCGCGATCAGGGGGAACAACATCTGGACGATCTGGAATTTTTCGGGGGACATATGCTTGCTCCCTTGGTCAGCGCAGCGCGTCGATGGCGCGGGCGGTGCGTTCGGCGGGATCGGTCGCGATCTGTTCGAGGACGGCGATCCGCTCCTCCAGCCGGCCGACCTGTCCGGCCAGCTTCTCGTTCTCCGACGTCAGCAACTGCATCGTGCGGCGTGCCTGCGGGTCTTCGGTATTGCCCCAGTCGTCGCTGGGTGCGTAGCCATGTTTGGCGCGGATCCAGTTGTTCACGATCCAGCCGCCGGTCGACATGGCGATGATCGCCAGCACGAAGAACGGTCCACCCCAGTCCATCGTCATCACTCCCTATTGGATTGTCTGTCGTCGATCCCTGCCGGGATGGCTCAGCGCAGGCGTTCGATCTCGTCGGCAAGCGCGGTGTTGCGGCTGGTGTAGTGGGTTTCCATGTCGGCCAGCCGGCGATCGATATCGCGCAGCTTCGAGCGGACCTCGGCGGTGGAGCGCTTCGGATTGCTCCGCACCCCCTGCCAGAATTTCTGGTCGTCGGCGTTCTGATACAGGCCGATCGGTTTGGGATCGACGATCGCGGCCACGATGAAATAGGCGGCGATCACCCACCATTGCTGGGCGATCACGGCCATGCCGGCCATGCCCAACCGGACCCAGAGTACCTCGACCCCGGTGTAATCGGCGATCCCGGCGCAGACGCCCTTCCACTTGGCATCCTGCTTGTTGAGGTAAAAGCGAGTACGGGCGGCCATCTCAGTTGCTCCGGTCAGGGTTGCGGTCGAGGCGATAGCTGGGCTGCGGGGCGTTCAGGCCCGGCTTCCAGTCGGGATTGTCGGCGGCAACGATGCGCTCGACGGTGTTGAGGCGATCCTCCAGACGACGGGCGAGATTGTACATCTCGTCCAGCATCCGCTCGTCCTCCTCGGTGATCTTCGGCGCGGCGCGCCATTTGGTGATGTAGTGCAGCACCACCCAGGGCAGCCCGATGAACAGGCAGATGATGGCGAGTACGGGTTCGATATCCATCTCAACCCTCCCGGTTGCCGTTACCCAGCCGCGCCTTCAGCGCCGCCAGTTCCGCATCCACCCGGTCGCTCTGCCGCAGTTCCGCGATCTCGTCCTCCAGGCTCTTGCCGACGCCCAGGCCCATCGCCTCGGCGCGGCCCTCCGCCTCGTCGGCGCGGCGTTCCAGTTCGCCGAAGCGGCTGAACGCCTCCTGCGTCTTCGGCCCGGCATAGGCATCGCGCAGGCGATAGCGGTTGTTGGCGCTTTCCAGCCGGGTCTGGATATTCGATTGCTTCGACCGCGCCTCGCGCAGGCGACCCTGCAATTTGGCGATGTCCTCCTCGGCGGCGCGCAGGCCGTCGTCCAGCACCTGGATTTCGGCCTTGAGCTGGTCGGCCATGTCCGCCGCCTTCTGCCGCTCGACCAGCGCCGCCTTGGCGAGATCCTCGCGATCCTTGCTCAGCGCCAGTTCGGCTTTCTCGGTCCAGTTGGCCTGCAACTGTTCCAGCTTGGCGATGTGGCGGCGCATCTCCTTCTGGTCGGCGATGGTGCGCGCCGCAGAGGCGCGGACCTCGACCAGCGTTTCCTCCATTTCGAGGATGATCATGCGGATCATCTTGGCCGGGTCTTCGGCCTTGTCGAGCAGATCGGCGAAGTTGGCGGCGACGATGTCGCGGGTACGGCTGAAGATTCCCATCATGAACTCCTGAGGGGCGGAAACGGCGTTCATCCGCTTATGCCACGAAGCGGGCGGCCATGGCGACTGCCCGTCCCTGATTAAACGATCCGCCATCCGCTTCCGCCGGGCCGACCGCGGTCAGCACGCAGGTGGCGCTCATCACGATGGTCAGCGCGAGAGTGGCGAACTTGCGGGTGAATTCGTTGAACATGGCGTGGTCCCTTTTGCTGGTCGACCGTCTCATCGGCCGGATACCTGATGCTTTGCAGATGCCGTGCCAGTTTAATAAATGACGGTATTACAATATGTTACGCAATTTCCGCCTGCCGGCCGATTTTGATATCTTGCGCAACATTGGGATTCCGCGCCAAGGATTGGCAATGGAACGGGCAAGCCAGGTCATTGGTCAATCGGGGGCCTTTCTCGACGCACTGGAACGAGCCAGCCGCGCCGCTGCGCTCGACCGGCCAGTGCTGGTCATCGGCGAGCGTGGGACCGGCAAGGAACTGGTCGCCGAACGCCTCCACCGCCTGTCGCCACGCTGGGACCAGCCGCTGGTCATCATGAACTGCGCCGCGCTGCCCGAAATGCTGATCGAGGCGGAACTGTTCGGGCACGAGGCGGGCGCCTTCACCGGCGCGACCAAGGCGCGCGTCGGCCGGTTCGAGGAGGCGGACGGAGGCACCTTGTTCCTCGACGAACTCGGCACGCTGTCGATGGCGGCGCAGGAACGGCTGCTGCGCGCGGTCGAATATGGCGAGATCACGCGGATCGGGTCGTCACGGCCGATGCGGGTCGACGTGCGGATCGTTGCGGCGACCAACGAACATCTGCCCGACAAGGTCGACCGTCACGAATTTCGTGCCGATCTGCTCGACCGACTGTCGTTCGAGGTGGTCACGCTACCGCCGCTGCGCTCGCGATCGGGGGATATCCATGTCCTCGCGGATCATTTCGGGCGGCGGATGGCGGCGGAACTGGGCTGGGACCGCTGGCACGGCTTCGGCCCGGCAGCGGTCGAGCAGTTGATGCGGCATCGCTGGCCGGGCAACGTGCGTGAATTGCGCAATGTGGTGGAACGCGCGGTGTACCGCTGGGAACAGGGCGGACCGGTCGACCTGATCGAGATCGATCCCTTCGCTTCCCCCTATCGCCCGCAAAGTTCCGCGATCCCACGCCCCGATCCTGCCACGCCGTCGCCGGACACCGGCCCGCAGGACGACGAGGTGACCGCATGCGAAGTCGGCCCGTCCGACTTCAAGTCACGCGTCGCGCTGTTCGAACGCGATCTGCTGACCCGCAGCCTTGCGGAAAACCGCTTCAATCAGCGCCAGACCGCCGAGGCGCTGGGCCTGTCCTACGATCAGCTGCGCCATGCCCTGCGCCGCCACGATCTGATCGGAACGGTTGCGTAACACCGGTAGGCGGACCAATTGCGGGCGGCGTGCGTTTCCCCGCACGATCCATCCCGACCCGGTCACGGGTCCAATCAGGAGCTGCCCCGATGGCGTTCGAACTTCCCCCCCTGCCCTATGCCTATGATGCGCTGGAACCAACGATCTCGAAGGAGACGATGACGTTCCACCATGACAAGCATCACGCCGCCTACACCAACAAGCTGAACGAATTCGTCGCGGCCGACGCCAAGCTGGACGGCAAGACGATCGAGGACATCCTCGGCATGATCTCGCAACTGCCGGCCGGCGTGCGCAACAACGGCGGCGGTTACTGGAATCACGATTTTTTCTGGAACACGATGAAGCAGGGTGGCGGTCAGCCGTCGGGCAAGCTGGCCGAGGCAATCGAGCGCGATTTCGGCGGACTGGACAAGCTGAAGGAAGAATTCAACACCAAGGGTGCGGGCCAGTTCGGCTCGGGCTGGGCATGGCTGATCGCCGATGCCGGCGGCAAGCTGAAGGTCACCTCGACCCCCAATCAGGACAATCCCCTGATGGACGACGCGAAGGAGCCGGGCACGCCACTGCTGGGTAACGACGTATGGGAACATGCCTATTACCTGACGTACATGAACGACCGGCCGGGCTACCTGAAAGCATGGTGGAATGTGGTCGACTGGGACAAGGTCGGCGAGCGGTACGACGCGGTCGCGGCGTAACCCGACATCTTTCGGTTCCCCGGCTCGATGCCGGGGAGCTACCCCGGCATCTTGAACACGATCCGTCGCGACGTGCCGCCACATCCCAATTCGCCGTCAGGACGATAGGTCTTGGCGAAACGTGATGTCTTGATGAAGTCGGTCGAGGCGCGTGAGAAGATGAACGGCGGATAGCTGAGCAGGGCTCGCGGCGCGGCGGTCCTCCCATCGGCGGCGACATCGAACTGTACCTGCGCCCATCCCTCGAAACCCCAGGCCATCGCCTCGCGCGGAAATGCCTCACTGCCGGGTGAAGCCACCATTTTCGGCGGTGCATCAAGTAGGGCGCATTGCTGGGCATCGAGCCCGGTTGCCGTGAATGCGGTACGTGCGGCATCCACCTGTCCCGCCCGCTGTTCCAGCGACGCGATCCGGACCAGCGCCCCTACTTTCAGCGGATCGTCCTTCGACAGCGCGGCATCGTCGACGATCTGACGCAACACCGGCATCGCGTTCCGATCCCCCGATCGTCGCGCCGTCATCTGATCGGCCAGCATCAGCCGCAGGATCGCCCGCGCCTGCGGATCGCCGAAATAGGCCGGTGACACTATCAGCGCAGTCAGCTTCTCATGACGCTTGTTGCGGCCATCGTCGTCATCGTCCCGCACGGCGCGATCGAACGCCAGCCGCACCACGGGTGGCGCGGCATGGGCCACCGCGATCGCCATGCCGCGATCGTACAACGCAAGCCGTTCTTCTGCCGGCAACGTCCAGTTACCCGCAAGACGGAACAGTGCGGCCAACGTCGCCAGAGATGCGGGGGAGGTCGCGCTGGCTGTCGCCAACGCCGCTCGCTGTGGCGCGAGGGCGACGGGGCCATTCACCTCGTCCGGCAGGTCGATATCCTTGCCGGCTAGCCATTTTTCCACCGCTGCATCGACACTGCCCTCGATCGATGGACGCTGAAAAGCGGTGGAGCACCGCATCTCCACCCGCGCGCCATAGCGGAAGAAGGCGGGGATCGCCGCCACCCGATCCGCCGGCCACCACCATTCCCGCACCGTCCGCGCGAATTCGAGCGCAACCTGTCCGCCGCCGGCCGCGTAGATCGGCGCGACATTGCGCACGGTACCGTCGTCGGCGATGCTGAACTCGACCACCGCGACATCGGCCGGCTTCAGTCCAGCCTCGCCGCCACAGTCCGGCGCGCGCATCTCGGCGGCGGGATCGAATTCGCCTTTGGGCAGACGGCCGGCCCCCGTCATCGCCATGTATTCACGCGCTTGATCGGGTTGCCCCGCGAGCAGCATCGCGATCGCGGCATCGGAGCGAACCGCGACATCCGCCAGGCTGGTGCGACTGGTCAGCCCGCCCGATGCCGCCACCGCGCGTAATGCCGCCGCCTTGGCACTGGCGAAATCACCGGTGTTGAGCAGCAGTTCGGCCTGGCGCTGGGCAATCGTCGCCGTCACCTTGCCGTCCAGCTTGGTGCCGGCAGCAATCGCGTCGATCCGGACAAGAGCCGCTTTCGCCCGAGCAGGGTCGACGAAGGTCAGTGCCTGCACCTGGCCCAGCAGCGCGCCCAGCTTTGCACCGGGGTCGCCCGCATCCTGTTCCGCCGCGATATAGAAATCCGCTGCACCGGCATAATCCAGCGCATCGATCGCCAACGCGCCTAGCCGAAGATTGGCCAGCAGCCGGTCGTCGGCCAGTGTCGCATCGGTCTTGGGCAAGCCGGCAAGCCCGGCCCGAATCGCCTCGCCCGCGCCCGACCTGTCCCCCGCCTTCAGCAGCGACGCACCGCGGCGAACCTGCGCGATCGCCCGGCTGCGCGATCCCGGCTTGCTCCGCTGTTCCAGCGCCCCCCATGCCCGGGCGGCGGCGGCCGCATCGGGCGTGGCGTCCAGCGCGACGGCGGCGTCGAACAGTTGCTGCGCCGTCGGGGTGGCGCCCATGGTCGTGACCGGCGCCTGCTGCGCCCCCGCCGTACCGGCCAGCATGATCGCTGCCACTGCCCCTGCCGTCATCCGCATCGTGCGTCTCCCCCGCGTCGGCAGGCTGTATGCACGGCGGCGCATCCCATGGAAAACGGAAACGCCAGAGGATCTGTAAGCCGGGTTCTGTCCTCCCCAAGGGGATGGGCGACCATTCCTCTACGACGACGCTTGCGCGCCGCCTCCAGCAACCAACCCGGGCAGCGGGTGGAAACGCACCCCGGAACCGCGAAGGTTCCATGCCGCCCCTATTCGGTCTTGCTCCCGGTGGGGTTTACCATGCCGCTTCCGTTACCGGTCGCGCGGTGCGCTCTTGCCGCACCCTTTCACCGTGGCGTCGCCGAAGCGGTCGCCGTCTGCTCTCTGTGGCACTGTCCCTGGGGTCACCCCCGCCGGGCGTTACCCGGCACCGTCGTTTCGTGGAGCCCGGACTTTCCTCGCGCAGCCAAGGCTGCCCGCGGTCGCCCGATCCTCTGGCGTCGCGCGTCCCTAGCCGCGATGGCAGCCCCCGCCAACCATCAATCGTCGCCTTGTGGACGCGGCAACAGCAGCGCGAGCAGGATCATGCGGCATTCGGCATCGATCTCACCATCGATCAATTCGGGACGGAACCGCCGCTGGAATGCCATGATCGCCGCCATCCGATCCGCGACATCATATCCGAACCGTTCCAGCGCCAGGCAGAATCCTGCCTGCGTCCATTGCGGGTCCATGAGGTTGCGGGTCGGACGTGGCAGCGCAAGCCGCAGGCGGGCCAGGCTGTGCCACGGAAACAGTTCGCCCGGATCGCGCTTGCGGGCGGGCGCGATGTCCGAATGGCCGACGACGTCGCCGCGGGTGATGCCGTGGCGTTCCTTGATATCGGCGACCAGCGGGATCAGCGCCTCGATCTGTTCGGCCGGAAACGGGCGATAACCCCAGTCGTGACCGGGATTGACAATCTCGATACCGATACTGGCCGAATTGACGTCTTCGATCGCACGCCAGTGTGAGCGGCCGGCGTGCCAGGCGCGCTTGTCCTCATCCACCATCCGCAGGATCGTCCCGTCTTCCGCGACGAGATAATGGCACGATACCTTGGCGGCAGGATCACGCAGCCGGGCAATAGCGCTCTCGGCGTCCTGCATCCCGGTATAATGCAGTACCAGCATCGACACGGGCAGCGACCGTTCGTCCCAGTTGGGCGACGGGGTGTCGATGATCGTCATAACCGGCCGTTCTCCCGCTGAGGCGGGTTCTGGTTGGCCGAAGACGGCGTGCCCCGCAAGCGTTCAGGCAGCGTCGCGAACGGATGCCGGCCCCACCCGGTCGTAGAAACCACGGAATCGACGGCTGGGTTCGAACAGGCCGGTCTGCCCGATCACCGTCTCCCCCGCGCCCAGCACCAAGGTACCACCCGGCCCCAGCGCCTCCGCCAGCATCGCGAACACCGCCAGCTTGGTAGGCCCCGACAGATAGATCAGGACGTTCCGGCACAGCACCACGTCGAATTTTCCCGGTGGCGGGCGATCGGTGACCAGGTTCATCCGTCGGAACTGGATCAGCCGTGTCAGTTCGGCCTTGGCGACCCAGTCGCCCCCATCGCCATCGAACCAGCGCATCATCCGCCGGATCGGTAATCCGCGCTGGATCTCGAACTGGGTATAACGTCCCGACCGCGCCCGGCCGAGCGCGCTGTCCGACACATCGGTTGCAACGATCTCAGGGATCGCCATGCGCTTTTCGGCCTGCCGTTCGGCGTAGTGCATCGCCAGCGACAGCGGCTCCTGCCCCGTCGCGCAGCCCGCGCTCCATATCCGTACCCGCCGCCCCTTTTCTTCGTGCACCGCGACCGCCTCGGTCAGCATCTCGAAGACGGGCTGATCGCGGTAGAACGAGGTTTCGCAGTTTACCAAAGCGTCGACGATGCGATCGGCCACCGTTCGGTCCTGCCCGTCCAACAACTGCAGCACCAGTTGATCGAGCGTCTCCAGCCCGCGTTCGCGCAACAGCGGTTTCAGCGCGGTGTCCAGTCGCCATGACCGATAGCTGGCCAGTTGCTGGCCGGTCCGCGCCTCCAGCAATGCGGACAGCACCGTCATCGCCACGGTCGATCCCGGCATCGCCTGGGAAAAGGAAGCGGTCATGGGCGACGTCCCGTCGCGATCAGCCGGCCGATCGCCTCGGGCGGCAGGATCGCATCGGCATGGCCCTGCGCGGCGACTACACCGGGCATGCCCCATACCACCGAACTTGCCTGGTCCTGCACGATCACACACCCCCCCCTGGCCTTGACGCGCTGTATGCCTTCAGCCCCGTCCCGGCCCATGCCGCTCAGCACGACCGCGAGCAGCCTTGCGCCGTAGACCTCTGCCAGCGAAGCGAACATCGGATCTACCGAGGGCAGGCAACCGCTCGCCACCGGCTCAGCGGTCAACCGTACCGCCGCCCCGCCCTCGGGCAACGACACGCAGCGCAAGTGACTGTCGCCGGGCGCCACGATCACCCGTCCCGGGCGCACCCGCAGCCGGTCCACCGCCACGTCGCATGGCCGCCCGGCCATCAGCGCCAATTGAGCCGCAAAATAGGTCATGAACGATACCGGCAGATGCTGTGTCACCATGATCGGCGAACTGAATCCGGGCGGTACCGCGCGCAGCAACTTGCTCAATGCGTGAATGCCGCCGGTCGACGCCCCGATAGCGACGATATCGAAATCGGTCGCGGTGCGTGCGAATGTCATCGTTACCGGGTTCGAGCCGCAGGGTGGCGCAACTTTCGGGGAAACCGCCGGGCGCCGTGGCAGTGGCGGGCGATCGAACAAACGGCCGATCCGTTCGACGAGTTGCCGACCGAACTCGGCGGACAGGCCGCTCGTCCCCGGTTTTTCCAGTGTGTCCGCGGCCCCCAGCGCCAGCGCCTGAACCGTCGTTGCCGCACCATCGCCCGCGGATGACGACACGACGACGATCCGGGCACCCTGACCCGCATTGAGCAGGTCGGGAAGCGCAGTCAGTCCATCGACCCCCGGCAGCGCGACATCCAGCAGGATGACGTCCACCGTCTCGCCAGCCAGGAACGCGAGCGCGGCGGCGACCGTCGCCACCGCCCCGGCCACCCCCATCCGGTCTCCGGCCTCGACCAGCCGCGTGATAACCGCGCGCGACACGACCGAGTCGTCGACGATCAGGACCCGGATCGGGTCGGCCGGCGACAGGCCCGGCGGTCGGATGGCGATGGCCATCTATTTCAGCCCCGCCGGTCGGGATTCACGCCATGCCGACAATCTGGAGCTTGCTCTCCAGCGTGTCGCGGTCGAACGGCTTCATCACATATTCGTCGGCCCCCGCCTCGATCGCGGCGCGGATATAGGCCATGCCGTTCTCGGTCGTGCAGAACACCACCTTGGGCCGGGTCGGTACGTCGGATTCGCGTAGAGCACGCAGAAAATCCATCCCGCTCATCACCGGCATGTTCCAGTCGAGCAGGATCACATCCGGCGCGGAGACAAGACACGCATCCATCGCCTCGCGCCCGTCGCATGCCTCGGTCACCTGAAAATCGAGCGTCTCCAGAATGTGTCGCGCGACCTTGCGGATCACCTTTGAATCGTCGACCACCAGACAAGTCTTCATGAAACAGCCTTCCGTCACCTGACAGCATGATAGTGGCAGGTAAAAATGATTAGCGTCTTAACCGCCGGGTCGTTTTCAGGCGGCGATCGCCTGATCGTCGATTACGGTACCGGCGGGGACAAGGGCGGTCAGGTCGAGGACGAGCAACGGCTCGCCGTCTCGTTCGACCACGCCGTTCGCCGCGGTTGCCCAGCGCCCATCCAGGGCCAGACCGGACGATAGCGATGTCCGCTCGAACGGAAACACGTCCTCGAACGCGTCGACCAGGAATGCGTAATGATGGCCGTCGATCGCGGCGATGATCGCGCGCCGCGCTGCCCGTGCCGGCTCCCGCCCCAGCGCGACCTGGGTATCGATGACGGTCACCACCCGGCTGCGCAGCGCCGCCAGCCCGCGGACCGCGGGCGGCGCGCAGGGCACCGCCACCACCTCGCCGATATCAACCGCCGAATCGACCTGCGATGCCGCTACCGCGACCCAGCGGCCGGCCAGATGGGCGATCAGGAACAACTCGCTCATCGTGCCATCTCCCGCCGCATGTCGTCATGGGACTGCATTTCCGCCGCAACCGCCGCGATCAGCGCCGCCCGGTCGTAGCGATAGATGCCTGCCTCGCCCGGCATCGCCGGACGGCTGCGCAGCAGCACGACCGGATCGCCCTTTGCCGATGCGGCAGGCGGATCGTCATCCATCGCCAGCGTCACCGCTGCGGACTCGCCCGGTGCCAGCGTGGAGGCGCAGCGATATCCCGACGCCTCCAGCACGGGTCGCAGGAACGTTTCCATCCAGCCGGTGCCGTCATGATGCAAAAGGCAGAGCGGGCGGATGACCGGCGGCGCGAGTTCGCCCGCGAACAGGGCATGGCCATCCACCACTTCCACCTGCTCGCCGTTCACCACTGCGACCCCGGCGATGCCGGGTCGATCGCGTACCGGCGCCATTGCCACCGGCAACGTCACGATCTCGTGCGCATCCCGGATCGGATAACCGATTTCGGTCACACCGTCGGTCAGCCGCAGCAGCGTCACCTGCCCGGTCGTCGGGGGGTCCGCCATTGTCACCAGCGGCACGACGCCGCCCTCGATCGACAAATGCAGGCGCCCGCCCGTCCGCTGGATCGCGGAGGCGGATACCGTTTCGACCCGGTCCACCGCTGCCAGCGGCAGCGCACGCCGTTGCCCGTCGAGATCATCGAACAACAAGGCATCGATTCCGCGCTCCTGCGCCCCCGCCTCGTTCTCGTCGACGATCGCCTTCGGCGTGAAGCGTAGCCCCGCCGCCGCCGCGACGCCCGCGCCGTCGAGCAGCAGCATCGGCAATCCGCTGTCGGGCAGCGTCTGTCCTGCATAGATGCCAGTGCCCATCACCGCCGGGCAGACCGGCTTCACCACCAGCTCCTCCGAATCCAGCACCGCGCCGATCCCGAGGGCGAAATTGCCGTCACGCGTGCCGACGATCGCCAAGGCCTGCGTACGCCCGCCATCGATCCCCAGCAGTGCGGCCAGATCGACCAGCGGAAGCCGCCGCCCCCGCACCGTCGCCACCCGCGCATCGCCCAGATCGTCGACCCTCACCGCATCGCCGCGGATCGCCACGATCTCCTCGATCGACTGGCGCGGCAGCGCAAAGCGCTGTCCGCCTACGCCCACCACGATTGCCGGGATGATCGACAGCGTCAGCGGCACCTGCAGTTCGATCGTCAGCCCGGCACCCGGCCGGTTGCGCAGCGCGATACGGCCACCGATCTGCTCGATATTGGCCCGCACCACGTCCATGCCGACGCCACGCCCCGATATGGCGGTCGCCGTATCCCGACTCGACAGACCGGGCGCAAAGATCAGCTCCAGTCGCTGCCGCTCGGTCATCGCCGCGAGCTTGACCTCGCTGTGCAGCCCTACCGCTGCCGCCTTGACGACCAGCCGATCGACATCGATGCCGCGCCCGTCGTCACTCACCTCCAGCACGATCTGGTTGCCGGTCTGCCGAGCCGATACCAGCAGCCGTCCCGCCTCGCGCTTGCCCAGCGCATGGCGCAGCGCCGGCGGCTCGATCCCGTGATCCACGGCGTTGCGGATGATGTGGACCAGTGGATCGCGCAGCAGTTCGATCATTTCGCGATCGAGTTCGACGTCGGCGCCCTCCACCTCCAGCGTCACCAGCTTGCCGAGTGGTGTCGCGGTATCGCGCACCATCCGGGGCATCGCCGAAAAAAGCGCCTCGATCCGCTGCATCCGGGTACGACTGATCGTATCGCGCATTTCGCCCACGGTCAGCGACAGGCGTTCCAACGCACCTTCGACACGGGGATCGATCGGCTGGTCGCGCAGGCGACGGGCCAGTTCGTTGCGCGCCAGCACCATATCGGACATGCCGGCCATCATCCGGTCGAGCAGATCGACCGCCAGTCGTACGCTGCGGCTGGCGATACGCGTCTGCGGCCCGGCCGATGCCGGTGCGGCGGGCAAGGCATCCTCCGCCAGGGCGGCGATCAGCAGATCCTCGGTAGTATCGTCGAGCGGCAATCCGGCAGCGATCGCCTCGGTCAGTTCGCCGATCCGGTCGACGATCGCGAGTACCGCATTGACCAGCGCGGTATCTGGCGCGCGCGTACCCTCGCGCACCGCCGCCAGCACGTCCTCGGCGGCATGGGCCAGGCGACCGAGCCTCGGCAGATCAAGGAAACCGCAGCTACCCTTCACCGTGTGAACGAAGCGGAAGATCGCATCCAGCCGGGCGCGATCGGTAGGGTTGGCCTCCCACAGCACGATCTCCCCCGACAACGCGTCCAGCGTTTCTCGGGTTTCCGCGATGAATTCCTGTAGCAGGTCGTCCATGAGCCTCCGGGCGTTCGCCGACGGTCATGGACGACAGGGGTTAAGACCCCCTTTACCCGCCGGTAATTCCGCCAGAGATTACCCGGCAAGCACCGCCATTGTCGCACCGAAGATCATCACGCCTTCGCCTTGGTCGGACACCATCACCTGCCCGTCACCCTCGGCGACCAGCGTATGAACCATGAACGCCGCCGCCAATCGCGACGTGACGCCGTCCGCTGCCGTTCCCTCGGTCAGCATCCGGCGTAGCTCAGGATCAAGGATGATGCGCGGACCCGCGATGCGGACCACGATCTCCAGCCGCCCGTCTTCCTCCTCGGCACCGATGTCGAGTGTGCCGCCACGGACCAGCGCCTCGTTGGCGATCAGGGTCAGGTTCAGCATCGCCTTCACCGCTGCCTTGGGCAGTGCATCGGCTTCGACCAGCCAGCCCAGCTTGGTGCGCTTGGCGTCGGACAGAAGCCCCTCGATCGCGGCACGCGCTTCCCGCGGATCGACCGTCTCGCCGAACCCGCCGGCCGCCCCGAAGGCGAGGCGGAAGAACTTCAGCTTGTTGGCCGAGGTGCGGGCACTGTCGGACAATAATTCCATGCACCGTTGCCGCATCGCGGGATCGGTTTCGTCCGCCAGCAACTCCAGCCCGTTGTTGAGCGCGCCCACCGGGGACAACAGGTCGTGGCAGAGTCGCGAACAAAGCAGGCTGGCGAAATCGACCGGACTGATGGTCATGCTGATCCCCTGAAAAACGTATGTCCTGTGCGGGCTTTCGCTTTTCCCCGCAAGTCCATGTCGGTCAGCCGGATAACGGATCGATCGATAGGGCGGCGAACCGGCCATGCACCGGTCCGTCCATCATCGCCCGCCATGCCGTCACTTTGCCGCCTGCCACGATCAGCCAGATGCCACCGTCCGGCGCGGCATCGGCTGCATCGCGTGGCGATGGCGCGGCGACGCCGCCGGGGTGAGAGTGATAGCAGCCGACCGGCATCATCGCCCCGTCCCGTGCCCGCCGGTGCGCCGCCAGCAATGCCGCCGGATCGATCTCGAATCGCCGCGCCGGATCGGAGGCCACGTTGGTGCAGGGTTCGACTGCGTCGATCCGGTCGGCACTGCCGAACAGCAGCCCGCACACCTCCGCCTCCGGTGACGCGGCGGCGATCGCGACGATCCGGTCGATCACCGCGCTTGAAATTTTCACCCTCATCGCCATCTGGCGTAGTCCATGGACCGGGGGGTTGCCACTATCGAAGCGACGATCGCGCCGGCTGCGGACGGGTGGCGGCTGGACCGTGCGCTCGCCGAAGCGGTACCGACGCTGTCGCGCGAACGGTTGAAGGTGTTGATCGCCGCCGGGGCGGTATCGCATGCCGGTGCGCTGGCCCGTGATCCGGCGCGGCGCGCGACCGCGGGCAGCATATTCTCCGTCGCGGTGCCGATCCCCACCCTGCCGCATAACGAAGCGCAGGATATCCCGCTGGTCGTCGCTTATGAGGATGAACATCTGATCGTGATCGACAAGCCCGCCGGGCTCGTCGTCCATCCCGCTGCCGGCAATCTTGACGGGACGCTCGTCAACGCGTTGCTCCACCATTGCCGGGGCTCGCTGTCGGGGATCGGCGGGGTCGCACGGCCGGGAATCGTCCACCGGATCGACAAGGACACATCCGGGCTGATGATCGCCGCCAAGACCGATCGCGCGCACGAAGGTTTAGCCAAACAGTTCGCCGACCATAGCATCGAGCGCCGCTACCGCGCGATCACCGGCGGCATCCCCCGCCCGGCCGAAGGATCGGTCGACGCCCCGCTTGCCCGCAGCGCCCAGAACCGCAAAAAGATCGCGATCGTGCCCGGCGGGAAGCGCGCGGTCACCCATTATCGCACTCTTCAGACTCTGCGTGATGCGGCCCTGGTGGAATGCCGGCTGGAAACAGGACGCACCCATCAGGTCCGCGTTCACATGGCGTCACTCGGCCATTCATTGCTCGGTGATCCCGTCTATGGCCGGGCAAAAGGATTTCCGCGTCAGGTGCTGGAAACGATCGGTTTCCGGCGACAGGCGTTGCATGCCGCCCGACTGGGGTTCATCCATCCCATAAAAGGTGACGTAATGGCCTTCGACAGCGACATGCCGCCGGATATGCAGGAACTGTTCAGCCGCCTTCACGTATAACTTTTAGCGACTTCGCCGCATCGCGGCACGCGCGTCCGAGGAAAGGGATCATCATGGCAAAAGGCAGCAACGTCCCGGCGACGATACCTGCACTCGGCGGCGAACAGAGCCTCAACCGCTATCTGTCCGAAATCCGCAAGTTTCCCCTGCTCCAGCCCGAGCAGGAATATATGCTCGCCAAGCGGTTCCAGGAGCATGGCGATACCGATGCGGCAGCCCAGCTCGTGACCAGTCACCTTCGGCTCGTCGCAAAGATCGCGATGGGTTATCGCGGCTATGGTCTGCCTACCTCCGAACTGATTTCGGAAGGCAATATCGGCCTGATGCAGGGCGTGAAGAAGTTCGAGCCCGATCGCGGTTTCCGCCTCGCCACCTATGCGATGTGGTGGATTCGCGCGTCGATCCAGGAATATATCCTGCGGTCGTGGAGCCTCGTGAAAATGGGCACCACCGCCGCGCAGAAAAAGCTGTTCTTCAATCTGCGTCGCATGAAGTCCAAGCTCGACGCGTTCGAGGACGGCGATCTGCGTCCCGAGGACGTCACCAAGATCGCGACCGATCTTGGCGTTGCGGAACATGACGTTGTCTCCATGAACCGCCGCATGGCGATGGGTGGCGATACGTCTCTGAACGTACCGATGCGTGAAGATGGTGAAGGTCAGTGGCAGGACTGGCTTCAGGACGATGCGCCGCTTCAGGACAAGATTGTTGCCGATCAACAGGAAGCGGACGTTCGTCACGACATGCTTGTTTCTGCGATGGATGATCTGAACGATCGCGAAAAGCACATCCTGACCGAACGCCGGCTGACCGACGACCCCAAGACGCTGGAAGAACTCAGTCAGGTCTATGGCGTCAGCCGCGAGCGTGTGCGCCAGATCGAGGTACGGGCGTTCGAGAAGCTGCAAAAGGGCATGATGCGGCTGGCCGGGGAAAAGCGGCTCCTGACCGCGGCCTGATCCGGCCAAGACGACCATGCCGGATATCGTCGTGATCGGCGGCGGCGCGGCAGGCATTGCCGCCGCCCGCCACCTTCACGATGCCGACGCCGATGTGCTGCTGGTTGAGGCGTCTGACCGGCTCGGTGGGCGCGCTTACAGCCGGAGCTTGGCTCTACCCGGCGGTGGCAACGTGACCGTCGACTTTGGCTGTGGCTGGCTTCATTCCGCTCGTCGCAATCCCTGGACGACGGTTGCGGAGGTGCGTGGCTTCCCGATAGAGCGGGGATCGCCGAACTGGGATGTGCAATGGCGCAACCTCGGCTTTCCCCCGTCCGACCAACAGGCGTTCGCGACGGCGCGCCAACAGTGGGAGGCGGCCGCCCATACCGCGCTGGGCGGTCCCGATCGGCCGTTGTCAGACTTCATCGACACTGCTGATCCCGCCCGCCCTATGATCGAGGCCATCTCCGGTTTTGCCAACGGCGCAGCGTTGACGGAAGTCTCGCTACATGACTGGGTGGCCTATGAAGATGCAGCCGGTGATGACAATTGGGCTCTACCGGACGGTTATGGCACGCTGATCCGTGACCATGCCCACCCCTTGTCGGTGCGCCTCGGCACTCCGGTCACCCGCATCGATCACCACGGGGTCGTACTGCGGCTCGACACGCCAGTCGGGACGATCGAGGCTCATAGGGCGATCGTCTGCCTGCCCACGACCGTCATCGCCAATGGGGGGATCGTCTTCGATCCGCCACTGCCCGCCAAGCGGGATGCCGCCGCCGCGCTGCCGCTGGGTCTGGCGGACAAGGTGTTCCTGCATGTCGATACCCCGATATGGCCTGCCGACACGCACCTGATCGGCAATCCCCGCTCCGCCTGCACGGCCAGTCATCGGCTGTCACCGTTCGGTCGACCGATCATCGAAAGCTTTTTTGGTGGCCCTTGCGCGGAGCAGATGGAGGAGGGCGACGCCGCCGCCTTCGCGATTGATGAACTGGTCGCGCTATTGGGCAGTGACTGGCGGTCGCGCTTCACGCCGGTGGCCGTCACGCGCTGGCGCCGGGAAACATGGATCGGCGGCAGCTACAGCCATGCCCGTATCGGTTCAGCCGATCAACGGATGGCATTGGCCCAACCGGTTGACGACCGGTTGTTCTTTGCGGGTGAAGCCTGCTCGCCGCACGACTTCTCGACCGCCCATGGCGCCCATGCCACCGGCATCGCGGCGGCCGACCGGGTTCTGGCCCTTTCCCGCGACGACCGATAGGACCGCCAACATGATCTTCATGTTGCGTTGGCTGGCAAAGGCCGCCTTGATCTTCGTTGGGGTAACCATCCTTTGGGTCGGCCTCTATCGTTTCATGCCGCCACCCTTCACCTTCACGATGATGGGCGACGTGATCGCCGGGCGCGGCGTAACCAAGGATTGGACGCCATTGTCCCGGATCAATCCGGATATGGCGCGTGCGGCGATCGCCGGTGAGGATGCTCGCTTCTGTTCCCACAACGGCTTCGACTTCCGTGCCATCTCGGCGGCGGCGCTGCGCAACGCACAGGGACGCCGCATCCGCGGCGGCTCCACGATCAGCCAGCAGACTGCCAAGAACGCATTCCTTTTCCAGGGCGGCGGCTATCTCCGCAAGGGCGCAGAGGCCTATTTCACCGTCCTGATCGAAGCGCTCTGGGGCAAGCGCCGTATCATGGAGGTGTATCTCAATATCGCCGAGACCGGGATCGGCACATATGGCGTCGAAGCCGCCGCGATCCGCTACTTCCATCATGACGCCACGCACCTGTCGCCGACCGAGGCGGCACGGATCGCTGCAGTCTTGCCCCTGCCAAAAAAAAGGGCAGCAATCGATCCCCGCGGGTCGATCAGGCGTCATGGCAATACCATCAACCGTCATATCGGTGTGGTCCGACGTGCAGGACTGGACAAATGCGTGTCGTGATCGGGTAAGGTGAACCCGCTCACCGCGGCGGAGCGGCGTCCTGCACATTGGCACTGCTCGGCGCCACGCCCATCTCGGCCAGCGGTTCTCCGGTTTCCGGCAACATATCGTTGGAAGCGGCGATCTCCGCGACGAGATTGGCTTGGGCCGATCCACCGATCGCGCGCTCATGCGTCGCGCTGGCAATGATCGTGCTGGCCGTGGCGATCAGCACGACCACCGCAATCAGGCCGATCAGGCCGACCTTGATGCGCTGGAACGACTGCGACGGTTCGGGACGGCCTTTCATCATGTGGCCGCAAGGTAACACTGCCGCCAATATTTCTCAACCCGTCGTCTCAAACGACCGGCTCAACGAGTCCCTTTTCGCCTCGCCAGACAGGGTTGTGCAGAGTCGACAGGTAGCGGAAACCGGTATCGCACAGGATCGTCGCAATCCGCCGCCCCGGCCCCAAAGCACGTGCCAACCGTACCGCGCCCGCGACATTAATCCCCGACGATAGGCCAAGACACAGCCCCTCTTCATTAAGCAGGCGCCGTACCCATTCATAGCCCTCCTGATCGCCGACGCGGAACTGTGTGTCGATCGGCGCACCCTCCAGATTGGCGGTAATCCGCCCCTGCCCGATTCCTTCCGCGACCGACGATCCTTCGGACCGCAATTCACCGCATTCGTAATATTCGTAGAGCGCAGCACCATGAGGATCGGTCAAGGCGATCGTCACATTATCGTCCTTTGCTTTCAGGCCCAATCCGACGCCGGCGATTGTGCCGCCGGTGCCCGCCGCGCAGGTGAAGCCGTCGATCCGACCATCCATCTGCCTCCAGATTTCCTCTGCGGTGCCAACGATATGGGCACGACGATTGGCGATGTTGTCGAACTGGTTGGCCCAGATCGCCCCCGGTGTCTCCTCCGCGATCCGGCGCGAGGTGTGGACGAAATGACAGGGGCTGGAATAGGGGGCCGCCGATACCAGCACCAGTTCCGCGCCCAGCGCGCGCAGCGTATCCATCTTCTCGCGGCTCTGCGTCTCGGGCATCACGATGATCGTGCGATATCCCTTGGCATTGGCGACCAGCGCCAGCCCGATACCGGTGTTGCCTGCCGTCCCCTCCACGATCGTTCCGCCGGGGCGCAGCGTACCGCGTGCCTCTGCGTCCTCGACAATGAACAGCGCCGCGCGGTCCTTTACCGACGCACCGGGGTTGGCAAATTCACATTTACCAAAAATGTCGCAACCCGTCGCCTTGCTCGGCCCGTCGAGGCGGACGAGCGGGGTATGACCGATCAGGGCGAGTGTATCCGGGGCAGTATGCATGCCATAGGCCATAGGCCCCCGCCATCGCATGGCCAAGCGACCGCCCGTTTACCGCCCCCAAGTATCGCTAATGGCGCCGGGTTTGATGCCCTCATTGACCACCAATACCGGTCGGCACTCAGGAGGGTCGCACCACCGCACATTGCTTGACGCAATGCAGCATATCGGCAAAATCGATGGCGTCATGAAAATCTACCCTCTGTTCATCGCCGCCCCGCTCCTCGTGCTGGCCGCCTGCAACTCGCAGCCGCAGCAACCTGAAGTGGTTGATTCCAATCCCGACCCACTCGCCAACCAGATCGCCAACGCCGCACCGGTCGAGCTGCCGCCGTCGATCCGGGTGGAGAAGACGTTCCGTTGTGCAGACGGCTCGCTGGTCGGCGTGGTGTTCTTCAATGGCGACAAGCAGGTGAACGTCCGCGTGCCCAGCACGGCCACCACCCCCACGGTGCTGAAGGCGCCAGCGAAGGGCGAGCCATTCATGGCCGAAGGCGGCTGGACCCTGACCGGCGACGATACCAAGATCATGCTGACCCAGCCGGAAAACAAGGCGCTCAGCTGCCACGTCTGATTGCGATTCCTTTCGATCATTCAGAGGCCGGCGGCTTGTTCCGTCGGCCTTTTCTTTTGGGCCGCGTGTACCCACGCCTTGTCCGTTGCCGTCCGCAAGCCCACGTCGAGTCATGACGATGGATATCCTCGATCCCCAACTCGTGCTTGGTGCCTATTCGGTCGGCGTGTTTCCAATGGCGGATGCCCGCGATGCCGATGGCGTCTATTGGGTCGAGCCACGCCGCCGGGCAGTGTTGCCGCTGGACGGGTTCCATCTGTCGCGTACGTTGCGGCGAACGATCGCGGCAGACCGATTCCGGGTGACCATCGACACCGATTTTACCGCGATGCTAAGCCTGTGTGCCGAGAGTGCCAGCGGCCGGCCCGAGACCTGGATCAACGGCGGTATCGAGGACGTGTTCGTCCGGCTCCACCAACTCGGCTTTGCGCACTCGGTCGAATGCCGGGACGGCGATCGACTGGTGGGCGGGTTGTACGGGCTGGCGATCGGTCGGGCGTTTTTCGGGGAAAGTATGGTCAGCCGCGCTACCGATGCGTCTAAAGTCGCGCTGGCCTGGCTGGTCGCACGGTTGCGGGTCGGTGGCTTCACCTTACTCGACTGCCAGTTCCAGACGCCGCACCTTGCCTCGCTTGGCGCGGTGGAGATACCGCGCACCGCCTATATGGCGTTGCTGGAGGCGGCGCTTGAGGGAGGAGCAACGACCGGTTCGGCGGATGTGGCATCCGGGCGCGGGGCGGCCGATTTCGGCGCCCTCGACCGCGTGCCGGCGATCGATTCGGTATCCGCGCCCGTCGCAGGGAAAGACATCGTGCAGCTCTTGGCCCAAACATCGTAGATTGGATGCTGGACGACGTTCAGTGCCGGCCGCTCCTTGAACAGCCACCCCGAGAAACCACGCCGCCATGCCCGGTCGGGGCCGCGCACGTCCATCTGCACGAACGCGCCCGTCAACTGCTCGGCCTCCCACGGCGCGGTCCGGTCACAGGCGCGCAAGCGGACGACCACGTCACCGATCCGTGCCACGCCACCGGGGCGAAGACGCACTTCGCGGCTGGCACCGTTACGCTTGTTGAGTACACCGATCACGGCGACGCGTTCCGCCATCGGCGTCGTGCCGGCGATCGCCGGGCCGGCACCGCTGGTGTCGACCGTCTCTATGCCGGCCGGCGGCCCCTCCGGCACATCCTGTTCGACCCGGATCGGCGCGATCGCAGGATCGGGCGCGGTCAACGCGCGATAACCGAACCAGCCACCGATCGCGAGCGCCACGACCAGCACGGCCGCAGCAACCCAGCGGATCATCCCTCCGGCGTCCAGGCTTCGTAATCGCCGGTGGCGGCAGCGCGCTGCCCGCCCTTTTCCATCGCCCCGGCGGGACGATAGGCCAGCGGCGTGCCGGTCAGGTTGGCAATTGCCGGCTTCTGCCACGCGCGCTGCGGCGGCATGGATCGTTCGGGAACGTCGTCGACCTGACGATGGAGCCATGCGACCCATTCCGGCGGCACCCGGCTGGCATCGTTCGCGCCCTGATAGATCACCCAGCGGCGGGGATTGCCGGCGGTATCCTTGCGTCCTTCATAATAGACGTTGCCCAGCGCGTCCTCGCCTTTCCGGGCCATGCCGCGGAGGCCATAGACGCGGGTGCCGATGGTGGCGCCGTTCCACCAGGTGAAGATCGAGGTCAGGATACCCATGCCGTGCGCTTACCCCGACCGATCGCCGTCATCAACAGCCGATCGGGAGCAAAAGTCATGATCCGGTCGTCGACCAGCTGACCCGGTCGCCCTCACCGATCCCCAGTTCGCTCGCCCTGCCGCCGCGAAGTTCCAGAACAGCCGATACCGGCTCGCCTGATGGGAGCGGTGCTTCCGAGAAGGGCACGGTGTTTTCGGCGATACGGGCGATCGTGCCGTCGGCTCGGATGAACAGGATATCGAGCGATGTCGGCGTGTTCTTCATCCAGAAGCTCGTTTCGCGCGGTTCGCCACCATCGGGCGGATAGGGCGCGAACAGCATCGCCGAATCTGCAACGAGATTGGTGCGGAACATCAGTCCACGTGCCTGCTCCGCCTCTGTCTGCGCCAGTTCCGCCCGAAAGCCGTGACTACCCCCCGCCCCGTCGATCCGGACCGGCACGATCCGTATGCCATCTTCCTCCGACTGACGGCTATCGCAGCCGGCCAGCGCCAGCCAGGCGATCGCAGCGGCCGCCTTCTTCATGATAAGGGCTCCACCATGACGGCAAGCGCGCCCTTGTCGCTATCAACGATACGGGCGCGCACCGGCTGTTGGGGTTCGACCGTAATCAGACCGCCGCGGCGCAGGGTTTCCATATGGACGAACACATCGGCTCCATCGCGATCGCGGATCAGGAAGCCGTATCCCTTTAGCCGATTGAACCATTTCACGCTGGCGGATTCGAATGCGCCCGCACTGTCGATCATGGTGAGCGGATCGATCCGATCCTCGCGGGGGCGGGGCGGCGGCACGTCCGCCACCGCCTGTGACAGATCGATCGTCATGATCTGCCGGGCTTGCAGACCCCGACCGCGCTCGACTACCAGCGCTTCGACCCGGGCGCCTTCGGGCAGGCTGCGGCGGCCATGCTCTTCCAGCACGCTGAAATGCACCAGCACATCGCCCATTGCGGGATCGTCCGCTACGACAAAGCCGAAACCCCGTGTCACGTCGAACCATTTCACCACGCCGACGACCGGCACGCCCGACCCGACCGCATCGTCTGTATCGCGTGCCGGCTGCAACCCTTGCTCCATCGGCCACCCCTGACGGCGCCCTGCTAGCATGGTTCGTCGTCCCCGCAAGGACCTATGGCCGAAGCGGTATCTAAATCGATTGTCTGACCAGGATCGGCAAAGGCGATTAAGCGTGCCAATGCAAAGGAATGGCCTGCCCTGACCATGGCACCGATATGTTTTTCCCGTTGCGCCTTCTCGACCGGCGCGGGTGCGAACGGGCCTATCCGCCGACGACGGGCGAAGCCCAGCGCGCTGTCGATGCGATCGCGAGCCACCGCAGGCTGCACCGCCGCAACATCTTCGACTCCGACACGTGCCTGTCGCAACGCCATCGTCACCCGCCCCGCGCCCAGCCCACGCCGGGTCAGCGCCGCCGCCCTGGCGGTCGCATAGGCGCGGTCGTCGACATAGCCGAGCCCCGCCATCTTTTCTGCGAGATCCTCCGCTACGGTCCGTACGTCGCCCTCTCCCGCCCAACCCCGCTCGCGTGCCTTGCGCACCAGATAGTCGGCCAGCTTGCCCCGCGTGGTGGCGAACCGCTCGACATAGCGTAGCGCCAGACGCTCCATCGCGGACGGATCGAGCGGGGGTACAGGACGCCTGGTTGATCGATCCGCCGTCATTCGCCTTGATTGTGCCACACTGGATAAGGAAGGAATAACCGGCGCAGGTGCGCCGCTCGAAGGACCAAGGCACGATGACGACCGAGATGCAATGCCAGGCCGCGCCGATCGCGACGCCGACCGCGGATACGCTTCCCCGCCGTTTCGCCGATTTCGGAACGCTGGGCGAGGCATTGGATTATGCCGCCGCCGGCGTCCGTGGCCTGAATTTCCATGATCCGCGTGGCGCATTGGCACGGCCCTATGCCTTTGCGGAACTGCGCGAAGATGCATTGCTCGCCGCGCGCCGGCTGATCGCCGCAGGCGTGAAGCCGCAGGACCGGATCGCCTTGGTCGCCGAAACCTCGGCCGAGTTCGCGGCCTTGTTCTTCGGGGTGGTCTATGCGGGTGCATGGCCGGTGCCGTTGCCGCTGCCGACGTCGTTCGGCGGGCGCGACTCGTATATTGACCAGCTTCGCGTTCAGCTCGCCAGCTGCGACCCATCGATGCTGATCTATCCACCCGAGCTGATCACGCTGGCCGGTGAGGCCGCCGCCGTGGCTGGCGTGACCGGGGTCGACTGGACAAGCTTCGCTGCTCGCCCCGCGCCCGAGGTGACGCTGCCGCAGGCCGAGCCTGACCAGATCGCATACCTGCAATATTCGAGCGGCTCGACCCGCTTCCCTCACGGTGTCGCGATTACGCATCGGGCACTGCTCAACAACTTGGCCGCGCACAGCCACGGCATGGCGGTATGCGACACCGATCGCTGCGTATCATGGTTGCCCTGGTATCACGACATGGGACTGGTCGGCTGCTTCCTGTCACCGGTGGCCAATCAGGTATCGACAGATTACCTCAAGACGGAGGATTTCGCCCGCCGTCCGCTTGCATGGCTCGACCTCATCAGCCGGAACGAGGGCACGACCCTCTCCTATTCGCCGACCTTCGGTTACGACATCTGCGCGCGTCGCATCTCCTCGCAGACCAAGGCGTCTGACCGGTTCGACCTGTCACGCTGGCGGGTCGCGGGTAACGGCGCGGACATGATCCGCCCCGACGTGATGCAGGCATTCGTTGACGCCTTCGCCGATGCTGGTTTCCAGGCCGGCGCTTTCCTCCCGTCCTACGGTCTGGCGGAAGCGACGCTGGCGGTATCGATCATGCCGCCGGGTGAGGGCATCCGCGTCGAGCTGGTCGAGGAGACCGAACTGTCGGGCGCCCATGCCAATGACGACAGGCCACAGCGGTTCCGCGCCATCGTCAACTGCGGCAAGCCGGTGCGCGACATGCAAGTCGCGATCCGTCAGGAAAATGGCGCACCGCTGCCGGAACGGGCGATCGGCAAGGTCTGGTGCCGGGGGCCATCGGTGATGGTTGGCTATTTCCGTGATCCGGCTGCAACCGAGGCGTGCATGACCGACGACTGGCTGGATACCGGCGACATGGGCTATATGTCGGACGGCTATCTGTACATCGTCGGCCGCGCCAAGGACATGATCATCGTCAACGGCCGCAACCACTGGCCGCAGGACATCGAATGGGCAGTGGAGCAACTGCCCGGCTTCAAGTCCGGCGACATTGCCGCCTTCGCGATCACCACGCCGGGCGGTGAGGAGACGCCGGCGGTGCTGGTTCAGTGCCGCAGTTCCGATACCGCCGAACGCAGCCGACTGCGCGACACGATCCGGGAAAGGGTACGCTCGGTCACGGGCATGAACTGCGTGATCGAACTGATTCCGCCGCGTACGTTGCCGCGTACCTCGTCGGGCAAACTGTCACGAGCCAAGGCGCGCAATCTGTATCTGGCTGGCGAGATAAAGCCCTACGATATCGCCGCCTGACGCCGACATCGGTACGGGCATCACAGGCTGCCTATTCGCCGGTGCAGCAAAGCTTGCTGGGAAATTGCGCCGTCATGCTCCAAGTTGCGGTGGCATGACACGTGTTTCCTTTAGCGCCCAGGTGTTCCTGGGCATGGCCGCCGGCCTGCTGCTCGGTTTCTGGGCCCGCACCCTGGGTGAAACCAGTGCGTTGGCCGAGGCATTGCGCATCGTTGGCGAAATCTTCGTCCAGCTGTTGCGGGCGCTGGTGGTGCCGCTGGTCTTCACCGCGATCGTTGCCTCGATTGCTGCCCTGCGCGATCTGGGTAATGCCGCCCGCCTGGTGGCAGGCACGCTGATCTGGTTCGCGATCACCGCATTGATCGCGGTTAGCATCGGACTGGCGCTGGGCCTGCTGATAGAGCCGGGCGTACGTGCCGGGGTGGATGCTGCGACGGCGATCCGTCCTACTTCGACCGGGTCATGGCTCGATTTTCTGCGCGGACTGGTGCCGTCCAACATGCTTGGCTTGAGCGCATCGACCAGGCTGACCGATGCCGGGGCGTCCACTTCGATCTCGTTCAACATTCTTCAGATCATCGTCGTCGCCATCGCATTGGGAATCGCCGCCGTACGAGTGGGCGAGCCGGGATCGGCCTTCCTGTCGTTCAATGCCTCCGCCCTCGCCATCTTCCGCCGGGTGCTGCGCTGGGTGGTACGGCTGACCCCCATCGGCACGGCCGGATTGTTGGGCCATGCCGTCGTGCAATATGGCTGGCAGTCGCTGTCGGCACTGGGTGCCTTTGCCGGTGCCGTGTATATTGGACTAGGACTGGTGCTGCTGGTCGTCTATCCGGCCCTGCTGCGGATGAACGGCCTGTCCGTCCGGCGTTTCTTCGCCGCCGCATGGCCTGCGATTCAGCTCGGTTTCGTGTCGCGTTCGTCGATCGCCACCTTACCTGTCACCGAAGCGGCGGTAGAGCGGATCGGCGTTCCGAAAAGCTATGCCGCCTTCGCCGTGCCGTTCGCCGCGACGACCAAGATGGACGGATGTGCCGCCGTCTACCCCGCTGTGGCGGCGCTGTTCGTCGCGCAATATTATGGCATCGCGCTCCACGCCTCCGATTATCTGCTGATCGTCCTCGTATCGGTGGTCGGGTCGGCGGCGACCGCAGGGTTGACCGGAGCGCTGGTCATGCTGACGCTGACGCTGTCGACACTGGGCTTGCCTTTGGAAGGAGCGGGCCTGCTGCTAGCCATCGACCCGATCATCGACATGGGGCGCACCGCGGTCAACGTTGCCGGGCAGGCGCTGGTGCCGACGATCGTCGCCCGCCGGCAGGGGCTGATCGTGGACATCGCGGCAACTGATCCGGCGGCGGTTCCCGCGGCGGCATGACCCCGGTCGCCCGGCTGCGTGCCGCCACAGCGCCATTGCACGATATGGTTGACGCGGCGTTCGGCCATCACGATCTCGCAAAGGCGGAGGACTATTCCCGCTTCCTGATCGCCCATGCGCTGGCGCTGCCCGCCGCCGAACGTCAGTTCGCCACGATAGATGGCTTGCCGCCATGGCGGATCCGTACGCCGCTATTGTCGGCAGACCTGCAAGACCTGGGTCACGCCCTGCCCATCCCCCTCGCGTTCGCCCTGCCCGATAGGGCGGGTGCGGCATGGGGGGCATTGTATGTAACAGAAGGATCACGTCTTGGCGGGATCATGCTGGCACGATCGGTCGATGTCGGTCTGCCCACCCGCTATCTCGGCGCGAAGCACGAGAGTGGTGAGTGGCGGAGCTTGCTCGCGGCGATCGATGCCGAGGGCGAGCGGCAGGGCGAAGCGTGGACTGACAGCGCCATCACCGGCGCGGAGGCATGCTTCACCCTGTACCGACATGCCGCCACCCGGATCGCCGCCAGCTGAAACAGCCCCTGCCTCAGCCCTCCTGAATCGGTGCGGTCAGGATAGCGCGCAGACCGGGCTGGTTATCGTCCTGCTCGATCTCGCCGTTCAGCCGGGCGACCATCGCCGCCATCATCCGGCTGCCGAAGCCTGCCTTGTCGCCAACCTTGCCCCGCCCTTCGTCCGCGACGATCAGGCGCAGGCGGTTGCGATGTTGTTCCAGCACGATGGCGATCGGGCCGGGCAAGCCATCATAGGCATATTTCGTTGCGTTGATCACCAGCTCGGTCATCACCAATCCGACATTCACCGCCCGGTCGGACGGGATCAGTACCGGCGCCAGATCGAGCCTCATGCGCGACGCCCATTCCTCGCCCAGTGACAGCTTCATGTCACCGGCCAGTTCCTCCAAATATCGGGCCAGATCGATGGTTTCGACCCGATCATCACGGTACAGGCGACGATGGACCTGCGCGACGGCGGACAACCGTGCCTGTGCCTCGCGCAGGTGATCGGACACCTCACCCGGCCCGGCCGCGCGCGCCTGCATCGCTAGGAAAGCGGATACTAGCTGCAGACTGTTCTGGATGCGGTGATCGACCTCCTTCATCAGCAGGTCTTTCTGCTGCAGCAATGCCTCGCGTTCGTTCGCGGTACGGGTCAGCTGGGCGTTCAGGTCACGCAGCTGGCGGACCTGATAGGCATCGTGAAACGCACGGCGCAGGCGATGCGCGGCCTCCACCTCTTCCAACGTCCAGCGGCGCGACAGGCCGCGCACCGCCTCCGTCCAAGTTTCGAACGACGCGCGTGGCGTCAATTGCTCGCCCGGCGTCAGACTGACCGACTTGTGAGGGTTGCCCGCCCACTCGATCTCCTCGATCTGCTCCATGCGGAACCATAACAGGGTGCCGCCCTCTTCCCCCAGCATCATCGCAAGCAGACCGCTGGCATTGGCGGCATGCGCCCCCGCCTCTGGCATCGCCGTGGCCAGTTCGTGTGTCGCGAACGGATCGCCGCCGCCACGCGCACTAACCCATGAGCCGATCTCGCGGATCGTCTCCTCAGGCGGACAGGTACCGTCGACCACCACCGTCCGGCCATGGACCAGCGCAAAGCCATCGGCCCCCAGCATCGTGCGCAACTCGCGTTTCACCCGCGCCACCGAATGGGGCAGGCCAGTCGCGCCCGCCAGCTTGGGGACAACATCGTCCTCCGCCGCGCGCAGCCTTAGCCGCTCGCGATAGGTTTCCGCTTCTTCCTTGGCGCGGACCTGCCGGGCGAGGCCCGATGCCAGCATCGCCGCCGCCGCCCGAACATCTGCCGACAACGCGTGCGGGGTGCGATGATGGCAGGCGATCAGCCCCCATAACAGCCCGTCCTTGACGATCGAGATCGACGCGGAGGCCGCTACCCCCATGTTCTTCAGGTAACGGACGTGGATGGGCGAGACGCTGCGTATTGCTACATCGGACAGATCAACCTGCGCGAACGCCGCCGGCCTGATCGGCTGCGGGTCATAAGTGACATTGGGGATCGACCGGGTGCGGTTGCGGATATAGAGGGCCCGCGCCTGACGCGGGATATCCGATGCAGGAAAATGATGATGCATGAACGTGGGCAGCGCGGGATCGCTATCCTCCGCCACGACGCGCCCGGCATCGTCGTCCAGAAAACGATAGACCATGACCCGGTCGAACCCGGTCAGCGTTCTGAAGGCGACTGCCGCGCGATCGCACAAGGTACGCAGATCGCTAGCGCGCTCGAAGCTCGTGGCAAAGGCATCGAGCCGGCTCAGCGTCGCGCCAGCGCTCATCGGCGCCGCGGCACCGGGCTCCAGCTCCACGAGCAGTTGGTCCCCCGCCCGGTGTACGGCGACATCAAATCGTTCGTCATGCACGGTGACCAGCGTGCCAATCACGCCCCCCCCTGAACCGGAGGGGGTAGCCGCGATCAGTGCCGCGATATCCTGATGTACCAGTGTCGATAGCGGCGCGCCCAGCCACTCCGGCGACAATCGCGTCTCTAAGTCACCCGCTCCCGCCACCACAGTCAGCGAACCGGCATCCACGATCAGCAACAGCCCATGCGGCTGAATCGATCCGGGTATATGGATGGGTTCCCGATCACAGTCGGCCAGATCGACGCCGGGATCGGTCGATATACTATGCGACGCCATGTCTTACGCTTACCTCTTTATGGGAAGCGGCATGAACGTTTCGTTCGGGCATTGCAAATCCGACACCTTCGATCACTTCGCCTGGATCAATTCGCGAATCCTCGTGGCCAAGGCCTCCATCGCGAACGGCTTGGTCATCACATGCATCCCGGCATCCAGATGCCCGTTTCCGACCACCGCATTCTCTGCATAGCCGGTGATGAACAGCGTCTTCAAACCCGGCCGGACCAGCCGGGCGGCATCCGCCATCTGCCGGCCGTTCATTCCCCCGGGTAAGCCGACATCGGTCACCAGCAGATCGATCGGGATCGCCGACTGGAGAATCTTCAGCCCGGCAGCGCCGTCCGCCGCCTCAATGGGCAGATAGCCCAGTTCCTCCAGCACCTCGACCACCAGCATCCGGACAGTCGGCTCGTCATCGACGACCAGCACGGTTTCGCCTTCAATAGTTCGGGGCGCATCGGCCAGATCGGGGATCGCTTCCACGCCGTCGGCCTTGCCATGGTGTCGGGGCAGATAGAGACAGGCCATCGTCCCCTCCCCCGGCTCCGAATAGATTCGCACCTGCCCGCCCGACTGGCGCGAGAAACCATAGATCATCGACAGGCCAAGCCCGGTGCCGACCCCCAGCGGCTTGGTGGTGAAGAACGGATCGAACGCCTTGGCAATCACCTCCGGCGTCATACCCGTTCCCGTATCGGATACGCATAGCGACACATATTGACCCGGCTCGAGATCACGATCGCGTGCCGCGCGCGCATCGAGCCACCGATTGGCGCTTTCGACCGTCAGACGACCGCCGTCGGGCATCGCGTCACGGGCGTTGATGCACAGGTTGAGCAGCGCATTCTCAAGCTGGTTGGGATCGACGAGGGTCGACCACAGTCCCCCCGCTGCTACGGTTTCCAGTTCGATCCCCGGCCCGATCGTGCGACGGATCAAATCCTCCATGCCGACGATCAGCCGGTTCATGTCGGTCGGTTTGGGATCCAGCGTCTGCCGCCGCGAAAAGGCGAGCAGCCGATGCGTCAGCGACGCCGCACGTTTCGCTGCTCCCTGCGCGGCAAGCGAGTAACGTTCGACATCGGCAAGCCGGCCTTGCGCGATGCGGATGCCCAGTAGCTCCAGACTGCCGATGATCCCGGTCAGCAGATTGTTGAAGTCGTGCGCAATGCCGCCGGTCAGCTGGCCGACCGCCTCCATCTTCTGACTCTGACGCAACGCCTCTTCCGCCACCATCAGTTCGCGGGTGCGTGCCGCTACCTGCTCTTCCAGCGTGTCGGCGAAGCGGCGCTGATCGTCGATATCGGTATTGGTGCCGACCCACCGTACGATCATTTCGCCGGTCCGCACCGGTTCCGCCCGTACCAGAAACCAACGATAGGCACCGTCCGCGCGACGGATGCGGAATTCGACTCCGTAGACCTCACCAGTCGCGACGGCATGCGCCCACCGCCGTCCGGCTTCGGCAACATCATCCGGATGGACGATGTCGGTCCATGTCGTCAGCCCGACCAGCCCGGCATGATCGAGACCGCTATAGGCATAGACCTGATCGTTGAACCAGTAGAGGTGGCCATCGGCATGGGCCGCCCAGATCTGGTTGGGTACGGCCTGGGCGAAGACGTGGAACTGTTCCTCGCTCTGCCGGCGTGCCTCATCGGCCCGGACACGCTCGGTCGCTGCGCGAACGCGGGATGCGAACTCACGGATCAGCGCCAGTTCGTCGTCGTCATACGGCCGCGGTTCGGCATTATTGACGAAGACGAGCGCAACGATGCGCCCCTGTTCGAGCAGCGGCATATTAACGAACGAGGCGGCAGCGATGCCCCGCAATGCATCGGCGGTGTCGCGGGTACGTGGATCGCGCGCGACATCGGCGATCTGCACCGTCCGGCCTGCCTTCAGGTCTTCGATGTAACTGCCATATTCCCGGAAGTGCAGCACACCGGCAATGCTGGTCGCGCCCGGCGCATTCCAGTCGCGATCGATCGTGATCGTTTCCGCCTCGGTATCGATGACGCCATATCCGGCACGGCTGACGCCCAACGCCCGGCCGAGCACTTCAGACGCCACGTAGCTGATCTCGCCGATATCGGTCAGGTCGCGTAGCCGATCCCCGAGTTCGAGCAGCGTCGACTGTCGCATCGCCGCCCGCTTCTGGTCGGTGATGTCGAAACTGACGCCGGGAAAGCGCAGGGGGCGCCCACGGCTATCGAGCCGGCAACGCCCCTGTGCCGCAACCCAGCGGATGGAGCCGTCATCTTGAATCAGCCGATATTCGGCGACGAACTCTCCCCCCGAACTGACTGCCTGCTCGATCCGTGCTTCGGCTGGAAGCCGATCGTCCGGATGTATCCTGCCAAAGAATGCGGCAATCGGTGCGCCGTGTGCAGCCTGATCCGGATCGACGCCATAGAGACGGGCGAACCGTTCATCCGCGCGAACCAGATCAGTGGCTACGTTCCAATCCCAGGTGCCGATGCCGTGCCCGGCGGACAGAGCCTGCTGCAACCGCTCTTCGCTTTCACGGGCGGCATGCTCGGAGCGACGCTGGTCGGATACATCGGCGAACAGAATACCGATCCTGCGTTCATCGGGGTCGCCGACACGTAATGCCTGTACCTCGAACCAGCGGCCCATCGCCTCCGATCCGTTTTCGAAGCGGGCCGGTTCTCCGGTTAGCGCGACGCGGCCATAAGTATCATACCAATGCTGCTCCAGCCCCGGCACCAGTTCCCGTGCGGTCCTGCCGACGGGATCGACCAGTCCCGTCTGCCGTTCGAACATCCGGTTCACCGCGACAAACCGGTAATCCACCGCCAGATCGCCGTCGAAGATCATCTCGACGATACAGAATCCAGCATCGACCATGTCGAATATCTGGCGATAGGTATCCGGCGACACGGGGCCGCCGGACGAAAGGGAATGGGTCATTGATCCGCCAATGGTCAGTTACGTCGTCTGGCCAGCCGCTGCCGCCGGGTCACGGTGGTTAGCGAGACGCGAGCGGGGGTGGTTCAGTTCCCTTTCTGACAGGCGACGATCGCCGCAATCACGCCCAGCGTGTCCTGCGGGTCACGCACGCGTACGGTATCCAACCCTAGTTGCTTGGCAGGATAATCGTTGCCGCCGGGAAAGATCGCATCGCCGATGAACATCATCGCCTCCAGCGGAATGCCGCTGGCGTCGCGCAGTTTCTTGAGACCATAGGCCTTGTCGACACCCTCGCGGGTGATGTCGATCGAGGTGGCGCCACCCATGTTGATCGACAGACCGGGCAACCGCTGTTTCAGTTCGGCCTGGATGATCTTGCGCTTCTCGAACTTGGGGTCCCAATGTTCCTTGGCGTCGATCGGCGCCTGCTGGCCGAGGGCGGAGAAGGTGATCTGGCTCCCGCGATCCTCGATCCGTTCGCCCCAGGTCTGTTCGGGCACAAAACCGGTCGTCTCCAGCGCGGCGTCGAATTCGCGCAGAATTTTGGCCTTGGTCTCGTCATCGAACAGTTCGGCATACACCGTCGTCCAATTATCGTTCTGCCACGTATAAAGCTTGGTACCGGTGGTCGGCATCAGCCATAGCTTCGACCGGTCGGCGCGCGCCGGCAGACGGCTGGCCACCTGCTTGTCGAACTGCGGCCAGTCCCCACCGGAAATCACCGCCACATTGGCTACGCCCAGCAAGTCGGCCAGCGCCTCCGCCATCGGATCACCCAGCGGCTGCTTGCTTTCGGCCAGTGTTCCGTCGAGGTCGAATGCGACGAGCTGCTTCATGCGTGGTCCCTTTTGATGATGAGGTGGTCGATAGCCCACGCGACGCCATCGTCGTGGTTCGGCCGGGAAACGTGATGTGCCCGGGCTTTGACGCCATCCGGCGCATTGCCCATCGCGATCGCCAGTCCGGCACGGTCCAGCATGGGGAGATCATTGGCCTGATCCCCGATCGCGGCGGTTTCGTCGAGCGGCACCCCGAACGACCCGGCCAGAGCCGCAATGCCCGCCCCCTTGTTCGCTTCCGGCGCGGTGACGTCGAGATAATAGGTCTGGCTTTGCGCGATCGTGGCGCTGTCACCCCAGACACCCGCCACCTGCGCGGACAATTCGGCCAATAGCGGCTGATCGTCACTGACGAAGGTGATCTTGTCTGCCCGGTCGAGCAGGGCACCGAAGTCGCCGGTGACGATCGGCTCCTGCGCGGAGGCCCTTCGCTCCGAGCCGACATGGGTGCCCTGACTGGTCGAGGCGTACCAGCGGTCGTCGGCGAACACCCACCGGTCCACCGGCGCATCGCCGACTGCCGCCCAGATACCGCGTGCGACTGCGGGATCGATTCGATGATGCGCCAATATCTCGCCCGATCGCCGGAAAACGATGCCACCGTTGAACGCACCGACCGGCTCGTCGAGGCCCAGTTGCTCGATCAGCGGCAACAGCCCCGATCTCGGGCGGGCGGAGATGATCGTGAAGCCGATCCCGGCCTCATGCAGGCGTGCAACTGCTTCGATCGTTCCCTTGGTCAACTGCTTCTCGCGATCGACCAGCGTTCCGTCGACATCGGACACCAGCAGGCGCGGGCGCTTGCCCGATGGGCTCATTGCGGGATTTCCACATGGCCGCCAAAGCCATAGCGCATCGCCGACAGCACCTTGTCGCCGAACGTATGATCGATCCGGCTGCGATACCGCGCGAACAGCGACGCGGTGAGGACATTGGCCGGCACCTTCTGCTCCATTGCGGCGTCGATCGTCCACTGCCCCTCGCCCGAGTCCGCGACGCTGCCGGAGAACTGTTCCAGCATCCCGTCCTTCGCCAGCGCGATAGCGGTCAGGTCGAGCAGCCAGGACGAGATCACGCTACCACGCCGCCATACCTCGGCGATGTCGGTCAGGTTCAGGTCGAACCGTTCCTCCTCGGGCAGCTTGTCGGTGTTCTTGGACTTCAGGATGTCGAATCCTTCGGCATAGGCCTGCATCAGGCCGTATTCGATGCCGTTGTGGATCATCTTGACGAAGTGGCCTGATCCTGCGGGGCCGGCATGGATATAGCCCTTTTCGGCGCGGGGATCGGCGTTCTCAGGGTTGCGGCCGGGGGTACGGACGATTTCGCCGGTGCCGGGCGCCAGCGTGTCGAAAATCGGATCGAGCAGGTCGACCGTTTCCTTGTCACCACCGATCATCATGCAATAGCCGCGTTCCTTGCCCCACACCCCACCGGAGGTGCCGACATCGACATAGTGAAGGTCTTTCTCCGCCAGCATCTTCGCACGGCGGATATCGTCCTTGTAGAAACTGTTGCCGCCATCGATCACGATGTCGCCGGGCTTCGCATCGGTACCGATCGTCGCAATCGTGCTTTCGGTGATATCGCCGGCGGGCAGCATCACCCACCAGATCGCCGGGGTGTCGAGCTTGTCCCGCATGTCGTCAAGCGAGCTGGCGGGGATCGCGCCATCATTGGCCAGCGCCGCGACCGCTTCCTCGTTGCGGTCGTAGGCGACGATCTCATGGCCACCGGCCATCAGCCGGCGGGCCATGTTACCGCCCATTCGGCCGAGGCCGATCATGCCAATCTTCATCATGTTCACCTATATCGAGGATCGGGCAACCGGGGCTCAGGCGGCCGCCGGCTGCTTCTTCGCGATTGCGCCCAGCAGGTCGTCGAAGGCACTTGTAAAGGATGCAACCCCTTCAAGCACAAGGGAATCCGTCACACCGGGCAGGTCCAGGCCAAGCCGGTCCGCTTCCGCCAGCACGTGCCGGGCGGCATCGACATCGGCGGTCAGCGTCGTCGCGACCGTGCCGTGGTCGCGGAAGGCGTCCATCGTCTTGGGCGGCATGGTGTTGACGGTATCGGGACCGATCAGCGTGTCGATGTAGAGCGTGTCGGGATAGGCCGGGTCCTTGACCCCGGTCGACGCCCAGAGCAGCCGCTGCGGCTGCGCGCCCTTCGCAGCCAGCGCCTGCCAGCGATCGGATGCGATGAAATCCTGATACCAGGCATAAGCCTGCTTGGCGTTGGCGATCGCCACCTTGCCGCGCACCGCCTTCAGTGCCTCCGCCTCGGCATCGCCGTCCTTCAGCCGGGCGTCGATCTGCTTGTCGATCGTCGTGTCGATCCGGCTAACGAAGAAGCTGGCGACCGATGCGATACGATCGATCGGCTGCCCCTGACGAACGCGCTCCTCCAGTCCCGCCGCATGGGCCTCGGCGACCCGGATATAGGCGTCGAGCGAGAACAGCAGCGTCACGTTGACGTTGATCCCGGTCGCAATCGTCGCCGAGATCGCCGGAGCGCCGGCGAGCGTGCCGGGAATTTTGATCATCAGGTTCGGACGGTCGACCGCCGCCCACAGTTTCTGCGCCTCCGCGATGGTCGCGTCGGTGTCGTCGGCGATATAGGGCGACACCTCCAGGCTGACATAGCCATCCTTCGCGTCCAGCCGCTCATAGACCGGTGCCAGCGTTTCGGCCGCGGCCTTGATGTCTTCGATCGCCAGATGTTCGTAGCGGTCGATCGTCGCGGCGCCGGGGTTTTCCTTGTCGAACGCCGCGAGCGTGTCGTCATAGGCGTCGCCATGCCCCATCGCCTTTTCGAAGATCGAGGGGTTGGACGTGACGCCGGTCAGCCCGTCCTCCTCGACCAGCTTCTTCAGCCCGCCGGCTTCGAGAAACTTGCGGTCGACGAAATCGAGCCAGACGGCGGTGCCGGCGGCGGAGAGATCGGAAAGCTTGCTCATCGCGGTCATTCCTTGTCGGTGGAGGCGGCTTCGGCGATCAGCGAGCGCGCCTTGTCGACGATGTTGTCGACGGTGAAGCCGAACTTGTCCTGCAGCTTCGCGAGTGGCGCAGACGCGCCGAAGGTAGACATGGTGATCGTGTCGCCATGGCTGCCGACATAGCGGTCCCAGCCCATCGATCCGGCCATCTCGACCGCCAGCCGCGCCTTGGCGGCGGGCGGCAGGACCGAATCCCTGTACGCCTTGTCCTGCAATTCGAAGCGATACCAGCTGGGCAGCGAGACGACGCGCGCCCTGGTGCCCTCCGCCGTCAGCTTTTCATAGGCATCGACCACCAGCGACAATTCGCTGCCCGTGGCGATCAACACGACCTCCGGCTCGCCATCGCAGTCGGCCAGCACATAGCCGCCCTTCCGCACGCCTTCGGCACTGGCATATTTGTCGCGATCGAGCGTCGGCAACGCCTGACGGGAGAAGATCAGCGCCGCCGGACGGCTCGCATCCTCCAGCACGGCGCGATAGGCCCAGGCGACCTCGTTCGCGTCGCCCGGCCGGATCACGTCGAGACCGGGGATCGCGCGCAGCGACGCCAGATGCTCGATCGGCTGGTGGGTCGGGCCGTCCTCACCGACGCCGATCGAATCGTGGGTGAACACCCAGATCGCGCCGACTTCCATGATCGCCGACAGGCGGATGGGTGCGCGCATATAGTCGGCGAAGACGAGGAAGGTGGAGCCGTAGGCACGCAGGTGCGACAGCGCCATGCCGTTCACCACCCCGCCCATGCCATGTTCCCGGACGCCGAAATGAAAGTTGCGGCCGGCATAGTTATCCGGTTCGAACGACGCCTCGTCCTTGATGTCGGTCTTGGTGGACGGCGCGAGATCGGCGGAGCCACCGATCAGCCACGGCACGCGCTTTGCCAGCGCATTCAGCACCTTGCCGCCCGAATCGCGACTGGCCAGACCCTTGGCGTCAGCGGGGAATACCGGCACGTCAGCATCCCAGCCGGCCGGCAGCTCGTCCTTCAGCATCGCATCGAGCTCGGCACCCAGTTCGGGATTGGCCTGGAGATAGCGGTCGACCATCGCGACCCATTCGTCACGCAGCGGCTTGCTGCGGTCGCCGATCTCCTTGCGGAACGCCTCGGCAACGCCATCCGGCACGTAGAAGCTCTTGTCTTCTGGCCAGCCATAGGCGCGCTTGGTCAGGCGGACATTCTCTTCGCCCAAAGGCTCGCCATGTGCCTTTTCGCTGCCCGCCTTCGGGCTGCCCCAGCCGATCACCGAGTGGACGACGATGAAGGTCGGCCGGTCGGTCGTCTTGCGGAACGTCTCGATCGCGGCGGCGATCGCGGCGGTGTCGTTCGCGTCGTCGACATGGATGACGTTCCAGCCATAGGCCTTGAAGCGCAGGCCGACATCCTCGTCGAACGCCAGATCGGTACCGCCCTCGATCGAGATATGGTTGCTGTCGTAGATCCAGCAGAGGTTGGACAGTTTCAGGTGACCGGCGATGCTCGCCGCTTCGGACGCGACGCCCTCCATCATGTCGCCATCGCCGCACAGTGCGTAGACGTCGTGATCGAACACGGGGAAACCATCGCGATTATAGCGTGCCGCCAGCGACCGCTCGGCGATCGCCATGCCGACCGAATTGCTGCACCCGGCGCCCAGTGGGCCCGTCGTGGTCTCCACACCGGTGGTGTGGCGGTATTCGGGGTGGCCGGGGGTTTTGGAGGACAATTGCCGGAACTGCTCCAGATCGGCGAGGCTCAGCGCCTCCTTGCCGGTCTTGTTGCCATCGGCGTCGATTTCCTCGATTCCGGCAAGGTGGATGAGGCTGTAGAGCAGCATCGACGCATGGCCGACCGACAGGACGAAGCGGTCGCGATTGGGCCAGTCGGCATGGGCCGGATCGTAGCGCAGGAATTTCGACCACAAGGTGTATCCGACCGGCGCCAGCGCCATCGGGGTGCCGGGATGGCCCGAATTGGCCTTCTGAACCGCATCCATCGACAGGGTGCGGATGGTGTCGATCGCCAGCCGTTCGGGACTGCCGTCCTCGTGCAGGGCAGTGGCGACGGACGTGGCAGTCTCGGTATCGGACATGAACATGAGCCTCTATTGGTCGATGGTCGAACGCCTGTACCGGCGGTCGGTTGCGCGGTGACGACGCCCCTAGCGCTTCGTCAGGCGACGTTCCAGTCGCGTAACGGTTCCCCCGGCGGCGATATAGGCCGCGTCGATCTCGGTCAGGAACAGGCCATGACCGAGCACGCCGGGGATGCTTGCGATCGTCGCGGCCAGCGCCGGCCACTCCCGCGTGACCGCCTGTCGGCAATCGAACACCATGCCGCCATTGTCGGTCCGATAATGGCCCCCGTCCCGCGGTACGACCGATGCGAACAAGGCCGTCAGCTCCTGCGAAACGAAGGCTGCGCCAAAGGGCAGCACCTCCACCGGGATTGCCGCCGCGCCGATCACCGCCACCCGTTTGGACCCGTCGGCGATCACGATCATGCGATCGCTGGCCGCCGCGACTATCTTCTCGCGCACCATTGCACCGCCAGCCCCCTTGATCGCCCGGCAGGTGTCGTCGACTTCATCGGCGCCGTCGATCGTCAGGTCGACGCGCACGACATCGGCGAAATCCCGCACTACGATTCCAAGCGAGCGCGCCAGCGCTGCGCTGGCTGCCGACGTGGCGACCGTTTCGATCCGCAGGCCCGCCGCGGCGATGGCATGGATAGCATGGGCGGCGGTGGAACCAGTGCCCAGCCCCACCAGCATCCCGTCGCGTACTTCCCGCACCGCGGCCCCGGCCGCCATTCGCTTGTCGTCATCCGGATCGGTCATCGGAGGGGGAACGAGCCAGAACGCGATCCGTGCCAGCACCCTGCCCTGTGCCCTGTCATCCGGTCGGGGGTTGCAACCTTACGCGAACCCGCGCATTTTGCGAAGGTTACGGGCGAAGGTCCGTCGAGCGAACGGACAATACCATCTTGATTTTGAAGGACGTGCGGCCAGGCGCCGCGATGATCGCGATCGGGCTGGCATTGTCGGTCACGGCATGCGGGGGCGGCGAGTCCGCCGAAAAGGGCAAGGGCAAGGGCGGTGGCCAGCCGGGCCAGGGCACACCGCAGGTCGGCTTCGTCGCAGTCCAGCCGACCGAGGCGGCACTCGTCACCGAACTGGCGGGGCGTGTCACCGCCTTCGAAAGCTCGGACGTGCGACCGCAGGTCACCGGCCTGATCCGCCGCCGTTTCTTCACCGAAGGAACGTTCGTCCGTCAGGGGCAACCGCTCTACGAGATCGATCCCCGCCTGTACCGTGCTGCCGCCAATGAAGCGCGTGCAAACGTGGCGAGCGCCGAGGCCAATCGCGAGGCGACCCGTGTCCTTGCCGATCGCTACCGGCCGCTCGCCGAGATCGAGGCGATCTCCAAACAGGACTACACCAATGCGGTCGCGCAGGCCCGCCAGGCTGCCGCCGCCGTGGCACAGAGCCGCGCCGCGCTCGACACCGCGCAGATCAATCTGCGCTTCACCACCGTGCCCGCGCCGATTTCCGGGCGGATCGGCCGCTCGCTGTTCACGGTCGGCGCGCTGGTATCGGCGACGCAGGCCGACCCCCTCGCCCAAATCCAGCGGCTCGACCCGATCTTCATCGACATCCAGCAGAGCGCGGATGCGCTTTTGTCCCTGCGTCGCAGCCTGTCCGGGCAGGGCGTGGTGCCGACCACGGCACAGGTCCGCCTGAAGCTGCCCGACGGCAGCGATTACGGACAGACCGGCACGATCGAGTTTTCCGAAGCGCTGGTCGACCCGACCACCGGCACCACGACGCTGCGCGCCCGCTTCGCCAACCCGCAGAACGTGCTGCTGCCGGGCATGTTCGTCCGTGCCCGTTTCGCGCAGGCGATCAACCGCCGCGCCTTCCTCGTCCCCCAGCAGGGCGTCAGCCGCGATCCGCAGGGCAGCGCGACCGTCATCCTCGTCGGCCCCGGCAACAAGGCGGTGCAGAAGAAGGTGACGGCCGAACGGACGCAGGGCGCCTATTGGGTCGTGACCGAGGGGCTGAACCCCGGCGACCGGGTGATCGTGCAGGGTCTGGGCAAGCTGCGCCCCGGCCAGTCGATCAAGCCCGTACCCGCCGCGACGCCGCAACGCGTCGAGGCCCCGAAGCAGGACGGCGACCAGACCCAGAACCCGCAAAAGGCCGGCTGACCACATCATGCTGAGCCGGATTTTCATCGATCGCCCCATCTTCGCATGGGTCATCGCGATCATCATCATGCTGGGCGGCGTCGGCGCGATGCTGAGCCTGCCGATCGCGCAATATCCCGACGTGGCCCCGCCGCAGGTCACGATCCGCGCCACCTATCCGGGCGCCAACGCCCAGACGTTGCAGAACGCGGTGACGCAGGTCGTCGAACAGACGCTGACCGGGATCGACGGGCTGCTGTATTTCCAGTCCTCCTCGTCCAGCCGTGGATCGGTGACGATCACCTGCACCTTCGACAAGGGTGTCGATCCCGATATCGCGCAGGTGCAGGTCCAGAACCAGGTCCAGCAGTCGCTCGCCCGCCTGCCGCAGCAGGTGCAGCAGCAGGGACTGATCGTTCGCAAGTCGAACCCCGATTTCCTGCTGATCGCCTCCGTCTACGATTCCACCGACCGGTCGACCAATCGCGACGTATCGGATTACCTGACCTCGACGTTGCAGGACCCGCTGGGCCGGACCGAGGGGGTCGGCGACACCAACGTGTTCGGATCGCAATATGCGATGCGGATCTGGCTCGATCCGAACAAGCTCAACAGTTTCCAGCTGATGCCGGCGGACGTCATCACCGCGATCCAGAACCAGAACACCGAGGTCGCGGCGGGCGAGATCGGCGGCCAGCCGGCGGCGCCGAACCAGTATCTGAACGCCGTCGTCACCGCGCAGTCGCGGTTGCAGACGCCCGAGCAGTTCCGCAACATCATCGTCAAGACGCAAGGCAACGGCGCGGCGGTCAAGATCGCCGATGTCGGCTGGGTCGAGCTGGGCGCGGAAAGCTATGCCGCGATCAGCCGCGTCAACCAGCATCCCGGCGCCGGCATCGCGGTGCTGCTGGCGCCGGGCGCCGATGCGCTGAAGACCGCCGAACTGGTGAAGGCGCAGATCACGGAAACCGCCAAGAGCTTCCCGCCCGGCTACGAATACCGGTTCGTCAACGATTCCACCAACTTCATCAAGCTGTCGATCGAGGAGGTCGTGAAGACCCTGATCGAGGCGGTGATCCTGGTCGTGATCGTGATGTTCGTGTTCCTGCAGAGCTGGCGCGCGACGCTGATCCCGACGATCGCGGTGCCGGTGGTGCTGCTGGGCACGTTCGGCGTATTCTATCTGGCGGGCTTCTCGATCAACACGCTGACGCTGTTCGGGCTGGTGCTGGCGATCGGCCTGCTGGTCGACGACGCGATCGTGGTGGTCGAGAATGTCGAACGGCTGATGGAGGAGGACCCCAGCCTGACGCCGCGCGAGGCGACGATCCGTTCGATGGACGAGATCACCGTCGCGCTGGTCGCGATCGCGCTGGTGCTGTCGGCGGTGTTTCTGCCAATGGCGTTTTTCGGCGGATCGACCGGCGTGATCTACCGCCAGTTCTCCGTCACCATCGTCGCCGCGATGATCCTGTCGGTGGTGGTCGCGCTGGTGCTGTCGCCGGCGCTGACCACGACGTTGCTCAAGCAGAAGCAGCACGACGACAATGGCGACCCGGTGGAGGATGGCTGGCTGGGCCGCAAATTCCCCAGGGTCGCGCATTTCTTCGCCCGCGCGCGCGACAATTTCAACAACTGGTTCGATCGCACCTCGGACCGCTACGTCGACTCGATCAAAGCGATTGTGTCGCGCAAATGGCTATTCCTGCTGATCTATGCCGGCGTCGTCGCGTTGCTGGCGGTGCTGTTCCTGCGGATGCCGACCGGGTTCCTGCCGACCGAGGATCAGGGCATCGCGATCGTCCAGTTCCAGCTGCCCCCCGGCGCGACGCAGAACCGCACGTTCGAGGTGCAGCAGGAGGTCGAGAAATATTTCGTCGCCAGCGAGAAGGCCAACGTCCAGACCGTGTTCACGGTCAGCGGCGCGGGCGGTGGTGGTGCCAGCGGGCAGAATACCGGTCAGGGCTTCGTCGCGCTGCGTGACTGGGCGGAGCGGGAGGGCAAGGAGAACTCCGCCGATGCGATCACCGAGCGCGCCTCCGCCGCGTTCGAGGGGCTTCGCGATGCGCGGGTCTATGCGCTGTTGCCGCCGGCGGTACGCGGCCTGGGGCAGTCGAACGGCTTCACGATCGAGTTCCAGAACACCGGCGGCATGTCGCCCGACCAGTTCGCCGCCGCGCGCGACAAGCTGCTCGCCGCCGCCGCGGCCGAGCCGACCTTGGCGGGCGTGCGCCTGACCGAGTTGCCCGACGTGCCGACCGTGAAGGTGAATGTCGATCCACAAAAGCTGTCGACGCTGGGGCTGAACCAGGCGACGGTCAATTCGACGCTGTCGACCGCATGGGGCGGCCAGTACGTCAACGACTTCCTCGATCGCGGGCGGGTGAAGCGCGTCTATGTGCAGGGCGATGCGAACTACCGCACCTCGCCCTCGGACCTGAACCAGTGGTTCGTGCGCGGATCGAACGGGCAGATGGCGCCCTTCACCTCGTTCGCGACGACCAGCTGGCAGAAGGCGCCGGTGTCGCTGTCGCGGTTCAACGGCATCCCCAGCTACGAATTCCAGGGGCAGGCCGCGCCCGGCACCAGTTCGGGACAGGCGCTGGAGACGATGCGGCGGCTGGCCGGCGAGATTCCGGGTACGTCGGTCGAACTGGCCGGGCTGTCCTATCAGGAGGCCGTGTCGTCGGGGCAGGCGCCGCTGCTCTACGGCCTGTCGATCCTCGTCGTGTTCCTGTGCCTTGCCGCGCTGTACGAAAGCTGGTCGATCCCGTTCGCGGTGCTGCTGGTCATTCCGCTGGGGCTGATCGGGGCAATCGCCTTCGTCACGTTGCGCGGGCTGACCAACGACGTCTATCTCCAGATCGGATTGCTGACGACGATGGGACTGGCAGCGAAGAACGCGATCCTGATGATCGAGTTCGCCGAACAGGCGGAAAAGAACGGTGCGCGCGTGCTGGACGCCGCGTTGCAGGCCGCCAAGATCCGGCTGCGGCCGATCCTGATGACCTCGTTCGCGTTCATCTTCGGCGTGCTGCCGCTCGCCATCTCGACGGGCGCGGGGGCGAACAGCCGCATCGCAATCGGTACGGCGGTGATCGGCGGGATGCTGTCGGCGACGTTCCTCGCGATCTTCTACATCCCGCTGTTCTTCGTCCTCGTCCGCCGCGGCGTGCGCGACGGCATCGCGAAGCTGCGCGGACGGCCGACCGGCTTCCGGGGCCAGGATGACGACGGGGGCCGGGGCGATGGCGACGGGGACGGCCAGCCCTACGGCCCCAACCGCCCGCTCGGCCCGCCGCAGCGGGGGCAGGCATGATGCGTAACACCGCCTTCCTCGTCGTCATGGCCGCGACCGCCCTGTCGGCCTGTTCGATGGCGCCGACCTATGTCCGCCCCGATCTGCCGGTGCCGGCATCGTGGCCGGTCGGCGACGCCTATCTGCGCCAGTCGGAAGCCAGCCTGCCGGCGATCACCTATCCGGCGGTCTTCACCGATCGTCGGCTCCAGCGATTGATCGAGCAGGCGCTGGTCAACAATCGCGACCTGCGCGTCGCCGCCGCCAATATCCAGGCGGCCCGCGCCCAATACCGTATCCAGCGCGCCGACCTGTTTCCGCAAATCGATGCCACCGGCCGCTATAGCTATCAAGGCGGCGGCAACGGTGCGTCGACCGTGGCGGGCGGCGGCACCGGAGCCGGGACCGGCGGCACGGGAACGGGGGGCACGGGGACCGGGACGGGCGGCATCGGCGGTCCCGGGACGGGGGGCACGGGAACCGGCGGCACCGGTACAGGCGGCACCGGCACGGGCGGCACCGTCGTCACCACCTCTTCCTCGCGAAGCGCATGGTCGGTGGGACTGGGGGTGACCTCGTTCGAGCTGGACCTGTTCGGTCGCATCCGCAGCCTCAGCCGCGCCGCGCTGGACCGGTATTTCAGCACCGAGGCCGCGGCCCGCACCGTCCGGTTGACGCTGGTCGGGGACATCGCCGACGCTTGGCTGGCCTATGCCGCCGACCAGAGCCTGTTGCGGATCGCGCAGGACACGGCATCGTCGGCCCAGCGATCGGTCGAGCTGACGCGTGCCCGGCTGCGTGGCGGCATCTCACCCCGCACCGATCTGGCGCAGGCGATTCAGATCCTCGCCACGGCGGAGGCGGATCTGGCGCAGCAACGCACGCTGGTGGCGCAGGATATCAACGCCGTGCAGTTGCTGGTCGGTGCGCCGGTCGATGCCGCGCTGTTGCCCGCCACCATCGATCAGGCGGCCGTGACGATCGCGGCATTGCCGGCCGGGCTGGATTCGGGCGTGCTGCTGCGTCGACCCGATGTCGTGCAGGCGGAATATGAATTGCGTGCCACCAATGCGGAAATCGGCGCGGCCCGCGCCGCGTTGTTTCCGCGCATCTCGCTGACCGGACTGGTCGGCTTCGCCTCGACTGCCCTGTCGTCGCTGTTCGACAATGGTGCCTTCACCTATTCGGTCGCGCCGTCGGTCGGCTATCCGATCTTCCAGGCGGGAGCCGCACGCGCCAATGTGCGCTTCACCGAGGCGCAGCGCGATGCCGCGCTGGCCACGTATGAAAAGGCGATTCAGACCGCGTTTCAGGAAACCGCCGACGCGCTGGCGCGGCAGGGCACGATCGCCGATCAGGTGGCGGCCAATCGTCGCCTCGTCGCGGCGACGGCGGATACGCTGCAATTGACCGATGCGTCGTACCGAGGTGGTGTGACGGCGTTCCTCAATACGCTCGATGCGCAGCGATCATTATATTCAGCGCAGCGGACGCTGGTGGCCACGCAACTGGAGGCGGCATCCAACCGGGTGACGCTCTACCGTGTGCTGGGCGGCGATTCGTCGCTGGAGGCGACTGCGGACGGACCGAAACCGGTGACGCCCGCGGATGCGATCCGACGGGAGCCGGGCCCCGCGCGATAGCGCGTAGCGCGCGGGGCCCGGTCAGCTCTTCAGCCCTTCAACGTTGGCGGAACGGCGCCACGGCGTTGCGGCCGAACTGCATGATGAGTTCGCTGACCTCGCGCGCCTGCGCCATCGACCGGCTGCTCTGCTCGCGCAGGAATTCGCCCTGGATACGCATGACGTCGGCGATGTCCTTCGCCTCGGCGGCGGCGCGCATCGCGGCGAATGCCTCCCGCGTGTTGGTTTCGGCCTGCTCGATCATCTTGATGCCGATCGTCGAACCGTTGTCGGCGATCGCCCGGCCCGCTTCGCCCATGCGTTCGGCACCAGCCCTTGCCGCATCGCTGCCGGCCTTCGCTGCGTCGTTGATCGTATCGGCCATGTCCGTGTTCCTCCATTGGATGGTCACTGCCGCCGCCAACGCGCGGCGTGACCAGGCGATCCGTGGAACCAAGATCCGGGATCGACGGCCCGGCCGACCGCCCGGTCAGGTGGCGTCGCGGTTCACCAGAAGGTGCTTCGCCTGTTCGACCAGGGCGGCCGCCACCCAGCAATCCAGTTCCTCGGCCACCGCAATCAGTCGTTCGGCGAGCGCCGCCGCCTCCTGAACGCGATCGATGCCGGCCCGTTCGTTCGTCATGAAATCGATCTCCGCGCCGCTTTCGGTAATCCGCCTGCCGCTACGGTCAACCATCGATCAGCCGTGATGGCGCGCGATCTGTTCCGATGCAGGACGTATCGAGCCTGCCGGACGACCGGGCGAGTGGGCGACCGAACGGAGGGTCAGGTGGACGGCGCCGGCCGGATACGCGCATTGAGGGGAGAACCGCCCTTCCCCCCCACGCGTACCGCTGCTATCGCCCGCGACAACCGTTGATTATCCGATGCTCCGGCGCCTCGTGCGGCCCAGCCGCCGTCCGTGGTGCGCGTGGGCGACAACAGGCAAAGGACGCTTATGACCGCCATCGGCCAGGACACCCTCAATACCCGCACCACGCTGACCGCCGGCGGCAAGAGCTACGATTATTTCAGCCTCGCCAAGGCGGCCGAGCAGCTGGGCGACATATCCCGCCTGCCCTTCTCGATGAAGGTGCTGCTGGAGAACCTGCTGCGTTTCGAGGACGGCGTCACCGTGACGCGTGAGGATATCCAGGCGATCGTCGACTGGCAGAAGGACGCGCGGTCGAACCGCGAGATCCAGTATCGCCCCGCGCGCGTGCTGATGCAGGACTTCACCGGCGTTCCCTGCGTGGTCGATCTGGCGGCGATGCGCGACGCGATCACCAAGCTTGGCGGCAACCCGGCCAAGATCAATCCGCAGGTGCCGGTCCACCTCGTGATCGACCATTCGGTGATGGTCGACGAGTTCGGCACGCCGCAGGCGTTCGAGGAGAATGTCGACCTCGAATACCAGCGCAACATGGAACGCTACGAGTTCCTGAAATGGGGTTCGAAGGCGCTCGACAATTTCCAGGTGGTGCCGCCGGGCACCGGCATCTGCCACCAGGTAAATCTGGAATATATCGGCCAGGCGGTCTGGTCGTCGGCGGAGAGCGGCGACCATGCCAAGGGTGGCGCGACGATCGCCTATCCGGACACGCTGGTCGGCACCGACAGCCACACGACGATGATCAACGGCCTGGGCGTGCTGGGCTGGGGCGTCGGCGGGATCGAGGCGGAGGCGGCGATGCTCGGCCAGCCCGTATCGATGCTGATCCCCGAAGTCGTCGGCTTCAAGCTGACCGGCGCGCTGGCCGAGGGCATCACCGCCACCGACCTGGTGCTGACCGTCACGCAGATGCTGCGCAAGAAGGGCGTCGTCGGCCGCTTCGTCGAGTTCTATGGCCCCGGCCTCGCTTCGATGACGCTCGCCGATCGTGCCACGATCGCCAACATGGCCCCCGAATATGGCGCGACCTGCGGGTTCTTCCCGATCGACGAGCGCACGATGGATTACATGCGCCTGACCGCCCGGTCGGACGAGAACATCGCCCTGGTCGAGGCCTATGCCAAGGCCAACGGCTTCTGGCGCGAAGAGGGTGCCGCGGACCCGATCTTCACCGATACGCTGGAACTGGACATGGGCACCGTCGTGCCCTCGCTTGCCGGCCCGAAGCGTCCGCAGGACAAGGTGGCGCTGAACAAGGTGGACGAGGTCTTCAACGGCGACCTGTTCAAGATCTATCACAAGGAGCAGGCCGTGCGCGTGCCGGTGGCGAACGCCACGCACGACATCGGCGACGGCGACGTCGTGATCGCCGCGATCACCAGTTGCACCAACACGTCCAACCCGTCGGTGCTGGTCGCCGCCGGCCTGGTCGCCCGCAAGGCGCGCGCGCTGGGCCTGACCGCCAAGCCATGGGTGAAGACCTCGCTGGCGCCGGGATCGCAGGTCGTGACCGACTATCTGGACAAGGCTGGACTGACCGAGGACCTGAACGCGCTCGGCTTCAACCTCGTCGGCTATGGTTGCACCACCTGCATCGGCAATTCGGGGCCGCTCGCCGCGCCGATCTCGGCGGCGATCAACGAGAACGATCTCGTCGCTGCGTCGGTCCTGTCGGGCAACCGCAACTTCGAGGGCCGCGTGTCGGCCGATGTGCGGGCGAACTTCCTCGCCTCGCCGCCGCTGGTCGTCGCCTATGCGATCAAGGGCACCGTCACCACCGACATGATCGAAACCCCGCTGGGTCAGGGATCGGACGGGCAGGACGTGTTCCTGAAGGACGTGTGGCCGAGCAACGACGAGGTCCGCACCGTGATGGAGGCGAACATCGACGACGACATGTTCCGCAGCCGCTACGGCAACGTCTATCAGGGCGATGCGAAATGGTCGGGCATCGACGTGACCGGATCGGCGACCTACGCATGGCCCGCCGCCTCCACCTATGTCGCCAACCCGCCCTATTTCGAGGGTATGGAAATGACCCCGGCACCGGTGATGGACATCATCGAGGCACGGCCGCTGGCGATCCTGGGCGATTCGATCACCACCGACCACATCTCGCCCGCCGGTTCGATCAAGGCGGACAGCCCGGCCGGTCGCTGGTTGTCGGAGCGGCAGGTCAGCCGCGGCGACTTCAACAGCTATGGCGCGCGGCGCGGCAACGATCAGGTGATGGTGCGCGGCACCTTCGCCAACATCCGCATCCGCAACGAGATGGTGCCGGGCGTCGAGGGCGGCATGTCGAAGTACAACGGTGAGGTCATGCCGATCTATGACGCCGCCATGCGCTTCAAGGCTGACGGCACGCCGCTCGTCGTCGTCGCCGGCAAGGAATATGGCACCGGCTCGTCGCGCGACTGGGCGGCGAAGGGCACCAACCTGCTCGGTGTGCGTGCGGTCATCACCGAAAGCTTCGAGCGTATCCATCGTTCGAACCTGGTCGGCATGGGCGTGCTGCCGCTCCAGTTCGCCGAAGGAGTGACGCGCGAGACGCTGGGTCTGGACGGTTCGGAGACGTTCACGATCCGCAACGTCGCCACCCTGCGTCCGCGTCAGGATGTCGAGGTCGAACTGGTCCGCGCCGATGGCCGCAAGGAGACGTTCACCACCCGCTGCCGGATCGATACCGTCAACGAGCTGGAATATTTCCTGAACGGCGGCATCCTCCAGTATGTGCTGCGCAACCTCGCCGCCTGAACCGGACGTCCGGACATGAAAAGGGGCGTGACCGAGTTGCCGGTCACGCCCCTTTTTCGTGTGCGCGATGGCGTCGCAATCAGGGTTTCATCTGCTCACCCAGTTCGCGCGCCGCCTCGTCCAGTCCGGCCAGCGCTTCGCGGCGCTGATCCTCGGTCAGGTTGCGTTCGATCGTGATCGACTGGCGGGCGAGCCGGATGCTGGCCACCGCCTGACGCAACCCGTTGCGCTTCGCCTCGTCGGCGCGGCGTTCCGCCTGCGCGGCCTGACGGACCGCGAATTCCGCCTGGCGACGGCCCCATTCGGCCTGATGGCGACCCCATTCCGCCTGCTGCATCGCCAGCACCGTGGTCTGCCGGATGCGGTTGCGGCAGACGATGATGGTGCGACGTCCGCGCTCGTCGCTACTCGCCATCGTCGGGGCGCCGGTGCCCGGTTCGCAGTTGCGGTCGACGACGATCGGCACATCCGGCAGCGGGGGCGTCGCGGGGATCGGCGGCACCGGCACCGGGTGCGCGGCGATATAGGCGGCCGCGGCAGCACCGTCGTAGCGGGTCGTCTTACCATCCTTCACGATCACGACATGCCGGGCGGTACGCGTGCCGGACCGGGGTGCCGGGGGCACCGGCGGTTCGGGCGGGCGGGCAGGTGCCGTCATCGGTATGGCAGGCGGGGCCGGCGGCGTGGGCGGGGCGGCGAGCTGGACGCCGGTCGCGTTTTCGACACCGGCGGTCAGCGCGGCGGCGGCGCGGGTGCCCGAGGCGGTGACGATCAGTCCGGCGGTGACGGCGCCCAGAATCGCGACGGTGCCCGTCGCCTGACGCGTGCGGGACAGGCGGGTATTGGTCAGCATCCGTAATCTCCCTTTCAGATCAGTGATGGTATGGAGGTGGCAGGCGGCCGAGATCGCGCCGCCATGCGCCGCCTTCACGATCGCGCAGGCATAGATGTGCCGGTCGGTCCGGCTGCGGCCGGCGAGCACGCGGGCGTCGTTGGCGAGTTCCTGATCGCAGCGGAAGGCGCGGAAGGCATGCCAGGCCAGCGGATTGAACCAGTGGATCGCGAGGACCGCGAGCGCCGCCCAGTTGGCGATCAGATCGCCACGGGCGTGGTGACCCAGTTCATGCGCCAGCGCGAGTTCGCGTTCGTCGGCATCGTAGCGGTCGGCGAAGTCGTTCGGGAAGGCGACGAAGCGTCTCGCGGTGCCGAAGGCGAGCGGCCCGGCCGCCGCCGGCGTTTCGATCACGCACACCCCGCCGACCCGGTCGAGCAGCCGCGCGCTCGCCAGCAAGCGGTGGCAGAAGCGGCGATGACGGACGAGGTGCAGGACGAAGAAGACCGCCGCGCCGAGCAGCCACGCGCCGATCGCGATCACGCCCCAGGGGATCGCCGGTGACGGCACCGCGGCCGCCGCTGCGAGCGGTGCCGTCAGCGGCTCCGCCCCGACCAGTATCGTCATCGCCTCGCTGGCGCGGGCGATCGGCATCGCATCGGACTCACCCCACCCGGCGGGCAGCGGCGGCATCGTGAGCCGCAGCAGCGGCAATACCCAGAGGGCATAGGCGATCTGTGGCCCGAAGACGCGGCGCACGGGCTGCCGGATCAGCAGCACGACCAGCATCAGCGCGGCCGATGCGGCCAGCGCCTCCACCGCCCAGGCGATCACGACTTCAGCCCCTTCAGGATCGCCTCGATCTCGGCGATGTCGCGGGCGGTCAACTGGTCGCGATCGGCCAGATGCGCGACCAGCGGCGTCAGGCGACCACCGAACAGCCGATCGATCAGCCGACGCGATTCACCCGCGACATAATCCTCGCGTGCGACCAGTGGCCGATAGAGATAGCGGCGACCATCCGCCTCGTGCGCGATCGCCGCCTTGCCCAGCAACCGGCCGAGCAAGGTCTTGACGGTGTTGGCGCTCCATCCCCGATCGGGATCGACCCGTTCGGCCACGTCCTGCGCGGTAAGCGGCGAATCCTGCCACAACACCTCCATGACGGCGTGTTCGGCATCGCTGATCCGTTCGGCCACGACTCACTCCCTGATTGACTACAACTGTAATCTCATTGATTACGAGTGTAGTCAATCAGGGCGCCATGCCTGTCGATATCTCTTACAGATGGGGTATCGAAGGAGGGGGCGTTAACGATCGTCCGGCGCGGTTTCGCGCGTTTTATCCGATCTGGCACGCCATCTGCTACATCGGGAATAGCCGAAGCGTCAGCGCGTTCAGCAGGGTGGACCGGTCGCTCGATCGAGTCTCGCGCCGGTCCACCCGACCCGGCCAGCCGCTCAGGAAGCGGGGCGTTCGCCGCCGAACAGTTCGGCCAGTTCGCCGCTTTCGTACATCTCCATCATGATGTCCGATCCGCCGACGAATTCGCCATCGACATAGAGCTGCGGGATCGTCGGCCAATCCGAATAGGCCTTGATGCCCTGCCGGATGCCCTGATCCTGCAGCACGTCGACGCTTTCGAACTCGGCACCGAGATGATTGAGGATCGCCACCGCCCGGCTGGAAAAGCCGCACTGCGGAAACAGCGGGCTGCCCTTCATGAACAGCACCACCTTGTTGGCTTTTACCACCGCATCGATGCGGGCGTTCGTGTCGTCGGTCATCATCGTCATCCTCAGGAAACGGCTGTCGTCAGTTGGAGCGCATGGAGTTCGCCCCCCATGCGCCCGCCTAGCGCGGCATAGACGGCGCGGGTCTGCGCCACGCGGCTCATTCCGGCAAAGCTGGGCGCGACCACCCGGGCGGCATAGTGATCGCCGTCCCCGGCCAGATCGGTGATCTCGACCTGCGCATCGGGAATCGCCTGCCGGATCAACGTCGCGATATCGTCGGCGGACATCGGCATGTCAGCGCACCTCCAGCAACTGGCGGCGGGCTTCGACATGCCGTTCCTCCAGCGCGCGGCGCACGGTCGGTTCGTCGGTATCGACGCCGGCGGCGGTCAGGTCCCCCACCACCTTGCGGATCACGTCCTCGTCACCCGATTCCTCGAAATCGGCCTGCACCACCGCCTTGGCATAGGCATCGGTTTCCGCCGGGGTCAGCCCCATCCGCTCCGCCGCCCACTGGCCAAGCAAGCGGTTGCGGCGCGCGGTGATCCGGAACGCCATTTCGTCGTCGCGCACGAACTTCGCCTCGGCAGCGCGTTCGCGGTCCTCGAACATGGTCATCTGGCTGCTCCCCGCATCATTGCTGCTGCGGAGATAGGCGCAGCGATACGGCGGCGCAACATAGCGGGCGACGCGCGCCCTAGACTTCCACCACCAGCTTGCCGATCGCGCCGCGCGAGGCGATCTGCGCGATCGCCCTGCCCCCGTCGGCCAGCGGGAACCGGCCGGTGACGCGCGGGCCGATACGGCCATCGGCCCATAGGCGGAACAGGTGATCGACATGCGCGGCGTTGGCCGCCGGATCGCGCGCGGCGAAGGCGCCCCAGAATACCCCGCAGACATCGCAGCTTTTCAGCAACGTCAGGTTGAGCGGCAGTTTCGGGATACCGGCCGGAAAGCCGACGACCAGATATCGCCCTTCCCAGCCGATCGACCGCAGCGCCGGTTCGGCATAATCGCCGCCGACCGGATCGTAGATCACATCGAACCCCGCTTTGCCGCCGGCCGCCTTGAACCGGTCGGCCAGCACTTTGGACTGGTCGCGATCGAATGGTGCGCGCGGATAGACGATCGCCTCGTCCGCCCCGGCCACCATCGCGGCAGCGGCCTTTTCATCCGAGGAAACGGCCGCGACGACGCGGGCGCCGAATGCCTTGCCCAGTTCGATCGCCGCCAGCCCGACGCCACCGGCCGCGCCCAGCACCAGCAGGCTCTGCCCCGCCGCCAGCCGGCCACGGTCGAGCAGCGCATGGATGGTGGTGGCATAGGTCAGGATCAGCGACGCGCCCTCGGCGAAATCGCGGCCGTCGGGCAGGCGATAGAGGCGGGCCGCATCGACCGCGACCTTTTCCGCCAGCCCGCCATGGCCGACCATGCCGATCACCCGGTCGCCGGGCTGCCAGCCGGTTACCCCGTCGCCGACGCTGTCGACGATGCCCGCCACCTCTCCACCCGGCGCGAAGGGGCGTGGCGGCTTGAACTGGTATTTGTCCTCGATGATGAGGACATCGGGATAGTTGATCGCGCAGGCGCGCACGGCGACCACGACCTGCCCCGGGGCCGGCACCGGATCGGGCGCATCGGCCAGTTCCAGAGTTTCAGGTCCGCCCGGCGCCCTCGACAGCAATGCCTTCATATCCGCGTCTCCCCTCGACCCAGGGGCGATGTTCGGCCATCGCTCCCTCAAATTTCGAAATCGCGGTATCTCTTGCCAGTGTCAGGCCGATCTCGTCCAGCCCTTCCATCAGGCACTGGCGACGGAACGGGTCGAGTTCGAAGACGAAGCGGTCCTGATAAGGGGTGGTGACCGTCATCGTTTCCAGATCGACGGTCACGGGCTGGTCCTTCGCCACCTCGACCAGCCGGTCGACCGCTTCCTGCGGCAGCACCACGGGGATGATGCCGTTCTTGAAGGCATTGCCCGAAAAAATGTCGGAAAAACTGGGCGCGATCACCGCGCGGATACCCATGTCGGCCAGCGCCCAGGCGGCATGTTCCCGGCTCGACCCGCAGCCGAAATTGTCGCCCGCGATCAGCACCGGCGCCCCGGCATAGCGGGGATCGTCGAAGATATTGCCCGGCACTGCCCGTACCGTCTCGAACGCGCCACGGCCCAGACCCGAGCGGGCGATCGTCTTCAGCCAGTGCGCGGGGATGATGACGTCGGTATCGACGTTCTTGGCGCCCCAGGGATAGGCGGTGCCGGCAACGGTGGTGACCGCCTCCACTATTCCCCCCGCGCCTGCGCCACGGGTTTCGCCACGCTGGCGCTGTAGGCGGCGACGCCGCTCAGGACCGCGCCGGCGACCAGCATCACGAGTATCTTCTTCATGCGTCGTTCCCCATCAGATCGCGGACATCCGCCAGTCGGCCGGTCACCGCCGCCGCCGCCGCCATCGCCGGCGACAACAGGTGGGTGCGGGCGCCGGGCCCCTGTCGCCCGACGAAATTGCGATTGGACGTGGAGGCGCAACGTTCGCCCGGTGGCACCTTGTCCGGGTTCATCGCCAGACACATCGAACAGCCCGGCTCACGCCATTCGAAGCCCGCGTCGACGAAGATGCGGTCGAGCCCCTCCGCCTCGGCCTGCCGCTTCACCAGCCCGGACCCCGGCACGACCATCGCGCGCACGCCGTCGGCAACATGGCGGCCATTGGCAACCGAGGCGGCGGCGCGCAAATCCTCGATCCGGCTGTTGGTGCAGCTGCCGATGAAGACATGGCCGACGCCGACGTCCTGCATCCGCGTGCCGGGCGCCAGCCCCATGTAATCGAGCGACTTGCGCGCGGCGTCGCGCTTCGCGGGATCGGCGAAGCTGTCGGGATCGGGGACGACGCCGGTGATCGGAACGACGTCCTCCGGGCTGGTTCCCCAGGTGAGCGAGGGGGCGATGTCGGTGGCGTCCAGCATCACCGTCCGGTCGTAGCGCGCGCCGGCATCGGTGGGCAGCGTCCGCCACCAGTCGACCGCGCGGTCCCATTCCGCCCCCGCCGGCGCCATCGGCCGCCCCTTCAGATAGGCGAAGGTCGTCTCGTCCGGGGCGATCAGGCCGGCCCGGGCGCCACCCTCGATCGACATGTTGGCGATGGTCAGCCGCCCCTCGATCGACAGGGTACGGATCACCGCGCCGGTATATTCGACGACATAGCCGGTGCCGCCCGCCGCGCCGATGCGGCCGATGATCGCGAGGATCACGTCCTTGGCCGACACGCCATAGCCGAGCGTGCCGTCGACGCGGATTTCCATCGTCTTCGATCGCGTCAGTTGCAGCGTCTGGGTGGCGAGGACATGCTCGACCTCCGACGTGCCGATCCCGAACGCCAGCGCGCCGAGCGCGCCGTGCGCGGACGTATGGCTGTCGCCGCAGACCAGCGTGGTACCCGGCAGGGTGAACCCCAGTTCGGGGCCGACGACATGGACGATCCCCTGCTCCGCCGCAGTGGCATCGATATAGTCGATGCCGAATTCGGCGGTGTTGCGGCGCAACGCCTCCAGCTGGGCCGCGCTTTCGCGATCGGCGATCGGCAGCAGCCGGCCATCGGCGCCCAGACGTGGGGTCGTGGGCAGATTATGATCGGGTACCGCCAGCGTCAGTTCGGGCCGGCGGACGCGGCGGCCAGCGACGCGCAGCCCCTCGAACGCCTGCGGGCTGGTGACCTCGTGAACGAGGTGACGGTCGATATAGAGAAGACAGGTGCCGTCGTCGCGACGTTCGACGACATGCGCATCCCAGATCTTCTCGTAGAGCGTTTGCGGACGGCTGGCCATAAGGCGCCTCCGTTAACCGAAATGGCGTTCGCCGCCAAGCCGCGCACTTTCCGCGAATGACGGGGGACCGATCCGCGTCATCACCCGTTAAAGTAACCTGGATCAAGGGAGACGACGCGGGTGTGCCACGTTCTGATCATCGAGGACGAGCCGCTGGTCGCCATGAACATCGAGATGATGCTCAGCGAGATCGGTGCCACGTCCTTCTCATTCGCCATGACCGAGGACGAGGCGGTGATCGCCGCGCACGAGCATCCGCCGCATCTGATCACCTCCGACGTGCGGTTGATGGATGGCCACGGCCCGGCCGCCGTGCGCCGTATCCATGAGGAACTGGGGCCGATGCCGGTGATCTTCATCACCGCCAGCCCCCATGACTGCGATCCCGACGATCCATCGACCACCGTTCTGGTCAAGCCGGTGAGCAGCGAGGCAGTGACCGCCGCATTCCACCGGCTGGTGCCGGTGCCCTAGGCCCCGCGCGTCATTCCCACTCGATCGTGCCGGGGGGCTTGGAGGTATAATCGTAGGTGACGCGATTGACGCCCTTCACCTCATTGATGATCCGGGTCGCGACGCGCGGCAGGAAGTCGCCGGGGAAGGAGAATGCCTGCGCCGTCATCCCGTCGACCGAGGTCACCGCCCTGAGCGCCAGAACGTAATCATAGGTGCGGGCATCACCCATCACCCCGACCGTGCGAACCGGCAGCAATACCGCGAATGCCTGCCAGATCGCATCATAGAGGCCGGCGGCGCGGATTTCCTCCAGATAGATCGCATCCGCCTTGCGCAGGATATCGCAGCGTTCGCGCGTCACCTCGCCGGGGATGCGGATGGCGAGGCCGGGTCCGGGGAAAGGGTGACGGCCGACGAACACGTCGGGCAGGCCCAGTTCGCGACCCAGAACGCGGACCTCGTCCTTGAACAGTTCGCGCAAGGGTTCGACCAGCTTCATGTTCATGCGTTCGGGCAGGCCGCCGACATTGTGGTGGCTCTTGATCGTCACCGACGGCCCCCCGGTGAAGCTGACGCTTTCGATCACATCGGGATAAAGCGTGCCCTGCGCTAGGAAATCGGCGCCGCCGATCTTCTTCGCCTCCGCCTCGAACACGTCGATGAAGGTCTTGCCGATGAACTTGCGCTTGGCCTCGGGATCGGTGACGCCGGCAAGACCATCCATGAACAGGTCCTGCGCCTGCACATGGACGAGCGGGATGTTGTAGTAGCCACGGAACAGGCCGACGACCTGCTCCGCCTCCCCCGCCCGCAGGATGCCGCCATCGACGAATACGCAGGTGAGCTGGTCGCCGATCGCCTCGTGGATCAGCAGCGCGGCGACCGACGAGTCGACTCCGCCGGACAGGCCGCAGATCACCTTCGACGTGCCGACCTGTTCGCGGATCTCGGCGATCTTGGCGGCGCGGAATTCGGCCATCGTCCAGTCGCCGGCGAGGCCGCAGACATGGCGGACGAAGTTCGCGATCAGCTTTGCGCCGTCGGGCGTGTGGACGACCTCCGGATGGAACTGCATCGCGTAGATGCGGCGATCGTCGTCGGCGATGATCGCGAACGGCGCGCCGCGGCTGGAGGCGACGGGGCGGAAGCCGGGCGCGAGTTCGGCGACGTGATCGCCATGGCTCATCCACACCTGATGCCGGTCGCCTTCGGCCCACAGGCCGTCGAACAGCGCGCAGGGGGCGTCGACCGCGACGAACGCCTCGCCGAATTCGCCGCCCATCCCCTTTTCCACGCGACCGCCGAGCTGCTGGGTCAGCGCCTGCTGGCCGTAGCAGATGCCCATGATCGGCAGGCCACTCTGCAGGATCGCATCGGGAATGCGCGGACTGCCCTCGTCTAGGACGGAGGCCGGACCGCCCGACAGGATGATGCCCTTCGGCCGGATGCGGGCATAGGCGTCGGCGGCGGACTGGAAGGGAGCGATCTCGCTATAGACGCCCGCCTCGCGGACGCGACGCGCGATCAGCTGCGTCACCTGGCTGCCGAAATCGACGATGAGGATGCTGTCGGGGTGTTCCATGGCGGGCCTGTAGCGACTGTCGGGCGGCGGTGAAAGGGGCAGGCGATGCTGCTACCATCACCGGCAGCCATGGCGGCCGGAAGGATCGATCTTGACGAACGCATCGCGCGACCAGCAACTGCTGTTGCTTATGACGGCCTGGGCGATCGGCCTGATGGTTTCGGGATGGCACCCGTTCGATCGGGCCACATGGCTGATGGAAATCGCGCCGGTGCTGATCGCCATGCCCGTGCTGTGGGTGACGCGGCATCGACTGCCCCTGACACCGATCGCGCTATCGCTGATCGCGGTTCACGGCATCGTCCTGATGGTGGGGGGTGCATACAGCTATGCGCGGGTACCGATCGGCTTCGACGTCCAGCAATGGCTGGGACTGGCTCGCAATCCCTATGATCGGTTCGGCCACTTCTTGCAGGGTTTCGTACCCTTCGTCGTCCTGCGCGAGCTACTGATACGGGCCGGCGGACTTGATCGAGGTCGGCTGACCCATTTCCTGACGCTGGCCTGCTGCCTGGCGATCAGCGCCGGCTACGAGCTGATCGAGTTCGGCGCGGCGATGGCGCTCGGCCAGGGAGCCGAAGAGTTTCTCGGCACGCAGGGCGATCCATGGGACACGCAATGGGATATGCTGATGTGTCTGGCAGGGGCCATCAGTGCCGGGCTGATAGTGCCCCGGTGGCATGATCGCCAGATATCCCACATGAATCGTCACGCTGCGTCATGACGACGAAAGGGCCGCACCATCGCTGGCGCGGCCCCGTTCATTTGACAGCGATGACGACTTACGCCGCTTCGTTGTAATCCTCGTCGTCCTGGACCACCGGGCCGGAATCCTGACCCTTGGCCGAGACGTCGCGATCGACGAACTCGATGATCGCCATCGGCGAGGCATCCGACTGGCGCGGGCCGGTCTTGATGATGCGGGTGTAGCCACCGTTGCGATCGACGTAGCGCGACGCGATCACGTCGAACAGCTTCACCAGCTGCGCATCGTCGAGCAGGCGGGCATGGGCGAGACGACGGTTGGACAGGCCACCCTTCTTCGCCAGCGTGACCAGCTTCTCGACATAGGGGCGAAGCTCCTTCGCCTTGGCGACGGTGGTGGTGATCTGCTCGTGCTTGATGAGCGCGGCCGCCATGTTGCGGAACAGGGCGATCCGGTGGGCGGAGGTACGTTGCAGCTTACGGCCGCCGACGCGATGACGCATGATTGATGTCCTTCTTCGTTCGTTCAGGGGCCGTTTGACGGAAACCCCGGAGCAGGCGGTGAGAAAAAGGGCCACCGCCGATAACCCGTACCGGCAGAGGAGCCGGTGGAAAGTCACTAAAGTCACATCCTACAGGGCATATTTCGCCCGAACCGTGACTTTTCGGTTTGGGCCGGACACGGGCAAAGCCCGTGTCTCACGTCGAACGGGTCAGCAAGGCTAACCCGCCGGCCGGGCTGGCGCCGTCTTCGGGATAGCACCGCTATCCCGATGCGGCTCAGCCCATGATCTCCTGCTCGAGCTTCTTGGCCATCTCTTCGATGTTCTCGGGCGGCCAGCCCGGGATTTCCATGCCGAGGCGCAGACCCATCGACGACAGCACTTCCTTGATCTCGTTCAAGGACTTGCGGCCGAAGTTCGGGGTGCGCAGCATTTCCGCCTCGGTCTTGCCGACCAGATCACCGATATAGATGATGTTGTCGTTCTTGAGGCAGTTGGCCGAGCGGACCGACAGTTCGAGCTCGTCGACCTTCTTGAGCAGGTAACGGTTGATCTGCTGGGTATCACCAGCAGGCTCCGTGCCGGCAGCCGGTGCCGCGACCTGACCCGTGGGGGCCGGACGGGTCATCGACGAGTCGTCGAAGTGGACGAACAGCGCCAGCTGGTCCTGAAGGATGCGGCCGGCATAGCCCACAGCGTCTTCCGGGGTGACGGTGCCGTCGGTTTCGATCGTCAGCGTCAGCTTGTCGTAATCGAGGTCCTGTCCGACGCGGGTCGGGTCGACCTTGTACGACACCTGACGTACCGGCGAGTAGAGCGCATCGATCGGGATCAGCCCGATCGGGGCGTCGGCCGGACGGTTGGCGGAGGCGGGGACATAACCCTTCCCGACATCGGCGGTCAGCTCCATGTTGAGCGTCGCACCTTCGTCGAGATGACAGATCACCAGATCCTTGTTCATCACCTCGATATCGCCGGACACGGCGATATCGCCGGCCTTCACCTCGCCGGGGCCGGTAGCCGCCAGTTGGAGACGCTTCGGGCCTTCGCCCTGCATCCGGATCGCGATCTGCTTCACGTTGAGGACGATGTCCGTCACGTCCTCACGGACGCCGGCGAGCGACGAGAACTCATGCAGCACGTTCTCGATCTTGATCGAGGTGACGGCAGCGCCCTGAAGCGAGGAGAGGAGCACGCGGCGCAGCGCGTTGCCGAGCGTCAGGCCGAAGCCACGCTCCAGCGGTTCGGCCACGAAGGTCGCCTTCCGCTTGCCGTCACCGCCCTTCTTCTCCAGGCCGTTCGGCTTTTTGAGTTCCTGCCAGTTCTTTGCGTTGACAGCCACGGGGTTCCCCTGGGTTGGAGGCCGGGGGGCGCCGGCCTCGGATAGTAAAAGGACGCCGGCTCGTCAGCCGGCGAGCCCGAAATCAGACGCGGCGACGCTTGGACGGACGAACGCCGTTATGCGGGATCGACGTGACGTCGCGGATCGACGTGATCTGGAAACCGACCGCCTGCAGCGCGCGCAGCGCCGATTCGCGACCCGAACCCGGACCCTTGACCTCGACCTCGATCGTGCGGACGCCGTGTTCGGCGGCCTTCTTGCCGGCGTCTTCGGCGGCGACCTGCGCGGCGTACGGCGTCGACTTGCGCGAGCCCTTGAAGCCCATCATGCCGGCCGACGACCACGAGATCGCATTGCCCTGCGCGTCGGTGATCGTGATCATGGTGTTGTTGAAGCTGGCGTTCACATGCGCGACGCCGGCGGTGATGTTCTTGCGCTCGCGACGACGAATGCGCTGCGGTTCACGTGCCATTGTTGGAAATTCCTGACCTGTATCTCTGATACGGAAGCCGGAAGGCGGTCAGCCTCTGACCTGCCCTCCGGCGGAGAAGAAGTAAAAACAGTCCCCCGGACTATTTTTACTTCTTCTTACCCGCGATCGGCTTCGCCTTGCCCTTGCGGGTGCGCGCGTTGGTGTGCGTGCGCTGACCGCGGACCGGCAGGCCACGACGGTGGCGCAGGCCACGATAGCAGGCGAGGTCCATCAGACGCTTGATGTTCATCGCGGTCGTGCGGCGCAGATCGCCCTCGACGCTGTAGTCGGCGTCGATCGCTTCGCGGATCTGGAGAACCTCCTGATCGGTCAGGTCCTGTACGCGACGTTCCGGCGCGATCGCCAGCTTCTCGGTGATCTTCTTGGCGTTGGCCGGGCCGATACCGTGAATATAGGTCAGCGCGATCACCACGCGCTTGTTGGTCGGGATGTTGACACCCGCAATACGTGCCATGGAATGTTTCTCCTAGCTCCACAGCGATCGGCATGGCCGCACGATCGCTATCTCGACGCGTTGATCCGCCCCACCGATGCGAAACGCACAAATGCGACGTGCGCAAAAATGCGACGCCGGCAGCCGGTGGCTCGGGGTAGAACGTCGTTAGGGGGCGTGAAACATCAAGTCAAGCAGCAGGTTCCGATCCGGCGACGGCCAGCGGATGGGCCAGCCCGGCACGGGCCGCGCGGCGAAGCACGGTCCAGCGGCGCAGCGCCACCACGAACCAGATGAGCTCCACCGCCCCGAACGGCCATGCCCCCTGCAGGAAGCCATAAGCCGATCCCATCAGACAGCCGATGGCGAACAGCAACGTCCAGAACGGCGCACGATCCTCCAGCACATAGCAGATCAGCATGAAGGTGACGGCGAACAGGCCGAAGGCGGTCAGGGCATCCATGACCGGCAACAATGAATGGAGGCAGCCCGGAGTTGCATGCCGGCCATCCCGCGCCGCTTACCCATGAGCCGCCGGTCGTGGCAGGGATGGTGGCGGAGTCGCCACCGTCAATCGGCGAACAGCCACTGTCTGGCCGCCTCCTCCGTCGGAAAACAGCGACGCCCCTCCGACTCGCACAGTCGTCGCGCCTGCAGGAGGTGAAGCGACCCGGACACCACGAAGGCGATCCGGCGCGAGGGCGAGTCGGGCCGCAGCATCCGGGCCATGTCGGTGGCGATGTCCTGAGGCAGGATGTTCTTCCGGCTCATGTCGATCAGCGTCAGGAACGTACCGGGCAAGGCCCCGGCGGCGATCATGCCACGGATGCCACCGGCGACCTCCGTCGCGAACCGGTCCGCGATCACCCGGTTCCAGTCACCGACGAGCGAAAGGTGGAGGAACGGTCCCGCAGGATCGCACTCGATAGAAAAACTAGGTGCAACCATGACGACTCCCCGATCGCCGGCCACCCTGGACCACACCGATTAAAACACCGTTTCAGCCTGGTAGCACCAAACGGGCGATCAGGCCGGGCGCATTGTCATCCAGTTCCAGCCGTCCGTCGTGCAGGCGTGCCACCGCCTCGATCAGGGTCATGCCCAGACCGGCGCCGGGCGTGGTGCGGGCGGTATCCAGGCGACCGAACCGGCGCAGTGCATGCGCCCGGTCGGCAGCGGCGATACCGGGCCCGCGATCCTCGACCTGGATGGTGATCGCGCCCGGCACGCCCCCCGCCCGCAGCATCACCGCCCCGCCGCCGGCGCCGTGCTTCAGCGCGTTGTCGATCAGGTTGGTGATCGCCTGGCTGACGAGTTCGCGGTGCAGCCGTACCGGTCGCAGGCCGGGATCGAGCCTGACCGTGAAACTGAGGCCCGCCTCCTCGGCGACGGGACCGTAGAGGTCGGCGATCTCCTCGACCAGCGCGGCGGGATCGACCAGCGTGAACCGGTCGCGCGACACCGATTCCGACCGGCTGATCTCGATCACCATCGTCAGCATCCGCATCACCAGATCGGTCTCCGCGAGCAGCCCGCCGAGCATCGCATCGCGCGTGGCGGGATCGCCGGCCACCACCGCCTGTTCGGCCTTGGTGCGCAGCCGCGCGAGGGGGGAGCGCAGATCATGCGCCAGACTGTCGGTGACGACGCGGAGCTCGGCCATCAGCCGTTCCACCTTGCCCAGCATGGCGTTCAGCCGCGCCGCCAGCCGGTCGAATGAATCGGCGCCGCCCGCCACCATCTCGACCCGGCGCGACAGGTCACCCTCCCCCGCCGCCTCGATCACGCCGGCGATCCGGTTGAGCCGCGCGCCGACATAGCGGGCAAGGACGAGGCCGGCGCCGATACCAAGCGCCAGCGACAGCGTGACCGCCAGCGCCAGCGCGCCTTCGATCGCGCGCTGTTCCGCCTCGATCACGTCGAGCGTGCGTCCGGTCAGCAGCCAGTTCCGGCCGATCGACCGCAGGATGTAGCCGGTATCATGCTGTCCCCACGACCCCGTGTCGGCGAGGTGCGCGACGTGGAAGGCGGTGGCGTGCAGCGGCACCGTGACCCGTGGCGGCGCATAGCCGGCCAGCCGACGGCCGCGCGCATCGAGAATGGCGACGACCAGCGATACATCGCCCGGCGGCCGTGCGTCGCGCACCGCGGCGGCAAGGGGGCGCAACCCCTCGCGCCGCCAGATCGCCAGCAGCGCGTCCGACTGTTCGGTCATCTCGCGCCGGGTGGCGGCGATCGCATCGTCATGCGTCCATTTCCAGACGAACCCGACAAGGACGAGGTTCGACACCAGCGCCAGCGCGATCGCCAGCAGCGCGATGCGCGCGGTGACCGACAGCCTCATGCGCAGCGAGCGCCCCTAGCCGTCGGCGGCGAGGCGATAGCCGGCACCGCGTACGGTGTGGAGGATCGGCGAGCCGAACCCGTCCTCCAGCTTGCGGCGCAGGCGGCCGATATGCACGTCGACGACGTTGGAGCCGGGATCGAAATGATAGTTCCAGATCTTTTCCAGCATCATCGTGCGGGTGACGACCTGTCCGGCATGACGGGCGAGAAATTCGAGCAGGTTGAACTCGCGGCCGCCCAGCGCGATCGGACGACCGGCCCGGGTGACGTGGCGGGCGAGCAGATCGATCTCCAGATCGCCGACCGACAGCCGGGTCTTCTGGGGTTCGGTAGCGGCACGGTCGGCGCGACGGACCAGTGCCTCGATCCGGGCGGACAACTCGGCAAAGGAAAAGGGCTTGCACAGATAATCGTCGGCGCCGGCGCGAAGCCCGTCGACGCGATCGTCGACCGAGGCGAGCGCCGACAGGACCAGCACCGGCGTCGCCACCTTCGCCGCCCGCAGCGCCCCGACCATCGACAGGCCGTCGAGCCCCGGCAACATGCGATCGGCGACGATCAGATCGAACACCCCCTCGCTGGCCAGGAACAGGCCGTCACGGCCATCGCCCGCGATTTCGACCGCATAGCCGTTTTCGGCCAGTCCCTTGGCCAGATAGGCAGCGGTGGAGGCATCGTCCTCGACGATCAGGATCTTGCGGCTCATCGCATCACGCTCACCGGCACCGTCCTATCCCGCCAACCCAGAAAGGGAAAGCCGGCGGAAGGTCGTGCCTTCCGCCGGCCCCTACGACGCTTCCGGGAGTTAAAGCGCCGATCTCGCGATCTGGTGGCCCTCCTCTACCGGCGGCCGGCCGTCCGCGGGGTGACCGGATCATGACAAATCCATCACGTTTCGGGTCAGGCAGGGATCACCAGCGATGCGGCCGGCGATCGCGGGCGACGCGCCATCGCCGAATCGACCGCCCGGATCAGGACATCGGCACCGTAAGGCTTGGCCAGCATCACCGCCTCCGCCTCCGCCAGCACCGCCGCGGTATCGCCCGTGGCGAACACGATTCCCAGGTCGGGGCGCAGCGTGCGGGCGCGGTCCGCGAATTCCGGGCCGGAGAGGCCGGGCAGGTTCACATCGGTGACCAGCACGTCGATCGCGTTCGCACGCAGCATCGTCATTGCCGCCTCCGCGCTGGCGGCGTCGATCACCGTGAAGCCCTGTTCGATCAGGATTTCGGCGGTGCTGGCGCGGATCATCTCGTCATCCTCGACCAAGAGCACGCTGATCCCGCGCGACTTTGCCACGGGTTCGGACGCGACGGGAACCGCGGTGCGGGACAGGCTGGCTTGGGACAGGGCGGCAAGCTGGCGCTGGCCCCGGTTGCCGAGGACGTGGCGGAACTTCCGTGCCAGCGCCTCGCGCGTATAGGGCTTGGACAGGAGTTCGACCCCGGCATCGAGCCGGCCGCCATGGACGATCGAATTCTCGGTGTAGCCGGAGGTGAACAGCACCGCGATATCGGGCAGCCGCTCACGAGCCTTGCGCGCCAGTTCGGGGCTTTTCAGCGTGCCGGGCATCACGACGTCGGTGAACAGCATATCGATCGGAATGCCGCTTTCGACCACGCTGAGCGCGCTCGTCGCGTCCACCGCCTTCAGCACACGGTAGCCGAGATCGGTCAGCATCTCGACGACGATGGCGCGTACCTCCGCGTCGTCCTCCACCACCAGCACGGTTTCGCTGCCGCCGGTGATCGGGCCGTGATCGACCTGCACCTCGACATCCTCGCTCTGCATCGCGCGCGGCAGATAGAGGCGGATGGTGGTGCCGTGCCCGACCTCGGAATAGATCTTAACATGGCCGCCCGACTGCTTGACGAAGCCATAGACCATCGACAGGCCGAGCCCCGATCCCTTGCCCTCGCCCTTGGTCGAGAAGAAGGGTTCGAACACCTTGTCGATGATCTCCGGCGCCATGCCGCTGCCGGTGTCGGATACGGCGAGCATCACATACTGGCCGGGCATCACCTCGTCATGGGTGCGGGCATAGGCATCGTCGAGATGGGCGTTGCCCAGCTCGATCGTCAACCTGCCCTGCCCCTCCATCGCGTCGCGCGCGTTGATCGCGAGGTTGAGCAGCGCGTTCTCGATCTGCGCCGGATCGATGAAGGTGTTCCACAGGCCGCCACCGACGATCGTCTCGACCTCCACCCCCTCGCCGATCGCGCGGCGGAGCATGTCGTCCATGCCGTTGACGAAGCGGGTGACGTTGACGACCTTCGGTTCCAGCGCCTGCCGCCGGCCGAAGGCGAGCAATTGCGACGCCAGCTTCGACCCGCGCGAGACGCCGGCCATCGCATTGGCGACGCGCCGTTCCGCCCGGTCGTTGCCGGCGACGTCACGCGCGAGCAATTGCAGATTGCCCGACACGACCTGCAACAGATTGTTGAAATCATGCGCGACGCCGCCGGTCAGCTTGCCGACCGTTTCCATCTTCTGCGCCTGCGCCAGCTTCACCTCGGTCTGGCGGCGGCTTTCGATCTCGGCGATCACGCGCGCTTCCAGATTGTCGTTCAGGTGACGCAACTGCTGCTCGGCGCGTTCGCGGTGACGGACCTGCCGGGACAGGTGTTCGGCCTGTTCGCGCAACGCCGCCTCCGCGGCGCGGCGATGGGTGATGTCGGTATGGACGCCGACCCATTCCATGATCTCGCCATCGTCGCCGATGATCGGCAGCCCCCGGATGGCGAAGGTCCGCCACGTTCCGCAATGACGGCGGACGCGGTGTTCGTGGACGAACATCGACCGGCTGGCGACCGCTGCGTTCCACGCCGCAAGGGTGGCGGCACCATCATCGGGATGGACGGCATCGGCCCAGCCGAAACCCTGATATTCGTCGGCCGACTGCCCGGTCAGTTGCGCCCAGCCCGGCTGTTCGCCCAGCATCCGGCCATCGGGGCTGTTGGTCCACAGCACGCCGTGGACGGCATCCATCGCGGTACGGAAACGGGCATTGCTGACCGTCAACGCCGCCTCGCGCGCGGCGCGCTCCTCGATGTCGATGCCCAGGATATAGCAACCAGAGATCGCGCCACCGGCCGCGATATCGGGAATGTAGCGCAACTCGAAGCGCCGCGCGCTGCCGTCGAGGCGCGGGATGATCGCTTCGCTGTCCAGGGTTTCGCCCGCCAGCGCGCGATCAATCGAGGGCCGGCGATCGGCGTAGAAATCCTCGCCCACCGCATCGCGAACCGAGCGGCCGATCATCGTCGCCGGATCGATGCCCAACAGGTCGCGATAGGCCCCGTTGGCGAAGCGATAGACGTGATCGCGATCGACATAGGCGACCAGCATCGGCACCGCATCGGTGACGGCGCGCAACTGCGCCTCGCTCGCCGCGACGCGACGCTCCGCCCGCAACCGCCCGCTATTGTCGACGACAGTGCACATCACGCCGCCCACCTGCCCGCTGGCGGCGTAGACGGGCGTATAGAACAGATCGAGGTCCAGCGTTTCGCGACCGGTGGCGCGATGAAAGGTGATCGGCTGGTCGTGATGCGAGACGGCTTCGCCCCGTTCAGCGGCCGCCAGCACGGTGCGGTTCCATTCCCACACCTCCGGAAACATCGTCGCCACCGGCTTGCCCAGTGCGACGGGATGCCGGTCGCCCGCGATCGCGCGATAGGCATCATTGTAGAGCAGCAGATGATCCGGCCCCCACATCAGCACCTTGGCGACCGGGGAGTTGACGATGTTGGCGACGGTGCTGCGCAGCTCGGCCGGCCAATGATCCTTCGGCCCCAGCGAGGTGGCGCCCCAGTCATAGGCGCGAATCAGTCCGCCACATTCGCCGCCGCCGACCGGCCATTCCTCGGAGGATGCCGCCACCGCAACGGCCGGCCCAGCCTGCCCGCCCTGATCCCGCAGCAATTTCAACGCAGTGCGAACCACCTCGCTGGCATTGCCATATTCGCCGGCGCCAAGCTGCTCGTCGATGAACGCACCCAGCTCCGGCGTGAGCGAGATATTACGCGACAGACGTTGAATGACCATCATGACAGCATGGCAAAAATCACCTTGTGTGTCAATGAATGGCACACGCTGGAAACCCCTTGGTGGATCAGATCGAGGATGCCGATATGGCTATTATAGGCCCGGTTTCGAGAACCCGTTCAGGCCGGACAGCGCATATAACGCGTCGTGCCACCTTGCCCCCCGCCCTGCCCGTCCCCGGCGCTGTCGCGCACGAGCGAACGGCCGTTATCCTGCAGCACCATCCGGGTCGGTTCGCGCCATGTCTGGCCTTCGCCGCTGAACGACAGGGTAGCGACCAGCGTCGTCGCTCCCTCGGTCCGCGCCGCCGCCAGCTTCGCGCGGGATTCCCAGAAGCGCAGCGTGTCGGCACTGACGGTCATCAGCCCCTTGGCATCGTCGCGCGCGGCGTCGCAGTCCGCCAGCCCGATTCCCCAGCGGCCACGGAAAGCCATGGGGATCGCCACGACCGGCGAGGGCGCGGGGGTCGGCAGGGCGGCGGGGGCAGTGCCCTTGCCGGGCGGATCGAGCGGCACGACCATGTTGCCGGGGTCCGCATAGAGATTGGCCGGGGTCTTTTCGATGGGAGCGACGGTGGTTTCCTCTTCGGCACCGTTGCCCGCCCCGTCTTCGGACGATCCGCAGGCGGCGAGCAGCAGGACGGCGGCGATAGCGTATCTGGTCATGCGGATGGTCCCCGATCTGACGAATTAGGGAAGAATAACGCGGGCGTGGCAACCATGGGTCCGCAAACCGCCCTGTCGGTCCGCGCAAGTATTTCTACCACGAAACGGGCTTGGTGCTGTCCTACAGCGCCGCCCCGACGCCGAGATACGGCAGGACGATAAAGGGTTTGGCCATGATGATCGGTGAACTGCTGCTGACGGCAGCCACGGCGGCGGCACTCGCGGCGCAGGCGCCCCTGCCCCCAACACCCGCCACGCAGGATGGCGCGCCCGCGGAGGCGGCACAGGCGGCGCCGGTGGCCGATGCGGCAACGACGGCGGACGAGGGCGACGATATCGTCGTCACCGGCACCCGCGTCGCCGGTCGCAGCCGGCTGGACAGCGCCTCGCCGGTCGACGTGTTGAGCGGTGCGAGCCTGCAACGCCAGGGCACGACCGAACTGGCGACCGCTTTGGCCGCTGTCGCCCCATCGATCGATTTCCCGCGCCCCGCCGCCAATGACGGCACCGACGCGATCCGCCCCGCGACGCTGCGCGGCCTGTCGCCGGACCAGACGCTGGTGCTGATCAACGGCATCCGCGGCCATACCTCGGCCCTGCTCAACACCAACGGTACCGTCGGGCGCGGATCGGCAGCGGTCGACCTGAACACCATCCCGACCGTGGCGCTCGACCGGATCGAGGTGTTGCGCGACGGCGCGTCGGCGCAATACGGATCGGATGCGATCGCCGGCGTCGTCAACCTGCGCCTGCGCGAGGCACGGTCGGGCGGCGGCGCCCAGGTGAATTACGGCTTCTACGACACGCAGGTCGACACCGCGAACAACCGCCGGCACGTGACGGGCGAACATGCCGTTACCGCCTCCGCATGGCAGGGCATCGGCTTCGGCAGCGACGGCTTCCTCACCGTGTCGGGCGAATATATGAAGCGTCAGCCGACCAACCGGGCCGATATCGACACGCGGGTCAGTCCCCGGCGCATCACCGGCCGCTATGGCGACCCCGCCGTCACCCAATATACCGGTTATGTAAATGCCGGCACCTCGCTGACCGACACGGTCAGCCTCTATGCGTTCGGTGGCTATCAGGACCGCGACACCAGGAGCGCCGCTTTTCCCCGCCTGCCCGGCGTAACCAACGGATACAACGTTAATACGTTATATCCCAACGGCTTCCTGCCGATCATCAACACCAAGTCAAAGGATATGAACGCCGCGACCGGCCTACGGGGCGATTTTGGCGGATGGAATGCCGATCTTAGCGTGAGTTACGGCCGAAACCTGATTTCCTTCCGTACCCTGAATTCGGCGAATTTCGCGGCGGGCAACGCATCGCAGCGGGATTTCTACGCCGGACGGCTGATCTATGACCAGTGGATCGCGGGGCTGGACGTGACGCGGAAGTTCGACGTCTTCCAGTCGCTCAACGTCGCGTTCGGCGTCGAGGGACGGCGCGAGGGCTACAAGATCGAGGCGGGCGAGCCCAACTCCCGCCCGGTCAGCCGGGTGTCGGCGGGGGCGCAGGGCTTCCCCGGTTTCAGCGCCGACAACGAGCTGGAGCGGTCGCGCCGCAACGCCAGCGCCTATGTCGATCTGGAAGCGCAGGTGACCGACAAGCTGCTCGTCGGCTTGGCCGGACGCGTCGAGGATTATTCCGATTTCGGTTCGACCGCGACGGGCAAGGCCTCGCTGCGCTATGATATCGCACCGTGGCTGGCGCTGCGCGGCACCGCCTCCACCGGCTTCCGCGCGCCATCGCTCCAGCAGCAGTTCTTCACCTCGACCGCGTCGGTGGTGCAGAACGGCGTGCCGGTGCTGACCATCACGACGCCGTCGACCTCATCGCTCGGCACCGGGCTTGGCGGGTTGCAGCTGGAGGCGGAGAAGTCGACCAACTTCTCGGCTGGCGCAGTGGTGCGCGCGGGCGGGTTCGACCTGACGGTCGATGCCTATCGCATCCGCATCCGCAACCAGATCGGCCTGTCGGAAAACCTGAACGCCAGCTTCAGCCCGCAGGTCGCGGCCTTGCTCGCGCCGTCCGGCGTGACGGCCGCGCGCTTCTTCATCAACGGGCTGGCGAGTACGACCAAGGGCATCGACGTGGTGGCGCACTACCGCCTGCGGACCGAGGCGGCGGGCGCGTTCGACTTCACCGTGGCGGGCAACGTCAACGACGTGAAGGTGACGCGGGTGCCGACCTCCACCGCGACGCTGAACCCCGCGCCGACGCTGTTCGCGCGCAGCCGCATCCTGTCGCTGGAAGACGGCACGCCGCAGCAGAAGGTGACGGGGACGATCGACTGGTCGCTCGACCGGCTGGGGGCGCTGGCGCGGGTGACCTATTATGGCGACGTGAACCAGCCAGGCACCACCCCGGCGGCAGACGTGCATACCGGCAAGCACGCGATCACCGATCTGGAACTCCGCTATGCCGCCACGAAGGGGGCCAATATCGGCATCGGCGTCAGCAACGTGTTCGACGTGTATCCCGACCGCACGATCCCGGCGAACAACAGCACCGGTACGCTCGGCTTCCCCTATTACTCGCCGTTCGGGTTCAACGGCCGGTATCTGTACGCCCGGCTGGGGGTGAACTGGTAACGACGTCTTCGGGACGATCCGCCTCCATGTCCATATCCGGACCGAGCGGATCGTCCCCGATCCCCGTCAGCGGCGTGCCCGACAGATAGGCGGCCCGGCCCAGCAACTGCGCGCCGAACGGCAGCGTGACGAGCAGGAACAGGATGGTCAGCAGCCCGGTCGACGGCCGGGCGACCTCCCCCAGCAGCATCGCCCCCAGGATGACGAGCGCGGTGCCCAGCGTACCGGCCTTGGTGGCGCTGTGCATCCGTTGCAGCGCATCGGGCAGGCGGACGAGGCCGATCGCGGCGACCAGCAGGAAGCCGACCCCCAGCGTCATCAGCACGATCCCGGCGAGTGTGGTCATCCCCTGCCCTTTCGTTCGAGGAAGATCGCGAAGGCGGCGGTGGCGACGAAGTTGACCAGCGCCAGCACCAGCGCCACGTCGAGGAAAGCGCTGCGCCCCGTCGCCACCGCAGTCAGCGCGGAGAAGGCGACCGCGACCGCGGTCAGCATGTCGAACGCGACGAACCGGTCCGCGATCGTCGGCCCGCGCAGCATCCGCCAGCCGGCCAGTGCCAGCGCCACGCACAGCACCATCGCCAGCACCGCGGCGACGGCGTGAAGATCGATACCGCTCATGCCTCCAGCTCCGCGACCCAGCGTTCGTAGAGGCGACGGAACCGCGCGATCGTCGCCGCATGATCGGGCGTGTCGAGCAGGTGCAGGTACAACCGATGCCGGTCGCCGGATACGTGCAGGCAGGTCGATCCTGGCGTCAGCGAGGTGAGATAGGCGAGCAGCGCGACCGCCCATGGCCGGCGCAGGTCCGTCTCCATCACCAGGATCGCGGGCCGGGTCGCGATCCCCGGTCGCAGCACCACGGCGGCGACGCGCAACGACGAGACGATCAGGTCCCACAGGAACGCCGCGACCAGCGCCAGCACGGCCTCGGCCTTGCGCAGCACCGTCATGCCCCCATCCCCTTCAACGTGGCGGCGGCGATTTCGGCGACCCGCCACCATGGTTCGGGATACAGGCCGATCGCCAGCGTCGCCGCCGACAGCACCGCCATACCAGCCAGCATCGCCGTCGGCACGGTCCGGGCGGGACGATCGGCGGGGCGCGATTTCCAGCACGTCTCCACCCACAGGCTGGCGACCGAGATGATCGTGAGGAGCGCCGCGACCAATGCCACCAGCGACAGCCAGCCCATGCCCGCCCCGATCCCGGCGCGCAGCACGAACAGCTTCGCCCAGAAGCCCGATAGCGGCGGGATGCCGGCCAGCGACAACATCGGCACTGCGAACAGCGCGACGAACAGCCGGTTGGACCGGATCATGCCGCCGGCCCGCTTCAGGTCCCAGCTGCCGCTGGCCCGCCGGATCGCGCCGATGCCGAGGAACAGGTTGGCCTGCACGATCATCGAATGCATCATGTAGAAGGTCGCCGCCGCCAGCCCCTCCGCCGTCCCCAGCGATACGCCGGCCGCCATGTAGCCGACCTGCGCGACGACGTGATAGCCGATCAGGCGCCGCATGTCGGTCTGCGCCAGCGCGGCGAGAGCGCACAGCAGCATCGTCGCCGCCGCCAGCAGGGCGAGCACCGGCAGCAACTGCGCCGCGGCCGTGCCGAACACGCCCGCAATCACCAGCATCAGCGCATAGAAGCCCATCTTGGTCATCAGCGCGGCGAAGACGGCAGCGACCGTCAGCGGCGCGGCGGCATAGGAGGCGGGCAGCCAGACATGGAGCGGCGCCAGCCCCGATTTCAACGCGAAGCCGCCCAGGATCAGCGCGCCGGCAACGGCGAGCGCGACCGAGGGCGGCCGGGCAGGCAGGATCGCCGCCAGCGTCGCCATGTCGAGCGTGCCCGTCGCGCCATAGACGAGGCCGATGCCGGCGAGGATCGCGGTCGCCGCGATCATCCCGAACGCGGCATAGCGCATCGCGCCGCCGATCTGCTCGCGCCGGCGATCGATCGTGACGAGGCCGAGCGCGGCGACCAGCGCCAGTTCGAACCAGACATACAGGTTGAACAGATCGGTGGTCAGCAGCGCGCCGTTCACCGCGCCGACCAGCGCCAGCATCAGCGCATCATGCCCCGCCCGCCGTCGGCGATCACCGATATCGGCGCGGGCATAGATCGCCGCCGCCGCGGCCACGAGTGCCACGACGAGGATCAGCAGCGTCCCCGGCAGGCGCGCGGCGAAACCGACCCCGATCCCCCTCGGCCAGTCTCCGAACACGGCGATCGCCGGGCCGCTGCCGTCGATCGACCGCACGAACAGCGCGATCGACGCCAGCGCGGTGAGCGCGACCACGAGGCCGGTCCACCCCTCGCTGGCACGCGGGCGATGGGGGAGGAGCACCGCGACGGCGGCCCCGAGCAGCGGCAACCCGACCGGGGCGATCAGCAACAGCGCGTCGGTCATGCTGGCTCCGCCAGATAGGGGGTCATGCTGGCTCCGCCAGATAGGGGGTCATGCTGGCTCCGCCAGATAGGGGGTCATGCCGGCTCCACCGGGTCGGGATCGGCCGGTTGATCGACCGCGCCGAGCGCGCGCGCATCGAGCGAGCGCGTCGCCCGCCAGCCGCGGAGCACGATCGCGGCGAGGATGACGGTCAGCGCGAAGCCGATGACGATCGCGGTCAGGATCAGCGCCTGGACCAGCGGATCGGCGGATTCCTCCAGCACCTTCGCCCCCTCGCGGATCAGCGGCGGCTGGCGGCTGGCGATGCCGCCCGCGACGAACAGCATCAGGTTCACGCCGGTGGACAGCAACGCCAGCCCCAGCAGGATGCGGATCAGGTTGCGCGACAACACCATGTGCAGCGCACAGGCGACGATCATGGCGGCGGCGATCGCCTGAATGAGGGTCATCGTGTCGCCTCCCGCTGCAATCCGAACAGGAAGGCCAGCACCGCCCCCAGCACGACCAGATAGACACCGAAATCGAACGTCATCGTCGTACTCAGTTTGAGGAAACCGGCCGGCTCCCACCACAGATGCGTCAGATAGGGGCGACCGCCGATCATCCCCGGCAGGCCGCTGACCAGCGCGGTGGCCAGTCCGACGCCGACCAGCGTGCGCGGCGACATGCGCAGGCTATGCCCGGCGGCGGCGGGGCCACGTGCCAGCGACAGCACGGCAAAGGCCAGCGCCGCGACCAGCCCGCCAACGAAGCCGCCGCCCGGCTGGTCGTGCCCGCGCCAGAGGATGACGACCGAGCCGACGAGCAGCAGCCAGAACAGGGGCGCGGCAGCGACGGCGAAGCTGAAATGCACCGCACGCACCGGTTTCTCGGCATGCGGCGTCGCGGTCCGCCGCGCCAAGAGCGAGATGGCGAGCAGTGCGGCGGCGGCGATCACCGTGGTCTCGCCCAACGTGTCGAAGCCACGGAAATCGACGAGGATAACGTTGACGACGTTATGCCCCTTGCCGGCGACATAGCTCATCCGTGCGAAGAAATCGGACGGGACGGCGCCATGATTGATCGCGGCGACATCGACCAGTGCGACCAGCAACAGCAGCGCGAGCGATCCCGCCAGCCCCCAGTCGACCAGCCGCTGCCGCCCGCTGCGCGTTCGCGGCGCATCCAGCGGCAGGACGACGAGCAGCGCGGTCAGCAGCACGACGATCAGCGCCTCTACGGTGAACTGGGTGATCGCCAGATCGGGCGCACCGCCCGTCATGAAGGTGATCGCCACCGCGAACCCGGTCAGCCCCACCGCCAGCATCGCGACCAGCAGGTTGCGCGCCCGTGCCGCCACCACCGCCCCCGCCACGCCCGCCAGCGCGACCAGCGTGTCCGCCACCCGCACCGGCGCATCGCCCGAGGGCAGATGCAACGGCGCCCCCACGGACGCCACCGACCACGCGGCGATCGCGATCATCGCGGCGATGGCGGTGCCCAGCACCATGCGCAGGTCGCCATGTTCGGTCCAGCGCACCAGCCCGGCGCTGGTGCGCAGCAGCAGGCGCAACGAGCGTTCCCACATCCGCTCGATCCCGAAACGCTCGAACTGGTCGTGACTGCGCAGGTACAGGTGGATGCGCCGCCAGAACACCGCGATCGCCACGCCCACCAGCACGACGAGGCCGCTGAGCATCAGCATCGGCGTGACGCCGTGCCACACCGCGACATCCACCTCGATCGGCCGGCGATAGACAGCGGCGACCGCGGGGCCGACCGCGACGCGGGTGATCCAGTCGGGATCGAGGCTGATCGTCAGCCCCGCCAGCGCCAGCAGCAAGGGCGGCATCCCCAGCGAGAAGCTTTCGCGATGCTCCAGCTTCACCGGTTCGGCCGGGCGCAGGAAGAACGGCTTCAGCGTGACCACCGCCGCGACGCCGACCATGACCGCATTGACCAGCACCGCGATCGCGATCGGCACGCTTTCCCAGCTGCTCTCGATCTGCGCCTGGAACAGGAATTCCTTGGTGATGAAGCCGAAGAAGGGCGGGATGCCCGCCATCGACAGGCTGGCGCCGGCGCAGGCGATCGCCGTCATCGGCATCCGCCGGGCCAGTCCCCCCAGCGCGCGCAACGAGCCGACGCCAGTGGCATGGAGGACCGAGCCGGCGCAGAAGAACAGCGCGGCCTTGTACAGCGCATGGGCCAGCAGGAAGCCGATCATCGCCACCGTCGCGGTCGGCCCGTCCAGCCCGACCAGCAGCACGAGGATGCCGAGCGAGGCCATGGTGGAGAAGGCGAGCGCCGCCTTGAAGCTTTCCGCGCGCAGCGCCTGCACCGCCGCGACCAGCATCGTGATGCACGCGACGACGATCATCACCGTGCGGCCCCAGCCGGTGGCGGCGATCGTCGGTTCGAACCGGGCGAGCAGATAGATGCCCAGCTTCACCATCGTCGCCGAATGGAGGAAGGCGGAGGCGGGGGTCGGCGCCTGCATCGCGTTGGGCAGCCAGAAATGGAACGGGAACTGCGCCGATTTGGTGAAGCCCGCGATCATCACCGCGACGACGATCGGCGCCCCCCACGGGCTGACGACCAGTTCCGCCCCGCGATCGATCGCCCCGCTGAACGAATAGCTGCCCAGCACATGGCCGATCATCACCACCGCCGCCAGCAGCGCGAGGCCGCCGCCCGCCGTCACCTGCAACGCCATCACCGCGGCGCGGCGGGCGCGGGCGGAGCGGCCGTCGAACCCGATCAGCAGGAACGACAGGATGCTCGTCGCCTCCCAGAAGATCGCCAGCAGCAGCAGGTTGTCGGCCAATACGGTGCCGAGCATCGCGGTCATGAACAACAGGATCAGCGTGAAGAAGCGCGCGCGCTGCGCCCGCGACTTCAGCGTCAGATATCCCCCGGCATATACCACCACCAGCGCACCGATGCCGGTGATGAGCAGGCAGAACAGAAACGAGAAACCATCCAGCCGCAGCGTCAGGTCCAGCCCGACCGCCGGTGCCCATCGATGCGTTTCGGTCTGCACCCAGCCGCGTTCCACCACCGGCGCCATCCGCACGAACGCGGCCAGCAGCCCCAGCGGCAGGATCGCCACGACCAGCCCCGCGCCGCGCCCCATGATCCGGGCGACGAAAGGCAACAGACAGCTTCCCACGAGTGACAGGACCAGAATGACGAGCATCGCTTCTCCATGCGGGAGGCGGTTACGGAACGCACCCCATAAAAAGCCGGGCGGCGGCGCTTGCGACGGGAAAGCCCGCGGACGCCACCGGTTCGCCGCCCGGGCGGCACCGCCCTAAACAAAAATTTTCTGTCAAAGGTCCGGACATTGGCATTTGTGGCGTCTGACAGGGTGAGGGACGGCGATCGCACGACGATCGGCGCCATCATGATCGGGGGACCATGGAATGACACGGAGTTGGCAACGGACGGCGCTTGCGCTGCGGACCAGCACGATCGCGGCGACGATCGCAGCGATCGCCCCGCCGGTCGCGGCGCAGGGCGTTCCGGCCCAGGCATCGGCGGCAGTCGAGGAGACACAGGACGGCGATCAGACGGCGGCGGACGACATCGTCGTGGTCGGCTCGCAGATCAGGGGTGCGAAGGTCAACGATGCGCTGCCGGTGACGGTGATCGGCCAGCGCGAGATCGCGGCATCGGGTGCGGTATCGGGGGACGAGCTGTTCCGGTCGATCCCGCAATTCGGCGACGTGACGTTCAACAGCGCCTATCTGCCGGGCAGCAGCAATTCGGCGCGCGGCGACATCGGATCGGTCAATCTGCGCAATCTGGGGATCGGCAATACGCTGGTGCTGCTGAACGGCCGGCGCGTCGTCGCGCATCCGACCAGCCAGGCGAACGACCAGCTGGTGCCGGTGCTGACCTACAACACCAATGCGATCCCCGTGAACGGGCTGGAGCGGCTGGAGGTGCTGCGCGACGGCGCCGCCGCGATCTATGGCGCAGATGCGGTGGCGGGCGTGGTGAACACCGTGCTGAAGTCCGACTTCAACGGTGGCGACCTGTCGATCCAGTATGGCGGGGCGGAGGGCACGCGGTTCCGCGAATTCAACGCCAATGGCGTGTTCGGCAGCAATTTCGCGGGCGGCCGCGGCAACATCACGCTGTTCGCCAATTATGATCGCGGCACCGGGCTGGACACGACCGAGCAGGATTTCACCGCCTCGTCCGACAAGCGCGCACTGTTCGCGGGCACCCGGTTCGAAGCGGCGACCTCGCTCGACGGGCGCAGCGTGACGACGCCGTGGCTGTCCGCGCAGACGCCGGCCGCCTTCGGTACGATACGCCGCACCGCGTCCGGCACGACGACCGCGCTGACCAGCGCATCGGGGCTGTTCCATATCCAGCCGACGACCTCGACCGGGTGCCAGCTCGCGACGGGCAACGGGCTGTGCATCGACGACGGCGCGCTGGCGACCGCCGGGGTCGACCGCGACCTGCGGCAGGATACGCAGGCGCAGAATACCAGCGTCATCCCCTCGCTCAACCGCATCAACCTGTTCCTGACCGGGCATTACGATCTGGACGACAGCGTCACGGCATTCTGGGAGGGCGGCTATTATCGCGGCAAGACCCACGCGCAGCAGAGCCCGATCCAGACGCTGACCTCGATCCCGATCACGGTGGCGGCGAGCAACTACTGGAATCCGTTCGGCGCGGCGACCTTTGCCGACGGCACCGCCAACCCCAATCGGATCGCCGGCACCAACGTCCCCGCCGCCGGCCTGCCGGTCACGATCCGCAACTATTCCTTCTCCGACCTCGGCAACATCAACGTATCGGTCAAGAACCAGCAGTATCGCGGGTTGTTCGGGCTGCGGGGCGAGGCGAACGGGTTCAACTGGGAAACCGCCGGCAGCTATTCCGAGGCGACGGTGCGCGACGTGAGCGACAACATCTCGCGGACCAAGCTGGCCTATTATCTCGGCCTGTCGACGCCCGACGCCTATAACGTGTTCAACGGCGGCACGCTGGCGACACCGTCGATCGGCGATGCCACCCCCAACCGCCAGTCGACGATCGACGCGATCCGCGAGTCCCTGACCCGCTTCACCAAATCGACGCTCGCGACGTTCGATTTCCGCCTGTCGAAGCAGGATCTGCTGACCCTGCCGGGCGGCGATGTGGGCTTCGCGGCGGGTATCGAGGCACGACGCGAGACGCAACTGGACGATCGCGACGCACGGATCGACGGCACCATCACCTTCCGCGATTCGGCGACCGCGATCCCGGTGGGCGACTTCGCCAATTCCAGCGTCAATCCCGACACCAGCGGCAAGCGCGAGGTGTTCGCGGCCTATGGAGAGCTGGCGATCCCGGTGGTGTCGCCGGAAATGAACGTGCCCCTCATCCGGTCGATCAGCCTGCAGGTGGCGGGCCGGTTCGAACGCTATAGCGATTTCGGCGATATCGCGGTGCCCAAGGTGGCGGGCGCGTGGGATATCGTGCGCGGCATCCGCCTGCGCGGATCATGGGCGAAATCGTTCCGCGCGCCCAATCTGGAACAGGTCAACGCCGCGCTCGTCACGCGGACCAATACCCGCACCGACTATGCGTTCTGCGAGGCGGACCTGCGTGCCGGGCGGATCACCAGTTTCGCCGGTTGCGCGCGGGCACAGACGACGACGGCGCAGCGATCGGGCAATCCCGATCTCGATCCCGAACGCGCCGAAACCCTGTCGTTCGGCGCGGTGCTGGAGCCGCCGCTGCCCGCCGGGCTGGGGTCGCTGACGCTGACCGGCGATTACTGGCAGGTGCGCCAGACCGGGCTGGTCGGCATCTTCGGCGAGGGCAACGCCCTGACGCTGGACTATCTGTTGCGCCAGAGCGGGCAGACCAACCCCAACGTCGTCCGCGCCGCGCCGACGGCGGACGATATCGCCGCGTTCGCCGGCACCCGCCTGACGCCCGCCGGACAGGTGCTGTACGTCACCGACCGCTATGCCAACCTGTTGCCGCAGACGGTGCGCGGGCTGGATTTCAACGCGATCTATCAGGTGCGCAACACCGGGGTCGGAGATTTCAGCGCCTCGTTGAACATCGCGCATCTGCTGAAATTCTATCAGGACCCCTCCCCCGGCATCGCCGCACTGCTGGCGGCGCGGGAGGCGGGGCAGATCAACGCCGGCACCGCGATCACCGGCGGCGGCGACCTGCGGCGGCAGAACTCGCGGCCGACGTGGAAATGGTCGGGCGTGCTGACCTGGTCGATCGAGAACGTCACGCTGAGCGGCTTCACGCAATATATCGGCAGCGTCGAGGATACCGGCCTGATCGACAGCGCGGGCGATCCGTGGATCGTCGACGACCAGATCACCGGCAACCTGTACGGCGAATACCGCTTCACCGGCGGCACGCTGGCCGGCACCAGCATCCGGCTGGGCGTACGCAACCTGACCGACGAGAAGCCGTCGCTGTCCTCGAACGGCTATCTGGGTACGCTCTACACGCCGACGCGCCGTTACTGGTACGCCAATATCCGCCATCGTTTCTGATGGACGAAGGAGCCGTCATGATCCGCATCACCGCCGCCCTGCTGCTGGGCGGGATCGCCGCCATCGCCACCCCTTCGATCGCCGCCCCGAAGGAGGGCAGCCTGGCGATCGTCGGCGCGACGGTGTTCGATGCCACCGGCGCGGCCCCCCGCATCGCGACGGTGCTGGTGGAGGACGGCCGCATCGTCCGGGTCGGACCGGGGCTGAAGCCCCCGGCCGGCGTGCGGATCATCGACGGCCGGGGCAAGGCGCTGCTCCCCGGCTTCTTCGACCTGCATACCCACTGGACCCCGGCGGGCGAGCCGGACACGACACCGCAGATCGCCACCGCCTATGTCGCCGCCGGGGTGACGACGGTGAACGATTTCCACGAACAGCCCGAAAGCTATGCGCCGCGCCGGGCGTGGCTGGCGTCGCTGGTGGCGCCGCACGTCAATTTCGCCGCGCGGATCAGCACGCCGGGCGGACACGGCGCGGACTGGGCGGACCAGTCGACCACCATCTGGATCAACACGCCGCAGGCCGCACGCGCCGCGATCGAGCGGCTGAAGCCGTACCGCCCGGACCTGATCAAGGCGTTCACCGATGGCTGGCGCTATGGCCTGGCCCCCGACAACACCAGCATGGACGAGGGCACGCTGAAGGCGCTGGTCGCCGCCGCGCATGACGCGAAGCTGAAGGTGCTGACCCATACCGTCACGGTCGATCGCGGTGCCATCGCGGCACGCGCCGGGATCGACGCCTTGGCGCACGGATTGCAGGACCGGCCGATCGATCCCGCGACGCTCGCCACCGTCGTGACCGCGAAGATGGCGATGGCCCCGACGCTGGCGGTCTATGACCCCGACAAGGCGGGCAAGCCCGCGGATACCAACACCCCGCGCTATCGACAGGGCATCGCCAAGTTCGGCCATGCGCTGGCCAATGTGAAGACGATGTTCGACGCGGGGGTGCCGATCGGGCTGGGGACGGACGCGGGGATGCCCGATACGCCGCACGGCATCTCGACGTTGCGCGAACTGGAACTGCTGGTGCGGGCCGGGCTGACCCCGGCGCAGGCGCTGGTCGCCGGCACCGCCACCAGTGCGCGGATCATGGCGCTGGACGGCGATCGCGGCACGATCGCGGCCGGCAAGCGCGCCGACCTGATCCTGATCGACGGCCGCCCATGGGATGATATCGCCGACGTCCACAAGGTGTCGCAGGTAGTGATCGACGGCCGCCTCGTCTTCGGCAAGGGCGCGCCGCCCCTGCCCGCCGGCAACCGTGCGACATTCCTGCCGCCGGTGAAGGTCGCCCCCCTGCTCGACGATTTCGAGCGGGCGGACGGGCGCAGCACGCTGGATACGCTGCGGCTGGAGACGGGCGATGGCGGGATCGACCGGACGGTGGAGATCAGCCAGATCGTGCCCCGCGCGGAGGGCGGCCACGCGCTGCTGCTGTCCGCGCGGATGGCGATGAAGGACGATGCCTATGCGGGTGTCGCGATCCCGCTGACGCGTGGATCGGTGACCCCGGTCGACGTGCGCGGATACAGCGGCGTGCGGTTCGATATCATGGGTCCCGGCCGGTACACGCTGCGCCTGAACGGGCCGACCGGGAGCTGGTCGACCAGTATCGACGGCACGGCCGGCTGGAAGACCGTGGAGGTGCCGTTGGCCACGTTAAGTCCGGTGGCACGCGGCGGCAAACCGGGCGCCGCGTGGACCGGCACCGACATCGTGACGGTGGAGATCGGCGCGACGCGACCGCCCGGCGCGACGCTGGGCGTCACGCTGGACGATATCCGTTTCTATTGAAATCCGGTCACGGGCCGGGCCCGGGAGCGTCAGCTCCCGGTCGCGCCGGCCGTTCCCGAACCGCGCGGCACCACCGTGGCGATGATGACATGCAGCAGCGATTGCCCGACGTCGTTCTCGACATTGAGTTGCCAATGCCCCTCGTCGGCAAAGCCCGGATGACTGGACAGATACTCACCGAGATAGCGGACCGCGGCATTGCGCGCGTCGTCCAGTCCTTCGGCCTCGACGGGAATCCGCTCACGTCCGGGACCCATCAGCCTGAAATAATATTGCATCATCCGCGGCACATCGTTGGAAACGGCAAGTGTGTCATTAACCTGAAAAAGGCCGGTTCCGGTACGATGTCGCCATCGACGATCCGGCACCGGAGTGTCTGAAATTCGGCCGTTACGCGATTGGCAAGACGGTTGCCACCCGGTAAGCGCTGCATCGGCCCGGTTCCACCGGACCATCAGATCGCGTCGGTGCCCGACAAGGGCGTAAATGGGAATGCGGTGAGAAGCGACGCTTCGAATCCGCGGCTGTCCCTGCAACTGTAAGCGGCGAGTGACGGACACATGCCTGACCGGCGACGGACAGGCGGCCACTGGCATCGGGTTCGCCCGGCTGGGAAGGCCGTGACCGGAACGACGACCCGCGAGCCAGGAAACCTGCCGACGTAACGGTCGCTCTTGCTCGGGTCCAGGGGATGGCCGGGGCACGGTGTTCCGTCTGAGCGACGAATCCATGCGGCCGGGGTCGCATCGATGCGCGCTGCGGGCGGCCTTCGAGCCATCCGTCCGTCGTTCGCCCATCGGCCTTCGTGCAGCCCCGCCGCCTCGTCGTCGCCTGCGCTCGCGAAGGAAACACCGTGTCCGATTCCGTACAGAGTCCTGTTTCGAATCTCGCCCCGAATCTCGCCAAGGTTCCCGTCACCATCGTCACCGGATTCCTGGGCGCGGGGAAGACGACGCTCATCAGCCATCTGATCCGCCATGCCGCCGGCCGCCGGCTGGCGGTGGTCGTCAACGAATTCGGCACGCTGGGCATCGACGGCGACATATTGAAGGGCTGCGCGATCCCCGATTGCCCGGCGGAAAACGTGGTCGAGCTGGCCAATGGCTGCATCTGCTGCACCGTGGCGGACGACTTCATTCCCACGGTCGAACACCTGCTGGCGATGACGCCGCGCCCCGACCATATCCTGATCGAGACATCCGGACTGGCGCTTCCCAAGCCGTTGCTGAAGGCGTTCGACTGGCCGGCGATCCGATCGCGCATCACCGTCGACGGCGTGATCGCGCTGGCCGATGCGGAGGCGGTCGCCGCCGGGCGCTTCGCCCCCGATCTGGCCGCGCTGGCAGCGCAGCGGGCGGCCGATCCGGGCATCGACCACGAGACCCCGCTGTCCGAGGTGTTCGAGGACCAGCTGGCCTGCGCCGATATCGTCCTGCTGACCAAGGCCGATCTGGCCGGGCCGGAGGGCGTCGCCGCCGCCCGCGCCACGATCGCGGCGGAGGCGCCGCGCCCGGTTCCCGTCGTCGAACTGGTGGACGGCGTGATCGACCCCGCCGTGATCCTCGGCCTGAACGCGGCGGCGGAGGACGATATCGCCGCCCGCCCCTCGCACCACGACGGCGAGGACGATCACGAGCATGACGATTTCGACAGTCTGGTCCACGCGGCCGGCGAGATCGACGATCCCGCGACGCTGGTCGCCCGGATCGAGACGCTGGCGCGCGATCACGATATCCTGCGGGTGAAGGGCTATGCCGCCGTGCGCGGCAAGCCGATGCGGCTGCTGGTGCAGGCGGTCGGCGCCCGGGTCCGCATCCAGTATGACCGGCCTTGGCGAATGGACGAGGCACGACGCACCACGCTGGTCGTGATCGCCGAGCATGACCGGATCGATGCCGCCACGATCGGGGCCGTGCTGAACGGCTGAGCGGCACGATGCACGTCGTCTTTCGGGAGAGCCACGGGCTGGAGGAAACGGCGACCCCGCGCGATCTGGGTCAGCCGCCCGCCGATCTCGTCGTCCTCTCCTTCTCCGACAGCGATCTGGGCGCCTTCGCGGCGGGGTGGCATGCGGCGGCAGCGGGCGGCGCGACGCTGCCGTCGCTGCGCCTCGCCAATCTGGCCGACCTCACCCATCCGCTGTCGGTCGACACCTATGTCGATGCCACCCTGTCGGGGGCGAAGGCCATCCTGATCCGGCTGATCGGCGGGCGGTCCTACTGGTCCTATGGATTGCAACAGGTGGAGCAGCTTGCCCGGTCACGCGGGATCGCGCTGGCGGTGCTGGCCGCGGACGGGCGCGAGGACGACCGGCTGGCGGCGGCATCGACGGTGGCGCCGGCGACGCGGCAACGGCTGGCGACAACGTGCGACGCGGGGGGCGCGGCGGCGGCACAGGCGGCGCTGGCGGAACTGGCGGCGGCGGCCGGGCTCTACAGCGGACCGGTACGCATGGCCGCCGCGCCGGCGAACGTCGGCGCCTGGAGTAACGACGGGGGCGTCACCTGCCCTGCCGCCGCGATGATGCAGCCGGAAACCGGATCCGCCGGACGTATCCTGCTGATCTTCTATCGATCCTATCTGCTCGCCGCCGATCTCGATCCGATCGCGGCGTTGCAACGGGCGCTGGCGGCGCGCGGCTTCGATCCGGTCGCGCTGTTCGTGCCGTCGCTGAAGGAGCCGGCGGCCCGTGGCTGGCTGGCGCGCTGGGTGACGGCACTGGCCCCTGCGGCGATCGTCAACGCCACCGCCTTTTCCGGGCGGGGCGATGCCGGCGACGCGTCGCCGCTCGACGCGGCCGGGGTGCCGGTGCTGCAGGTGGCGCTCGCCACCTCGACCGCGCGGGACTGGGCGATCAGCGCACGTGGCCTGTCGCCCGCCGATCTGGCGATGCACGTCGTGCTGCCCGAGATCGATGGACGCCTGTTCGCCGGCGTCGTCAGCTTCAAGCAGGAACGGCTGCGCGACCCGGTGCTGCATTATGCGCGCCACGCGCACCGGGCCGATCCCGCGCGGGTCGCAGCGATCGTCGACCGGGTGGCGGCATGGGTGAAGCTGGCACGGACCGCCCCCGTCGACCGGCGCGTCGCCCTGGTGCTGTCGACCTATCCGGGCAAGCATCATCAGATGGCCCATGCGGTCGGGCTCGACGCGCTGGCATCGGCGGAGGCGATGACGGGTGGCGCGCCGCTGGCCACCGCGCTGGCCGTCGAGCGGTTGCACTGGCCGCTGGACGACTATCGCGCGGCGCTCGCGCGGTTGCCGGTGGCTCTGCGGGACCAACTGGCCGAAGCATGGGGTGACGCGGAGGACGATCCCGATGCCGGCGACGGCACGTTCGCCTTCGCCGCGACGATGCGCGGCGACACGCTGGTCGCGCTGCAACCCGAGCGAGGGCAGCCGGCGGCGCGGAGCGACGACTATCACGACCTGAGCCGGGTGCCGCGCCACGCCTATGTCGCCTTCTATCTGTGGCTGCGCGCGCGGCGGATCGACGCGCTGGTGCATATGGGCGCGCACGGCACGCTGGAATGGCTGCCGGGCAAGGCGGTGGCACTGTCCGATGACTGCTGGCCCGAGGCGCTGACCGGTCCCCTGCCGGTCGTCTATCCCTTCATCGTCAACGATCCGGGCGAGGCGGCGCAGGCGAAGCGACGGATCGGCGCGGTCACGATCGGCCACCTGCCGCCGCCGCTGGTCACGGCGGGCAGCGGTGCGGGGCTGGGCCGGCTGGAACTGCTGCTCGACGAATTCTCGACCGCCGACGGGCTCGACCCCGCCCGGCGCGACCGGTTGCAGGCCGATATCGCCGCCGAGGCACAGGCGATCGGCCTGTCCGCCGAACTGGGGCTGGCCGACGCCGGCAGCGCGACGGAGGCGATCGCCCGGATCGACGCGTTCGTGTGCGACGTGAAGGACAGCCGCTTCGGCGACGGCCTGCATGTGTTCGGCACCGGTGCCTGCGGCGCGGCGGAGCGGGCGGGGCTGGAGGCGGCGCTGGCGGGGCGTTGGGTGGCGCCGGGGCCGGCCGGATCGCCGTACCGTGGTGGGAGTGGTGGCGGCGGCGACGTGCTGCCGACCGGGCGCAATCTCTATACGCTGGACCCACGTGCCATCCCGTCGCGTGCGGCGCATATGCAGGGGCAGCGGCTGGCCGACGAACTGGTGCGGCGGCATCTGCAGGACCACGGTGACTATCTGCGGACGCTGGTGGTCGACCTGTGGGGATCGGCGACGATGCGCACCGCGGGCGAGGATTTCGCGATGGCGCTCCACCTGCTGGGCGCCGCGCCGGTATGGGACATGGGATCGGGCCGGGTGACCGGGGTCGAGATCCTGCCGCTGGCGATGACCGACCGGCCGCGCATCGATGTGACGCTGCGGGTGTCCGGGCTGTTCCGCGACACCTTCGCGCCGCTGTGCGCGCTGTTCGGACAGGCGGTGCGGGCGCTGGCGACGCGCGACGAGCCGGCGGACTGGAACCCGTTCGTCGGCCATGCGCCGGCCCCCCGCGTCTATGGCCCCGCCCCCGGCCGCTACGGGCTGGGGATCGAGGAGGCGGGCGACACCTATACCGATGACGCGCGGCGGCACGCGGGCGAGGCATGGCTGGCGGCATCGTCCCATGCCTTCGACGCGGAGGGCGTACCGGATGCGGCGGGGCTGCGCGCGCGGGTCGCCGCCGCCGACGCCTTCGTCCACATGCAGGACCTGCCCGAAACCGATCTGCTGCTTGCCGCCGATTATGCGGGGCACGAGGCGGGCTTCGCCGCCGCGCAGGGCGTGACGGGGGGCAATGCCGCGCTCTATCACCTCGATGCGCGCGATCCCGCCCGTCCGCGCGCCAGGGCGTTGCGCGAGGAAGTGGCGCGGGTGGTGCGCGCCCGCGCCGCCCAGCCGGCCTGGATCGACGGCATGATGCGCCACGGCTATCGCGGCGCGGCGGAGATCGCGGCGACGCTCGATCATCTCGGCAGCTTCGCGCATCTGGCGGGGGTGGTCGGGCCGGAACTGATCGACCTGTACCACGATGCCACGCTGGGCCGCGACGACGTGCGTGCCTTCATGGCGGCGGCCAATCCGGCGGCGCTGGCGGCCTTGTGCGCGCGGTTCGCGGCGCTGCACCGGTCGGGCCTGTGGCCGACGCGGCGCAACTCGATCTTGGCGGACATCGCATGACGATCGTGCGCGGATGGTGCCCCACCGCCTGGGCGCCGATGGCGGCGGGCGACGGGCTGCTCCTGCGCGTCAGGCCGCCGTTCGGGCGGATGACGATCGCGCAGTGGCGGGTGATGGGCGAGGTGGCGCAGGAGCATGGCAACGGCGCGATCGACCTGACCAGCCGGGCGGGCCTGCAATTGCGCGGGCTGGCCCCTGCCACCTGCGATGCGGCGCGTGGCGCGCTGATCGCGATCGGGCTGGTCGATCCCGATCCGGTGCGCGATGCCCGATCGGTGCTGCTCGCCCCCGACTGGCGGCCGGGCGACGACACCCACCGGATCGCTGCGGCGCTGTACGACCGGCTGGACGACCTGCCGCCGCTGCCGGGCAAGGTCGGGATCGCGATCGATGCCGGTGCGGCGCTGACACTGGCCGACAGTCCCGCCGATTTCAGGATCGAGCGTGGCCGCGATGGCGGATTGATGGTCCGCGCGGATGGACAGGCGACCGGGGCGGCGGTGTCGCCGGGTGCCGAAGCGACCGCGCTGATCGCCTTGGCCCGCTGGTTCGTCGCCAGCGACGGCATCGCGGCGGGGCGGATGGCGCGCCATGCCGCGCCGCTGCCCGGATGGGCGATCGGCACACTCGCCCCCGCCGCGCGCGCGGCGCCACCGCCGATCGGGGCGCATCCACTCGGCACGGCGATCGGCCTGCCGTTCGGGCGGATCGACGCATCGGCGGCGCTGGCCCTGGCCGGGTTGCCGGGGCTGACCGGCGTGCGGCTGACGCCGTGGCGGCGGCTGATCCTCGAAGGGGTGGCGCCCGGTACCGCCGGTCTGCCCCGCCCCGATCCCCGCCTGCTGGCGATCGACGCCTGTGTCGGTGCGCCCGCCTGCCCGCAGGCCAGCGTCGCGACACGGTCGCTGGCGATCCGGCTGGCGCCGTTCGTGACCGACCGGCTGCACGTCTCCGGTTGCGCCAAGGGCTGCGCACGGGCGCTGCCGGCCGATATCGTGCTGACCGGCCGCGACGGCCGTTTCGACCTCGCCCGCCACGCCCGTGCCGGCGATCCGCCGGTGATGACCGGGCTTGCCCCCGACCAGTTATCCGCCCTTTTCGGAAGTATCGCCTGTGCCCCATAGCTATGAAACCGACGGCGCCGCCATCTATCGCCGCTCCTTCGCCATCATCCGGGCCGAGGCCGATCTGGCCGGCTTCACCGCCGACGAGGAACCGGTGGCGGTTCGAATGATCCACGCCGCCGGGCTGGTCGATCTTGCCCGCTCGATCCGCTTCTCCGCCGGTTTCGCCGCCACGGCGCGCGCGGCGTTGCGCGATGGCGCCCCGATCCTGTGCGATGCGCGGATGGTGAGCGAGGGGATCACCCGTGCCCGGCTGCCCGCCGGCAATGCCGTGCTGTGCCCGCTTCACGACCCCCAGGTGCCGGCGCTCGCCGCCGCGATGGGCACCACGCGGTCCGCCGCCGCGCTGGAATTGTGGCGACCGCATCTGGCCGGGGCGGTGGTAGCGATCGGCAATGCGCCGACCGCCCTGTTCCACCTCCTCGACATGCTGGCCGATCCCGCCTGTCCCCGCCCCGCCGCGATCGTCGGCTGTCCGGTCGGCTTCGTCGGCGCGGTGGAATCGAAGGACGCGTTATGGGCGGAGTGCCCCGTCCCGTGCGCGATCGTGGCGGGGCGACCGGGCGGCAGCGCGGTGACCGTCGCCGCGATCAACGCGCTGGCGAGCGACGTGGAATGACCGTCGTCGCCACCGGCACGGTCCATGGCGTCGGGCTGGGCCCCGGCGCCGCCGACCTGATGAGCGTGCGTGCCGACCGGCTGGTGCGCGGCGCCCGCCACCTGGCCTATTTCCGCAAGGCCGGGCGCACCGGTCGGGCGCGGCGGCTGGTCGACGGGATGCTGCGGCCCGACGTGATCGAGTTCGCGATGGACTATCCGGTCACGACCGAGATCGCGGTCGACGATCCGGCCTATAACGAACGGCTTTCCGCCTTCTATGCCGACTGCACCCGGCATCTTGCCGGACTGGCCGGGGGTGGTGCCGATGTGGTGGTGCTGTGCGAGGGCGATCCGTTCTTCTACGGATCGTTCATGCACCTCCACAGCCGGCTGGCCGGCCGGGTGCCGGTGGTGGTGGTGCCGGGCGTCACCGGCATGTCGGGCGCCTGGACCGCGACCGACAGGCCGATCACCTGGGGCGACGACGTGCTGACGATCGCCACCGCGACCCTGCCCGAGGCGGAACTGGCCCGCCGCATCGCCGATACCGACGCGCTGGTGGTGATGAAGATCGGCCGCCACCTGCCCAAGCTGCGCCGTGCGGTCGCGGCGTCGGGGCGGACGCAGGCGGCATGGCTGGTCGAATATGCCGCGATGCCCGAACAGCGCGTCACCCCGCTGGCCGAGGCGGCGGACGAGGCGCCCTATTTCTCGATCCTGCTGATCCACGGCCAGGGGCGGCGACCATGAGCGGAGGATGGCTCGCCATCGTCGGGTTGGGGCCGGGCGCGGCGCGGATGCTGACGCCTGAGGTGACGGAGGCGATCGGGCAGGCCAGCGACGTGATCGGGTACATCCCCTATGTCGCGCGGGTCTCGCCACGGGCGGGGCTGACGCTGCATGCGTCGGACAACCGGGTGGAGATCGACCGCGCGGACCATGCGCTGCGGCTGGCGGCGGCGGGCGGGCGCGTCGTCGTCGTGTCATCGGGCGATCCCGGCGTCTTCGCGATGGCGGCGGCGGTGTTCGAGGCGCTGGAGGCGGGCCCCGATCACTGGCGCGATCTGGATATCCGCGTGTTGCCGGGCATCACCGCGATGCTGGCGGCGAGCGCGGCGGCGGGCGCGCCGCTGGGTCATGATTTCTGCGCGATCAACCTGTCGGACAATCTAAAGCCGTGGGACGTGATCGAACGGCGGCTCGCGCTGGCGGCGGCGGCGGATTTCGCCATCGCCTTCTACAACCCGCGTTCGCGCGCCCGGCCCGACGGGCTGGACCGGGCCTTCGCGGTGCTGCGCGAGACGTGCGACGACGAACGGCCGGTGCTGTTCGCGCGCGCGGTGACGACACCCGACCAGAGCCTGCGGATCGTGCCTCTGCCACAGGCACGCGGCGAGATGGCGGACATGCGCACCATGGTCATCATCGGATCGAGCCGGACGCGACTGATCGACCGCGCCGCCGGGCCGCTGCTCTATACGCCGCGATCGATATCATGACGCAACCAGTCGAGCACCGCCGACACGTCCTCCACCGCCGCCCGGTCGGGCATGGCGGGGCGATCGATCAGCAGCACCGGCAATCCCAGCGCACGGGCGGCGGCGAGCTTGGCGGCGGCACCGGTGCCGCCGGCGTTCTTGGCGACGATCAGGTCGATGCCATGCGCCGTCATCAGCGCCCGGTCCCCCGCCAGCGTGAACGGTCCGCGATCCACCACCAGCGTGTGATGCGGCAACGGCGGCGGCACGGCGGGCGCATCGACGAAGCGGAGCAGGTAATGATGCTGCGGCCGTTCCGCGAAGGCGGCGACGTGCATCCGTCCCAGCGCAAGCAGGACGCGCCGCCCCGGCCCGTCCAGCGCGCCGACCGCCGCGGCGATGTCGGCGACACCGGTCCAGCGGTCGCCGACGACCTGTCGCCATGCCGGCCGGGTCAGCGCCAGCAACGGCACGCCGGCGATCCGGGCCGCCGCGACCGCATTGCTGCTGATCCGCGCGGCGAACGGATGCGTCGCATCGACCAGATGCGTGATCCGGGCCGCCGCCAGATATTCCGCCAGACCGTCGATGCCGCCGAACCCGCCGATCCGCACCGGCACCGGCTGTGCCGCGGGCGCGGCGGTCCGCCCGGCATAGCTCAAGATCGCCGATATGCCGCGCGCGTCACAGGCGGCGGCCAGCGCGCTCGCCTCGGTCGTGCCGCCCAGAATCAGGATATGCGGCGGAGGGACAGGCGACATGGCTGGTGAGGGTCCGTGGCTGACGATCGTCGGGATCGGCGAGGATGGACCCGCCGGCCTGTCCGCGGCAAGCCGCGCCGCGATCGATGCGGCGGAGATCGTGATCGGGGCACCGCGCCATCTGGACTTGCTGCCCGACATCGCCTGCCCGGTCGAGGCGTGGCCGGTGCCGTTCACAGCGGGGATCGCGTCGCTGCTCGCCCGGCGGGGCCAGCGCGTGGTGATGCTGGCATCGGGCGACCCGTTCTGGTTCGGCGCGGGCAGCGTGATCGCGCGCCACCTGTCGCCGGAGGAATGGACCGCCCACCCTGCCCCCTCCACCTTCGCGCTGGCGGCGGCGCGGTGCGGCTGGCCGCTGGAGGATGTGATCTGCCTGGGTCTGCATGCCGCACCGTGCGCGCGGATACGACCGCATCTGGCACCGGGCGTCCGGTTCGTCGCTCTGGTCCGCGATGGCGATGCGGCGCAAGCTTTGGCCGCCTATGTCGCGGCGCAAGGCTTCGGGGAATCGGCGGTTACGGTATTGGAGGCGCTCGGGGGACCACGCGAACGCATCCGCCATGCCTGCGCCGCGACGCTGGACTTCGGCGACATCGCGCATCCGGTGGCGGTGGCGGTCGAGGTCGCGGGGACCGGTGCGGTCGTGGCGTTGGCGCAGGGGATCGCCAATGACTGGTTCGACCATGACGGGCAGATCACCAAGCGCCCCGTCCGCGCACTGGCGCTGTCGGCACTGGCCCCCCGTCACGGCGAAACCCTGTGGGACATCGGTACGGGATCGGGATCGATCGCGATCGAGTGGCTGCTCGCCCACCCCTCCACCCGCGCGGTCGCGTTCGAACGCGATCCCGTTCGTGCCGCCCGCGCCCGCGCCAACGCCGCCGCGCTGGGGGTGGAGCGGCTGACGGTCGTGGAGGGCGAGGCACCGGCAATCGCGCACGACGGCCCGGCTCCGAACGCGGTGTTCGTCGGCGGCGGCCTCTCTTCGGCGCTGCTCGACCATCTGTCCGCCACGCTTCCCGCCGGCACGCGTATCGTCGCCCATGCCGTCACGCTGGAATCGGAGACGCTGCTGGCGCAGTGGCACGCCACGCATGGCGGCGATCTGTTGCGGATCGAACTGGCCGAGGCGCAGCCGCTCGGCACCCGGCGCGGCTGGCGGGCGGCCTATCCCGTAGTCCAGTGGCGGGCGGTACTGTGATCGTCGCGGGTTTCGGGTGCCGGGCGGGGGCGACGCCGGTTGCGCTGGCGGCGGCCCTGACGGCGACAGGCCATGATCACCCCGACGCGGTGGCGGGTCCTGCCGATCGCGCCGGGCTGCTCGCGCCTCTGGCGGCGCGGCTGGGCGTTCCCCTGATACCGATCGACGACGATGCCTTGCGGGGGGTCGTCACCCCGACCCGGTCGGCCGCCAGTCTGCTCGCCCGCGGGACCGGCAGCGTGGCGGAGGCGTGCGCGCTGGTCGCCGCCGGTCCGGAAGCGCGACTGATCGTGACGCGCCGTATCGATCCCCACCGCCTCGCGACCTGCGCGATCGCGCGATCCCCTTGCCCCCGATCCTCCTGCGAAAGCCCCGCATGACCGTTCACTTCATCGGCGCCGGCCCCGGTGCCGCCGACCTCATCACCCTGCGCGGGCGCGACCTGATCGCCGCGGCGCCGGTGTGCCTCTATGCCGGCTCGCTGGTGCCGGTGGCGCTGCTCGATCACTGCCCGCCGGGTGCGCGGATCGTGAACACCGCGCCACTGTCGCTCGACGAGATCATCGACGAGATCGCCCGCGCTCATGCCGCCGGTCACGATGTCGCGCGGCTCCATTCGGGGGACCTGTCGATCTGGTCGGCGATGGGCGAGCAACTGCGCCGGCTGCGCGCGATGGGCATCCCGTTCGACGTGACGCCCGGCGTCCCCGCCTTTACCGCCGCCGCCGCGACGCTGGAGGCGGAACTGACGCTGCCCGGCCTGGCGCAATCGGTGGTGCTGACGCGCACCAACGGCCGGGCGAGCGCGATGCCCGATGGCGAAGCGCTGACCGCCTTCGCCGCCACCGGCGCGACGCTGGCGATCCATCTGTCGATCCATCGCCTGCCCGAGATCGTGGACACGCTGACCCCGTTCTATAGCGGCGACTGCCCGGTCGCGATCGTGTGGCGTGCCAGCTGGCCCGACCAGCGGGTCGCACGCGGCACGCTGTCGACCATCACCGCCGCGGCGGCGGGCGGGCCGGAGCGGACCGCGCTGATCCTGGTCGGCAGGGTGCTGGATGCGCAGGATTTCGACGAGAGTAGCCTGTACGCCGATGGGTATGATCGTCGTTTCCGACCGCAGTCGGCGGCGTCGCCCTTTGCCGGGGAAGAGGCATGACGCGCGGCCTGATGATTGCCGCGCCGTCGTCGGGCACGGGCAAGACGACGGTGATGCTGGGGCTTCTGCGCGCGCTTCGCGACCGGGGCGTCACGGTCCAGCCCTTCAAGAGCGGACCGGATTATATCGACCCCGCCTTCCACCGCGCCGCCAGCGGGCGGCCGTCGTTCAACCTCGACAGCTGGGCGATGGCGGGGGCGCAGCTAGACACGCTGGCATCGCGCGCGGACGATGCCGATCTGATCCTCGCCGAAGGATCGATGGGGCTGTTCGACGGGGTGGCCCGCCCGGGCGCGGCCGGCAACGGCGCCAGTGCCGACATCGCCCGGCGAATGGGCTGGCCGGTGGTGCTGGTGATCGACATATCCGGCCAGGCGCAGTCCGCCGCCGCGACCGCGCTGGGCTTCACCCGGTTCGATCCGAGCGTGCCGATCGCGGGCGTGATCCTGAACCGCGTCGCCAGCGTGCGCCACGAAACATTGGCAAGCGCCGGGATGGCGGCGATGGGCATCCGCGTGCTGGGTTGTCTGCCGCGACGCGGCGACCTGCAACTGCCCGAACGGCATCTGGGGCTGGTACAGGCGGGGGAACATGCCGATCTGGATGCCCGCATCGCCGCCTATGCCGCCTTCGTCGCCGATCATGTCGATCTGCCGGCATTGCAGGACATCGCCGCCACCGCGCCTCGCCGCCCCGTGTCGGCGGCGGCGCTCTTCCCCCCGGCACAGCGGATCGCGCTGGCGCAGGATGCCGCCTTCTCGTTCGTCTATCCGCATCTGCTGGAGGGATGGCGCGCCGCCGGGGCCGAGATCCGGCCGTTTTCGCCGCTGGCCGACGAGGCGCCCGATCCCGCCGCCGACCTCGTCTGGCTGCCGGGTGGCTATCCCGAACTCCATGCCGGACCACTGGCCGCCGCCGAACGCTTCCGCGCGGGGCTGCACGCCCATGCCGCGACCCGCCCGGTGCATGGCGAATGCGGCGGGTACATGGCGCTGGGCGAGGCGTTGATCGACGGCGACGGGGTGAGTCACCGCATGGCGGGGCTGATCGGGCTGGTGACGAGCTATGCCAAACGACGCCTTCATCTGGGCTATCGCCGTGCGGTGCTGCACCAGCCGATCGCGGCACTGCCCGCCGGTGCGGTGCTGGCGGGTCACGAGTTCCATTATTCTACCATCGTCGAACAGCCGGATGCCCCGCTGGCGCGGGTGACCGACGCCAATGGCGACGAACTGCCCGATACGGGATCAGTGCGGGGGCATGTGACGGGCACCTTCTTCCACCTCATCACCGCCGGTACGGAGCCAGGCGCATGACGGGCTTCGTCGCCTTTGTCGGGGCCGGGCCGGGCGATCCGGAGTTGCTGACGCTGAAGGCCGTGGACCGGCTGCGCCGCGCCGATGTCGTGCTGTTCGACGACCTGTCGGCGGGGCCGGTCCTTGACCATGTCCGTCCGGGGGCGGCGGTGATCGCGGTCGGCAAGCGGGCCGGGCGCCCCTCCCCCAGCCAGCGCGAGGTATCGACGCTGCTGGTCGACCATGCCCGAACCGGCGCGCGGGTGGTGCGCCTGAAAGCGGGCGACCCGGGCATCTTCGGCCGGCTGGAGGAGGAGATCGCCGCCCTGCGTGCCGCCGGCATCGGGTTCGAGATCGTGCCGGGAATCAGCGCCGGCCAGGCCGCCGTCGCGGCGGCGGGCATCCCGCTGACCCGTCGGCTGGCGGCACGCCGGGTGCAGTTCGTGACCGGCCATGACGTGACCGGCACCCTGCCGGCCGAGCGCAACATGGCGGCGCTGGCCGACCCCGACGCGGCGACCATCGTGTTCATGCCCAAGCGGACCTTTCCCGCGCTCGCCGCCGATCTGATCGCCCATGGCCTGCCGGGCGTTACGCCCGCGCTGTTCGCCGAGCGGGTCGGTCACCCCGATCAGCGGCTGACCCGGACGACGATCGCCGCGCTCGCCGCCACGCTGGCGGCCGGGATGTCGGATGCGACCGCGCTGGTCGTGTACGGCCCGCTGCTGCCGGACGCGGCATGATCGACCTGCACCTGATCGGGATCGGCACGGGCAATCCCGATCATCTGACGCGGGCCGCCGAACGGGCGATGCAGGCCGCCGACCTGATCCTGCTGCCGCGCAAGCGCGCCGATACCACCGATCTGCTCGACCTGCGCCAGACATTGTGCGCGGCGGTGGCGATGCCCGACACGCGAGTGGCGCTGTTCGACCTGCCCGAGCGTGACGAGGCCGCCCCCTATGGCGCGGCGGTGGCGGCATGGCACGACGCCATCGCCAAGGCATGGGCCGACGCCATCGCGACCCATCTGCCGCAGGGCGGGCGGCTGGCGCTGCTCGTCTGGGGCGATCCATCGCTGTACGACAGCAGCCTGCGGATCGCGCAGCGGCTGGGCGACGACGGCATGGCGATGCGGGTCAGCGTGGTGCCGGGCATCACCAGCCTGCAGGCGCTGACCGCCGCGCACGCCATCCCGCTCAATACCGTCGGCGCGCCGGTGACGATCACCACCGGCCGGCGACTGCGGGAACGGGGGTGGCCCGAGGGCGTGGATACGGTCGCGGTGATGCTCGACGGCGGCTGCGCGTTCGAGACCATCGACCCGGTGGGGATCACGATCTGGTGGGGCGCCTATCTCGGCATGGCGCAACAGGCGCTGGCGGCCGGGCCGCTGGGCGAGGTCGGGCCGACGCTGCGGGCCCGCCGTGCCGCGCTGCGGGCGACGCATGGCTGGATCATGGATACCTATCTATTGCGTCGATCGCCCGCCTAGCGATCGTCACGCCCGGCGCAGTTCCTGCAACCGCCAGCGCCGGTGTCGCGACAGGGTGACCCGCATCAGCGGCGTCACGTCGATGCCCAGCGTGGCGGCGACCGGTATCCCCAGCGCGTGCGCGATCGCCGCCCGGATCACTGCAACATGGGTGACGGCGAGCACACTGCCCGCCACCAGCCCGTCCAGACACGCCCCCACCCGACCGGCGACCGCCGCCATGCTTTCCCCACCTGGCGCACCCGTTTCGGGCGCCGCCAGCCAGGCGGCCAGCGCCGCGCCGTCGACCTCGTCCAGTCCCGCCCCGGTCCAGTCGCCGGCATCGATGTCGCGCAGCAACGGCTCATCTTCCCCCGCGAGCGATAACAGCGCGGCGGTGTCGCGCGCCGCCATGCCGGGGGCGATCAGGCATCGGTCGAACCGCCGCCCACCGGGTACGAACCGCCGCACCGCCGCACGCCCGCCCTCGTCGAGCGGTTCGGCCGGATCGGGAAACCGGGCGGCGCGGAACGATGCCGTGGCCCCGGCGCACAGCAGGACGAGATGGGTCGGCACCGGCAAAATGCTCCTGATCGATTGACGCGCCCCGGTGCAGCGGCCACAGTCGCGCATATCGGAGCCGGGCGGGAAGCCGGTGAAATTCCGGCGCGGTCGCGCCACTGTGATCGACGGGTTCGTCCCTGTCGAGAGCCAGACCCCGCCCGGCACCTCCACCCCCCGCGCCGGGCGCGTATTCCCGGCAGGAGCATGCCTGTGACGACCGGCCTTTCCATACCCCTCGACGGCAAAACCGGCGGCATCGCCCGTCCGATCCCGATTGCGGACATCATGCCATGGGCGGTCTTCGCCGCCGTGGTCGCGCTGATCCTGCTATACTTCGTCAGCACCGAACAGGGCGCCTTCGCGCTGTTCGAGGGCAAGTATGTGCACGAATATGTGCATGACGGCCGCCACCTGCTGGGCTTTCCCTGCCACTGATCCCGTCGGGGAATCTCCATGATGAAGACGTTGCTCTGGCGGGGGATGCTCGCTGGACTGGCCGGTGCGTTCGCCGCCGCCACCTTTGCCCTGCTGTTCGCCGAACCGCGGATCGATGCCGCCATCGCCCTGGAATCGCGCCATGCGATGGCCGGGATGGTGGCCGAGCCTGAGCTGGTCAGCCGCGCCGTGCAGAAGACCTGGGGACTGTTCACCGCGATGGGGCTGTACGGCACGGCGCTGGGCGGGCTGTTCGCGATCGTGTTCGGCGGACTGTACGGACGCGTCGGACAGACGGCCCCGCGCACGCTGGCGCTGACGCTGGCGATCGCTGCCTTCGTGGTCGTCGTGCTGGTTCCGGCGATCAAATATCCGCCGACGCCGCCCGCGGTCGGGCTGCACGAGACCGTCCGGCTGCGCACCGGCGCCTGGTTCGCGATGCTGGCGCTGTCGATTGCCGCTGCCGTGGCCGCCGGTCGTATCCACCGGGCGATGGCCGCACGGATCGCGGCGACCGACCGGCTGATGATCGCCGGTGGCGCCTATGTCGCGATCGTCGCGGCCGGGCAGTTGCTGCTGCCGTCGATCGATGAGGTGCCCGCCGATTTCCCGGCGACGTTGCTGTGGCAGTTCCGCCTTGCCGCGATCGCGACGCAGGCGGTGTTCTGGCTGGTGGCCGCCGACCTGTTCGGCCGTGCCGCGAGCCGCGTCGTGGGATGGAACCGACCATGACCGACGACCCCGCCGCCGAGGCACGCCATGCCGAAAAGATGCAGCGCATCCAGGCTGCCCGGCGCGACATGATGGCCGGCAAGACCGGCGAGAAGGGGCTGCTGATCGTCCATACCGGCCCCGGCAAGGGCAAGTCGACCGCCGCGTTCGGCATGGCCGTGCGGGCGATGGGGCACGGGATGAAGGTCGGTATCGTCCAGTTCGTGAAGGGCGCGATGACCACGGGCGAACGGGCGATCTTCGACGCCTTTCCCGACCTGGTCAGCTTCTGCCCGATGGGCGAGGGCTTCACCTGGGACACGCAGGACCGTGCCCGCGATATCGCGGTCGCCCGGACGGCGTGGGACGAGGTGCGCCGGATGATCGCCGACCCTGCGATCGCGATGGTGATCGCGGACGAGCTGAACATCGTGCTGCGCTATGGCTATCTGCCGGTCGAGGAAGTCGTGGCGGCCGTGATGGACCGCGCGCCGATGAAGCACGTGGTCGTCACCGGCCGCAACGCCCCGCAACCCCTGATCGACGCCGCCGATCTGGTGACCGAGATGACGCAGGTGAAGCATCCCTTTCGCGGCGGGATCAAGGCGCAGGCCGGAATAGAGTTCTGATGAAACTGATCCCCGTCGACAACGCACCCGCCGTGGTGGTGTGCAACACCTGCCGGTTCAGCAAGGAGGAACGCGACGATCCCGCCGGCCGCCGTGGTGGCGCGCTGCTGTTCGATGCGCTCGTCGCGGCGCGGGCAGATGACCCGGCCTTTGCCGATGTCGCGGTGCAGGCGATGCCGTGCCTGTTCGCCTGCACGGAGTTCTGCACCGTCCATCTGCGCGGCCCCGGCAAGGTCGGCTATGTCATGGGCCGGTTCGCCGCCGATGCAGAGGCGGCACGCGCGATCCTCGAATATGCCGCACACTTCGCCGCCAGCGACACCGGGCAGGTCCCGTTCAAACAATGGCCGGCGGGGGTGAAGGGGCATTTCATCACCCGTACCCCGCCCGAGGGGTATGTCGTCGAATGACCGTCTTCACCTCGCCAGCCGACTTCGTCGCGGCCATCGAGGCGCTGCGTTCCCCGGACGCCGACAGCCGCGCCGCCGCCGCGCGGCGTCAGGCCGAACTGACCAAGCCGCCCGGGTCGCTGGGACGACTGGAGGAGATCGCGCTGTTCATGGCGGGATGGCAAGGCCGCGCCCGGCCACGGCTGGATCATGGCAGCGTCGTGGTCTTCGCGGGCAATCACGGCGTCGCGGCGCGCGGGGTGAGCGCCTTTCCCGCCGAGGTGACCGCACAGATGGTCGCCAACTTCCGGTCCGGCGGTGCGGCCATCAACGCGCTGGCCGCCGCCGCCGGGCTGGCGCTCGGCGTGGTGGCGCTGGACCTCGACCGGCCCACCGCGGATTTCACGACCATGCCCGCGATGGGGGTGGACGACTGCCTCGCCGCGATCAACGCCGGCGCGGCGGCGGTGTCGCCCGATCTCGACCTGCTGGTGCCGGGAGAGATGGGGATCGCCAATTCGACCGCTGCCGCCGCGCTGTGCGCCGCCAGTTTCGGCGGTACGGCGCGCGACTGGGTGGGGCCGGGTACGGGCGTCGATGGCAAGGCGCTGGCTGCGAAGATCACGGCGGTGGACGCCGCCCTGCTGCGCCACCGCGCGGCGGCGACCGATCCGTTCGAGATGCTGCGCCGACTGGGCGGGCGGGAGATCGCGGCGATCGCCGGGGCGGTGGTGGCGGCGCGCCTTCACGGCGTCCCCGTGTTGCTCGACGGGTTCATCGGTACCGCGGCGGTCGCACCGCTTGCCGCCCATCGGCCCGGCATCGTCGACCATTGCCTGGCCGGGCACGTCTCCGCCGAACCGGGCCATGTCCGGCTACTGGCCCGACTGGGGCTGGTGCCGCTGCTATCGCTCGACATGCGGCTGGGCGAGGCAAGCGGGGGAGCGGTGGCGGCGATGCTGGTCCGCGCCGCGCTGGCCGCGCATGACGACATGGCGACCTTTGCCGAGGCGGGCGTCGCGAGCGCGTGACCGCGCCGCGCACCGTCCATCTGATGCGCCACGGCGAACCCGACGGCGCCGGCCGGATGATCGGCCATGGCGATCCGCCAACGACCCCGGCGGGGATCGCCGCCTGCGTCGCCGCCGCCGCGTCGCTGACACCCGTGGCGATCGTCGCCTCCGACCTTGCCCGTGCCCGTGCCTGCGCCGATGCGATCGGCGGGCCGCACGGACTGATGGTCAGACGCGACGCTCGCTGGCGGGAACTGGATTTCGGCGACTGGGACGGTCAACACTCCCGCGACCTCGACCCGGATGCGCTTGCCCGTTTCTGGGCCGATCCCGACATGGCGCCGCCGCCGGGCGGCGAACGCTGGTCGGCGCTGGTCGAACGCGTCGGTGCGGCGATCCCCGCGCTGGTCGACGGGACGCTGGTCGTCACCCATGCCGGCGCGATCCGGGCGGCGCTGGCGATATCGTGCGGCTTCGATGCGCGGCAGACCTGGGCGTTCGCGCTGCCCTATGCCGGGATCGTCACGCTGCGGCTGTGGCCGGACACGCCACCCGTCGCCCAGATCGTGAGACTGGCGTGAGGCGGTTCGTGCTGGCGCTGGGGTTCCTCACCCGCCTGCCCGTACCCGCGGTGACGGCATCGACGGCGGACTTCGCGGCGGCGATCCGCTGCTATCCGCTGGTCGGCCTGGTCATCGGCCTGTGTGTCGCGGTGGCGGGATGGGCGGGTGCGCTGATCGATCCATGGACGAGCGCACTGGCGGGGTTGGCGATGTGGGTAGCCGTGACCGGCGCGCTGCATCTCGACGGGCTCGCCGATCTGGCGGACGGGCTGGGCGCGGCGCATGGCGATCGCACCCGATTGCTGGCGGTGATGGCCGACCCGCATGTCGGCAGCTTCGGGGTGGTGACGCTGGGCCTGCAATTGCTGGCGAAGCTGGTGCTGCTCCACGCCTGCGGGCCGATCGGGTGGGCGATCGTGTTGATCCCGGCAGCGGCACGGATCGGGCCGCTCGGCTGGGCGCGCTGGTTGCCGCCGGTCACGCAAGGGCTGGGCGCGACGGTTGCCCGCGCGGTACGGCGGCGCGACCCGATCGGCTGGGGCCTGCTGCTCGCGGGCGGCGGGGTGGTGTTTCCCGTCCTGCTGGCCGCGCCGATCCTGATCCTCGTCTATGCGCTGTGGCTGCGGCGCAAGCTGGGCGGGATCAACGGCGACGCGCATGGCGCAGGGATCGAGCTGGTCGAGATCGGGCTGCTAGTCGTGCTGGCGGTGCTCGGCCCGCGCTGAGTGCCTGTTTGGAAACTCGCGAGAGGGCGAGTTTCAAGGCGGTGCCAGCCCGCTCCCCCTCCCGGCCACCCATTCAGGATACGATGTGGGTGGCCGGGAGGGGGAGCGGGCCGGCACCGCAAAACGCGCTGCGGCGCGTTTTCAAACAGATTCTGACAGCGCCAGCAGACCGTCGATATCGACATGTGCCTCCAGTTCCGCCGCGATCGCATCCAGCGCGGCATCGACATCGGCAGCCTGATCCGGCCCCTGCCCCGCCACCGTCAGCCATGCCCGGCGCTGCGCCGCCATGCCAAACAGGCCATGGACGTAACTGCCTGCGACCAGTCCGTCCGCGCTCGTCGCCCCGTCGTGCCGGCCGTCGTCGAACGTCGCGACCGGGCGTGCGGCATCGCCGCCGGTCGTCCGGCCCAGATGGATTTCGTAGCCGGTGAAGCGTTCGCCCCGCGCGATCCCCGCGACGCGGGTCAGCGTCTTGGCGCCGTCCAGCACTGTCGACACGTCCAGCAGCGAAAGGCCCGGCACCGTCTCCGCCGGCCCCTCGATCCCCGCCGGATCGGCGATCGTCCGCCCCAGCATCTGATAACCGCCGCATAACCCCATGACCGGCCGGCCACGGCGTCGATGGCCGAGGATGTCGATGTCCCACCCCTGTTCGCGAACGAAGCGCAGGTCGGCGATCGTCGCCTTCGATCCGGGCAGCACGATCAGATCCGCCTCGACCGGGATAGTTTGCCCCGGCGGCACCATCACCAGCTCGACGGCCGGTTCCAGCCGCCACGGCTCCAGATCGTCGAAATTGGCGATATGCGGCGTGACCGGACAGGCGACGATCGCCTTGCCCCCGGTGCCCCGCGCCGCCGCTTTCTGCAGCACGACCCCGTCCTCGCTGGGCAACCGTCCCGCCGCCGTCAGCCACGGCACCAGCCCATAGCCGTGCCAGCCGGTATGCCCCGCGATGGTGGCCAGCCCCTCCGCGAACAGCGCAGGATCGCCGCGGAACTTGTTGACGAGGAAACCGGCGATCGTCGCCGCATCGGCGGGATCGATCACCCTGTGGGTGCCGACCAGCGACGCGATCACCCCACCCCGGTCGATATCGCCGACCAGCACCACCGGCACCCCGGCCGCGCGAGCAAAGCCCATATTGGCGATGTCGCCGCCGCGCAGGTTCACCTCCGCCGCCGACCCCGCGCCCTCGACCACGACGATATCGGCCTGCGCCGCCAGTCGGCGATAGCTGTCCAGCACCTCCGGCATCAAACCCTCACGCCCGTGGCGCCAGTCGGCCGCGCGCAGGATGCCGCGCACCTGCCCCAGCACCACCAGTTGCGAGGTGCGGTCGCCCTGCGGCTTCAGCAGCACGGGGTTCATGTCGACATGCGCCTCCGCGCGCGCCGCCAACGCCTGCGTCGCCTGCGCCCGGCCGATCTCGCCCCCGGCTGTCACCGCGGCATTGTTCGACATGTTCTGCGGCTTGAACGGCCGGACGACCAGCCCGCGATTGGCCAGCGCCCGGCACAGTCCGGCGACCAGCACCGACTTGCCGACATCGGACCCGGTGCCCTGCAACATTATCGCGCCCATGCGACTACTCCCGCCACGATCCACAACAGCCCACAGGCGCGGCGATAGACGGTCAGCGCCCGGCGCACGTCGCGCGCGGTCAGCCCGATGCGACCGTCGCCGATCCACGGTTTGTCCGCGATCACCCCGTCATAGGCGACCGGCCCGGCCAGCCGGATACCGAGCGCCCCCGCCATTGCCGCCTCGGTCCAGCCGGCATTGGGGGATGCGTGGCGGCGGGCATCGCGCCACATGATCCGCCAGCCGCCACCACCCGCCACGCAGATCAGGGCACCGCCCAGCCGCGCCGGGATCAGGTTCGCCCCGTCGTCGAGCCGGGCGGATGCCCAGCCGAACGCGCGCCACCGGGGCTCGCGGTGCCCGATCAGGCTGTCGGCGGTATTGATCGCCTTGTACCCCCATAGTCCCGGCAGCCCGAGGGCGAGCAGCCAGCAGGTCGGCGCGGCGATGCCGTCGCAGAAACTCTCCGCCAGGCTTTCGATCGCGGCGCGCGCCACCCCGGCTTCGTCCAGCGTCGCGACATCGCGGCCGACGATCCGCGCCACCGCCGTGCGCGCATCGGCCAGATCGCCGCGTTCCAGTGCGACCGCGACCGCGCGGACATGGTCGTCGAGGCTGCGTTGCGCGATCCCCGGCCAGGCGAGCAGCGCCACCCCCAGCCATCCGACCGGGCCGAGCGCGGCACGCGCCGCCGTCGCCGCCACCCACGCGCCCCCCGCGCCCGCCGCCACGACCAGCGTAATCGTCGCCACCCCCATGATCCGCCGCGTCGCGAAGCGCGAGGCCGGGCGGTTCCCCCACGCCTCGCACCACCCGATCAGCCGCGCGAAGCCGCCGACCGGATGGCCGATCCGCGCATAGAGCCGGTCCGGCCATCCGACCGCCGCATCGACCGCAAGCGCGACGAGGGCGACGGGATCAGCGATGGCGCAATGTCCGTGCCAGCCGCTCGAACCCGGCCGCGTCGCCTGGCAGGCCGAGCCGCAGCCAGTCCGGCCGGTCGTCGAACGGCCGGCTCAATATCCCCGCGCGCGCCAGTCGTTCGAACAGCGCGGCGGCATCGTCGCATTCCACCAGCCGGAACAGCGGACAGTCGCCTGATACCGACAGGCCGGCATCGTGCAGCAACCGATCGACCGCGGCGGCATCGGCGGCCAGCCGCCGGCGGGTGGTGTCGATCCAGTCCGGGTCGCCATAGGCGGCGGTACCGCAGGCGATCGCCTGTGCCGATACCGGCCAGTCGCCCAGCATCGCCGCCATCGCCGCGACCGGTGCCGCAGCCCCGCACAGGAACCCCAGCCGCACCCCTGCCAGCCCGAAGAACTTGCCGAACGACCGCATCACGATCACCCGGTCGTCCGCCGTCAGCAACGGTGACACGCCGATATCCGTTGCGACATCGGCAAAGGCCTCGTCGATCACCAGCATCCCGCCCCGCGCCGCCAGCCGATGGGCGATCCCGACCAGCGTCGCCGGGGGCAACACCCGGCCATCGGGATTATTGGGATTGGCAAGCAGGATGGTGCCACCGCGTTCCGCCTCCGCCGCCAGTCGCCCGACCTCGATCGGTTCGGCCTCCGGCAGCGCGTCGGCATGCGTGCGATAGGTCGGCACGACGATCCGCCAGGGCCGTGGCAGATCGAGATGGCGAAGCAGCCGCAACCCGATCTCGCTGCCCGGCAAGGCCGTGATCGCCTGTCGGCCAGCACCGACATGGCGGGCGGCGGCCTGACACAGTCCGTCCAGCGCCTCGCGCAACGGCAGCGGCCCATGGTCGGGAGCACCGAGCCGCCCGATCGGCCAGGCGATCGGATTGATCCCGGTCGACAGGTCCAGCCACGGCTGCGGCGCATCCGCGAACCGGCGCCGCGCCGCATCCTGCCGGCCGCCGTGAAAGGTGAATGTGCCGTTCGGCCCGGCGGCTGGTTGGTCTTTCGGCATCGCGGCGTCTATCCGCAAAGCGACCGCGTGGTACAAGCGGCGATCCGGGGGTGCGACATGACGGAACCGACGACCGACGACGATGGGCAGGGCCGGGCGCCGGGCCGGATCGTGCTGGTCATCGGCGGCGCGCGGTCGGGCAAGAGCCGTCATGCCCAACGACTGGCCGAACGGGCATCCGGCCCGCTGACCTTCATCGCCACCGCACAGGCGTTCGACGCGGAGATGACCGACCGGATCGCCCGCCACCGCGCCGATCGTGACGAACGCTGGCGCACCGTGGAGACACCGGTCGATCTGGCCGCGGCGATCACCGGCTGCGATGCGCCGGGTGCGATGCTGCTGGTCGATTGCCTGACCCTGTGGGCATCGAACCTGCTCCTGGGTGACGAGGACATCGACCGGCATGTCGCACGGCTGGATGACGCGCTGGCGGGGGCGCAAGGCAGGATCGTGCTGGTCACGAACGAGGTCGGGTGGGGCATCGTCCCCGACAACGCGCTGGCCCGGCGCTTTCGCGACGTGGCGGGGCGGATCAACCAGTCGGTTGCCGCCCGTGCGCAGGCGGTCGACCTGATCGTCGCCGGCCTGCCCCTCGCCCTGAAACGCTCGTGACCGGACGCGCCGGGGTTCAACTGCCGCGATAGGTGGAATAGCCATAGGGACTGACCACGACGGGTACGTGATAATGCGCGGCGGCATCGGTGACGCGGAACGTCAGGATGATCTCGGGGAAAAACGGCGCGGCGGCGGTATCCGATCGTCCGGTCATGTCGAATTGCAGCCGGTATATCCCTGCACCGATTGCCCTTGGCTCGCCCAACTGACGCACCCGTCCCTCCGCGTCGGTGGTGCCCCGACCGACGATCGTCCAGCCGCCATCCGAGGCTTGTCTGGCCAATGTCACCGGCACACCGCCGCGTCCCGTTCCACGGGACAGGTCAAGGATGTGGGTGGAGACCTCGGCCGCCGTCGCGGGCGTTGCAACCGAAGCGACAGCGAGGCCAAGCGCGAGCGACGCAGCGAACATCTTGATGGGCATCCTGTCGAGCCTTTGCGACCTGAGTGATAAGGCGGTCTATACGGCGAGGGCCGCGTCATCGTTCCGCGCCCGATCGACCATCGTCGTCGTGAGCGGATGTCTGCCTGCCGGTCCATCACCAAGGCGTGGATAATTCTCGATATTGCCTGACCGTGCCGACTCCCCTAATGTCCGACAAATAAGCATCGGCACAGCCGGCATATGGGGAGGAATGATGGCTGCGCGACCGGTATGGATACAGGATGCCGACGGCACGGCCCGAGTCGGTACAGCGGTGTACCGGTGATGCCGGACATGCGATCGATCGCGCTCGCCGCGGCACTGGCGGCCACCACCGCATCCGCACAGATGCCGCCCCCCGACAAGGCGCCCGCGAAGGTAGCTGCGACGCTGAACGACCGGTTGGCGGGCGACATCGCGCCGACCCACGATCCGGTCATCATCCGCGAAGGCGATACCTATCACGTCTATTCCACCGGTCTGGGCGATGGTGCCGACCGGATCATCGCGCACCGCGTATCGCGCGATCTGGTCCATTGGGAAAAGGCGCCGACCCCGCTCGCCGCGCTGCCCGACTGGGCGACCCGTGCCATCCCTGGCGCCGGCAATGCCTGGGCCCCCGACATTTCCCGTGTCGGCGACCGCTATCGCCTCTATTATTCGATCTCCACCTTCGGCTCCAACCGCTCCGCGATCGGGTTGCTGACCAGCCCGACGCTCGACCCCGCCAAACCCGGTTACGGCTGGCGTGACGAGGGGCCGGTGGTCATGTCGAACCGGTCCGACGACTATAACGCGATCGATCCGAACTTCATCGCCGATCGCGACGGCCGGCACTGGCTGGCGCTCGGCAGTTTCTGGAGCGGATTGAAGCTGTTCGCGCTCGATCCCGCCACCGGCAAGCTGCTGAACGCCGACGCGCGCCCGGTATCGATCGCCCGCCGTCCGGCACCGGCCGGCGCGCCGGCACCGGTGGAGGCGCCCTTCATCGTCGATCATGGCGGCTGGTACTGGCTGATCGCGTCCTACGATTATTGCTGCAAGGGCAATGCCAGCACCTATTACACCGTGGTCGGCCGGTCCCGCGCGGTCACCGGCCCGTATCTGGGCAGGGACGGCAGCACGATGATGGCGGGCGGCGGCACCGTGCTGCTGCGCGCCGACCTGCCCGAAAAGGAGCGCTTCCGCGGCCCCGGCCATGCCGGCCATTTCCGCGATGCCGACGGCGCCGACTATCTCGTCTACCACGCCTATGATCGCGAAAACAAAGGCACGCCGACGTTGCGGCTGGTCCGGCTGCGCTGGGACGCGGACGGCTGGCCCACCGCCCGATGACCATCCCTTTCCCATTCCCGGTATTGACCGACCGACGCGCAGGAGCCCCCCGATGATCCACCCGTCCCGCCGCCTGTTCCTGGCCGGCGCCACGCTGACCGCCGCCGCGCCGACCCTGGCACGGGCCGTCCCCTCCGCGCCGATCGTCAACCCGCTGGTCCGCCAGCGCGCCGATGCGCAGGTGTTCCGCCATACGGACGGCTGGTATTATCTGACCGGATCGGTGCCGGAATATGACCGGCTGGTGCTGCGCCGGTCGCGCACCATCGCCGGACTGTCCACCGCCAGGGAAGCCGTGCTGTGGCGGCATCAGGCGAGCGGACCGATGTCTGGCTATATCTGGGCGCCCGAGCTGCACCTGATCGATGGCCGCTGGATCATGTACTTCGCCGCCGGCCCCAGCGGCGGTGGCGCCGACGTGTTCCGCATCCGCACCTATGCCGTGGTCTGCGACGGCGCCGATCCGATGACGGGCGAATGGAGCGTCCTCGGCCAGCTGGAAACGCCGTGGGACAGCTTCAACCTCGATTCCACCAGCTTCGTCCATCGTGGCACCCGCTATCTGGCCTGGGCGCAGCGCGAACCGGGGATCGAAACCAACTCCAACCTCTATCTCGCGCCGCTCGCCACGCCGCTGACGCTGGCGGCGAAGCCTGCCCGCCTGTCGGTGCCGACGCTCGACTGGGAAATCCGCGGCTACAAGGTGAACGAGGCGCCGGCGGTGCTGGCACGCAACGGACGCCTGTTCATGACCTATTCGGCCAGCGCGACCGATGCCCGCTATTGCATGGGGATGCTGACCGCGCGCGACGACGCGAACATCATGGACCCGGCCGTCTGGACCAAGAGCCAGACCCCGGTGATGACCACCTCGGCCGCACACAAGGTGTACGGCCCCGGCCACAACAGCTTCACCGTCGACGAACGCGGTCGCGACATGCTGGTCTTCCACGCGCGCGATTATGCGACGATCAAGGGCGATCCATTGCTCGATCCCAACCGCCACACCCGCGTGCAGCGGATCGTCTACCGCGCCGACGGCACTCCCGTCTTCGATCCGCCGGTGGCGAACGACCCCCTCACCTGACCGGCTGATCGCGGACCGGGCGGAGGGGGGTTACCCGCTCCGCCTACCGCGCCGGTCGCTGTGACGCGGTGGTATCGCGAAGTGCGCGGAATTCGCTGTCGGACGACCAGTTGGGCCACAGCGGCTGGTCCGCCAGTCGGCGGCCGACCGCGTACAGGATCGACATGTCGCTCTGCACGCTGCCGGTATCCCAGTTCGGATCATATTGATCGGCAGGCTGGTGATACTTGTCGCGGACATAGGCATCGGCCAGTTCCTTGCCGCGCGCCGTGCCGCCGACGGCCAGATCCTGTCCGGCATCGTAGGAGACGGCAGGCACACCGCGCTTGGCGAAGGGGAAATGGTCGGACCGGTAGAAGCTGCCCGCCTCCGGCCGGGCATCGGGGGTGAACCGCCGTCCCTGCAGCTTGGCGGCGTCGGTCAGCATGGTCAGCAGGTCGAGCCGCGCCGCGCCGGAGATGCTGAAATCGGTGGTGCGCGCGGCGGCGAAGGGGCCGTCCATGTTAATGACCCCCGCCGTGGTGGCGAGCGGACGGAGCGGATTGGCGGCGTAATATTCCGACCCCAGCAGCCCCTTCTCCTCCGCGGTCACCGCCAGGAACAGGATCGAGCGATCCGGCTTCGGCCCGGTCGCATAGGCACGCCCCAGCTCCAGCAGCGCCGCGACGCCCGACGCGTTGTCGAGCGCGCCATTATAGATGCGGTCGCCAGTAGCATCGGGCTGGCCCACGCCCAGATGATCCCAATGCGCGGAATAGATCACCGTTTCCGCCGGATGGCCGGCGCCGGGGAGGACGCCCGCCACATTGTGCGAAGTGATGACCTCCGACCGCACCTGATAGCGCGCGTCGAGCGTCGAATTCAGCGGCATCGGCCGGAAATCCGCACGCCGCGCCGCCGCCTTCGCCGCCTCGAAATCGAGCCCCGACGCCTTGAACAACTGCTGTGCCAGATCGCGCTGGATCCAGCCTTCCATCGGGGTGTGCGACGCCTTGGGATCGGTCCGGACGATGTCGAACATCGTGTTGGTGTTGGAGTTCTTGACCGTCGCCCAGCCATAGGAGGCCGGCGCCGTCTCGTGGACGATCAGGATGCCGGCCGCCCCCTGACGGGCCGCTTCCTCGTACTTGTAGGTCCAGCGGCCGTAATAGGTCATCAGCTTGCCGCCGAACCGCCCCTCTCCCCCTTCGAAATCGGGATCGTTGACCAGCACGACCATGATCTTGCCGCGCAGATCGACGCCCTTGAAATCGTCCCACTGCCGCTCGGGCGCGCGCACGCCATAGCCGACGAAGACCAGCGGCGCGTTCGCAATGGCGACGGCCTGCTGCCCGGTCAGCGCGGCACGAACGGCGATCTCGCTGCCCTGGGTCAGCGCCTGCGTACGGCCATCAGCACTCAGCGACAGGGCGGGCGTACCCACGATATCCGACTTCAACAGCGGGACGTCCTGATACCAGCCGCCCTTGTCGCCAGCCGGTTTCAGGCCGGCGGCCTGCATCTGTGCCGCGATATACGCGATGCTCTTGTCCTCTCCCGCCGTCGCCGGTCCGCGCCCCTCATAGGCGTCGCTCGACAGGATCTGGATATCACGGGAAATACGTTTCACGTCGAAGGTCGGCGTCGGGCCCGGTGCGGCGATCGCGGAGGCGGAGATCAGGAGGCTCGACAGGATCAGGCGCTTCAACATGCGGTCTCCGTAACTGGCTGGGTCCGCTCAACAATGCATTACCGGTGGGGTCGGGGCAATGGCCCCGGGCAAGGATATGCCCTAGGCCCGCCCCCCACCCCTGAACGACGTGCGAACCGCATGATCCGCTGCCCGCGCGGTCAATGCCATGAACGTCAGCGACGGGTTCACGCAAGAAATCGACGCCATCTGCGCACCGTCGGTGACGTAGAGGTTCGAGGCGGCATGGGCCTGGCTCCATTCGTTGAGGACGGAACGGTTCGGATCGCGCCCCATCCGTGCGCCACCCATTTCGTGGATCGCGTCGCCGGGAACGTGTTCCTTCTCACTGCTGGTCACGTTGGTCAGTCCCGCGGCCTTCAGCATCGCCTCGCCCTGAATGCGGGCATCCGCCATCATCCGCAGTTCGTTGTCACGGAAGCGCACGTCGAAGCGGACCAGCGGCACGCCGAACCGGTCGACCTTGCCAGGGTGCAGCGATACGCGGTTGTCGGCGTAGGGCAGGCATTCGCCGAACGCGCCCATGCTGAACCGCCACGGGCCGTAGCGACGCAACCCCTGCTTCATCGATGCGCCGAAGCCGACCGGCGCCGCCACGTCGCGCCGCGCGCTGCCCTGATAGCCATAGCCGCGCCTGAACCCCACGCCCTCGTCGCCGCCGATGTTGCGGAAACGCGGGATGTAGACGCCGCCCGGACGGCGGCCATATTCGATGAATTCGTCCATACCGGGAATCTCGCCCTCGATCCCGACGCGAAAGATGTGATCCATCACGTATCGACCCAACGTCCCGCTCGCGTCGAAATAGCTGCGATCGCTGCCCGGCGCGCGCGAGTTGAGGAGAATCTGCGTGGACGCGATCGCGGAAGCGCACAGGAAGACCAGATCGGCCTGCACCGTTTCCGCCTGGCCCGTCTTCGCATCGATGAAGCGGACCCCGGTGACGCGTTTGCGCGCCGCATCGTAATCCAGGCTGGTGACGACCGCATCGGATCGGAGCGTCAGCCGCCCCGTCGCGCGCGCGGCGGGCAACGTGACCGCCTGTGTCGAGAAATAGGCGCCGAACGAACAGCCGTTGCCGCACTGGTTGCGGAACTGGCACTTCGTCCGGTTCTGGTCCGGCTTGTCCTCCGTCATGTTCGACAACCGCGTGTTGATGAGCTTGCGGCCGGGAAATTTCGTCTCCAGCCCCTGCTTCAGCCATTTCTCGGCGACGTTCATCGGGATCGGCGGCTGGAACTCGCTGTCGGGCAGATAGGGCAGGTTCTCACGCGAGCCGGACACGCCGATATATTTCTCGACATAGCTGTACCACGGCGCGACGTCGTCATAGCGGATCGGCCAGTCGCCATCGATGCCGTCGCGCTTGTTCGCCTCGAAATCCTCCGGGCTCCAGCGAAAGCACCAGCGACCCCAGATGATCGACTTGCCGCCGACCGCCCCCGGCCTGATCCAGTAGAACTTCTCCCCCTCGTCATAGGCATAGGGATTCAGCCGGTCGTTGTTGTAGAATTCGCGGTTGCTCGGCGCGACATAGCCATGCTTCGCGATGAAATAGTCGCTGTCGGTCAGCGGCGCGGGCATGATGTTGCGGGCCGGTATCTCGTAAGCGGGCTTGCCGTCATAGGTATAGCCCTCACCATGCTCGACCATCCGGCCGCGATCGAGCATCAGGACGCGCAGGCCCTTTTCCGTGAGTTCCTTCGCGGCGAAACCGCCGCTGACGCCCGATCCGATGACGATCGCGTCGAACCTGTTGGTCGAAACCATGATCTGTTCTCCGGTGGCCGGTCAGAAGCGCAGGGCGCGAAGCGTGCGGAAGCTGGTCGTGACGTCGGGCAGATAGGGCGCAGGCGCCTGATCGTTCTCGACATAGAAATGCCGGACGCCCGCACTGCCCCTCAGGGCGAACAGCGCGCCGAAATCGATCGTCCCCTGCCCCACCGCGGTCATGCTGCGATCCGCGCGCATGTCCTTGACGTGATAGGCGTACAGGCGCGGCGACAGCCGGCCGATCAGCCCCGGCAGATCCTGGCCGGCATGAGCCGCCCAGTACAGGTCCAGCTCCAGCTTCACCAGTGCGGGGTCGGTTTCCCGCAACAGCCGGTCGTAGAGGCTGACCCCGCCGGGCCGGATCGTGAACTCGAAATCGTGGTTATGGTATGCGAAACCCAGTTCGGCCTTTTTCAGGTCGGCCGCGAACCGGTTGATGTTCGGCAGCGCCGCCGCCCAGCCCTGTTCGGTGCGATGCTCGTCGGTCATGTACGGCAGCACCACCGTGGCCGCGCCCAGCGTCTTCGCCATCGTCACCGACCGGTCGAACTGCCCGAGCAGTGCGTCATAGCCGATATGGACGGACGGCGCGGTCAACCCCAGGCGGTCCATCGTCCGACGCAGCATGGCATGGTCCATGGTGTCATAGCCGCCACCACCGAACTCGACCTCGCGGTAACCGATGCGCGCCATCTGCGCCAGCGTACCTGCCGGGTCCTTCGCGAACAGGTCGCGCACCGTGTAGAGTTGCAGCCCGATCGCCTTCAGCTGCGCCGCGGATACCGCCGGGGCGAGGGTCGACGCTGCGATCGCGCCGGTGCCGACGAGCAGGTTTCTACGGCTGAGGATCATGCGGAATACACCTTGTTGACCTGGGCATAGGGAAAGGCACCGTTATATTCGCCCGGCACCGGCAGATATTCGCGCTCCTGCGTCATGCCGATCTCCGACGTGTAATAGCCGGTGATGACGAGCTGTCGGAACGCCTCGAAAAAGTCGCCGCCGGACGGGATCTGACCGTTCATCGCCAGCGTCAGCAGCGCATCCTGCTGCACGGCGGTCGCCTGCGCGGCGGGGATGCGATGATCGCGCTGGCTGCGCGCCTCGATCGCGTCCAGTCCGGCGATGATCGGCACCCGGTCCGCCGGCATCGCCCAGTCGGCGAGCAGTTTCTCGATATAGGCCGGCACCCCCGCCGCGATCGCGCCGGGCGTATCGGTGGTCGGTAACACGCGTTCGCTGAGGGCGGTCATCAGCGAACGCTGCGCGGGCGTGAACACGGCGATGCTGGGGGGACCCTCGCTGATGGCCGGGATGGCGGCGGGTACCCCGGCGGCCTGCACGACCCCGGCCGCGCGGGCGATCGGGGCGAACAGGGTGGTGCCGAACATGGCGACGACCCCCGCGAGAGCGGTTCTGCGATCGATCATCGGCCGTTCTCCGTCAGATCCTGCGCGATCGCCGCCGCGGTCAGCGGCCGGACCCAGATGTTGCGGAACGCGACGGGGGAATCGTGGTCCTGCAACTGGATCGGCGCGGCATCGCCATGCGCCTTGTAGCCGGCGACCTGTCGCCAGATGGTGGTGCCCAGCATCGCCTGATGGTTCTGCACCAGCACGCCGTTCAGCATCGCGGTGACATAGGCGGGGCGCAGCAACGTGCCGTCCGGCGCGAAGCGGGGCCGTTCGAACACGATGTCGTAGGTCTGCCATTCGCCCGGCCGCCGCGCGGCGTTCACCAGCGGCGGCTTCCAGCCATAGACGGCACCGATTGTCCCGTCGGCATAGGTGGGATTGCGATAGCCGTCGAGGATCTGCACCTCGTAACGCTGCATGAACCAGATGCCGCTGTTGCCGCGATCCTGCGATGCCTTGGTCGGCGGACTGGGCGACCGGAATTCGAGGTGAAGCTGGACGTCGCCGAAATCCTGCCGCGAGACGAGATTGTTCTCCCCGCCGCTCCTTGCCCGCGACGGGATGGTCAGCGCGCCGTTCTCGACCGGCCACATCGTGCGGTCCGCACGCCACGCGTCGGTCGAACGGCCATCGAACAGCACCACCGCGTCGGCTGGCGCACCGCCCGGCACCGCCGCCGGGGCCACCACCACCGGGGCGGGCCGATTGGCGTCATGGACGCGCCACTGCCCGCCGGGCAGCATTGGCGTATCCCGGAAACCCGGCTTCTCCTGCGCCACGGCCGGCACGGCCGGCACGGCCGTCGCCAGCACCAGACCGGCCAGCGAGCGGATCGTCATCGCTGTCCCCCTCATGCCGCGTCGATCTCGCGATAGGCGGCGATCAGGCGGTCCTCACCCGGCCGGCCCGGCACCGAATTGCCATGCTCCATCCCGATCACGCCGGCATAGCGTTTCGCGCGCAGCCATCTGACGATCGAGCGATAATTGATCTCGCCCGTCGTCGGCTCCTTGCGGCCGGGATTGTCGCCGAACTGGATATAGCCGATCTCGTTCCAGCAGGTCGCCAGCGTCGGGATCAGGTTACCGGACTGGATCTGCTCGTGATACAGATCGGCCAGCACCTTCACCGCCGGGCTGTTGGCACCGCGCGCGACGGCATAGCCCTGCGCGACCGTCTGCATGTACACGCCGGGATGGTTGGTCCGGGTGTTGAGCGGCTCCATCACCATCGCGATGCCGTGCGGCGCGACGATCTCGCCGGCGCGGCGCATCACGTCGATCACCCGTGCAGTCTGGATGTCGACGGGCACCTTGGGATCCATGAAGCCGGTGACGACGGTCATCCGCGTCGCGTTCAGGCGTTTGGCGACATCGATCGAGGCGCGGATGTCGGCAAGGAAGCCCTCGCGGTCCGCCCCGTCCCCGGCGCCGAGCAACGGCCGCGATTTCGCCCATTGCGGCATGCTGGCGACGAACACGCCCATCGTCATGCCCCGATCCGCCAGCGCCTTCGCCATCGCGGTCTGATCGGCGACGGAGCGGGTGGCGGCCTCGTTATCCTCCCACGCGGTGAAGCCCTGATCGGCGGCATAGGCGATCTGTTCGACCCGCCCGCCCCGGCTGGCGAAGCTGCCCTCGTGCGGGGCATAGCCCAGCGAGAAGCGCGCCGCGTTACTCCCGCGACGCTGCGCGGCGATCCCGGCGGGCAGCAGCGATGCGGCGGCCCCCGCGGCGATCAGGGTGCGACGGGACACGTCCGTCACTTTGCGCCTTCCGCACGCAGATAGGCGATGATCGCGGCCCGCCGGGCCGGATCGGGCGTGGCGATCGGCATCCGCGTGCCGGGCACCTTCTTCGACGGCGCGGCGAGATATTCGTCGAGCGTCTTGTCGGTCCAGCGCAGCTTCGATGCCTTCATCGCCGCCGAATATTGAAAGCCGGGTACCGCCGCCGCGTCGCGCCCGACGACGCCGTACAGATTCGGCCCGATGCCGTTGCGCCCGCCCTTCTGGACGGTGTGGCACGCGCGACAGGCGGCGAAGGCGGGCGGCGCGTTCGCCGGCGCCTGGGCGGTGGTCGGCGCGGAGGCGATCACCGATGCTCCCGCCGCGACGACGCCCACGCCCATGACCATCAGCAGCTTCATTCCGTCTCTCCTGAATCGATCGGTGTCCATTTCCGGTCGGCATGGGCGTTGGCGATCACCGCCTCGATGAACCGCATCGTCCGCAACCCGTCGACCACGCCGGGGAAGCGGCGATCGCCGTCGCCCCGGATCGCCGCGGCAAAGGCGCGGTACAGGTTCGCGAACGCCTCGATATAGCCTTCGGGATGGCCCGCCGGGGTCCGCGTCAGCGCGGCGATCCCGTCGTGCAGGCCGGGGCCGCCGGTCCGCACCACCTCGGCCGGCCGATCCAGCCAGCGCAGCGTCAGCGTGTTCGGCTCCATCTGCGCCCATTCCAGCCCGCCCCGCTCGCCATGGATGCGCAGGCGCAGTCCGTTCTCCTCCCCCGCCGCGACCTGGCTGGCTTTGAGTACGCCGCGCGCGCCGCCCGCGAACCGCAGCAGCGCGCTGACATCGTCGTCCAGCCGCCGTCCGGGCACATGCGTCGCAATGTCCGCCGATACCAATTCCACCGACAGACCCGACACATGCTCGGCAAGCTGGAAGGCATGGGTGCCGATATCGCCTAGGCATCCGCCCATGCCCGCCCGCGCGGGATCGGTGCGCCATGCCGCCTGCCGGTTGCCGTCGGTATCGATCGGCAGGCTCAACCAGCCTTGCAGATATTCGACCTGTACCAGCCGGATCGCGCCGAAATCGCCGCGCGCGACGCGTAGCCGCGCCTCCTCGATCAGCGGATAGCCGCTATAGGTGAAGGCAAGCGCGAACTGGCTGCCGCTGGCTTCGACCGCCGCGGCGATCGCCTCCGCTTCGGCGACGTTCATCGCCATCGGCTTTTCGCACAGCACCGCGAACCCCGCCTCCAGCGCGGCGATCGCCATCGGTGCGTGGAGGTGGTTGGGCGTGACCACCGCGACCGCGTCGATCCGCTCGCCCGCCGGCAATGCCCGTTCCCCCGCGATCATCGCGTCGAACGACGGATAGATGCGTTGCGGGTCCAGATTGATCTGCGTCCCGGTACGCGCATTGCGCCCGGCATCGGTGCTGAACGCGCCCGCGACCAGTTGCCAGTCGCCATCGAGCGCGGCGGCCATGCGGTGGACCGCGCCGATAAAGGCCCCCTCCCCACCGCCGACCATGCCCAGCCGCAGCCGCGTCATGCGCCATCCCCCGACAGGCCGAGGATAGAACGGATCGATGCGCGATCGATGCCGCTCGCCGCGAAATCGTCGAACGGCCGTTCGGTCAGCCGGATGATATGGTCGCGGATGAAGGGCGCGCTCTCCCGCGCGCCATCCTCGGCCCGCTTCAACGCGCATTCCCATTCCAGCACCGCCCAACCGGCATAGCCATATTGCGCCATGCGGCTGAAGACGCCCGAGAAGTCGACCTGTCCGTCGCCCAGCGATCGGAACCGCCCGGCGCGGTCGACCCAATTCTCGTACCCGCCATAGACGCCCGACCGCCCGGTCGGATTGAACTCCGCGTCCTTGACGTGGAAACACGATATCCGGTCGTGATAGCGGTCGATGAAATCGAGATAATCGAGCTGTTGCAGCACGAAATGCGACGGATCGAACAGCAGGCGCGCCCGGGGATGATGGTCGACCGCCGCCAGGAAACGTTCCCACGACGCCCCGTCATGCACGTCCTCGCCCGGATGGACCTCGAACGCGCAATCGACGCCCGCCTCGTCGAACGCGTCGAGGATCGGCGTCCAGCGGCGTGCGAGTTCGGCGAACGCCTCCTCGATCAGGCCGGCGGGGCGCTGGGGCCAGGGATAGACATAGGGCCAGGCCAGCGCGCCCGAAAAGGTCGCATGCGCGGATAGGCCCAGATTGGCGCTGGCCCGTGCGGCGAGCGTCACCTGATCGACCGCCCATCGCTGCCGCTCCGCCGGCTTACCGCGCAGTTCAGGCGGCGCGAACCCGTCGAACAGCGCGTCATAGGCAGGGTGAACCGCGACCAGTTGCCCCTGCAGATGCGTCGAAAGCTCGGTGATCTCGATACCGTGCCGGGCCAGCGTGCCGCGCAGATCGTCGCAATAATCACGACTTTCAGCCGCCAGCGTCAGGTCGATCAGTTGCGGGCTGCATGGAATCTGGACCCCGACATAGCCGAGCCCCGCCGCCCATTCGGCCAGCCCGCCCAGCGTATCGAACGGCGGCTCCACGCCCAGAAACTGCGCCAGGAAGATCGCCGGCCCCTTCATCATCGCCGTCATGCCGCGACCTCCCGTCTCGTATCGTCGCGAAAGGTGAACTGGAACAGCAGCGCGATCACTGCCGCGGCAATGGCGGGATACCACCACATCTGCTGCCAGTCGGCGATGGTGGGCACGGCCGGCAGTTGCGCATAAAGCATCGCGCCGATCTGCGACCCCAGCAACATGCCGACGCCATAGGTGAACAGCGTCAGCATCCCCTGCGCCTGCGCGTTGACGCCCTTGGGCGTAGCGACGGTGCCGGTGTAGATCGCCCCGGCCACGAAGAAGAAATCGTAGCAGACGCCGTGCAGCGCCACGCCCAGATAGACCGCCCATAGCGACGAACCGCCGTCGCCGATCGCGAACAGCGCATAACGGAGCGCCCAGGCGATCATCCCGACCAGCAGCAGCGGCTTCACCCCGAACCGGCGGTACAGCCACGGCATCGAGAACATGAAGACCAGTTCGGACATCTGCCCGATCGCCAGCGTGCCGCCGACATTGGCGATCCCCGTCGCGCCGACATAGGGCGAGGCATAGGCGTAATACATCGCGAGCGGGATCGAGATCAGCGTCGCGCAGGTCATGAAGATCAGGAACGACCGCTGCTTCAGCAATCCGAACGCCTCGACGCAGAAGACCTGCCGGATCACGCTTTCGTCCCGCGGCGCATCGGAGGCGACATTGGGCAGCGTGAAGCTGTAGAGTCCCAGCGCGACCGAAACGACCGCCGCGACGCGGAATATCTGCGGGCTGGCGGACAGGCCGGCCCAGCCGACGATCAGGCCAGCGGTGATCCAGCCGAGCGTGCCGAACGCGCGGACGAACGGGAAATTGTCGGTCCGATCGCCAAAGCTCTTGAGCGCGATCGTGTTGGCGAGCCCGACCGTCGGCATATAGAGGATCATGTAGCCGAGCAGCAGCCACACAAAGGTGCCGCCCGCCGCCGGGGTCACGAACGACGGCAGCACGAACAGGATCACGCCGCCGACCAGATGCAGGATCACCATCAGCATCCGGGGGCTGACATAGCGTGCCGCCGCCATGCCGAGCAGGAACGATCCGACGATCGACGCGATCGGGCCGACCGAGAACGCGTTGCCGATCAGATTGCCGATCCCGACCGTCTGCATGACCAGGCCGAGCGTAACGTTCCACGCCCCCCACACGAAGAACTGCATGAACATCAGCGCGCTGAGTCGCCCGGTCAGCATGCCGCCCGCCGGGTTTACGCCTGTCGCGTGGGATGCATCATATGCAGCCGCCATTCACACCTCTCCGATCGCAGTTGTCCTGCTTGTCGAGGATCAGGCTACGAGGCCGCGAAACCGATGTAAAGGATTACATCACCGGTATATCGACATGATCGATCACGGGTTACAGAGGCCGGAATATGCCGACGATCATCGAAGTGGCCGCATTGGCAGGCGTCTCCACCGCCACGGTATCGCGCGTGCTGAGCCGGCCCGAACAGGTGTCGGAGGATACGCGCCGGCACGTGCTCGCCGTGGTCCGCTCTTCCGGCTATGCGCCCAACGTCGCGGCGCGGAGCCTGCGCACGTTGCGCGCGGCGAAGATCCTGCTGACCGTGCCCGATATCTCCAACACCTTCTTCGCCAGCGTGATCCGCGGGGCGGAGGAAGCGGCCCGGGACGCGGGCTATTCGGTCGTGGTCGGCGATACGCGCCATGATCCGGAGGTGGAGGATCAATATGCCGACATGCTGTCGCGCCGCGAGGTCGACGGGCTGATCTTCCTCGGCCACCGGCTGCCCGCCAGTTTGGCGGCGCTGCTGGTGCGGAAAGGCGCGGCGGCCCCGATCGTCAACGGCTGCGAATACAGCCCCGATCTCGGCGTACCCAGCGTCCATATCGACAATGCGGCCGCCGGCGCGGAGGCGATCGAACACCTGATCGGCCTTGGCCACCGGACGATCGGCGTCATCACCGGCCCCGAGGCCAGCCCGATCAGCCGCGACCGTCTGGCCGGCGCGGTGGCCGCTGCCGAACGCCACGGGCTGCGTGATGCCCTGCATATCGGCATCGGCGACTATGCCGCCGGATCAGCCTTCGAACAGACCCGTCGGTTGGTGGCGCTGGGCGTGACCGCGATCTTCTGCTTCAGCGACGAGATGGCGATGGGCGCCCTGGGCGCGATCGACGAATCCGGCCTGTCCTGTCCGGCGGACATATCGGTCGTCGGGTTCGACGATCTGCCCCTCGCCCGGTATTTCCGGCCGCCGCTCACCACCATCGCGCAGCCCAAGGGGATGATCGGCCGCCGCGCGGTCGACCTGCTGGTCGATATCCTGCGCGGGGTCGACAGCCCCTGCCGGCAGGTGACGTTGCGTCACGAGCTGGTGATACGCCATAGTACCGCAGCGCCGGCACTGACATGAACCGGCAGGACGAGAGGATGCCGATGCGCAGGAACCGATTGTTATCGCTCGTTTCGCTCGCCGCGCTGGCGCCGGTCGCGGTGCCGGCGCAAGGCGCGCCCGAGCAGGCGCAGACGACCGGCGGCGAACCGGCGGCGACACCCCAGCGACTGGTGCTGACCGATCTGCCGCGCGCCACGGGAACGCGGGTGACGCTGTTCGACGGGCGCACCCTGAACGACTGGCGGGGCTGGCTGGGTTATGCCGATCCCGCGCTGACCTATCGCGCCGATCCCGGTGCCCGGCCGATCGGCGCGGTGCGGGGCGGCAGCGACGGTGCCGATTTCGCGGTCCGCCGGATCGATGGCGCCCCCGCCATCTGGATCAGGGGACGAACCTGGGGCAGCCTGGTCCATCGCGCCGACCTGCGCGATTATCATCTGCGACTGCAATATCGATGGGGGGACAGGACGTGGGCGCCCCGTATCGGGCAACCGCGCAACAACGGCCTGCTCTATCACACGCATGGATCGCCCGGAGAGGTGTTCGGCACGTGGCGCCCGTCGATGGAGTTCGAAATCATGCAGGGGTCGACCGGCATGGCGGTGGTGGTCGGCGGCAAGATGCGCGGACGGGCCAGCGTCACGACCGATCCGTCGCTGATCGCGCCGCACCTGCGGTTCCGGGTTGGCGGCCGGCGGATTGATATGGTCAACAATACCCCGACATGGAACGTCGAGGCCGCAACCGACGCCGAACGCCCGGCCGGGCAGTGGAATACGCTCGACCTCTATGTGCTGGGGGATCGCGCCATCCATGTCGTCAACGGCGTTCCGGTCGCCGAGATCACCGACATCGCGACGATCGCGCCCGACGGCAGCCGACGCCCGCTGACGCACGGACATATCCAGCTGCAATCGGAAGGAGCAGAGACCTGGTTCCGCGCGATCACCGTCGAGCCGATCGATGCCCTGCCCCGGATCGTCGTAAAGGGGTGATCGCCGCAAAGGGCGGCGCTGGCATTGCCGCCCCGCCATCAGATCATCGAATAATTTGGTCGGGGCGACAGGATTCGAACCTGCGACCCCCACACCCCCAGTGTGATGCGCTACCAGGCTGCGCTACGCCCCGACCGATGAAGCCGTACCGACAGGGCCGGTACGCTCCAGAGCCGCGGCCTCTACGCGCGCTCCGGGACGGATGCAAGCGTCCGATTGCACCGACTTGCTCCGACGTCCTGATGATCCCGATCCCGTCACTCCGGCATCGCCCCGCCAGCCCGTTGCCACGGCCCGCTGCGGGTGGTAGCGGGCCGGTTCGTGCGCGAGGGGCCTGTGCCCTCGCCGATCAGCCATAAACGGGTCCGATGTTCATTCCCTCTGCCTACGCCCAGACGACCGGCGGCGCCGCCGCGAACGGTGGGATCGCCTCGTTTCTCAGCCTGGCGCCGCTGCTGCTCGTCTTCGTCGTGTTCTATTTCCTGATGATCCGCCCGCAGCAGCGCCGGATCAAGCTGTTGCAGCAGTCGGTGGCCGCAGTGCGCAAGGGTGACGGTGTCGTCACCGCCGGCGGCCTCGTCGGCAAGGTGACCAAGGTCGAGGACATCTTCGTCGAGGTCGAGATCGCCGCCAACACCCGCGTCAAGGTCGTGAAATCGACGCTGGCCGAGATCACGAGTTCCACCGCGAAGCCGGCGAACGACTGATGCTGGATTTTCCGCGCTGGAAGGTGTGGTCGATCATCGCCACGCTGGCGGTGCTGGTCGCGCTGGCGATCCCGAGTTTCCTGCCGGAGCGGGTAACCGCCGGCCTGGGTTCCCGCGTCCCCCACATCAATTTCGGCCTCGATCTGGCGGGCGGCAGCTATCTGCTGCTGGAGGCGGACACCGCCGATCTCGCCAATTCGCGGCTGGAGACGATGCGCGATCAGGTGACGGCAGAAATGCGCCGGGGCAAGCCGCGCATTGCGATCGGCGACATCTCCACGCGCGGCAACCAGCTGTCGTTCATGCTGCGCGACCCGTCGCAGGTCGATGCCGCGCGCGAACGCCTGCTGACGATCGCCGGCGGTGGCGCCGGTATGACCGGTCAGCGCGAGTGGGACATCCAGGTCGTCGATACCAGCCGCTTTGTGCTGAAGCCGACCGAAGCCGGCCTCGCGCAGGCGATCGATACCGCCATGGGCGACGCCACCGAGGTCGTTCGCCGTCGTATCGACGAACTCGGCACGCGCGAACCGACGATCATTCGCCAGGGCACCGACCGCATCGTCGTGCAGGTCCCCGGCCTCCAGAACCCGCAGGCATTGAAGGACCTGCTCGGCAAGACCGCGCGGCTGGAATTCAAGCTGGTCGACCTGACCGCGACGCCGGAACAGCTGGCACAGAAACAGGCGCCCGTAGGCAGCCAGATCCTACCCTATCCGGGCAATCCCGCCGGCCCGCCGGTGATCGCGGTAAAGCGTTCGGTCATCATCTCTGGTGACCAGCTGATCGACGCATCACAGACCTTCGATCCGCAGGACAATCTGCCGCAGGTGGCGATCACCTTCGACGGGACAGGCGGTCGCCGCTTTGCGCGCGTGACGCAGGAAAATACCGGCAAGCCGTTCGCGATCATCCTCGACAATCAAGTAATCTCGGCACCTAATATCAATGAACCAATTCTGGGCGGCCGCGCGTCGATTTCGGGCAACTTCACCGTCGAATCGGCCAATCAGCTCGCCATCGCGTTGCGCTCGGGCAAGTTGCCCGTCGCGTTGAAGGTGATCGAGGAATCCACTGTCGGCCCCGAACTGGGGCAGGATTCGATCCGCGCCGGCGTCCTTGCCTCCGCCGTCGCGGTGGCGCTAGTGGTGGCGTTCATGCTCGTCACCTATGGCCGGTTCGGTTTGTATGCGAACCTCGCGGTGGTCATCAACGTGTTCGTCATCGTCGGCGTGCTGGCCTTTTTCAAAGGCACCCTCACCCTGCCCGGTATCGCCGGCTTCGTGCTGACGATCGGCACCGCGGTGGACGCCAACGTCCTCATCAACGAACGCATCCGCGAGGAGCGGCATCGCGGACGCAGCGTCGTGCAGGCGGTGGAGCTGGGCTATAAGGAGGCCAGCCGCACCATCTTCGAGGCGAACGTGACGCACGCGATCTCGGGCGTCATCATGCTGGTGCTGGGTTCCGGCCCGGTGAAGGGCTTCGCGGTCGTGCTGCTGATCGGCATCGCCACGTCGGTGTTCACCGCCGTCACCTTCACCCGGATGCTGGTGGCGCTGTGGATTCGCCGCACCAAGCCCAAGACGATCAACATCTAAGGCGAGCGGCCCCATGAAACTTCTCAAGCTCGTCCCCGACGACACCAACATCGATTTCGTCGCCTGGCGCAAATGGGCCTTCGGACTGACGCTGGCGCTGTCGATCATCGCCATCTCGCTGGTCGGTCTGCGCGGTTTGAACATGGGCGTCGACTTCGTCGGCGGCCTGTCGATCGAGGAACGCTTCCCCACCCCGCCCTCGCTCGACCGGGTGCGGGAAGTGGTGGATGCGCAGGGCGTCGGCCAGGCTGCGCTCCAGCAGTCGAGCGACCAGCGCACCGTCACGATCCGCCTGCCGGTGCAGAACAGCGCCGATGAAGGCGCCACCAACGCCGTCGTCCGCAAGGTGGAATCGGCACTGGCGCGGGAATTCCCCGGTGCGACTTTCAGCCGTTATTCCACCGTGGGCGGCAAGGTATCGGACGAACTGAGATGGAAGGGCGGAATGGCCGTCTTCTTCGCCATCCTCGGCATCGCACTGTTTGCCATCTTCCGGTTCGAATGGCAGTTCGGCGTGTCGACGGTGGTGGCGATCGTCCACGATCTGCTGATGACGCTCGGCTTCTTCGCGCTGATGAGGAATTATTTCGAAGTCGATCTCAACACCGTCGCCGCGGTGCTGACGATCATCGGCTATTCGATCAACGACAAGATCGTGATCGACGATCGCATCCGCGAGAACATGCGCCGCTATCGCAAGATGGAGATGCGCGAGATCATCAACCTGTCGGTGAACGAAACGCTGCCGCGTACCGTCATGACCTCGCTCACCATCCTGCTGGCGCTGGGCGCGCTCCTGCTGCTCGGCGGGCATGTGCTGCGCGGCTTCACCGCGGCGATGATCCTGGGCATCGTGGTCGGCACCTATTCGTCGATCTACGTCTCGTCGTCGCTGCTCATCACGCTCGGCCTTCGTGCCGAACCCAACCGCGAAAAGCCCGGTACGCTCGACAAGCGCCGCGTCCCGGATGCGGAGCGGATCGTCCCACGGGAACGTTGAGGCGGGTGATGAGGATAGCCCGATGAGAATGGAACGCGGTCAGCCCGTGAACGGGCCGGCGATCCGTGGCTTCACCACCGCGGGCTATCGCCTCGACGACGTAACGGTCGCGCCATCGCTGTTGCTGACGATCGATCGCGCCAGCGACTGGACGCCGCCACCGCTGGCGGAACTGACGATCGCGGCGCTGGAACCCGCGCTGGACCCGAAGCCGGAATTCATCGTGCTGGGTACCGGCGCCAGGCTGGTCCGCCCGCCTTTGTCGCTGGTTCGCGCGCTCGACGCGCGCGGGATCGGGCTGGAGGCGATGGACAGTCGTGCCGCCGCCCGTGCCTGGGGGATGCTCCGCGAGGAAGGCCGGCCGATCGCGGCGGCGCTCTACCCGCTCGACGCCTGATCCCCGCCTATCGTGGGGAACCCCTGTAGCGGAAAGGGGTGGAGGAGACAGCCCCCACCCCCCGTCACGATCAAAGGCGGACCGTGCCTGGATAGGCGAACAGATAATCCGCATCCTCGCTGGCCGTGATCGTCTCCGATCCGGTCACCGTCACGCATTCGCCCGCCTTGAAGGCGACACCGGCCACCTCGCCGCGGCCCTTCACCGGCACGATCCATGCCGTCAGCCCCTCGGGCAGCGCCACCGGATGCGTGCCGCCGGTCCAGCGTTCGAGCACGAATTTCGGCCCCTCGACCAGCACGGTGCGATGGTCGCCCGCCGGCCCCGGCGACACGATCGGCCGATAGGGATCGAGATGCGCCACCGCGACGCCGTCATCCAGATGCAGTTCGCGCGGCCGGCCGTAATCGTAGAGGCGATAGGTCGTCTCCGAATTCTGCTGCACCTCGATCAGGGTCAGGCCCGCGCCAATCGCATGGATCGTGCCCGACGGCGCATAATAGAAATCGCCCGCCTTCACCGGCACCCAGTCCAGCTTGCCCTCGATCGATCCGTCGAGCGCGGCGGCGCGCAACTCGTCCGCCCCGATCGCCTGTTTCGGCCCCAGCGCGATCGTCGAATCGGGGGTCGCCGACAGAATCGTCCAGCATTCGTCCTTGCCGCGCGGCAGGCCACGCTTGTGCGCCTCCTCGTCATCCGGGTGGACCTGCACCGACAGTTTCTCACCCGTGAACAGGTATTTGATCAGCAGGTCGGGCGCGGTATCGCCCGGCGCCTGGAACCACACCTCGCCCACGGGCTCACCGCCGCCCTGAACATCGTCAAAGCCGGGATACAGGTCGCGCCGGCCCCAGGGTTTCTCGACGCGGTGGGTGTGGAGCAGCGTTGCCGGCATGGAATCCCTCGAAATCTGACTTAAGATGATCGCGGAACGCGCGGGGGCTCCGCCCGCTCCGCTTCGGCATCGTCTAGCCTATTGTTCGGGCGCTGTCCGCTGCGCTAAGGCGGTCGCCGATGCGTATCCCCCAGTCCCGCGCGCTTGCCCTTGCGCTTCTTGCCGCCGTCGCCCTTCCGGTCGCTGGCTGCGCCCGCAACCAGGCGGCCAAGGGCGACACGCCCTATATCGCCCGCGATGTCGGCACGCTCTATTCCACCGCCCGGCGCCGGCTCGACCAGAGCCGGTACAAGGAGGCCGCGATCCTGTTCGACGAGGTGGAGCGTCAGCACCCCTATTCGATCTGGGCACGCCGCGCGCAGCTGATGAGCGCGTTCAGCTATTATCTGGCCAAGGATTATACCGCGTCGATCCAGTCGGCGCAGCGGTTCATCTCGGTCCATCCCGGCAACCGCGATGCACCCTATGCCTATTATCTGATCGCGCTCGGCTATTACGAGCAGATCCAGGACGTGACGCGCGATCAGCGGATCACGCGGCAGGCGCTCGACGCGCTGGGCGAACTGACCCGCCGTTACCCCAACACGCGCTACGCATCGGACGCACGGCTCAAGATCGATCTGGTCAACGACCATCTCGCCGGCAAGGAGATGGAGATCGGTCGCTTTTACGAAGCCCGCAGCCAGTGGCTGGCCGCCAGCATGCGGTTCCGCAGCGTGATCGACCGGTATCAGACCACCACCCACGCGCCCGAGGCGCTGATGCGCCTGACCGAGACGTATCTGGCACTGGGCGTCCCGGCCGAGGCGGAGAAGTCCGCGGCGGTGCTCGGTGCGAACTATCCCGGCAGCGACTGGTACGAACACGCCTACAAGCTGATGAAGGACCATCCGGTACAGCAGGCGGCGCTGGTCGCCCCCGGTACGGCGATCGTGCCGCCGGGCACCAAACCCAATTCGCTGCCCGGCCTCAGCACCGATGCCACCCGCAACGCGCAGCCCGATGCGGTGCCCGGTGCGGCCCAGCCCTCGACCGCACCGGTCACGGGTCCCGGCGGGGCGGCCCCGGTCGGCCCCGGTGCGGGTGCCGCCACCCTGCCCGGCCAGCCGACGCCCCAATAAGGGCGACCCGGAACAAAAGCGGTTCAAATCCGTCGCGAACCGGCGTACATCGCTGCCGATGCTGACCGCGCTTTCCATTCGCGACGTGGTGCTGATCGAGGCACTGGACCTCGATTTCGGTGCCGGCCTCGGCGTGCTGACCGGCGAAACCGGTGCCGGCAAGTCGATCCTGCTCGATGCGCTCGGGCTGGCGCTGGGCGGGCGCGGCGATAGCGGGCTAGTCCGCCACGGCGCCGGCCAAGCGGTGGTGACCGCCAGTTTCGATCCCCCCGATGCGTCACTATCGGCGCTGCTCGACGGCAACGGGGTCGAGGTCGAACCCGGCGAGCCCCTGCTCGTCCGCCGCGTGGTGAAGGCGGATGGCGGTAGCCGCGCCTTCATCAACAACCAGCCCGCCTCCGCCACGCTGTTGCGCGAGATCGCGCCGCGACTCGTGGAAATCCACGGGCAGCACGATGATCGCGGCCTGCTCGCCGCACGGGGCCACCGGGCGCTGCTCGATGCGTTTGGCCGCTGCGACCCGTCGGAGGTCGCGCGCGCCTGGATCGCCTATCGCACCGCCGAGGCCGATCTGGCCACCGCCCGTGCGGAGATCGAAACCGCCGCGCGCGACCGCGAATGGCTCGAACATACCGTCGCCGAACTCGACAAGCTCAATCCCCTGCCCGGTGAGGAGGAAACCCTCGCCGATCAGCGCCGCACCATGCAGCGCGCCGAAAAGATCGCGGGCGATCTCGCCGCGATCGGTGATTTCCTCGACGGCTCCGATGGTGGCCTCGCCCAGTTGCGTCAGGCCGCGCGTGTCCTCGAACGCGTCGCGGAGGATCATCCCGCGCTTGCCGATGCGCTCGCCGCGATCGATCGTGCAGTGGCCGAAAGCGGCGTGGCGGAGGAACGGCTGCACGAGGCGCGCCTTGCGCTTGCCTATGATCCGCGCACGCTGGAGGATGACGAGGCCCGCCTGTTCGAATTGCGGGCGATGGCGCGCAAGCACCGGGTCCAGCCCGATGGGCTCGCCACCCTCGCCGCCGAACTGACCGCGCGGCTTGAACGACTCGACGCCGGCGAAGGCGGTATCGCCAAACTGGAAAAGACCGTCGCCACCGCTCGTGCCGCCTATGACAAGGCCGCCACCGCGCTCACCGCCCGGCGCGTCGCCGCGGCCACGGGGCTCGATGCCGCCGTCGCGGGCGAACTGGCGCCCTTGAAGCTGGATGCCGCCCGGTTCCGCACCGTCGTCGCCACCCAATCGCCCGACGGCTGGTCCGGTGCCGGCAAGGACCGGGTCGAGTTCGAAATCTCGACCAACCCCGGTGCGCCTTTCGCCCCGCTGACCAAGATCGCCAGCGGCGGCGAATTGTCGCGCTTCATCCTCGCCCTGAAGGTCGCGCTGGCCGATCAGGGCGGGGCGGCGACGATGGTGTTCGACGAGATCGATCGCGGCGTCGGCGGCGCGGTCGCCTCCGCGATCGGCGAACGTCTCGCCCGCCTAGCCCGCGCCACGCAGTTGCTGGTCGTCACCCACAGCCCGCAGGTTGCGGCGCGTGGCGCGGCGCATCTGCTGATCGCCAAATCGTCGGACGGCACCGTCACCCGCACCGGCGTCCGCCAGTTGTGCGAGGCTGAACGGCGGGAGGAGATCGCGCGGATGCTGTCCGGCGCCACCGTGACGGACGAGGCGCGGGCGCAGGCCGATCGGCTGCTGGAAACCGCCTGACCTTGCGGCCTTCCGCCGCCACCGATACCTCCGCGATCATGGACCCGCTGCCCGAATCCGATCTTGCCGCCGCCGCCGAACTGGAAACGCTGGCCGCCGAGATCGCGCGCCACAACCGCCTCTACCATAATGACGATGCGCCCGAGATCAGCGACGCGGATTATGACGCACTCGTCCGCCGCAACACCGCGATCGAGACGGCCTTTCCACACTTGATCCGCGCCGACTCGCCCAACACGCAGGTCGGGGCCGCCCCCGCCGGCCATCTGGCCAAGGTCCGCCATGCGCGACCGATGACCAGCCTCGACAACGGCTTTGCGGACGAGGATATCGTCGAATTCGTCGCCCGCGTCCGTCGCTTCCTGAAACTGTCGGACGACGAACCCGTCGCCCTCACCGCCGAACCCAAGATCGACGGCCTGTCTTGCTCGCTCCGTTACGAAGACGGCCGGCTGGTGCAGGCGCTGACCCGCGGCGACGGCACCACGGGCGAGGATGTAACCAGCAACGTCCGCACCATCGCCGATATTCCCGACCGGATCACCGGCGCGTCCGCGATCTTCGAGGTGCGCGGCGAGGTGTACATGGCCAAGGCCGATTTCACTGCGCTCAACGCGCGCCTCCTCGCCGAGGCGACCGCCGCCGGCAAGGAACCGCGTCAGTTCGCCAATCCGCGCAACGCCGCAGCCGGCTCGCTTCGCCAGAAGGAAGCTACCGTCACCGCCGGGCGCCCCCTGCGCTTCCTGGCACATGGCTGGGGCGAGGCGAGCGAGGTGCCCGCCGATACGCAAACCCACCTCGTTGACCATCTGCGCCGTTGGGGTTTCCCGATCGCCGCCGCCTTCACGCGCGTCGATGACGCCGCCGGTGCCCTCGCCGTGTACCGCGATATCGAACGGGAACGCGCCGACCTGCCCTTCGACATCGACGGCGTCGTCTACAAGCTCGACCGCCTCGACTGGCAGGCACGACTCGGCATCGTCGGCCGCACCCCGCGCTGGGCGATCGCGCACAAATTCCCGGCCGAGCGCGCCCAGACCACCCTCAACGCGATCGACATCCAGGTCGGCCGCACCGGTGCCCTCACGCCTGTCGCCCGGCTGGAACCGGTGACGGTCGGCGGCGTCGTCGTCACCAACGCCACGCTGCACAATGCCGACGAGATCGAGCGGCTGGGCGTCCGTGTCGGCGACCGTGTGATCCTGCAACGCGCGGGCGACGTGATCCCGCAGATCGTCGAGAACCTGACCCGCGACGTCGACCGCCCCGCCTTCGTCTTCCCCGACACCTGTCCCGAATGCGGCAGCCTTGCGGAACGTGGCGAAGGCGAGGTGGTCGTCCGCTGCACCGGCGGTCTCGTCTGTCCGGCGCAGCGGGTCGAGCGACTGATCCATTTCGTCTCGCGCTACGCGTTCGATATCGTCGGTCTCGGGCTGGTCCGGGTCGAGGAGTTCTTCCGCGACGGCCTGATCGCCTCCCCCGCCGACATCTTCCGCCTCCACGCGCACCGCGATGCGCTGATCGCACGCGAGCGGATGAGCGAACTGGTGGTCGACAAGCTGCTCGCCGCGATCGATGAGCGCCGCACCATCGCGCTGGATCGCTTCCTCTTCTCGCTCGGCATCCGTCATGTCGGCCAGATCACCGCACGCGATCTTGCCCGGCGCTATGTATCCGCCAAACGGTTCGCGGCGATGATCCACGCAGCCCTGCGCGTCCGCCGCGCCACCGTGCCCGCGATCGGCGAGCCGGAGCGCAAGTTCGTGCTGCGCCGGGGCCGCGCGCTGGTGGCGGCGATCGACACCGCCGGTATCGGCCCGGAGGTCGCCGACGCGCTGCTCGGCTTCTTCGCGGAGCCGCACAACCGCGCTGTCGTCGCCGATCTGCTGCGGCAGGTCGACCCGCAGGACGTCGTCCACGAAACCCGCGCCTCCGCCATTGCCGGCCAGACCGTCGTCTTCACCGGCACGCTGGAAACCATGAGCCGCGACGAGGCGAAGGCGCAGGCGGAGACGCTCGGCGCGCATGTTTCCGGTTCCGTCTCCAGGAAGACGGATCTCGTTGTCGCCGGCCCCGGCGCGGGATCGAAGGCGAAGAAAGCCGCCGATCTCGGCATCCGCACGATCGACGAAGCCGAATGGGCGGCGATCGTCGCCGCGGCGGATGCTTCGGACACGCCGATCCAGATTCAAAAAGAGACCAACGACCCGCAGACTCAATAAATATCGTCGTTAGACATATTTCATTGCCAGACATTGCCTTGGATAACGCAAATTTTACATTGTAGGAATGTTAGGTAATAAAATCGATAACACAATGTATGATCTTATCTTGGATCCTGTTTGCAAGTCAGGGACTATGCGACTTGAAGTTGAAGCATGCCGTTATGTGATAAGTAATACATCAATATTTTAATTCTTGAATATGTCACCCCCGCTCATCATCTGAAGTTCGGGTGCGTCAGCCAAGGCGGGCCAAGCACGCAGATGCGCTGCGCGATGCCCCCTCACGTTGCCGGAAAGCCGGAGCCGGCGTTGTCGAGCGGCGCTGCGGGAAGGGAACCGCCAGCTACCGTCCGCGTCCTGGCGCCGCGAACAACTTGCTGTGCACATCCCGCACGTCGGCATCGGCCTCTGCTTCCGCCACCATCAGCGCGCGCAGGCCGTTCTCGCACATCGATCATACGGTGCCGCCAGCTGGCCTGACGGTCGTTCCAAGCGGACGTACATGGCGTCATGCGCGCGTCAGCCATGGGTCTTCAGGGCGTATCGGTTTTCCGGTCAGCGGTGATCGCGATACGCACGGCGACGGCCGCCGGGACATCGGTGGTGGCGGACCATTCGCCTTGACCAATGCCGAATACGGTCCGATCGATCGTCACCGTCCCTGCCATTTTCGCGACATCGCCTGCAATGGTCAGGGTGAAGGCAAGGGGTAACGGCTTGCTGACCCCACGCAGCGTCAGCGTGCCATCGGCTTTATAGCGATCGCCGCCCAGATGGCGGAACCGGGTGGCGCGCCAGACGGCGGTGGGATGCGTCGCTGCCGCGAACCAGTCGTCGCCAGGCAGCGCAGCCTGCTGGCTGCTGTCACTCGCGGTCACCGAGGCCATGTCGATGGTGATCGCCGCCGAGGATGTCGCGAGCGCATCGGGATCGAAGCGAATTCTGGCGCGCCATGCTTCGAAGCCTCCCTCGACCGGCCCTTGCGACCATGAAGTGCGGAAACGGATTGACGACGCCTTCATCCGCACGGCCCAGTTCGCCGGTTTCGCGACGCCGGGCGTCGTCGCCTGCTTTACCGGCGTTTCGGAGGGAAGCGGTCGCGGCACGACGGCCGACGCCGGCACCTTTGCCGGCGGCGTGGGTGCGGAGACAGCGGGCAATGGCGCGGCCACGTCATGCGGCGCCGCTGCTGAATATCCTCCCCGCCCCCAGACCATCAATCCGGCGAACGTCACGACGATCGCGATCGCCGTCGAACTGAGCAGCCGAAGCGAAACCGGCACCATCCGCGCCAGATCGGTCGTGCGGTCCGCGAACTGGTGCTTCAGCGCGCCCGCCACATGCAGCGCGATCGCCAGCAACGCGATCCACACCATCACGACATGGGCGGCGGATGCCGCAGCATTGATCGCGTCTCGACCGGCGGACGAAAGACCGGATAGCCCCGGCACGGGCGGCCACGGTATGATGGTGTAGAGCAATGTCGGCACGGCGACCTTGCCTGACGACACGATCAGCCAGCCCGACAGGGGCAAGACGAGCAGCAATCCATAGAAGCCCATATGGACCGCATTGGCCAGCTGCCGTTCGATCGGCCGCAACGCCGCTGATGGCGGCGGCGGTGCGAAAGCCAGCCGCCAGCCGATCCGGGCGATCGTCAGCAGCAGGATCGTGATCCCGATCGACTTGTGAAGCTGGAATGCAGAGAACGTGTCCGGACTGTGGGAGACGCCCATCCGCCAGCCCAGCCCGACCTGGAACGCGAAGGCCGCCGCCGTCAGCCAGTGCAAGACGATCGCACCACCGGCATAGCGTGGCGTGCTGCGAACGTGATCCATTCCGCCTGCTCCCGTCAATGACAGGCGAACGAGCTTGCCTGCTCGGTATCGCCAGCCTGATATCATGCGACCTTGGGATAGGCGCAAAACAGCCGCCTCCTCCCGGGCCAGTTCGTTCCCCTACCCGCCGTCGAGACGAAGCTGTCAGGCGCCTTGCCCTGTTCCGTCCACGCGACCAGCGCAGCGAAGAAGGCGACCTGATCGGTGCCGGTGCCGACGACGCCGTTCGATCTGCTCCCGCCCTGGAAGAAGGAGCGACCGTTCCATGCAGCCGGCAGCCGCATATGGAAACGGATCGCATAGGTCTGGCCGTTCGCTCCCGCCCGCTCCTGCATCTTGCCGAAGATTTCGCAATGGCGCGGCAACATCGGAGCGGGGCCGGTCGCGGGCGACCTGCTCCGCCTGCCGTCTGCGGGCGCAAGCCGCCGTTCCACGATCGCCGCGGTTTCGATCAAGGCGGTCGCATCGTCCGGCCGCCCGCTGGCCAATTGCGCCAGAGCCGCGCAATCCGCCACGGTACGTGCCGGTTGCGCCGCCGCACCGTTCGATCCGGCGAAGCCTGCCACCAGCATCATGATCGCATATGATCGCCGCATCGTCGGTTTCCTTTGGTCATGGCCGGCCGGCATGTTCACGATGCCGGCCGGAGGTCGCCCGATCAGAAGTTGACGCTGGCCCGCACACCATATTGGCGCGGCGCACCGTAGAACTCGTTGTTGCCGGTCTGGCCCGAAACATAGTCCTTGTCGGCCAGATTGGTCCCGTATGCCTCGATCTGGTAATCGCCGGAACGATAGGTCAACAACGCCGATAACAACCCGCGACCGCTCAGCCGGTCGGTGACCGGATTGTAAAACAAAGTGGTGAATTGCGATCCGACATAGGCGTAGTTCAGGCGCGGTGTCAGCGTCGCGTTGCCGCCTACCTTGATGCCGTACTGCACGCCCGCGTTATAGGTCCATTTCGGCGACAGCAGGTTCTTCCCACCCGTGTTGGTCTGCAGGAACGGGCCGTAGTTGAAGCAGGTCGGCGGGCTGGATGCGACCCCGGTGGTGCATTGTGGCCCCAGCGTGCCCGGCGGCAGGCGGCGGGTATTGACCAGCGTGATGCTGCCGAGCCGCGAGTCGACGAACGCCCCGCCGAAATCACCGGAGAAACCGCCGAACTTCACCTGCACCTGCGCCTCCAGCCCGCGGATGCGCGCGCTGGGCAGGTTGGTGACGCCGGCCGTGCCGGTGTTCACGTCGGTGATCGAAAACTGAAAGCCGTCATACTCGTTCCAGAAACCACCGATCTGGGTGCGGATATGCCCATCGGCCAATGTCGATTTCAGCCCGGCCTCGTAATCCCACACCGTTTCGGGCTTGAAGATCGACGTCGCCGAATTGAACCCGCCCGGCTTGTACCCGCGTGCCGCGAACACATACAGGAAATGGTCGGCATTCAGCTGATAGTTGATCGCGACCTTACCGGTGACGCGGCCGTCGCTCGCCGATCCGCCGAGGTTGACGATGCGGGTGTTGACCGTCGTGAAGGCCGGATTGCCGGTCCCCGCCCCGACATAGGCGCCGCGGAAGATCCCGCCCTCGCTCGACGTCTTGTAGTGGGAGTAACGGACGCCGGTCTGGATCTCCAGCGCATCGGTCAGGTGATAATTGCCCTGCGCGAAGATGCCTCTGGTCGTCTTCGTGGTGGCGGCCACTGTCCGTGTCGGCGCGGGATTGCCCGTGCTGGTGTTGAACAGGTCGACCTTGTTATGCTGGTAATAGCCGCCGAGAATCCAGTCGAACGGGCCATCGGTGGGCGAGATGATATTGATCTCCTCGGTCGTCACCTGTTCGCGGACGGACTGGTTCTGTGTGAACGACGCCGTCGCGGTGCCATCCATGTCATAGAGGTTGTTGACCCGGCGGTTCTGATAACCGCTCAGCGACCTGAGCGTGATGCCGTTGTCGAGAACATAGCGCAGATCGAGACCGTTGATCAGCGTCCGTTCGTGGTTGCGCGTCGGCGCGTTGTAATTGAGCGTGCGGATATCGTTGGTGCGCAACGCCGCGAACTGCGTGCCGAGGATCGGGCGATAGGCATAGCCGCCGGTGTTGCGATCGGTCAGCGCCAGTTTGTACAGCGCTTCGAAATTGCCCGGCTTCCACAGCACCCCAAGACGGCCCGACTTCTCGTTCAGCCGGCCCGGGTCGTTATCGAGCGGCCCGATATCGTCGTAGAAGCTGTCGTTGCGCTGAAAGTTGCCCGCGAGCCGTATCGCAAGGGTATTGGTGATCGGCAGGTTCACCGCGCCCTGCAGGTTGGTCGTGTCGAAATTGCCGTAGGCGCCCTGAACATAGCCGCCGACCTCGGTCAGCTTCGGACTCTGCGAGTTGATGAAGATCGCGCCGCCGGTCGAGTTCGATCCGACCAGCGTCCCCTGCGGCCCGCGCAGCACCTCGACCCCGGCGATGTCGTAGAACGCCGTCGTTCCCGCGATCGGTGGCTGGAACAGCCCGTCCAGATAGGTCGCGACGCCGTTGGACACGGCGGGCGACGGACTGGCAAGGCCGATGCCGCGAATGTTCACCGACTGGGTCAGGCCCGCATCGACCACCGACAGCGACGGCGACGCGAACTGGAGGTCGGACAGGCGCGTAACCGCCTTTTCCGCCAGTGCAGTGGGCGACAGCGCGGTGGCCGCGATCGGCACCGTCTGAAGGTTCTCCGAACGCCGTTGTGCCGTCACGATGATGTCGGCCAGACCATCCTCCGCAAGGACGACGTCGGGTTCCTGCGCCGCCCCCGCCGACGCGGGTGTGGCGGGCGTCGTCGCGACCGGATCGGTCGGCGCCGCGGGTATCGCCTGCGCCGATGCCGGATGCGCCGACAGGATCGCGCCGAATGTCACGGACGCGCGTAGAAATGCCTTGAACAGCATGATTGATCCTCCCCGTTTTTTGTTATGGTCCGGCGCACGCCAGACGTGTCAGGGTGTGCGCTCGCTCTTGTGAGCTTTTCCGGTCGCGCTGCGTTTTCGCGGCTCGAAATCATGTAGTTTCTGAAGCATGGCGCGGAACGCGACCTGTTCGTCATCGCTCAGCACGCTGAAGTTGATCGCGTCGGCACGTGTTGTGATTGCTTCGATCGCGGTGCGCAGTTCGGCACCGTGCGGCGTCAGATACAAGGCATGGCTACGGCGGTCGCGGCCGGGACGACGCTCTACCGCGCCGAGCGCGACGAGTTCGTTTACGGCCTTCATGGTGCTGGCGCGATTGATGCCCAGCGCCCCGCCCAGCGCCATCTGGTCGCAGCCCTCATGCAACGCGACGTAGATCACCGCCGTCGCCCGAGACGGCGTCACGCCGACTTCGCTGAGTTCCGCCGCGACCCGCGCGATCAACTTCACCTCGGTGCGATGAAGCAGATAGCCGAGATGCTCGGACAATGGGCCGAAGTCCGCCACCGCCTCTCCTTTTTTATTGTTTGCTGGCGATACAGTATCCCAGGCATACAATTCGTCAAGCGTAAAACGACACAGTGACGGACGTGGACGGCAGGTCCACAGCCGTCGCCGAATCAATCGCCGATCGGATCACGCGGAAACATCATCGAATTTCGGGTATGTGAGAGCCTGCGCCATCCCGACGAAAACTTTCGATACTGGCCATCCCCGGCACGATGGCAGCCCGGATCGGGCCGGACCCCGTCAGGACCAGAGTCGAATCAGCAGCGATCGTGCTGTCCGGTCGTCGCCACCGAGTCGTTTGAGGATGAATCGTTCCTGTTCGGCCATGATTTCCTGCGCGTTGGTGCAAGCCGCCTTCCCCGTTTCAGTGAGAATCAGGCCGTGCGACCGCCCGTTTACGGGCTCACGCGTCACGAAACCGCGCGATTCCAGTCCGGCGGCAAGCGGCACCATATTTGCGCGCTTGATCCCTAGCATCCGCCCAAGGTCGCTCTGGGTGATTCGCGGATTATGGTCGATCAGCAGCAGGATCGACGCCTCCGACACCTTTAATCCGATCGCGTCGAGCCGCTGTGCCAGTTCGCCGATGATCGCATTGGACGCACGCCGCAACAGATAGCCAAGGTGGCCGCCGAACGGGTTTTCGAGAATGCGGTCTGCCGAATGAGTCATACCGGCATCTTACGATCCGGGCTTGCCGGTAGCAAACTAGATCGTTATGCATCATAACATAATAAGGAGAGGGACGGATGATGCTGCACATCGATCTGAATATCGGGGGCAATGCGCGCGCCGCCTCACCGGGGGCGACCTTCCAGCGCCTTGATCCGGTAACCGGCAAGGTCGCGACGATTGCCGCCGCCGCGACGCCGGCAGACGCCACTGCGGCCGGCGATGCCGCCGCCGCCGCCCTGCCCGCCTGGTCCGCCCTTGGCCCGAACGCCCGCCGCGCGATGCTGTCGAAGGCCGCCGACGCGCTCGCCGCAAAGGCCGATGATTTCGTCGACGCGATGATGGGCGAGATCGGCGCGACCGAGGGCTGGGCCCGGTTCAACCTGATGCTGGCGGTGGGCATGGTGCGCGAGGCCGCCGCCCTGACCACCCAGATCGGCGGCGAGGTCATCCCCTCCGACAAGCCCGGCTGCATCGCGATGGCGCTGCGCGAACCGGCCGGCGTCGTGCTGGGCATCGCGCCGTGGAACGCGCCGGTCATCCTCGGCGTCCGCGCGATCGCGGTGCCGCTGGCCTGCGGCAACACCGTGATCCTCAAGGCGTCGGAGCAATGCCCCCGCACGCATGGCCTGATCGTCGAGGCGTTCGTGGAGGCGGGGCTGGGCGACGGCATCGTCAACCTCATCACCAACGCGCCCGCCGATGCCGGCGAGGTGGTCGGCGCGCTGATCGACCATCCGGCGGTGCGGCGGGTCAACTTCACCGGATCGACCGCGGTCGGCCGGGTGATCGCCAGACGCTGCGCCGAGCATCTGAAGCCCGCGCTGCTGGAACTGGGCGGCAAGGCGCCGTTCATCGTGCTGGACGATGCCGATCTGGACGAAGCGGTGAAGGCGGCGGCGTTCGGCGCGTTCATGAACCAGGGCCAGATTTGCATGTCGACCGAACGGATCATCGTGGTCGACGCGGTCGCCGACGCCTTCACCGCGAAGTTCAGCGCCAAGGTGGCGACGATGGCGGTGGGCGATCCGCGCGCGGGCAAGACCCCGCTGGGCGCGGTGGTCGACCGCAAGACCGTCGATCACGTCGCCGGGCTGGTGCAGGATGCGCTGGCCGCCGGTGCCACGCAGCTGAACGGCGGTGCGGCGGACGGCGTGCTGATGCCCGCCCACGTGATCGACCGGGTGACGCCCGCGATGAAGCTGTTCCGCGAGGAAAGCTTCGGCCCCGTCGTCGCGATCGTCCGCGCGGCGGACGAGGCGGCGGCGATCGCGCTGGCCAACGACACCGAATACGGCCTGTCCGCCGCGGTGTTCACCCGCGACACCGCGCGCGGGCTGCGCGTCGCCCGCCAGATCAAGTCCGGCATCTGTCACATCAACGGCCCCACCGTGCACGACGAGGCGCAGATGCCGTTCGGCGGCGTGAAGGGGTCCGGTTACGGCCGTTTCGGCGGCAAGGCCGGCATCGACAGCTTCACCGAGCTGCGCTGGATCACGATCGAAACCGAACCCGGCCACTTCCCGATCTGAACCGGTCGACCACCATTATTTTCCCCGATTTTCAGGAGTCCCGATCATGACCACCGCCATCGATCCCGTCGAACTCGCCACCGTCGCCTGCACCGTCGAGGACGGCGTCGCCTGGGTCAGCTTCAACCGCGCCGACAAGCGCAACTGCATGTCGCCGCGCCTCAACCGCCAGATGATGCGCGTGCTCGACGATCTGGAGTTCCGCAGCGACGTCGGCGTGCTGGTGCTGACCGGCGAGGGCACCGCATGGTCCGCGGGCATGGACCTGAAGGAGTATTTCCGCGAGACCGAGGCGCAGGGGCTTCAGGGCACGCGCGGCGCGCAGCGCGAAAGCTATGGCTGGTGGCGGCGGCTGCGCTGGTATCAGAAGCCGACCATCGCGATGGTCAATGGCTGGTGCTTCGGCGGCGCCTATGGCCCGCTGTTCGCCTGCGACCTCGCCTTCGCCGCGGAGGATGCGCAGTTCGGCCTGTCGGAGATCAACTGGGGCATCCTGCCCGGCGGCGGTGCGGCCAAGATCGCGACCGAGATGACGTCGTTCCGCAACGCCATGTACCATGCGATGATGGGCGAGAATATCGACGGGAAGACCGCCGTCGAATGGGGCTTCGTCAACGAGGCGTTGCCGCTCGACAAGCTGAAGGCGCGCGTCGCCGAGGTGGCCGACGTCCTGAAGAAGAAGAATCCCGTCGCGCTGAAGGCGACCAAGGACGCCATCCGCCGCGTCCGCGAGATGACCTATGACAATGCCGAGGATTATCTGATCCGCGCGCAGGAAGCCGCCAACAGCTACGACAATGACGGCCGCAAGGAAGGCATCAAGCAGTTCATCGACGACAAGACCTACAAGCCCGGTCTGGGCGCGTACGACATCTCCAAGCAGAAGGGCTGACCTGCGCCATGACGATCGCGTCCCTCGACCGACTGCTCCGTCCGCGTTCGATCGCGATCGTCGGCGCATCCGACAAGCCCGGCGCGCTGGGCGCATCGGTGCTCACCAATCTGGAACGACAGGGTTATGCGGGTGACATCCACCTGATCAACCCGAAGCGGGACATGATCGGCGGGCGCGCCTGCATCAACAGCATCGCCGACCTGCCCGACGGCGTCGATGCCGCCGTGCTGGCGATCCCGCGCGTCGCCGTGCTGGACACCGTCCGCGCGCTGGCGGCGCGCGGCGTCGGCGCGGCGATCATCTTCTCCGCAGGGTTTGCCGAAGGCGGCGCGGAAGGCATGGCCGAACAGCAGGAGCTGGCGCGCATCGCCGATGCGGCGGGCATGGTGATCGAGGGGCCGAACTGCCTCGGCCTCGTCAATTTCATCGACGGCATCCCGCTGACCTTCGTCGAACTGCCGCCGGTGAAGATCGACAGCGGCAAGCGGATCGGCATCGTGTCGCAATCCGGCGCGATGGCCGCGGTGCTGGGCGTATCGCTCATCAGCCGCGCGCTGCCGCTCTCCTTCTCGGTATCGACCGGGAACGAGGCGGCGAGCGGGGTCGAGGATTATGTCGATTACCTGATCGACCATGACGACACCCGCGTGATCGCGATGATCGTCGAACAGTTCCGCAAGCCCGCCCGCTTCCTCGACGCCGCGCGGCGCGCCCGCGCCGCCGGCAAGCACATCGTCCTGCTCCATCCGGGGCAGAGCAGCGCCGCACGCGAATCCGCCGCCACCCATACCGGCGCGATGGCCGGCGACTATGCGGTCATGCGCACACTGGTCCAGCGCGCGGGCGTCATCTTCGCCGAAACGCTGGAGGAACTGGCCGACATCGCCGAGATCGCGCTGCGCTGTGCCACGCTGCCGCAGGGCGGAACCGCGGTGATCGTCGAATCCGGCGCGTTCAAGGCGCTGACGCTCGATTTCTGCGAGCAGATCGGCCTGTCGCTGCCGGCGATCCACGATGCCGACAGTCTGGCGCTGCGCGCGGCGATCCCCGATTTCGTCCCAGTGTCCAACCCGCTCGACGTCACCGCGCAGGGTCTGGTCGACCCCGACCTGTATCGCCGCACCATCGCGGCGCTGGTCGATGACGACCGCTTCGGCACGATCATCGTGCCGCTGATCCAGACCGATCCCGGCACCAGCCGGATCAAGTTCCCGACCATCGCCGCCGCGATCCGCGACATGGCGCCCGCCAAGCCGGTGATCGTCGTCGGGCTGGACGAAGGGGCGGAGGTGCCGGCCGCCTATATCGACGAATTGCGCGCGCTGGGCGTGCCCTATTTCCCGACGACGGAGCGCGTCTATCGCGCGGTCAAGCGGCTGTCCGACCGTGCGGCCCGCGATTTCGCGGCGGCCGACGGCGCACCCACGCCCCTGCCCGCGCTGGCCGGCGCGGGCGGCGTCGTGCCAGAATACCGGGCCAAGGCGCTGCTCGGCCCGCTCGGCATCCCCTTCCCGCAGGCGACGCTCGCCACCACCGCGGCAGAAGCACTGGCCGCGGCCGAGGCGATGGGCTGGCCCGTCGTGCTGAAGGCGCAGTCGGCCGACCTGTCGCACAAGAGCGATGCCGGCGGCGTGATCGTCGGGCTGGCCGATCCGGCCGCGCTGGCCGCCGGGTGGGACCGGCTGGCCGCCAACATCGCGCATCACCGGCCCGGCCTGATCCTTGACGGCGTGCTGGTGGAAAAGATGGGCGAGCGCGGCACCGAACTGATCGTCGGCGCGCGCAACGACCCGGAATGGGGACCGGTGATCCTGCTCGGCTTTGGCGGGGTGATGGCCGAACTGCTCCACGACGTCCGCCTCGTGCCCCACGACCTGACCCGCGACGCGATCGTCGCCGAACTGCGCCAGTTGAAAAGCGCCGCGCTGTTCGACGGGTTCCGTGGTTCGCCGGCGCTGGATGTCGATGCGGTCGCCGACATCGTGATCGCGATCGGCCGCCTGCTCTCCGCCGAACCCGCGATCCGCGAAATCGATCTCAATCCGGTGCTGGTCTACCCGGTGGGCAGGGGCGCGGTGGCGCTCGACGCGCTGATGCTGCTCGATACGGGCGGCTAGCCCAGCGGGCGCCACCATGCCCCTTCCCGATGATGACACCCGCTTTCGACCGATAAAACATAATGAAGGACAGAGGATGGCAGAGGATCCTTGCAGGACGTTGTCCGATGCGCCGATGCGGCGGCCGCAGGTGGTCGCGATCGCGCTATGCGTGTTGCTCAACGCGCTCGACGGGTTCGACGTGCTGTCGATCAGCTTCGCCTCGCCCGGCATCGCGAAGGAATGGGGCGTCGATCGCGCCGCGCTCGGCATCGTATTGTCGATGGAACTGATCGGCATGATGGCCGGGTCGATCGCGCTGGGCGCGCTGTGCGACCGGATCGGCAGGCGCCCCACCATCCTCGGCTGCCTTGCGATCATGGGGACCGGCATGGCGCTGGCGATGCACGCGGGGGACATCGCCACGCTGTCCGCGTTCCGCCTGTTCACCGGGATCGGCATCGGCGGTATGCTCGCGGCCACCAATGCCGTCACCGCCGAGTTCGCCAATAGCCGCCGCCGCAGCATGGCGGTCGCGATCATGGCGGGCGGCTATCCCGTCGGCGCGATCATCGGCGGATCGATCGCGTCGATGATGTTCGCCGCCGGCCATGACTGGCGATCCGTCTTCGCGCTGGGGGCCGTCGCCACCGCACTTTGCATTCCGCTGACCTGGATCCTGCTGCCCGAAACGGTGTCGTTCCTCGTCCACAAACGTGGTCCGAATGCGCTGGAACGGGTCAACGCCGTCATGCGCCGCCTCGGCCATGCCGCGGTTAATGCGCTGCCCGCGCCGGCCCCCGGCGGATCGCGCGGCGGCATCGGGCAATTGTTCCGGCCGGGTCTGGCCGCCGTCACCATCCTGCTCACCCTCGCTTATTTCGCGCATATCCTGACCTTCTACTTCATCCTGAAATGGACACCGAAGATCGTCGTCGACATGGGCTTCTCGCCCTCCTCCGCCGGCGGCGTGCTGGTATGGGCGAATATCGGCGGCGCGACCGGGTCGCTGGTGCTCAGCCTGCTGACGCAAAAGCTGCCGGTCCGCTGGCTGACGATCGGCGCGATGCTGCTGTCGACCGCGATGGTGGCGGGGTTCGGCCATGCGCCGGCCAATCTCGCCACGCTGTCGGTGATCGTGGCGATTGCGGGCTTCTGCACCAACGGCGCGATCGTCGGGCTATATGCCATGATCGCCCACGCCTTCCCCACCGCGCTGCGGGCGAGCGGCACCGGCTTCGCGATCGGCGTGGGGCGCGGCGGCGCGGCGATCAGCCCGATCGTGGCGGGCTTCATGTTCCAGGGCGGGATCGGCTTCGCCGGTGTCGCGCTGACGATGGCGCTGGGATCGGTGGTCGCCGCCGGCGCGGTATTCCTGCTGCGGTATGAAGAGCGCGCCGCGCTGGCGGGCTAGGCGACTTCCTCGGGCAGCAGTTCGGTGTCGACCTGCGCGTGCATCGCGGGAAGGTAACGCCGCCCCGCCAGTGCGCCGGGCACGAAGATCGCATCGACCGCCGCCAGCGTCGCAACGGACAGCGACAGGCTTGCCGCCGCGACATTCTCGTCGAGATGCGCCGGGTTGCGCGTTCCGGGCAGCGCGACGACGAACGGATGGCGCGCCAGCACCCAGCCGAGCGCAAGCTGCCCCGGTGTGATCCCCGCATCCGCCGCCACCGCGTCGAAGCGCGCAACCAGTTTCAGGTTGTGCGACAGGTTCGGTTCGGTGAAGCGCGGCAGATTGCCCCGCAGATCGCCCGCCGGATAATCCGCCGCCTTGATCGCGCCGGCCAGCAGCCCCCGGCACACCGGCGAAAAGGCGACGAAGCCGATCCCCAGTTCCGCGCAGGCGTCGAACACCGCCACCTCGGCGTTGCGGACGCAGGGGGAGAATTCGGTCTGGATCGCGGCGATCGGATGGACTGCATGCGCGCGGCGGATCGTCGCGGCCGACATCTCCGACAGGCCGATCGCGCCGATCTTCCCCGCCTCGACCGCGCGGGCCAGCGCGCCCACCGATTCCTCGATCGGCACGTTGCGATCGAGCCGGTGGAGATAATAAAGGTCGATATGATCGGTCCGCAGCCGCGCCAGCGCTTCGTCCAGCGTCCGTGCGATCGCCTCGGGCCGGCCGTCGAGGCCGCGCTTGCCGTCGAACATGCCCAGCACGCATTTGCTCGCCAGCGTGTATTCGCGGCGGCGATGGCCGACCGCGCGCGCGACCAGCCGCTCGTTCTCGCCGTCGCCATACAGCGCGGCGGTATCGAGCATCGTCACGCCCGCATCCAGCGCGTGGTTGAGCAGGCGGCTGGCATCCGCCTCGCCCGGGAAATCGCCATAGCCGTGGTTCAGCCCCATGCAGCCGAGGCTGACGGCGGACACCGCGATCGGACCGAGGCGGCGGGATGGCAGGAGGGACATGGGCAACTCGCAGGATGAAGGCGGAGGATCGACATCGTTCTTCCGCGATCATGATCCGCGCCGCAACCGGGATCGGCGCGGCCGCGGTCAGCGGGCGAGCTGTTGTTCCAGCTCGCCCAGCACGCGGTAGCAGTCGAACACCCTGGCGACCGAACTGTCGGGTTCGCGGCCTTCGCGGATCGCGGCGATGAACTCGCGGTCCTGCAATTCTATGCCGTTCATCGACACCGCCGCCTGCGACACGTCGACCGCCTCCTCGCGCCCGTTCACCAGATCGTCGTAGCGCGCGATATAGGTGCCGTTGTCGCAGATGTAGCGGAAGAAGGTGCCCAGTGGCCCGTCATTGTTGAAGCTGAGCGACAGGGTGCAGATCGCGCCGGTTTCGCTCTTCAACTGGATCGACATGTCCATCGCGATGCCCAGTTCGGGGTGGATCGGCCCCTGGATCGCATTGGCCTGCACGATCCGGCCCGCCTGATGCGCGAACAGGTCGACCGTGTGCGCGGCATGGTGCCACAACAGATGGTCGGTCCAGCTGCGCGCCTCCCCCTTCGCGTTGATGTTCTTGCGCCGGAAGAAATAGGTCTGCACGTCCATCTGCTGGACCGCGATCTCGCCCGCGACGATCCGGTTGTGGACGAACTTGTGGCTGGGATTGAAGCGGCGGGTGTGGCCGACCATGCAGACGAGGCCGGTTTCCCGCTGCACCCGCAGCACGTCCTGCGCGTCGGCCCAGCTGTCGGCCAGCGGGATTTCCACCTGCACGTGCTTGCCTGCCTTCATGCAGGCGATCGCCTGTGCGGCGTGCATCTGCGTCGGGGTGCACAGGATCACCGCGTCGACATCGTCCCGCGCCAGCGCCTCGGACAGGTCGGTGGTCGCGTGCGCCGCGCCATATTTATCCGCGACGGCGCGCGCCTGATCCAGTTCGCGGCTGACGATCGAGGCGATCGTCACGCCCTCGATATTCTTCAGGCCGTCCAGATGTTTTTCGCCGAACGCGCCCGCGCCGGCCAGTGCTATACGCATGGGATTTCCTGTTCGGGTTGAAGGACGATGTGCCCGACCGCGGTGTTGCTGGCGGGGACGTGATAATGGCGGTGGAGCGCACGGGTGCGCCGGCCCAGCGCGCCGCGCATGATGAGCCACATGACCAGCTCGATCCCCTCCGACCCCGCTTCGCGCAGATAGTCGATATGCGGCATGTGGCGCAGTTCGTCGGTGTCGCCCACCAGCCGGTCGAGAAACAGATTGTCCCATTCGCGGTTGATGAGGCCGGCGCGCGGCCCCTGAAGCTGGTGGCTCATCCCCCCGGTGCCCCATACCTGCACGTTCAGATCCTCGCCGAAGCTCGCCACCGCCTTCGCGATCGCCTCTCCCAGCGCCCAGCAGCGGTTGCCGGTGGGAGGCGGATAGGTGACGACGTTGACCGCGATCGGGATCACCCGGCACGGCCAGGCATCGGGCTTTCCGAACATCATCGACAGCGGCACGGTCAGCCCGTGATCGACCGTCATCTCGTTGATGATCGTCATGTCGAATTCGTCGAGGATACAGCTTTGCGCGATGTGCCACGCCAGATCCGGGTGGCCCGTCACCACCGGCACCGGGCGCGGTCCCCAGCCCTCGTCCGCCGGCTCGAACGATTCCGCGCAGCCGATCGCAAAGGTCGGGATGACCTTCATGTCGAAGGCCGACGCATGGTCGTTATAGACCAGGATCACGACGTCGGGCTTCTGTTCGGCCTGCCACGCCTTCGTCCAGTCATAGCCGGCAAAGGCGGGCGCCCAATACGGTTCGGCCGTCCTGTCCAGATCGGACGCGACGCCCAGCGCGGGGATGTGGCTGCTGGCGATGCCGGCGGTGATGCGCGCCATCAGTTGCCGTCCCTGATCGAGCGAGCGCCGACCGGCGACCGGCCGCCCGCGATCATCATCGCCGCATAATCGTCCAGGCTCATGCCGCTCATCGTGCTCACCGCCTGCAGGAAGCTCTGGCCGTCGGTCGAAAAGACCTTGGCCATGAAATAGATGTTGCCGCCCAGATCGAGCAGCCGGTTATAGTCGCGGTCCAGCACCGCCTGCCGCTGTTCGGCGGTCATCGGCCATTCCTCCAGATAGGCGCGCTCGTCCGCCTTCCAGCGCTCGCGATTCTCCGCCTTCATCAGGCTCATCGCGAACTGGTTGAGATGATAGCCCTGCCGCGCCCGCTGCGCGGTGAAGACGCGCGTGCCCGGGATATCGTCGAACTGCGCGAGATATTCGTGGATATCGCGCGGCTGGCGGGGAAGGTCGCTCACAGCCCGCGCGCCTTCAGCAGCGCGTCCAGACGCGGGAAGACCCGGCGGGCATTGCCTTCGAAGATCGCGTGCCGTTCGGCATCGCTGATCTCCAGAGCGTCGACATAGCGTTTGGTGTCGTCGAAATATTGACCGGTCTGCGGGTCGATACCGCGTACTGCGCCGACCATCTCCGATCCGAACAGGATGTTCTTGTTGTCGATCACGTCGGCCAGCAGGTCGATCCCCGGCTGGTGATAGACGCAGGTGTCGAAGAACACGTTGTTCATCAGATGCCCGGCCAGCGCCGGCTTCTTGAGCATGTCGGCCAGCCCGCGATACCGCCCCCAATGATAGGGGACCGCGCCGCCGCCATGCGGGATGATGAAGCGCAGCGTCGGAAAATCGGCGAACAGGTCGCCTTCCAGCAACTGCATGAACGCGATCGTGTCCGCCGCGATGTAATAGGCGCCGGTCGCGTGCAGCCCCGGATTGCAGCTGCCCGACACATGGATCATCGCCGGCACGTCCAGTTCGACCATCGCCTCGTAGAAGGGATACCAGTAGCGGTCGGTCAGCGGCGGATGGCGGAAATGCCCGCCGCCCGGATCGGGGTTCAGGTTGCACCCGATAAAGCTCATGTCGACGCAGCGCCGCAGTTCCGCGATCGAGCCCTGCATGTCGGCGGCCGGCGACTGCGGCAACATGCACACCGCGGCGAAGATGTCGGGGTAGAGATCGACGCACCGCGCGATCAGGTCGTTGTTGGCGCGCGCCCATGCGATCGCCACGCCCTCGTCCCCGACATGCGGGGCCATCGCCGATGCGCGCGGGGAAAAGATCGTCATGTCCGCCCCGCGTTCGCGCAGCAGGCGGATCTGGTTCTTCTCCAGCGTCTCGCGAATTTCGTCGTCGGCGATCACGGGATAGGCGGGCGCGGGCCGGCTCGCCGCGAACGCCGCGACCTGTTCCTCGCGCCATCGGTTATGCGCGGCCGGGGCAGTGGTGTAATGCCCGTGGCAATCGACGATCATCGTCATGCGGCGTGCCTACTGTCGTCGTTGATCTGCCCGATCTTGGCGGCCAGCCCCGGTGCGGGTCGCTGCACCCCCAACTCACCGATCGCGCGCTGACGCAGCACGGTGCCGCGCGTCATCGCGCTGCCGGTGCCCAGCGCATCGAGCGTCTTGACCGCCTCCTCCATCTCGGCGGCGCGGCGCAGCCCGTGGATCATCATGCGGTCGAGATTGTAATCGGCCCGCGCCGCCCACGGCTTCGCCCGGTCGCTGGCATCCAGCGATGCGAACACCTCCGCCGACACGCCCGCCGCAGCCGCCGCCAGCGCGCATTCGGCGGTCAGCGCCTCCATCCCCTTCACCATCACCGAACGGATCATCTTGATCGACGACGCGCGCCCCACCTCGCCGCCGACGATGTCGATCCGCGCGAAGCCGAGCGCCGCCAGCGCCACTTGCGCCGCATCGGCCGCACCGCCGCTGAGCAGCAGCGGCACCGACAGCCGCGCCGGATCGACCGGGGCCATCACCGCGACGTCGACATAGTGGCCGCCCGCCGCCTCGATCAGCCGCGCCGCCGCCCGCTTCGTATCGGGCGCGACGCTGTTCATGTCGCAATAGAGCGCACCGGGCGCGATCGCCGCCGCCGCTGCCGTCGCGACCGCCAGCGCCTGATCCGCCGTCACCAGCGACAGGATGACCGGCGCATCGCGGACCGCATCCGCCAGCCGGTCGCAACCGCCGACCCCCGCCAACGCATAGGCGGCCCGCATCGCGGCGTTCCCGTCCGGCCGGTCGGTCAGCCGGTCATGGACGCGCGCCCCGCTCCACCCGCCGGCGGTGGCGAAAGTGCGTCCGGCTTCGCCGAAACCGATCAATCCTGGCATCGTCTCCATGGCCGCAGACCTGCCGCCTTTGCGCCGGCCCGGCCAATCGGATTGCGCGCGCACCCATTAGATTATGCGAATGCTCATTCGCCCTGACCGGATAATGTCTCGACGAAGCGCCGTTGCAACGCCGTCGGCCGCCAGTCGTCGCGCGTCGAAATGCCGATCGTCCGGCGGACCTCGCCCGGCACGTCGCCGATCGCCGTCAGCCACCCCGCCTCCAGTTCGACACGGACCTGATCGGTGGACAACAGCGTCAGGAAATCGCTGCCGACCAGGATCTGGCGCACCATGATGACCGATCCGCATTCGATCGGCACATGCGGGGCCGCGACCCCGGCTGCGGCGAACATCGACGCCCACAGCGCGTACAGCGGCGTCCCCGGCGCGGGGACGATCCACGGATAGGATGTCAGGTCGCGCGCATCCACCGTGCCGCCCCGCGCCACCAGCGGGTGGCCCGCGCGCCCGATGATGATCGGACGATCCTCGAACAGCGGCCGTTGCGCGATCCCGTCGGGTGCGTCCGCGCGCAGCGCGCCGACCATCAGGTCGATCTCGCCATCGCGCAGCGGCCCGACCAGTTCGGCGTGCGACCCCTCGACGATCGTCAGGTCGACCTGCGGATGCCGCGCATGGAACAGGCCGATCGCCTGCGGCAACAGGCGCGCCCGCGACAGCGGCATCGCCCCGATCACGATCCGCCCCACCTCGCGCCCGTGCAGCGCGGCGAGTTCCGCGATGCCCGACCGCAATTCGACCAGCGCCAGCCGGAAATTGCGCGCGACCGCCAGCCCCCGCGCGGTCAGCGCGATGCCGCGGCCACGCCGCTCGACCAGCCGCTGGCCGATGCCGACCGACAGGTCGCCCACCGCCCGGTGCAGCGACGCCTCGCTCAGCCCCGTCGCCGCGGCCGCCGCGGCATAGCTGCCGGCATCGGCGACCGCCAGAAACGCGCGGATCTGCGCGCCGGTCGCATGGCCTCTGCCGATCCGCCGCAACGCCGCCTCGGCCCGCGGGGCCAGGATATGCGCCGCATCGGTCGGGATCATGCCGTCCGCCCGCCGGTCGAACAGCGTCAGGCGGATCTGCGCCTCCAGCTTGGCCAGCCCCTGCGTCACCGCCGGCTGCGTCAGGTTGACCGCGCGCGCGGCGCTGCTGATCCGCCCGGTCGCGACGATCGCGACCATCGCGCGCAGATGCCGGCTATTGAGACTGAGCGGGTCCATGATGCGCGATTAGCAAAAACTTATGTGGCGCGCACGAATTGCATTTGTGGTTGATCGGGCCGGCTGTCCATGACCCCCGGCAGGGTACAGGGTCAGCGTACAGGGTCGAAGGGAATTGGCATGTCGGGCATCGTCGTCCAGAATATCGCACGCGCCGACCGGGCGGTCATCGACGGGCTGGCCCAGCACGGCGTCGCGACGGTGCACGAGGCGCAGGGCCGTACCGGCCTGCTCGCCCCGCACATGCGGCCGATCTATCCCGGCGCACGGATCGCGGGCAGCGCCGTCACGATCTCCGCTCCGCCCGGCGACAACTGGATGATCCATGTCGCGATCGAACAGTTGCAGCCCGGCGACATCATCGTGTTGGGGCCGACCAGCCCCAGCACCGACGGCTATTTCGGCGATCTGCTCGCGACCTCGGCGATGGCGCGCGGCTGTCGCGGGCTGGTCATCGACGCCGGCGTGCGCGACATACGCGACCTGACGCAGATGGGCTTTCCGGTCTGGTCGAAGGCGGTGCACGCACAGGGGACGATCAAGGCGACGATCGGTTCGGTCAACGTCCCCGTCGTATGCGCGGGCGCGCTGGTCAACCCCGGCGACATCGTGATCGCCGACGACGACGGCGTCTGCATCGTCCCGCCGGGCAATGCGGCGGCGGTGCTGGAAAAGGCCGATGCGCGGGCGGCGATCGAGGAGACCAAGCGCCAGCGGATGGCGGCGGGCGAACTCGGCCTCGACATCTACGACATGCGCGGCCGGCTGGCGCAGATGGGGCTGAAATATGTCTGATCCGGCACGCGACGGCGTCCGCTGCATGTGGATGCGCGGCGGCACGTCGAAGGGCGGTTATTTCGTCAGGGACGATCTACCCGCCGACCGCGATGCCCGCGACGCCTTCCTGCTCCGCGCGATGGGCTCGCCCGATCCGCGCCAGATCGACGGCATGGGCGGCGGTGATCCGCTGACCAGCAAGGTCGCGCTGGTATCGCGGTCGGACCGCGCGGGCGTCGACATCGACTATCTGTTCCTTCATGTGTTCGTCGATCGCCCGGTCGTCAGCGACCAGCAGAATTGCGGCAACATCCTCGCCGGCGTCGGCCCCTTCGCGATTGAGCGCGGGCTGGTCGCGCCGACGGGGGACGAGACGCGCGTGGCGATCTTCATGGAGAATACCGGCCAGATCGCGGTCGCGACCGTGGCAACGCCGGGCGGCGTGGTCCGCTATGCCGGCACGGCGCGGATCGACGGCGTGCCGGGCGGCGCAGCCCCAATCCCGCTCGAATTTCGCGACACCGCCGGATCCTCCTGCGGCGCGCTACTGCCGACGGGGAACGCGGTCGACGAAGTGAACGGCATCCGCGTCACGCTGATCGACAATGGCATGCCCTGCGTCGTGATGAAGGCGGCGGATGTCGGCATCACCGGCTATGAAAGCCGCGACGAACTCGACGCCGCCACCGACCTGAAGGCACGGATCGAGGCGATCCGCCTCGCGGTCGGCGAACGCATGAATCTGGGCGACGTGCGCGACAAGTCGGTGCCGAAGATGATGCTCGTCGCACCCCCGCTTCATGGCGGCGCGATCACGGTGCGCAGCTTCATCCCGCACCGCGCGCATGCGTCGATCGGCGTGCTGGGCGCGGTCAGCGTCGCGACCGCCTGCCTGATCGCGGGATCGCCCGCGGCAGAGGTCGCGACGGTTGCCGCGGGCCGCCGCAAGACGCTGTCGGTCGAACACACCACGGGGGAGACGACCTGCGTGATCGAACTGGACGAACACGGCGCGGTACGGACCGCGGCGATGCTGCGCACCGCGCGCAAGCTGATGGACGGAAAGGTTTTCGCATGAGCACCGACGCAGCGGGCCGGATCACGAGCTGGCACCCGAACCCCGCCGTCCCGCGCTTCGTGCCGCCGCCCGGCGCGGTGGACGCGCATTGCCATGTGTTCGGGCCGATGGCCGACTTCCCGTTCAGCGCGCAGGCGAAATACCTGCCCGCCGATGCCGGGCCCGACATGCTGTTCGCCCTGCGCGACCGGCTCGGCTTCGCGCGCAACGTCATCGTGCAGGCAAGCTGCCACGGCACCGACAACGCCGCCACGCTGAACGCGATCGCCCGCTCCGCCGGCGCGGCCCGCGGCGTCGCGGTGGTCGATCCGGCGATCACCGATGGCGAGCTGGAAGCGTTGCACGACGGCGGCATTCGCGGCGTACGCTTCAACTTCCTGAAGCGACTGGTCGACAACGCGCCCAAGGACAGGTTCCTCGACATCGCCCGCCGCATCCAGTCGCTCGGCTGGCATGTCGTGATCTATTTCGAAGCCGATATACTGGAGGAGTTGCGGCCGTTCCTCGACGCGATCCCGACCCCCATCGTGGTCGACCATATGGGCCGCCCCGATGTCGCGCAGGGGCCCGGCGGCGCGGACATGACGGCGTTCCGGGCGCTGCTCGACAGCCGCGACGACGTCTGGACCAAGGTCACCTGCCCCGACCGCCTCGAAGAACCCGCCGGTCCGCCCTGGGACCGGTTCGTCACGGCGGTGCGCCCTTTGGTAGAGGATTATCCCGATCGCGTCCTGTGGGGCACCGACTGGCCGCACCCCAACATGCAGGATGCGGTCCCCGACGATGGCGCGCTGGTCGACATCATCCCGCGCATTGCGGTGACGCCGGAGTTGCAGCGGAAGCTGCTCGTGACCAATCCGGCGACGCTGTACTGGCCGGAGGAGCGCTCATTCAGCCTGTAAGAAAAGTCGGGATCATGCCAGACGACGCAACAATCCAATTAAAATGATCCGTTCGGCACTTGATAGATTGGCAAGCAGTCTATCCTCGTGCCGACCGATGCGAGCCAGACAATCCGCGACCATGGCACTGCCCGCGGCAGTCAATGTCAGCGCGAACGCGCGCCTGTTGCTTGGTACGACGGCGCGCGCGATCAGATCACGCTCTTCCAGTTCGGCGATAAGGCCAACCATGTTTGCACGCTTGATCTCCAGGGCATCGGCGATGCCGCCCTGATTGATCCCGGGATTCGCCGCGATCAACGACAACACGCCAAATAGCGCCTGACGAATCTCGGTTCCCGCCATGGCTTCGGTGAAACTTCTGTCGAAGCCGTTTCCGACGCGTCGCACATGATAGCCGACGAACGCGTCCAGAAAGCTCGTGTCGATCTGCCCACGCTTTTTCGTCGTCACGCGATACCTATAATTTTGCCGCGATCACCGTGTTCACTCGGACCCGAAGGGTCAACAACTGCTTTGGTATGATTGTGCTGAAAATTGAAAGACATGTATAACGCATAGCGGTTATCCGATTACCGTGATCACGAAAATCAAACCTCGAAAACACGTATTATCGTGATTGCAGATTGATATGTTGCATTGCAATTGGTGGTGTTTTGGCTATCCGGCCTGTCAAGGACGCGTCCCGCCAGCAAGGGCCGCGTAAGATCAGGGGAGGATGGCATATGAAAAGTTTCCTGTTGGCCACGTCGTGCATGATTTTTTCTGCACCGGTTGCCGCGCAAACCAGTCAACTCGATGCGCCGCAGGCAAATGCCGTCCAGACCGACGCGCCTGCGCCCCAGTCTTCGCCGTCATTGCCGGAAAGTGCCGACGATAACGCCGCGACAACTGATATCGTCGTAACCGCCACGCGAACCAACACGCTGCTGTCGCGGACGCCGATCGCGATCACCGCCGTCACGGGCGAGTCGCTGACCAAGCTGGGCGTGACCAATCCGACGCAGATCGCCGATGTCGCCCCCAGCGTGTCGATCGACCGGAACAACGGCCTCCAGATCACCATCCGCGGCGTGTCCAGCGCGGACAATAGCGAAAAGGGCGATCCTTCGGCCGGATTCATGCTGGACGGCGTGTCGCTCGCCCGGGCGCAGGCGCAGGAGGTCAGCTTTTTCGATCTCGACCGTATCGAGGTGCTGCGCGGCCCCCAGGGTACGCTATACGGACGCAACACCACCGCGGGGCTCATCAGCTTGGTGTCGGCACGACCGCGTCTGGGCGAGTTCAGCGGCAGCGCCGATATCAGCTATGGCAATTACAACGCGGTTCAGGGAACGGGCGTGCTGAACGTGCCGCTGGGCACGTCGGCGGCATTGCGCGCTGCCGTCAATTACGACCGCCGGGACAGTTACCTTACCCCCGCCAACGGCACCTATGCCATCGATCCGTTCAAGGACAATCTGTCGGGCCGCCTGTCGTTGCTGGTCAAGCCGACCGACCGGCTGACCGTCGTCGTTCGCGGCGATTACAGCACCATCAAGGGGAAGCCCGGACCGCAGGTGCTGCTGTCGACGCTCTATCAGGCGCCGTTCGTTCCGCCGGCCGACGGTCAGCTGGGGCAGGACCCGATCCCGCGCGCCGGCGACCGGAAGGCGCTGAGCACCGTCGGTTATGCGGAGCGGCAGCAATCGAACCGCGACAACACGTCGTGGGGCATTCAGGGCGACATCACCTACGAATTGTCGGACGCGCTGACCGCCAGCTATCTCGGTTCGTATCGCAAATTCACGCGCGACGAGGAATTCACCGGCGTGACCGGGCTGGTGCGCGCCACCGGCCTCTACAGCACCACGCCGCAGACGTTCGATGGCGAGTATGCGCAGAATTCGCAGGAACTGCGCCTTGCCTATGACAGCAGCGCGCTGAAGGTGCAGGTTGGCGGCTTCTACTTCCGCGAAACGTCGGACATCTCGTTTCTGCTGTTCGGTTCGCAGGGTTTCCAGCCTGGCCAGCGCGGCTACATCTTCGGTTTCCCGCAGGAGACGGTGTCGAAGTCGCTGGCATTCTTCGGTCAGGGCACGCTGACCCTTGCCGACGGATTCCGCGCCACCGGCGGCGTGCGCTGGACCAAGGACGACAAGAGTAGGGTCGGGGCGACGATCTTCCATGCCAACCTGACGGACCCGCGCGACTTCACGACCGGAACGCAGCCGGGCACCACCAATCCGCGGGGTTCGCGCGATTCGCTGAACGATGCCGACGTCTCCTATCGCAAGGTCACGTGGCGCGGTGGTCTGGAATATGATCTCGGTTCGCAGACCCTGCTCTATGGTTCGGTCTCGACCGGCTACAAGGCGGGCGGCTTCAACGATGGCTGCCTTGCGGGCACCACCAATTGCGCCGGTTCCGCGATCACCCCGGCCGATATCCTGTTCTACGAACCCGAAACGATCACCGCCTATGAAATCGGCTTCAAGACGCGGCTTCTCGACAATGCGCTGCGCCTGAACGGCGGGTATTTCCATTACGACTATACCAACCTGCAACTGACGCAGCTCACGCTGGTCGCGGGGGCGGGGACGGCACGGACGCTGAATGCCGGACAGGCCAAGATCGACGGTGTCGAACTGGAAGGGATCATCGCGCCCGCCCCCAACCATCGGTTCGATTTCTCGGCGACGTGGCTCAACGCACGGTACACCGACTATCTGGTGGATGCGGCCGGACCGCTGTTCGCGCAGTTCGCGGGGCGCAAGCTGGATCGGTCGCCCGAATGGACGGTGTCGGCGGCCTATGACTGGCGCGTTCCGCTCGCCAATGACGGCAGCGTGTCGTTCAACCTTCGGACCCGTCTGTCGGATTCCTACTTCATCGCCTCGTCGCTGCTGCGTGGGCAGTTCCGCCAGCCGAGCTTCACCAAATCGGATCTGACGATCACCTACACCACGCCTTCGGAACGGCTGTACGTGCAGGGCTTCGTCAAGAATATCGAGAACAAGGTAACGCTTGGCGGCGCCGTGCTGGGCGCCAATTTCGGCGCGGCGTTCGACGACGGCCTCGCGCAGCTTACCGACCCACGGCTGTACGGCGCCCGTATCGGCGTTCGCTTCTGACGGCCTGCGGGCAGGCGCGTCAGTCCCGCGCCTGCCCGCCTTTGATCGTCGATCGCCCCATTGCCGGCGGGGGAGCGATCGGCAAGGAACGACGCGCCGCCGCCCGCCGGGAGACAAGTCGTGAAGACGCCGATCGCCGCATTGCTACCCCTGACGCTCGCGGCCGCGGCCGTCGCGTCGCCCGCACCCGTCTCCGGCACCGGGCAGGCCGCCCGGACTGCTCAGGTCGCACTCGATGAACAGAACGGTCCGGTCATCATCGTCGAAGGGCTGCGTTTCCGCGATCTCGATCGCAATGGTACGCTGACACCCTATGAAGACTGGCGCATGCCGGTCGCGCGGCGCGTCGACGATCTGGTGCAGCGCATGACGCTGGAGGACAAGGCCGGCACGATGATGCACGGCTCGCTGCCCGCCACCGACAGCGTCATCGGTGCATCATCGATCGGGTACGACCGCGCCGGCGTGGAACGGCTGATCGCCGGCCTGAAGATCACCAGCGCGATCACCCGCCTGGCGGTATCGCCGCGGCGCATGGCGGAGGAGAACAACGCGCTTCAGGCGATCGCGGCACGCACCCGTCTCGGCATCCCGCTGACGATCAGTTCCGATCCGCGACACCATTTCCAGACCGTCGTCGGGGCCAGTTCCGGGCCCGCAGGCTATTCGCAATGGCCCGAGACATTGGGCTTCGCCGCGTTGCGCGATCCGGCGCTGATGCGGCGTTTCTCGGCGATCGCCGCGCGCGAATATCGCGCCACCGGTATCCATCAGGCCTTGTCGCCCCAGGCCGACCTGTTCACCGAACCACGCTGGTCGCGTGGCACCGGGACGTTCGGATCGGACCCTGCCGTCGCCCGCACCCTGGTCCAGGCCTATGTCGCCGGCTTTCAGGGGGGCGAGCAGGGGCTGACGCGCGACGGCGTGATGGCGGTGGTCAAGCACTGGGTCGGCTATGGCGCCAATCCGGAGGGGTTCGACGGGCATAACCGCTATGGCCGGATCGCCGCGCTCGACGATGCCTCGCTGCAGGAACACATCGAGCCGTTCAAGGGCGCCTTCGCCGCACAGGTCGCGGGGGTCATGCCGACCTATGACATCATCACCGGCGTCACCATAGACGGCCAGCCGGTGGAGCCGGTCGCCGCCGGCTTCAACCGGCAACTGCTCGACCTGCTGCGCACCCGATACCGGTTCGGCGGCATCATCCTGTCGGACTGGGGCATCACGCGGGACTGCGCGCGCGAATGCGCCGATCCGACCCGGCCGCAGGGCCCGGCTGAGATCGCGATGCCGTGGGGCGTCGAGACACTTTCCCAGCGCGACCGCTTCGTGAAGGGCGTAGTGGCGGGCCTCGACCAGTTCGGCGGGGTCGAGACGCCCGGCGTCATCATCGATGCGGTGCGCGCGGGGACGTTGGCGGAGGCACGGATCGACCAGTCGGTTGCGCGCATCCTGACGATCAAGTTCCAGCTCGGTCTGTTCGAGAACCCCGTCGTCGATCCCGAAGCGGCGGCCCGCCTCGTCGGCGCTCCTGCCGTCCGGCGCGAGGCCGAGGAAGTGCAGGCGGCGGCGCAGGTGCTGTTAAAGAATGACGGCGGCCTGCTGCCGTTGCGCGCCGGAACCCGCGTCTATCTGTCTGGCATCGATGGCGCGGCGGCACGCGCGCACGGATTGACCGTGGTCGATGACCCGGCACAGGCCGATGTCGCGTTGGTGCGCGCAGCTACTCCTTACGAGACGCTGCACCCGCTCCACTTTTTCGGATCGCGCCAGCACGAGGGACGGCTGGACCTGCGCCCCGGCGACAAGGATTATGACGCCGTCGTGCGGCTGGCGCGGATCAAGCCCGTCGTCATGGCGATCTTCCTCGACCGCCCCGCCGTGCTGACCCGCGTGGCTGGATCGGCGCGGGCCATCATCGGTAATTTCGGCATCGGCGACGATGCGCTACTCGCGGCCGTGACCGGCGCCGTCGCCCCCCGCGGCCGGCTTCCGTTCGAACTGCCCCGCTCGATGGACGCCGTGCAACGGCAGAACCCGGCTCATCCCGACGACAGCAGCAAGCCGCTCTACGCCTTCGGCGCCGGGCTGTCCCTGCCCGAAAAATAGCGAGGTCGCGGCGACTCTCCTGAAAGGCCAGCAGCGCCAAACGGCGAACGACCCTCTGGGTACTCATCCTGACATCCCTCCGGGACGAATCCCTGCCTTTCTAGGGTCGGTGTGGCTTTCCAAAGGTGACCCAAGATAGTGGGAGACCCACTTCGTCGTCAAATGAGCCGATTCGGCCCGCTACCATCATGCTCGTGGCTGCCAGACGCTCGTATAGGGCCGCCATTCCTTTTGCAGGCCTTTGCTTTATACTTCATCAGCTTGTGGCAGGATGCCCGTTTGGGCCGAATTAGGATTATGCAAGGGGGGTGCCGCGACGACTTGACCTGCCCCCATGTCATGTGGGTCAAGGCGCAGGGGCCGATGCGCCGCCCGCTGCGAACGGAGACCCACATGATGCGCCGCCCCCCGACCATCGCCTTCCTCCTCGCGGCCGTCGCCATGCCGCTGGCGGCGCAGGTGCCGGCCCCCGCCGAATGGGAACGGCCCGAGGTGATCCGCCAGGGCGCGGAACCGATGCACGCGACCTTCGACGGGTTCGAGACGCGGGCGAGCGCCCTGTCGCGTGACGTGCGCCGGTCGCGTTATCATCTGTCGCTCGATGGCGACTGGCGTTTCCATCTGTCGCCGACGCCGGAGGCGCGACCGGCGGATTTCCACCGGCCCGACTACGACGTATCGGGCTGGGGCACGGTGACGGTACCCGGCATCCTGCAGGCGCAGGGCCATGGCGGGCCGGTGTTCGTCGGCTCGGGCTATCCCTTTCCGCGCAACCAGCCATGGATCGACCACACGCTGAACGAGGTCGGATCGTACCGCCGCGATTTCACCGTGCCCGCGCATTTTGCGGGGCGGCGGCTGCTGCTGACGGTCGGGGCTGCGGGTGCCGCCTATTACATCTGGGTCAACGGCGTCCGCGTCGGTTATTCAGAGGATTCGAAACTCCCTGCGGAATTCGACGTGACCGCCGCCCGCCGGCCGGGCCGCAACACGGTGGCGATCGAACTCTATCGCTATGCCGATGGCAGCTATCTGGAGGATCAGGACTTCTGGCGCGTCAACGGCATCGAACGCAGCATCACCCTCTATGCCGCGCCCGCGACGCGCATCCGCGACCTGTCGGTCGGCGCCGGGCTGGACCGTGACTATCGCGACGGCCGCCTGACCTTGGCGGTCGACGTCGCCGGCACGCCCGATCCGACGGCCCGGCTGCGTGCCACCTTGCTCGACGGCCAGCGCCCGCTGCTGACGCGCGAGATGCCAGTGGCGGGCGGCAAGGCGACCCTCGACGCCGCCCTGCCCGCGATCCGGCCATGGAGCGCGGAGACGCCCGACCTCTACACGTTGCTGGTCGAACTGGTCGATGCGAAGGGCCGGTTGATCGAGGCGACCAGCCGCCGCATCGGCTTCCGCACCGTCGAGATCGCCGGCGGCGAGGTGCGGGTGAACGGCCGGCGCATCATGATCCGCGGCGTCAACCGCCACGAACATGATCCGCACAGCTTTCGCATCGTATCGGAGGCGACGATGCGCCGCGATATCGAACTGATGAAGCAGGCGAACGTCAACGCCGTCCGCACCTCGCATTATCCGAACGATCCGCGCTGGTATGATCTCGCCGACGAATATGGCCTGTACGTGATGGACGAGGCGGATATCGAGAGCCACGGCTATCTCGGCCTGTCGCAACAGAACGACAACGATCCCGCCGTCCTCCTCGGCAACAAGTCCGAATGGCGCGCCGCGCATCTCGACCGGGTGGAACGGATGGTGGAGCGGGACAAGAACCATCCGTCGATCATCTTCTGGTCGCTGGGCAACGAAACCGGCATCGGCACCAGTTTCGAGGCGGCGGCGAAATGGGTGAAGGCGCGCGACCCGTCGCGGCTCGTCAGTTTCCTCGGCTGGAGCATGAGCGGCTGGCGTCACCCGGTGAACACCTATGTCGATATCTTCGCGCCGATGTACGACGATGTGTGGAAGCTGGCCGACTACGCGCAGCAACCCGGCCTCACCCAGCCGCTGATCCTGTGCGAATACGCCCACGCGATGGGCAACAGCCTGGGCAACTTCGCCGATTACTGGGACGTGATGCGCCGCTACCCGAAGCTGCAGGGCGGCTTCGTGTGGGACTGGGTCGACCAGACGATCATCGTGAAGGACAAGGCGGGCCGCGACTATTTCGCGCAAGGGCCGGATTTCGCCAACAAGGGCGGTGACGACAGCCCGGTCGGCGACGGCGTGATCCGATCGGACCGCACGCCCGACCCGGAATATTTCGAACTGGCGAAGGTCCAGTCGCCGATCGCCTTCGTGCAGGTACGGCCCGGATACGCGGTCGAGAACCGGCACGATCATATCGACCTGTCGCGCTTCACGCTGGACTGGACGATGATGGAGGATGGCCGCGCCATCGCCAGCGGCACGATCCCCACGCCGGTGGTGGCGCCCGGCGGCCACGCCCCCCTCGCCTTCACCCCGCCACCCGCGCGCGATGCAGGCGCGGAACGCATACTCGTTTTGCGCGCGCGCGCGAAGCCGGGGGCGATCCCGATGGTCGCGGCAGGCCATGTCGTCGGCTGGGAGCAGTTTCCGCTGACGGCCCCGCGCGGCGCAGCCGCGATCACCGCCACGGTCGCCCCGGTTGTGGCGGGTGACGTGCTGCGACTGGCGGCGGGGGATGCGGTGCTGGAGATCGATCGTGTCACCGGCCTCGTCCGCCGCTATGCGCGCGGCGGCAGGACGCTGCTGACCGGCGGCGCCCCCGATTTCTGGCGGGCGCCGACCGACAACGACATCGGCAGCGGCGTGCCCAAGAGCCATGCGATGTGGAAGCAGTTCTCCCGGAACCGCCGCGTCGACGGGGTCGCGGATGAGGGCGATGCGATCGTCGTCCGCCACGACATGGGCGTCGGATCGGTGAAGACGGTCACCCGGTGGACGATGGCGGCGGACGGCACGGTGCGGGCGGACGTCGATTTCACCCCGCTGCGCACCACGCTCCCCGATCCTCTGCGCGTCGGCCTCGCCTTCCGCACGCCCGCCGCGCTCGACCGGGTCCGCTGGTTCGGGCGGGGACCGCACGAAACCTATGCCGACCGCAAGACCGGCGGGCTGGTCGCGATCTGGCAGGGGGCGCTGGCCGATCAGTATCACGGCTATGCCCGGCCGCAGGAGTCGGGCAGCAAGCAGGATGTGCGCTGGATCGCGCTGACCGGCACCGGCGTGCCGGGGCTGCGCGTGACGGGCGCCAAGCCGTTGTCGGTCAACGCCCTGCCCTTCCCCTATGACGATCTGGAAACCGCCCGGCACAGCAGCGACATCCACCCGCACGGTGACGGCACGCTGCTGATCGATGCGGCGCAGGCGGGGGTCGGCGGCGACACCGGCTGGAACCTCGATGGCCGGGCGCACATGCCCTATCGCATCGCGTTGAAGCCGTTGTCCTACAGCTTCACGATCGGCCCCGACCGGCCGTAAAGCCGGCGGATCGGCCCGCCGTCTCCCATCAATGCACCGACAGGGTCACGGTCTGCGGCTCCCGGCCCAGCGGCACGGTCCACATGCCGCGCGCCGCCGTGCCGCGATCGGGCGCATAGGCTGCGCCCCCCGCCGGCGCCTCGACCAGCAGCCTTGCCGCCGGGGTCGTCGCACTCGCCGCATCAAGCGTCAGCACGATGCGGCGTCGCGCCGGCTGCCATTCGGCGTGGGCGATGGTGCCTGCCGCCAGCGTGATCCACTGCCCCGCCGGCGCCACGAACAGCCGCGTGCGGGCACCGTCGTGCGGCGTCACCGCCACCGCGTCCCCGCGCTCCGCCACGGTGCCGCCAAAGCCCAGCCAGCCCAGCGCCGGATCGCGCACCAGATAGGTCGCAGCGGTATAGGCATGGCCGAAATAGCCCATGCCATAGTCTCCCGTCATCGGGTCCCAGTCCATCACGTCCGGTTCCGAATGGAAGCCGGCGGAGGCGAAGCCATCGCGATCGACATTGGTGATCCCGCCCATGAACCCGCCATAAGCGACGCGCAGCAGGTGGAGATCGGCGGGATCGCGGCGGAACGCATCGAACAGCGGCACCGCGTTCAGCGCGGAACCATAATGGTGCAACTGCCGCTCGATCCGCTTGATCTTGCCACCATACAGGAAATCCCAATAGCGGCGTGCGTTGCCGTTATAGCCCCAATGCGGCACCGTGGGATCATAGCCCAGGATCACCTCGCGGGTGATCGCGGCCTCCTTCGCATGGCCGAAATACCGCATCCAGGCATAGACCTCCGGCTGGCCGGTCGAATCCCACGCCATCTCGCTGCCGAACGGATAGGCCAGCGTGCGCCAGTGATCGGCGCGCTTGCGCATCAGCCCTTCGACCTCGGTCGCCTCGGCGGTCATCCCCTCGCGCTTCAGGTCGAGCAGGATTTCGACGAAGATCTCGCCTTCCATCTGGCCGAACTCGGCATAATGCGGTGCATCGCGCATCATCGCGACCGTCGTTTTGTGGGCCCACCCCAGATACCAGCGCCAGTCGTGGCGGGTGACCAGCCCGACATGGTTGCGCGCCAGCCGGTACAGCACCCAGTGACCGGCGGCGACATGCGGATAGTTGTAGGAGCGGCCGAGATCGTCCGCCTGTTCCTTCTTCCACGATGCCCAGGTGCTCCAGTCGATGGACGTGTCGTAATAGTGGCCGAAGCGCGCGGGATCGTACCAGAACAGGCTCTTCTTCACCCCGCCCGCATGGGGGCCTTCGGCGATCTGGAGCTTGCCGACGATGGTTTCGCCGACCAGCCGTTCCAGCCTGGCGACCTCGGCCGGCTCGGGATGGTCGAGCTGCTTCATCGCCGCCGCCACCCAGGCGCCGGCGCCGCCCTCGTCGCTCATCCCCGCGATCCAGACCCGCTGGTCCTGCGTGACGATGTGGTCCGCCTGCCGGTCATAGGTCAGGATTGCAGGCGCGCGGCCGAACGGATCGGCCTTGTCGTCGAACCACTGCCGCGTCGTGGCGAACCGTCCGAGATCGGCGGACACCTGCGCCAGCGGCTTCGTGACATAGTAATGCACCGCCTGCACGCTGCCATCGGCATAGGTGATCGCCACCCGCGCCCGGCCCCAGCCGCTGCCCTTCACCGTATAGCGCGCCCAGCCGGCCGGCGCCCTGGCCGGGGTGAGCGTCATCGCGCCGGCGGGGGATACCGCGACCGACCGGATCGGCTGGGCCGCCTTCACGAACAGGTCGGCGGGCGCGTCGGTCGGCACGACATAACCGGGAATGCCGATCGCCAGCGGCCGGCCTGCTGTCGCCAGCGTCGGCTCGATCGCGCGGATCGAGGGTGCCGCGACGAAGCGGATGCCGATCGTCCGCCGCTCGCCGGGTGCCAGCGTGAAGCCGCTCGCCGGGTTCCATGGCGCCCCCGCCTTGCCGGCGACGGGGTTCGGCACCTCGCCCGCCATCGCCCTGCTCGCGACCATCCAGTCGTAGAAACCCTCCGACGTCTGTTCGCGCGGGCTGCGATCGGTGAAGACGTCGCCCGCCGGCTGCCGCCCCGCCTCGCGCAGGATGCGGTATTCCTCCAGCGGGGTGCGGGCGTCCGGCACGACCAGCAGAGCCGGGCCCTTGCCGTTCAGCCGCGTCACCTGCAGATAGCCGGCATCCTGCCCGACATAGGGATCGACGAAGCTGGCCTGCGCATGGGCCTGTTCCAGCGACCGGCCGCTGATGATGTTGTCGAACACCATCGGCAGCCCCAGCGCGCCGACCTCTACCGCCTGCTTGCCGGGATTGGCGATGGTGATGCGCATCGCGGGCACCCTGTCCTGTCGCACCCAGGCGCGCTCGACGGTCAGGGGAAAACCGTCGCCCATCGACGCGGTGATGTCGGCCCGTGCGATCACCGCGCCGCCGCCAGCCAGCGGCGTCACCGGCCGACGGGTGCGCGCGGAGGAATAGTCGCGCCACGCGCCATCCCCGATGCGCAGCCGGATATGGATATCGCCGACATGATTATAGCCGTCGCCACGCCGCTCGCCCGCGCGGTTCGACGGCAGGAAATCGAACCCGCCCTCGCCGCGCGGTGCCAGCCGCGCCAGTGTCTGCGTGTCGCGGCGCAGCGCCATGTCGAACGGCCCGACGGCGTAGCGGTCTTCGGCCGGCGCGACGGGAACGGCGGGAACCGCAGGAACCGCAGGAACCGCAGGAACCGCAGGGGTCTGGGAAACGGCGACCGGCGCGGCGGCGAGCAGCGGCGGGATCACCAGCAGGACAGTCGGCAGCAGCTTTTTGATACGCACGCCCGATATTCTCCCCCGGCTCGCCTCGGCGATGATAACACGGCATCCGTGGTTGACCATCGCCCACTGCCTGATTATCGTATACTATATTATTAGGAGATGGAAATGTCGATCGGTCGCCGTACTTTCCTGAAGACCGGCGCCACCTTGCCGCTTGCCGCCCTGCCCGCCGCCGCCCGCGCCATGACGGCCGCCCTGCCGGCCAAAGCCAAGGCGCTGCCGCTGTCCGCCGTCCGGCTGCGCCCCTCGGATTTCGCCCATGCGGTCGAGGTCAACCGTGCCTATCTGCTGCGGCTCGAACCCGATCGACTGCTCCACAATTTCCATACCTTCGCCGGCCTGCCCCCCAAGGCAAAGGTCTATGGCGGCTGGGAAAGCGACACCATCGCCGGCCACACGCTGGGGCATTACCTGTCGGGGCTGGCGCTGACTCACGCACAGATCGGCTGCGACGACTGCGCGCGCCGCGCCGCCTACATCATCGACGAACTCGCCGCGTGTCAGACCAGAAACGGCGACGGCTATGTCGCGGGCTTCACCCGCAAGCGCAAGGACGGCAAGGTCGTCGACGGCAAGGAGATTTTTCCGGAAATCATGCGCGGCGACATCCGCTCCGCCGGGTTCGACCTCAACGGCTGCTGGGTGCCGTTCTACAACTGGCACAAGCTCTATACCGGGCTGTTCGACGTCATCGACCATATCGGCCCCAACCCCGGGGCGATGGCGATCGCCATCGGGCTGGGCGCCTATATCGAACGGGTGTTCGCGGCGCTGGACGACGAACAGGTGCAGACGGTGCTGGCCTGCGAACATGGCGGCCTGAACGAAAGCTTCGCCGAACTCCACGCCCGCACCGGCGACCCGCGCTGGCTGAAGCTGGCGGAGCGCATCTATCACAAGAAGGTGCTGACGCCGCTCAGCGAGAAGCGCGACGAACTGGCGAACATCCACGCCAACACGCAGGTGCCCAAGCTGATCGGGCTGGCCCGCCTGTACGAGATCACCGGCAATCCGGCGCACGGCGCCGCCGCCCGCTTCTTCTGGGAACAGGTGACGCGCCACCACAGCTACGTGATCGGCGGCAATGCCGACCGCGAATATTTCACCGCGCCCGACACCATCGCGCAGCACATCACCGAACAGACGTGCGAGCATTGCAACACGTACAACATGCTGAAACTGACGCGGCAGCTCTATTCGTGGCAACCCGACGGCGCGCTGTTCGACTATTACGAACGCGCGCACCTGAACCACGTCATGGCGCAGCAGGAACCGGTGAACGGCGGCTTCACCTACATGACCCCGCTGATGACCGGGGCGAAGCGCGAATATTCGGCGATGGACGGCGAGGAATTCTGGTGCTGCGTCGGCACCGGCATGGAAAGCCATGCCAAGCACGGCGAAAGCATCTTCTGGGAAGGCGGCGACACGCTGATCGTCAACCTCTACATCCCCGCCGACGCACGCTGGGCCGCGCGCGATGCGAAGGTCGGCCTCGCCACCGCCTGGCCGTTCGAGGGCGAAGCGACGTTGAGCTTCGACGCGCTGGGCAAGCCCGGTACCTTCCCCGTCGCGCTGCGCGTGCCCGGCTATGCGGCCTCGGCGGACCTGTTCGTCAACGGCAAGCCGGTGACGGCGGCGCGCGCCGGCGGCTATGCCATCGTCGAGCGGCGCTGGAAGAAGGGCGACACGGTCACCATCCGCCTGCCGCTCGACCTGCGGCTGGAGGCGACACCGGGCGATGGCCGGACGGTCGCGGTGCTGCGCGGTCCGCTGGTGCTGGCCGGCGATCTGGGGCGCGCGGACGGGGCATGGGACCGGCCCGATCCCGCGATGGTCGGCACCGACCTGATCGCGCGCTTCCGCCCCGTCGCGATGGACAAGGCGCAATATGAAACCGATGGTCTGGTCCGCCCCGGCGACCTCAGCTTCGTGCCCTTCTATCGCCAGCATGACCGCCGCAGCGCGGTGTATTTCAAGCGCTTCACCGCGGCCGAATGGCAGGTCGAGGAAGCCGCCTTCCTGAAGGAACAGGCCCGCCAGAAGGATCTTGCCGCCCGCTCGGTCGACGTGATGCACCTGGGCGAGATGCAGCCCGAGCGCGACCACCAGCTGACCTCGGACATCTCCTATCCCGTATCCTATCGCGGTCGCTCCGGCCGCGACGCGCGCAGCGGCGGCTTCTTCGAGTTCACGATGGCGGTGAAGCCGGGGCCGCTGATATTGCAGGCGACCTATTGGGGGGACGAGCGCCAGCGCAGCTTCGACATCCTGATCGACAACCAGCGCATCGCCACCCAGTCGCTGGAGGCGGACCGGCCCGGCCAGTTCTTCGATGTCGACTATCCGCTGCCCGAGGGGCTGACCCGCGGCAAGAAGCAGGTGAAGGTGCGCGTCGTGCCGCATGACCGGAACAGTGCCGGGCCTGTGTTCGGGATGCGGCTGTTCACCGCAAAGCCCGCGACGACCCCGGCACCCACCGCATGAGCGACGATCATGTCCGGATGACGCTGGCCGAGGTACGCGACTACGCACGCGCCACGCTGACCCGGGTAGGCCTGTCGCCCGCGCATGTCGCCGCGGTGGCGGAGACGATGGTGGCGGGCGAGCGCGACGGGTGCGGCTCGCATGGGCTGTACCGCCTGCTCGTCGCCGCGCACAGCGTCGCGAGCGGGGTGGTGGTGCCGGATGCGGCGCCCGTCGCCTCGCGGCCGAAGCCGGGGCTGGTGCGGGTGGATGGCGGCGGCGGCTTCGCGCAGCTGGCGTTCGAAACCGGGCGCCCCCTGCTGGTGGAGGCGGCGCGGGCGGGCGGCATCGCCGCGCTGGCCTTGAACAACGTAGTCCATTTCGCCGCGCTCTGGCCCGAGATCGAGGCGCTGGTCGATGACGGCCTCGTTGCGCTTGCCTTCACCCCCAGCCATGCCTGGGTCGCCCCCGCCGGCGGCACGAAACCGCTGTTCGGGACCAACCCGATTGCCTTCGGCTGGCCCCGCCCCGGCGGCATGCCGTTCGTGTTCGACTTCGCCACCTCGATGGTCGCGCGCGGCGAGATCGAGCTGCACCGCCGCGCCGGCAAGCGGATACCGACCGACTGGGGCCACGCCCCCGATGGCGGCGACACCGACGATGCGGCCACGGTGCTGGCCGGCGCGATGCGCACCTTCGGCGGGCACAAGGGCTCCGCGCTGGCGACGATGGTGGAACTGGTCGCCGGCCCGCTGATCGGCGACCTGACCAGCGCCGAATCGCTGGCCGCCGACGCGGGCCGCAAGGGCTCGCCGATCGGGGGCGAGCTGATCCTCGCGATCGATCCCGCCGGTTTCCTGGGCGATGCCGCCGCCGGTCATCTGGCGCGGGCCGAGGCGGTGTTCGCCGGCATCGAGGGACAGGGCGCGCGCCTGCCCGGATCGCGCCGCCACGCCGCCCGCGCGGTCAGCCTGCGCGATGGCGTGCTGATCCCCCGGCAACTGATCACCGACATCGACGCCGTGACCTGAGGATATCACATGAAGTTCCTTCCGACGCTGCTCCTGACCGCCCTCGCCCCTCTGCCCGCCGCAGCGCAGACGCCACCGGCCGCGACCGCCGCCACCGGCGCCGATGCACGCTTCAATGCGCTGGCGGCGGCCGAATACAAGTGGCGCGGCACGTTGGCGGCGGGGGACGAGGATACGCCGCAGGACGAGGCACGCGGGCTACCCGATGTCGGCCCCGCGATGCAGGCGACCAAGACGAAGCGGTGGACCGAGACGCTGGCGGCGCTCGATGCAATGCCGCCGGCCAGCCTGTCGCCGGCGGCACGCGACAATTACGCCGTCTATCGCGGTCAGGTGGCGGCATTGCTCGCCGAACAGCGGTTCCGGGATTACGAAAAGCCCCTGACCGCCGATACCAGCTTCTGGATCGACCTGGGCTATGCCAGCCGCGCGACCTACCGCACCGAAAAGGCGTATCGTGGCTATCTGAAGCTGCTTGGCGATATCCCGCGTTATTTCGACCAGAACATCGCCAACATGCGTGCCGGCCTGAAACGCGGCTTCACCCCGCCGCGGATCACGCTCACGGGCCGCGACATCGGGGTCGCCGAGGTGGTGAAGGCGGGCGGCACCGACGCCTCCCCCTTCTACGCGCCGTTCAGGAATATGCCCGCCACCATCCCGGTCGCGACGCAAGGGGCGTTGCGCGCGGAGGCGAAGCGGCTGATCGCGGCATCGGTGGTGCCGGCGCATGCGACGCTGCTCGCCTTCCTGCGCGACGACTACATTCCCGGCGCACGGCAGACGCTGGCGGCCTATGATCTGCCGGATGGCCGTGCCTATTACGCGTCCAAGATCGCCGAATACATCACTCGCGACCAGTCGGCCGACCAGATCCACGCGATCGGCCTGACCGAGGTCGCCAGAATCCGCACCCGGATGGGCGAGGTGATGAAACAGGTGGCATGGCAGGGCGATCTGCCCGGTTTCCTGAATTTCCTGCGGACAGACCCGCAATTCTACGTGAAGACGCCGCAGGCGCTGCTCGATCGGGCGGCATGGACCGCCAAGGAATTCGACGGCAAGGCCGCGCGCTGGTTCGGCCGCCTGCCCCGCGCCCGTTTCGCGATCGAACCGGTGCCGGCCGATCTCGCGCCCTTCTACACCGGCGGGCGCGGCGGTCCCGGCATCTATCTGGTCAACACCTGGAACCTGCCGGCGCGTCCGCTCTACTCGCTGCCCGCGCTGACCCTGCACGAAAGCGCGCCCGGCCATGCCTGGCAGATGCCGTTCGCGATGGAACTGGAGGGGCTGCCCGACTATCGCCGCAACACCTATATTTCCGCCTATGGCGAGGGCTGGGCGCTATATTGCGAGGCGCTGGGCGAGGAGATGGGGCTGTATCACACCCCCTACGAGACGTTCGGGATGCTCAGCTACCAGATGTGGCGCGCCGCTCGACTGGTGGTCGATACCGGCATCCATACGCAGGGCTGGACGCGCGAACGGGCGCAGGCTTTCCTGCGGGACAACACCGCGCTGTCGACCCATGAGATCACGACCGAGGTCGACCGTTACATCGCCTGGCCGGGACAGGCCCTCAGTTATTATATGGGCGAACTGACCTTCCTCACCGGACGGGCGAAGGCGGAGAAGGCGCTGGGCACGAAGTTCGATATCCGCGCCTTCCACGATGCCATGCTGTCGCTGGGATCGGTGCCGTTGCCGATGGTCGATGCGCGGGTCGATCGCTTCATCGCCGATGGCGGCAAGGGGCCTTATCCGCTGACGCCCTGATATCGGCGTATCCCGTTCCTGTTCCGTCATTGCGAGCGCAGCGAAGCAATCCAGGGCGTCACGCGCGGGGCTCTGGATTGCGTCGCTGTGCTCGCAATGACGGCCGGATCGATCCCATGCCGTCACGCTCGGGCCCGGCCCCGCTCCCGCCCTTTACCCGAACGGCCGGTCGATCGACAGCTGCGGCGTGGTGAACCATGCGGCGCCGGTCTCGGTGACATGAAAATGATCCTCCAGCCGCACCCCGAACCGGTCGGGCACGACGATCATCGGCTCGTTGGAGAAGCACATGCCCGGCGCCATGGGCGTGGTGTCGCCCCGCACCAGATTGGCGGGTTCGTGGATCGACAGGCCGATGCCGTGGCCCGTGCGGTGCGGCAGACCCGGCAGGCGATAGCCGGGGCCCAGTCCCGCCCCCTCCAGCACTACTCGCGCCGCCGCATCCACCGCCTCGCACGGCACGCCCGGTCCGGCGGCGGCGAAGGCGGCCGCCTGTGCCGTATGTTCGACATCCCAGATATCGCGGATGTCCTGCTCCACCGATCCGAACGCATAGGTGCGGGTGATGTCGGAATGATAGCCGTGGACGCGGCAGCCGGTATCGATCAGCACCAGTTCGTCCTCCGCCAGCCGCTGGTCGCCGGGCAGACCGTGGGGAAACGCGGTCGCGCGGCCGAACTGCACCGCGCAGAAGAACGAGCCGCCACCCCCGATCGCGTGGTGCGCGGCATCGATGAAACGGATCACCTCGCTGGCGGCGATGCCGGGGCGCAGGATCGCCGCGGCGCGGGCCTGTACCTCCAGCGTCATCGCCTTCGCCTCCGACAGGCAGGCGAGTTCGGCCGCCGACTTCACCATCCGGCACCCGTCGATCGCCGGCGCCCCGTCGACCAGGGCGATGCCGAAATCGCGCAGCCGTTCCGTCCAGGCGAACGGCATCAGCGGATCGACCGCGACCACTCCCATCCCACGGGCGGCATCCGCGACCAGCGCGACCGGGCTCTCGTCCTCCTCCCACAGCCGCAGATCGGCGGAAATCGTCAGATCGGCCTCCAGCGAGCCGCGCTCGAACCGCGGGCAGATCATCACCGGCTCGCCCGCGACCGGCAGCAGCAGCGCCACCATCCGCTCGGTCGCGCCCCAGGGCACGCCCGTGAAGTAACGCAGGCTGGCACCGGTATGGACCAGCAGTGCCGCCGCCCCCGCCGCCGCGGTCAACGCGCGCGCGCGGTCCAGCCGGGCGGCATATTCACTCGCCGCGATCGGAGGCACACGGTGTGCCGGCGGGGTGATCGCGGCGAGCTGGGTGGTGGCGTCGGAACTGCCGATGGTCATGGCGTCAGCTTTCAGAAACGGTCGATGGCGAAGGGCGAAAGGTCGATCGCGGGCGTGGCGTCGGTCAGCAGGTCGGCGACCAGCTCCCCCGTCACCGCCGCCAGCGTCAGCCCCAGATGCTGGTGGCCGAAGGCATAATATAGATTGTCGGCGCGGGTCGACCGGCCGATCGCCGGCAGATAATCCGGCAGCGTCGGCCGCGCGCCCATCCAGCGACGGAACGGCCCCGCGATCGGCAGGCCCAGTTCGGCGACGTGTCGTTCCAGCCGCACCCATTTACGCGGGTCGGGCGCGGCATCCGCCCGACCCAGTTCGACGAAGCCCGCCACCTGCACGCTATCGGCGTAGCGCGTGACGATGATCGACCGGTCCTCGAACACCACCGGCGGCACGTCGGCGGGCCACCGCTCGGCCTGCCCCCGGATATGATAGCCACGCTCGGCGATCAGCGGCACGCGGTGGCCGGCGGCGGCCATCGGGGCGGCCGATCCGATCCCGGCGGCGATCACGATGCGATCGGCCGCGATGCCCCGGATCGTCATCCGGTCGCCATCGCGGAACAGCGTCGCCGTATCGCGCACCGTCTCGACGCCGGCCGCCGCCAGCGCCGCGTCCAGTGCCTGCGCGAGCTGGTCGAGATCGGCGATCTGACCGCTGCCGGTGAAGCGGATCGCCGCCGCCACCTGCGGCGACAGCGACCGCAGCCGGGCGAATTCGGCGTCGGTTGCGGCATCGATCCGGGTGGTGCCGATATCCGCCGCCCGCCACCGGGCGATCCCCGCCGCCGCGCGGACGGCATCGGGCCAGGTGACGAAATGCCCGTCCTCGCGGAGCAGGTCGCCGGCGTCGACCGCCGCAACTAGCCGCCGCCATGCCGGCATTGCCCCCGCCAGCAACCCGCGCAGTGCGGCCGATCCTGCCGTAAACCGCGCCGGGGTGGATGCCGCCAGCAGCCGAATCGCGAACGGCAACCATGTCCCTGCCTGCGCCACCGGCAGGTCGAGCGGACCGCCCCGCGCGAACAGCCGCCCCGGCACGCTGCGGATCGTCGCGGGCGAGGCGAGCGGTGCGACCTGCTCGGTTGCCAGATGTCCGGCATTGCCCCACGATGGTGCCGACCGGTCCGCAGCCGGATCGATCATCCTCACCCGTTCGCCACGACGCGCCAGCGACAGCGCCACCGCCCGCCCGACGACGCCGCCGCCGATCACCGCCACCGTCACGGCCTGCGTCCCCGCATGTGGTTTTCCTTCTTGATCACCGCATGATGGTATCGTATACGATTCACGTAAACAAGTATCGGAACATGATAATGACGATCGATTGGCAAGGTGTCTTCCCGGCGGTGACCACGCAGATTCGGGAGGACCTGTCGATCGACCTGGCCGATACCCAGCGCGTGGTCGACGACCTGATCCGCGACGGCATCACCGGCCTGATCGCCCTCGGCACGGTGGGCGAGAACAACTCGCTGACCTTCGACGAGAAGATATCGGTGCTGACGGCGATCGTCGAGGTGGTGGACGGCCGCATCCCGGTCGTCACCGGCGTGTCCGAATACGACACCCGCCGTGCCGCCGGCTATGCGCAGGCGGCCGAGAAGGCGGGGGCGAACGGCCTGATGCTGCTGCCGCCGATGGTCTATGTGCCCAAGGCGAAGGAACTGGCGGCGCATTTCCGCGGCGTGGCGGAGCAGACCGGGTTGCCGATCATGCTCTACAACAACCCGCCCGCCTATCGCACCCAGATCGACAATCAGGTGCTGGCGCTGGTCGCGGACGTGCCGAACATCGTCGCGATCAAGGAATCGGCCCCCGACACGCGGCGCTTCACCGATGTGAAGAACGCGTTCGGCGATCGCTACGTCCTGTTCGCCGGACTGGACGACGTCGCGCTGGAGGGGCTGTACCTCGGGGCGCAGGGCTGGGTTTCCGGTCTCACCAACGCCTTCCCCCGGGAATCGGTGGAGCTGGTCAACGCGTTCAAGCGCGGCGATCATGCCAAGGCGATGGAAATCTATCGCTGGTTCATGCCGCTCCTCCACCTCGATGCCGAACATGATCTCGTCCAGTCGATCAAGCTGGCGGAGCAGGTCATGGGTCGTGGTTCGGAGCGGGTCCTGCCGCCGCGCTATCCGCTGGAGGGCGAACGCCGTGCTGAGGTGATCGCGATGGTCGAGAAGGCGGCGGCGACCCGGCCGACGCTTTCGATCGCCAAGGCGGCCTGATACCGTCGAGCGATGCGCCACACCTTCTTCTGCATCGACGGCCATACCGCCGGCAACCCGGTCCGTCTGGTCGTCGGCGGCGCGCCGCTCCTGCGCGGCGCGTCGATGTCGGAACGCCGCCAGGACTTTTTGGCGCGGTTCGACTGGATTCGCACCGGGCTGTGCTTCGAGCCGCGCGGCCACGCGATGATGTCGGGCGGGTTCCTCTATCCACCGACGCGCGACGATACCGATATCGGCATCCTGTTCATCGAAACCTCGGGTTGCCTGCCGATGTGCGGGCACGGCACGATCGGGATCGTCACCTTCGGGCTGGAACACGGGCTGATCCAGCCCGCCGTGCCGGGGCGGCTGCGCGTCGAGGTGCCCGCCGGCATCATCGATATCGCCTATGAGACGACGGGCGACCGCGTCACCGCGGTCCGCATCACCAACGTCCCCGCCTTCGTCGCGGCCAGGGGCGTGGTGATCGATGTCGAGGGGGTCGGGCCGCTGACCGTCGACGTCGCCTATGGCGGCAATTACTACGCCATCGTCGAGCCGCAGGGCGGCTATCGCGGGCTGGACGCGATGGGCGCGGAATGGCTGGTCGAGATGGGGCGCCGCGTGCGCGCCGCGATGCAGGCCGCGATCGATCCGGTGCATCCGCTCGACCCCACCATCCGCGGCATCAGCCATGTGCTATGGGCGGATGCCCCGCGCGGTGAAGGCGCGGACGGCCGCAACGCCGTCTTCTACGGCGAGGGTGCGATCGACCGCAGCCCGTGCGGCACCGGCACCTCCGCCCGGCTGGCGCATCTCGCGGATCGCGGCACGCTGGCGCCGGGCGATCGCTTCGTCCACGAAAGCTATATCGGCAGCCGCTTCATCGGCCGGGTGGAGGCGGCGACGCACCTCGGCGGGATACCGGCGATCATTCCCTCGATCGAGGGATCGGCGGTCGCCACCGGTTTCAACACGATATGGATCGACGCGGCCGATCCATTCGCCAAGGGGTTCGCCGTCCAATAACGGCACCATCCCGCGCCAAGATGCCGGCCGTGCTTCTTCCCGCATCGGATGACCTCTCCACCCAGATTTGGCAATCGTCGCCGGGGCTTATCCCATCGCCCATCCGGAACCGGGTGGTCGCGAGACGCGGAGGCCCGCGCGGGTCCAGCCCGGCCGGGCGGAGCCAATTGATACCACCCCCGTCCGCGATCGGGCCGCTGCGATCCTGTCGTGGCATTTCGGCAACGCAGCATAAACCTTTGCAGGTGCGGAGGGAACCGACTCGCATCTGTCATGGAACAGACATAATCCACGCACAGGGGCGTGGCCGTAGAGCGGCGATGCCGCGGGGTTCGGGGCGTCAGCCCAAAAGGGGAAAATTCAGATGCGGAACAATCTGTTCTTGGGCGTCGCCGCGATCGCGATCATCGCGCCCGCCGGCGCAATGGCGCAAGAAACCACCACGGCGATCCGTGGCGCGGTCACCGCCAACAGTGCACCGGTCGCCGGTGCCACCGTGACGATCGTCAACGTCGAATCCGGCACGACGGCATCCGCCACGACGGACGAGAAGGGCAATTTCAACGCGTCTGGCCTGCGCGTCGGCGGGCCGTTCACCGTCACGATCAACGCGCCGGGTTTCCCGACCAAGCAGATCACCGACATCTTCACGGTCATCGCCCAGCCCTATGACCTGCCGGTCGAACTGGCCGCAGGCGACGCCGATGCCGGTGCGGAGATCGTCGTCACCGCATCGTCGATCCGTGGTGCCGGCACCCAGTCGCAGGGTCCGTCGACCGTGCTCACCGCAGCCCAGATTGCCAATGTCGCCACCATCAACCGCGACGTGCGCGATCTGATGCGCCGCGATCCGTTCGCCCGGCTGGACGACACCCCCGGTGGCGGCCGCGCAGTTTCGTTCGCCGGTCAGAATGCGCGCTTCAACCGCTTCTCGGTCGACGGTGTCCCCGTTACCGACAATTTCGGCCTCAACCCCGATGGCCTGCCGACCCGGCGCTCGCCCGTGCCGCTCGACGCGATCGGTCAGTTCCAGACCAAGGTTGCGCCCTACGACGTCCGTGAAGGCAATTTCCAGGGCGGCGCCATCAACGCCATCCTGAAATCGGGCACCAACAGCTTCCACGGCACCGGCTTCTATTCCTATTCCTCGGACGAGCTGAACGGGAAGAAGACCAAGGCGGGTCCGGGCGTCCCGACCGGTCGGGTCACCCTGCCGAACTACAAGATCGAGAATTACGGCGCGCAGCTGTCCGGGCCGATCATCAAGGACAAGCTGTTCTTCATGGTTGCCGGTGAGCGTATCCGCGCCGGTACGCCGATCCCCGAAGGCACGCTGGAAACCAACGCCGGTACCGTGATCCCCAGCACCGCCCTGCCGGGTGGCCAGCTGACCGACAGCATCGTCAGCCAGATCAGCGGCATTGCGCAGTCGCGCTACAATTACGCGACGGGCGGCGTCCTCAGCAATTCGAAGGACAAGGACGACCGGCTTGCAGCGCGTCTCGACGCCAACCTGTCGGATACGCAGCGCGCATCGCTGACCTATCTGTACACCAAGGACTCGATCCAGTTTAACCAGAACGCCTCGGTCACCGCCCCAAGCCTCGGGCTGGAATCGAACGGCTATATCGGCTCCAACCGCCTGCACACTGGCGTGTTCCAGCTGAACAGCGACTGGTCCGACGAGTTCTCGACCGAAGTCCGCGGCTTCTACAAGGACTATAAGCGCGGTCAGGACCCGGTATTGGGCCGTGGTTTCGCGCAGTTTCAGGTCTGCGCCGCTCCGACGTCCGACCGCACCACGCCCGGCGGCGCGGCCAATCTCGCCACGGCATGCGCCCCCGGTTACGCCTCGGTGTATTTCGGTCCGGACAGCTCGCGCCAGTCGAACGCGCTGACCAGCCGCACCTATGGCGGCCTGGTGCAAGGTCGCCTGACCCATGGCAATCATGACCTGCGCATCTTCGCCGACGTTCAGGACACGAAGATCTTCAACCTCTTCGTGCAGAACACCGCCGGCAACTATTATTTCGACTCGATCGCCGATTTCCAGGCGGGCAATGCCCAGCGCCTGCGTTACGGCAACGCGACGCCGTCGAACGATCCGGCCAACGGCGCTGCGCGCTTCCAGTATCAGTCCTATTCCTTCGGTATCCAGGACAACTGGCGCGTCACCGACTGGTTCACGCTGGATTACGGCGTGCGCTACGACATGTACGGCGGCGATACGCGCCCGGCGTTCAACCAGACCTTCCTGAACCGGGTCGGCTATCCCAACACCGCCTATATCAGCGGTCGTGGGATCGTGCAGCCGCGTATCGGGTTCGAAGTGAAGCCGATCAAGGATCTGTCGATCCGCGGCGGCGTCGGCATCTTCTCGGGCGGTTCGCCTGACGTCTATGTTTCGAACAGCTTCTCGAACACCGGCTTCCTGACCAACTCGGTCGACATCCAGCAGACCAATGCCGGCACGTTCACGGCACCGGGTTCCGCCAACGCCGCGGCGGCGGCGGCGATCGGGTCGGCGGCGTTGACCAACGTCAGCGGCACGTCGATCCCGGGCGCGGTGAACACCTACCTCAACAGCCTGTCCCTTTCGACCACCTCGCCGCCCCCGGTCAACGCGCTGGACCCGAACTTCAAGCTGCCGTCGCAGTGGCGCAGCACCCTGTCGTTCGATTACGCCCCCGACGCGCTCGGCGGTGTGAACTTCGGCGCCGACCTGTTCTATTCGTCGGTCCGCAACCAGGTGTTCTTCACCGACGGCCGCGTGCGTCCGAACGGCCTGCTGACGCCCGACGGTCGTGCCCGCTACAGCTCGATCACCAGCTTCGCGGACAACAACTATGATCTGCTGCTGACCAACACCAAGAAGGGCCGCAGCTACGTCGCCGTCGCCCGCGTCGACAAGACGTTCGACTTCGGCCTGTCGGCTGGCGCCAGCTTCACCTATCAGGACATCAAGGATCAGGCGCCGGCGACCTCGTCGACCGCCAACTCCAACTATGGCAACGCGGCGTTCTTCGATGCCAACGGTGCGGCCTATGGCATCGCCAACGATCAGGTGAAGTACAACATCAAGTACAACCTGACGTTCAATCCGGCGCTCTTCGGCGATTACAAAACGACGTTCGCCCTGTTCGGCGAAACCCGGATCGGCCGCCCCTACAGCTACACGATGCAGGATGCTTCCAACAATCGCAGCCCCGTGTTCGGCACCGTGCTGAACCAGAGCCGCTTCCTGCTCTACGTGCCGACCGGCCTGGACGACGCCCGGGTGTCCTATGACAGCGTCGCCACCCGCGACACGTTTAACGCACTGATCGGCGCCACGGGCCTCGACAAGTATCGTGGCCGGATCGCTCCACGCAATGCTTTCAATGCCAAGTGGTTCACCAAGATCGACCTTCACGTCGCGCAGGAACTGCCGACCGGCCTTGGCAGCTCGCGCATCGAACTGTTCGGCGATATCGAGAACGTCGCTAATCTGCTGAACAAGAACTGGGGCCAGATCCGCGAATACGCCTTCCCGTATACGCAGGTCGCCGTCCGCGTTCAGTGTCTGGCCGCCGCGACGCCTACCGGCACCGCCGCGAGCGGGGTATTGGTCAACAATTCCAGCCAGCCTTGCGCGCAGTATCGTTATCTCGCCCCCAATACGCCGCCGACCGACACGATCTACTCGAAGCAGTCGCTCTACTCGATCCGCATCGGCGCCCGCTTCTCGTTCTGAGCCGCCGGCCACGGCGCGAAGGCGGTGGTCGCGTGCCACCGCCGGGTCGCCTGACGAAGGGTCGTCGTTCCACAACGGAACGGCGGCCCTTCGGCATTTTGCGTGACGGCGCCACCGCGTGTAGAAGCCGCTTCATCGATGGCTACGCTACCCGCCTCCCCCGCCGCCGGCCCCGCTGCCGCCGCCCCCGCCACGCCCTATGTCGCCCGTGGGCCGCACGGGCGGACGATCAACGTCCGGCCGTTCTTCGAGAACAAGGCCCGCGCCTTCTGGACATTGCAGGCGGTCGGCTGGGGTGGATACCTGCTCCTGCGCAGCGTCTCGTCGCTGTCCAACGGCTTCCGGCTCGAACTCATCATCCCGGTGATCGTCGAGGCGATCGTCGGTTATTGCATCACGATGCTGCTGTCGGCCTGCTACGGCTATTACCGGCACGTCCCCCGCATCGCCGGCGTGCCGCTGGCGGTGGCGACGCTGGTGGTGGCGACGATCCTGTACGCGACCATCAACGCCTTCTCCTTCTCGTTCCTGAAAACGGGCACGGCGGGCGTCACGGTGACGCTGGTGGCCGGTTCGCTGTTCCTGAACTTCGTCGTGCTGGCGGGCTGGTCGGCGCTCTATGTGGCGATCAACTTCTTCCTCGTGCTGGAAAACCAGATCGACGAGATGCGCGCGCTCGAATTGCAGGCATCCTCGGCGCAGCTCGCGATGCTGCGCTACCAGCTCAACCCGCATTTCCTGTTCAACACGCTCAACTCGATCTCGACCCTCGTGCTGCTGAAGCAGACCGAGCGCGCCAATGCGATGCTGTCGCGCCTGTCGTCGTTCCTGCGCTACACGCTGGCCAACGAACCGACTGCGCACGTCACCGTCGCGCAGGAGGTGGAAACGCTGAAGCTGTATCTGGAGATCGAGAAGATGCGCTTCGAGGATCGCCTGCGTCCGCTGTTCGAGGTCGATCCCCGTGCCGAACGCGCGCGTCTGCCCTCGCTGCTGCTGCAACCCTTGGTCGAGAACGCGATCAAATATGCGGTCACCCCGCAGGAGGAAGGCGCCGATATCTCGGTTCGCGTGCGGCTCGCCGGGGAACGGGTGCAGATCGCCGTATCCGATACCGGACCCGGCTTGCACGAAGCGCGGATCAGTCCAAGCCTTTCAACGGGTGTCGGGCTCACCAATATACGCGAACGACTGGTCCAGGCTTACGGGCCGGACCAGAAGTTCGAGACGCGCTCGATGCCCGCTGGCGGTTTCTCGGTCGAGATCGAGATTCCCTACCAGCTGGAAGACGTGAACAGAGAGGCCGCATGACCATCCGTACCATCCTCGTCGACGACGAGCCCCTGGCGATCCAGGGGCTGGAGCTTCGGCTGCAGACGCACGAAGACGTGGAAATCATTGAAAAATGCATGAACGGGCGCGAAGCGATCCGCGCCATCAAGACCCACAAGCCCGACCTCGTCTTCCTCGACATCCAGATGCCCGGTTTCGACGGCTTCTCGGTGGTGCAGGGGCTGATGGAGGTGGAGCCGCCGCTGTTCGTGTTCGTCACCGCCTATAGCGATCATGCCCTGCGCGCGTTCGAGGCGCAGGCGGTCGATTACCTGCTGAAACCGGTGGAGGAGACCCGCCTCGCCGACACGCTCGACAGGGTGCGCCAGCGCTTGGCCGAAAAGCGCGGCGTGGAGGAGGTGGACCGGCTGAAGGAGGTGCTGGCCGAACACGCCCCCGATGCCGCCGCCGACATGGAGGCCGATGGCGGCGACGTCTCCGCCAACCGGTTCGAGAAGCTCATCAACATCAAGGATCGCGGCCAGATCTTCCGCGTCGATGTCGACACGATCGAGCGGATCGACGCGGCCGGCGACTATATGTGCATCTACACCGGCGACAACACGCTGATCCTGCGCGAAACGATGAAGGACCTCGAAAAGCGTCTCGATCCGCGCCGCTTCCAGCGCATCCACCGCTCGACGATCGTCAACCTCGATCTCGTCAAGCAGGTGAAGCCGCACACCAACGGCGAATGTTTCCTGGTGCTGGGCTCCGGCGCACAGGTGAAGGTCAGCCGCTCGTACCGCGACGTGGTGGCGCGCTTCGTCCACTGACCGGGCGGGGGCGACAACCGCCTCCTGCCCCTGTCGGCAGTGCCTCTGCAAAACGCCTCATACCTCCGCCGGGAAGGTAGTATTTTTTAGAATATGGTGACGTACCCCCCATTCGTCGTTGCGAGCGTAACGAAGCAATCCAGAGCCCGGCGCGTGACGCCCTGGATTGCTTCGCTACGCTCGCAATAACGTGATGGATCGAGCCAATGTCATCCCGCTCCGCATGATGCACATCGTCGCAGAGATCTCGTTTGAAACGGGGCGGATGCAGTCGCATCGCTCTCATCCCGGCCCGCTTGAGGGTTAGCCGGCCAGCGCCGCCGCCCGCTCCGCCAGCCGTTCGATCGCCGCGCCGTGGATGCCCGGCGCCGCCACCACCACGCCGAAGGCCTGCGGCACGCGCTTGTTGAACGCCAGCGGTGCGCCCAGCGCGTCGCTCACCCCCGCCCCCGCTTCCGCGCCGATCAGCACCGCGGCGGCGATGTCCCATTCATTGCCCCAGCGCAGCGTCGCGACCAGATCGGCCTCGTCCGCGGCGACCATCGCCATGCGCAGCGCGATGGAATTCGGCTTGGCCACCGCCACGAAATCGCGGTCCGTGCGGGGCAACACGTCCGCCGGTACCCGTGCGCCCGCCAATACCGTGCGGTCGCCCGCCGCCAGCCGCACGCCGTTGCGCCACGCCCCGCGTCCGGCCGTCGCCGACCAGCGTTCGCGCCGGGCGGGGGCGTCCAGCACCGCAAGCACCGGCCGGCCATCCTCGATCAGCGCCACCGAAATCGCCCAGCCCTCGCGCCCGCGGATGTAATCGCGGGTGCCGTCGATCGGATCGACCACCCAGACATGCCGCCGCGCCAGCCGGTCGGGCGCATCGGCGGTCTCCTCCGACAGCCAGCCCGCCTCGGGCAGCAGCGCCGACAGCCGGGCATGGAGCATCCGGTCGGCATCCAGATCGACCTCGCACACCGGGCTGCCCGGCTCCTTTTCCCACCGGCGGAAATCGGTGCGCCAGCGCGCGAGCGCCATCTGCCCCGCCGCGGCGGCGATCTCGACGACGGCGTCCAGCAGCGGCGCCATCCCGGTCAGCCGCTCGCGACGGTCAGCCCGTCCACCCGCAGCGTCGGCACATTGGTGCCGAAGCGGAATTGCAGATCGTTGCCGGCCGTGATCGCCAGCAGCATGTCGCGCAGATTGCCCGCGATCGTGAAGCCGGCGACCGGCTCGCCGATCACGCCGCCGGAGATACGGAAACCGGCCGCGCCGCGACTATAGTCGCCGGTGACGCCGTTCACCCCCTGCCCGATCAGCTCGGTCACGTACACGCCCTCGCCCACCTCGGCGAGCAGCGTGTCGACCGGCACATGGCCCCCGTCAAGATACAGGTTGGACGCCGACACCCCCGGCCCGCCGCCGATCCCGCGCGCGGCATGGCCGGTCGGCTCCAGCCCCAGCTGGCGCGCGGCGGCACTGTCGAGCAGCCATGTCTCCAGCACCCCGTCCTCGACGATCGCGACCGGCGACACCGCCAGCCCCTCGCCGTCGAAGGGGCGCGATCGCAGCCCGTGCGGGCGGTGGGGATCGTCGCGCAACGACAGTCCGGCGGGCAGCACCGGTGTGCCCAGCGCATCGAGCAGGAACGACGTCCGCCGCGTGATCGCCGATCCGCCGATCGCGCCGAGCAGATGGCCGATCAGCGAGGAACCTACACGTGGGTCGAACACCACCGGCATCGCTCCGCTGGTCAGCCGGCCGGGGCCGACCCGCGCCACCGCGCGCTCGCCCGCCTCGCGCCCGATGCCGGCAGGATCGTCCAGCTGGTCACGGCGGCGCGCGGCGTGATGCGCGTAATCCCGCTGCATCGATCCGCCCTCGCCCGCCACGACGCTGGCCGACACGCCGTACCCCGTCGCGGCATAGGCCCCGGCAAAGCCGGTCGAGGTCGCGAGCGCCCAGACCGAGCGCGACGCGCTGGCGCCGCCGCCTTCGCTGTTGGTCACGCCCGGCACGTCGCGCGCCGCCGCTTCCGCCGCTAGGGCCGCATCGCGCAGCGCCTCGGGCGACACATCGCCGCCATCGTCCAGCCCGAGCAGCGGCGGTGCGCCGTGCAGCAGCCGTTCCGCCGGCGCCAGCCCCGCCCAAGGGTCCTCGGGCGCTTCCCGCGCCATCGCCACCGCCCGCTCGACCAGCGTATCGAGCGCGTCACTTGACAGGTCGGAGGTCGATACGCTCGCCGACCGCTGGCCCACGAACACGCGCAGGCCCAGTTCGGCGCTTTCCGACCGGCCGACATCTTCCAGCCGGCCCAGCCGCACCGACACGTCGAGCGAGGCATCCGCCGCGAACACGGCATCGGCGGCGTCCGCCCCGCCCGCCGTGGCACGGGCGACGATGTCGTGCGCGCGCGCACGCGCCTGATCGATATCCAGCATGCCGACGGACTTAGGGGGGCACCCGCCCCCGTGCAACCGCCGCCGCCCGGTCGGGGATCTGCAACCGCCGCCGATGGCGTCGCGAACGGCCGTTGCGCGACGCGATATCCTGACGCTACGCTGCCGCCGGCGAAAAGGGGTGATCGGGGATGACGATGCGGCGCAGCAGACCGGCGGTAACGGGCATGGCGGGAAGCGCGCTCGCCGCGTCGCTGATCGGGGGGCTGATCGGGGGGCTGATCGCAGGGGCGGCCTCGGCGCAGCAGACGGATGCCCCGCCACGCGCCGCCAAACGTCCGCATCAGGTCGCGTCCCCCAACGGAGCGCGCAACGACGATTATTACTGGCTGCGCGACGATACCCGCAAGAACCCGGACATGCTCGGCTATCTTGCCGCGGAGAACGCCTGGGCCGATGCCCGGCTAGCCTCGCTCACCCCGCTCAAGACCCGGCTCTATGACGAGACGGTCGCGCACATCAAACAGGACGACGGCAGCGTCCCCTATCGCAAGCACGGCTACTGGTACGGCTCGCGCTACCAGACCGGGGCGGACTATCCGATCGTCGAGCGTCGCAAGGGCAGCGTCACCGCACCTGCCGAAATCCTGTTCGACCAGCCGGCGATGGCGAAGGGCCTCAGCTATTTCTCGATCGGCGACTATGCGGTCAGCCCCGATGATGCGCGGATCGCCTGGGCGGAGGATATCGTTGGCCGCCGTCAATTTGCGCTGAAGGTGAAGAACATCGCCACCGGCCGGATCACGACCGATACCGTCGCCAATATCGAACCCAATGTCGTCTGGGCGGACGACCGCACCGTGCTGTACGTCGAGAAGGACCCCGTCACGCTGCGCGGCTACCGGGTGAAGGCGCATGTGCTGGGCACGCCCGCCACCACCGACCGGCTGCTGTACGAGGAGAAGGACGACACCTATCAAATGGGGATCGCCCGCACCGCCGACGATCGCTTCGTCTGCATCGGGGTGCAATCCACCGTCAGCGACGAACAGCGTTGCGCCCCGGTCGCCGGCGCGGCCACGTCACCCGCCGCCTTCGCCGTCATCGCCCCCCGCGCCCGTGAATTCCGCTATCACGCCGATCACCTGGGCGGTCGATGGATCGTGCGGACCAACCGCGATGCGAAGAACTACAAGCTCGTCACCATCGCCGATGCCGACATGGCGAGGGGCACCGCTGGCTGGCGCGACCTGACGCCGGCCAGCGACACCGTGTTCATCGAGGATTTCCGCCCCTTCGCCGGCTTCGTCGCGGTCGACCAGCGCGAGGGCGGCAACCGCATGATCCGGCTGCTGACCGATGCCGGCGCATCGCAGGCGGTAAAGGCGGACGAGCCCGGCTATCGCATGGCGCTCGACGTCAACGAGGAACCAGATACGCCATGGGTCCGCTACACCTATGGCTCGCTGGTCACGCCGACCACCACCTACGAGGTCAACGCCCGCACCGGCGAACGCCGCGTACTGAAGGTCGCGCCCGTGCCCGGCTACGATCCCGCGAAATACGTCACCGAACGCGTTTGGGCGCCCGCGCGCGACGGTACGCGCATCCCCGTCTCGCTGGTCCATGCCAGGGGCGTAAAGCGCGACGGTACCGCCCCGCTGCTGCAATATGCCTATGGTAGCTACGGCATCTCGATGGACCCGGGAATCGATCCGGGGCGGATCGGCCTGCTCGATCGCGGCGTCGTCTTCGCGATCGCGCATATCCGCGGCGGCCAGGAAATGGGGCGCGGCTGGTATGACGACGGCCATCTGCTGAACAAGAGGAACAGCTTCACCGACTTCATCGACGTGACCCGTTATCTGGTCGCGCAAAGATATGCCGCGAAGGACCGGGTGGCGGCGATGGGCGGCAGTGCCGGTGGCCTGCTGATGGGTGGCATCGCCAACATGGCGCCCGCCGACTACCGCGTCATCATCGCGCAGGTCCCCTTCGTCGATGTCGTCACGACGATGCTCGATGCGTCGATCCCGCTGACGACCTTCGAATATGACGAATGGGGCAACCCCGCGCAGAAACCCTATTACGATTACATGCTCGGCTACTCCCCCTACGACAACGTCACGGCCAGGGCGTATCCGGCGATGTATGTCGGCACCGGCCTGTGGGACAGTCAGGTGCAATATTACGAGCCGGCCAAATGGGTCGCGAAGCTGCGCGAATTGAAGACCGACGCCAACCCCCTGCTGTTCCGCATCAACATGGAGGCGGGGCATGGCGGCAAGTCGGGCCGGTTCGAACGCTTCCGGCAGAATGCGGAATGGCAGGCGTTCATGCTCCAGCAGCTGGGCGTCGCCGGGTGAGCGGCACGACGGGGCGGTGGACGGGCCACGGCCACGCCCGGTTCACGCGAACCCGCCTATAATGCACGCCATGCGATCGTTCCGCCGCTCCCTGCTCCCCGCCGTGCTGGCGCTGGCCGTCGTGGCACCGGCATCCGCACAGTCGCTGCTCGATTATGTCGGCGAATGCGTCCCCTTCGCGCGCGCGGCCTCCGGCATTCAAATCTATGGCAATGCCTGGACCTGGTGGGATCAGGCCGCCGGCCGGTACGATCGTGGCCATCGCCCGCGCGTCGGATCGGTGATGGTCTTTGCCAAGACGCCGCGATTGCCGATGGGCCATGTCGCGGTGGTCAGCCGCATCGTCGAGAAGCGGGTGCTGATGCTGACCCACGCCAACTGGTCGCGCCAGAATGGCGAGCGGGGCCATGCCGAACAGGATGTCACGCTGTACGACGTGTCGCCCGGCAACGACTGGTCGTCGGTAAAGGTCTGGTACCGCGATAATGACGGGCTGGGCGGCGGCATCTATCCCGTACAGGGCTTCATCTATGCGCAGGGGCGCGCCGCCCCCGAACTCACCGGCGCGCATCCCGACGATGTCGGCGCGCTGATCGACGCCTATGTCCCGGATGCCCGCCCGCTCCGCTGACGGTCCGCCCGATTGACCCGGGGTTCCCGGCGGAGATAGGATGCCCCATCGTCTCCGGGAGAAGTTCCATGCGCCTGATGCTCGTTGCCGCTGCGGCCGTTGTCACGTTGTCGCCCGCCACCGCCCCGGCCCGGATCGCCACCGACCTTCCCGTCACCACGATGCCCAATCCCGGCACGCTGCCCGAAAAATGCCGTAAGGGCGATCGTGTGCAGGTGAAGGGGAAGCAGACGGGCACGTTCGGGAAACTTGGCGACATGCCCCCCGCTACGGAGATCAAGACGGTCTATCGCTCGAAGGACGGTTGCCCCGATCCGCTGGTCGTGCGCCGGGATGTCGGTATGCCCGGCGCCGGAGCCGGTCGCCCCCGTTCGGGAAACTGAACCCGGCCGGTCAGGCGCGCAGCGCCTCCAGCTTGCGCTCGTAGGTTTCCACCAGTTGCAGCCGACGCTCGCGCGCCTCCACCGTCAGCGCGCGCTGCGCGGCGGCGCGCTCGATGATGAGCCGACGGGCATAATAACGGCGATCAGATTCCAACGATCAACCTCCCGGTGCGTGGTTGATCTGGGTTATACGATGACAGCCGTTAGTCCATGATTAATGTGGTGGCCATCGACGGGGCGTGGATCATACGGGATGGACGACACCACCCGTCATCGCGACCGGTGCACCGGTGGTGCCGGGGAAGCTGATCGGCAATGATTTCAGGCGCCTGACCGCCATATAGGCGAACCCTTCCGCCTCCACCCCGTCGCCGTTCCAGCCCAGTGAATCCCCGGATTCCACCACCAGTCCGGTGGCGTCGGCGATCATCCGCATCAGCACCGGATTGTGCCGGCCGCCGCCGACCACCAGCAACCGGGCCGGGCGGGCCGGCAGATGCGGCAGGGCCAGCGCGACCGATTCGGCGGTGAACGCGGTCAGCGTCGCCGCGCCGTCCGCCGTCGACAGCCCGCGCGCCGGCTGGATGGTGAAGTCGCTGCGGTCGAGCGATTTGGGCGCGGGCGCATCGAAGAAGGGATGGTCCAGCATCCCACCCAGCACCGTCTGGTCGACGCGCCCCGCCGCAGCCAGCCCGCCGCCCGCATCGTAGCGCGCGCCCGTCTGCTCCCCCACCCAATGGTCGATCAGCCCGTTCGCCGGCCCGGTATCGAACGCCACCAGCGTGCCGTCCGCCCCGATGAAGGTGATGTTCCCCACCCCGCCCAGGTTCAGGACCGCCACCGGCCGGGCCAGCCCGGCGGTCAGCGCGGCGTGATAGATCGGGATCAGCGGTGCGCCCTGCCCGCCGGCCGCCACGTCGGCACTGCGGAAATCGGCCACGGTGGTGATCCCGCATGCCGCCGCCAGCGCCGCGCCGTCGCCGATCTGCCATGTCCAGCCGCGATCGGGGCGGTGCGCCACCGTCTGCCCGTGGAACCCGATCACGCCGACCGCCTCCGGCGCCACCTGCGCCTCGCGCAGCAGCTTGTGGACTGCCATCGCATGGGCGCGGGTGATCAGGTCCGCCGCCTCGATCAGCGGCGGGCTGGCGCGCGGCCGGTCATAGGTCAGCGCGATCACCGTCGCCGTCGCCAGCTGCTCGCGCGCCGCATCCGAATAGGGTTCGCCCCGGAACGCGACCGGGCGCACCATCCCCTCGCCGTCCGTATCGATGAGCGCGGCATCGATGCCGTCGAGCGAGGTTCCTGACATGAGACCGATGGCAAGCATGGTCATTGCGGAGCATAAAAGCGCGACGCTGGCAAATCGGCGCGTTCCGCACTATGTGCTTCGGCTCCCATGGCAACGATACTCCCCACCCCGCCGCGCGTCGGCATGGTCTCGCTCGGCTGTCCGAAGAACCTCGTCGACAGCGAACGCATCCTGACGCAGCTGCGCGCCGACGGCTACCAGATGTCGCCCGATTATGCCGGCGCGGACGTGGTGCTGGTCAACACCTGCGGCTTCCTCGATTCGGCGAAGGAGGAAAGCCTGGAGGCGATCGGCGAGGCGATCGCGGAAAACGGCCGCGTCATCGTGACCGGCTGCATGGGCAAGGAGGCGGAGACGATCCGGGCCCGCTTCCCGCAGGTGCTGGCCGTCACCGGCGCGCACCAGTACGAACAGGTGGTGGAAGCGGTCCACGCCGCCGCGCCCGCCAACCTGTCACCCTATCTCGACCTGATCCCCGACGCCGGCCTGAAGCTGACGCCGCGCCATTACAGCTATCTCAAGATTTCGGAGGGCTGCAACCACCGCTGCTCCTTCTGCATCATCCCCTCGCTGCGCGGCGATCTCGTCAGCCGCCGGCCCGACGCAATCCTGCGCGAGGCGGAAAAGCTGGTCGCGGCGGGGACGAAGGAACTGCTGGTCATCAGCCAGGACACCTCCGCCTATGGCGTCGATCTGCGCCACGCGTCATGGCCGCTGAAGGGCGGCGGCGAGGTTCGCGCGCACATGACCGATCTGGCGCGTGAACTCGGCCGGATCGCGCCCTGGGTGCGGCTCCACTATGTCTACCCCTACCCCCATGTCGATCAGGTCATCCCGCTGATGGCCGAGGGGCTGGTCCTCCCCTATCTCGACATCCCGTTCCAGCATGCCGCGCCCGCGGTGCTGAAGCGGATGAAGCGCCCCGCCAACGACGCCAAGGTGCTGGGCCGCATCCACCGCTGGCGCGAGATCTGCCCGGACATCGCGATCCGCTCCACCTTCGTCGTCGGCTTCCCCGGCGAGACCGAGGAGGACTTCCAGTACCTGCTCGACTGGCTGGACGAGGCGCAGCTCGACCGCGTCGGCGCCTTCCGGTTCGAGCCGGTCGAGGGCGCCACCGCCAACCTGCTGCCCGATCCGGTGCCCGAAGAGGTGAAGGAGGAGCGTTATCAGCGCATCATGGCGAAGACCGCCGCGATCTCCGCCGCCAAGCTCGCCGCCAAGGTCGGCCGCACCCTGTCGGTGATCGTCGACGCGGTGGACGAGGAAGGCGGCGCCACCGGCCGCTCCGCCGCCGACGCGCCGGAGATCGACGGCGAGGTCTTCCTGCGCGATGCCGGCCATCTGACGGTCGGCGATATCGTCCCCGTCACGATCGAGGATGCCGACGACCACGACCTGTATGGCGTGCCGGTCTAAACGCCGTCATTACGAGCGTAGCGAAGCAATCCAGAGCGTCACACGCGCAGGTTCCTGGATTGCTTCGCCACGCTCGCAATGACGGAACGGACAGGTCGATCCTGAAACCCGCACCGTTTCGAATACAACGGCTGCCCTCCTCCGTCATTGCGAGGAGCGAAGCGACGCGGCAATCCAGCGGCCGCACACGCGACGCGCCGGATCACCTCGCCACGACGAAGCCGGCGCGCCCGGATCACCTCACCCCGTTACCGCACCATGGCAATGCTTGTACTTGCGCCCCGACCCGCAGGGGCACGGCGCGTTGCGGTTGACGCGGCCTTCCCATTCGGCCGGGTCCTCGCCCATGTCCTGCGCCTCGGGCCGCACCATCTGGAGCGGCGGCAACTGCGTCGTCACGTAACCGCGCGATCCCGCATCGATGTCGTTGCTGTCGTCCTCGCCGGTGAACGGGTCGAAATGCGTGGTGATGAAATCGGGCAGCGGCGGCAGTTCGGGTGCCGCCTGAAACTGGAAGTCGGCATGCGCCACCGTCTTCGTCACATCCTCGCGGATATTGTCGAGCATCCGCTCGAACAGCGAAAACGCCTCCTGCTTGTACTCGTTGAGCGGCGTCTTCTGCGCATAGGCGCGCAGATGGACCACCTGACGCAGCGCATCCAGCGTCGACAGATGCTCCTTCCAGTGATGGTCCAGATGCTGGAGCAGGATCGACTTCTCGATCTGCACCCATGTCTCCGGCTCCAGATCGGCGGCCTTGGCGGCGATCGCGGCATCCGCCTCGGCCTGCACGCGCTCGGTCACCAGTTCGGGATCGATCGCCTCTTCCTGCAACCAGTCGTCGATCGGCGGATACAGGTTCAGCACGTCCGCCAGTTGCGCCTTCATCCCCTCCACGTTCCACTGTTCGGGATAGGAGTTGGGCGGGCAGGCATCGCCGACGATCGTGTTCACCGTCTCGGCGCGCATGTCGCTCACCATGTCGCCGACTGTCTCGGCATCCATGATGTCGGCGCGCTGTTCGTAGATCACCTTGCGCTGATCGTTCATCACGTCGTCATATTCGACGACCTGCTTGCGGATGTCGTAATTGCGCGCCTCGACCTTCTTCTGCGCGGTTTCGATCGCCTTGCTCAGCCACTTGCTGCCGATCGCCTCGCCATCGTCCATGTTCGACCGCATCATCCGGGCGAACAGCGTGTCCGGCCCGAAGATGCGCAGCAGATCGTCGTCCAGCGACAGGTAGAAACGCGACAGCCCCGGATCGCCCTGCCGGCCGGATCGGCCGCGCAGCTGGTTGTCGATCCGCCGGCTCTCGTGCCGCTCGGTGCCCAGCACGAACAGGCCGCCCGCCGCCAGCACCTCGGCCTTCTCGACCACGATCTCTGCCTTCACCCGCTCGGCCACCGCCTCGTAATCGGGGGTGCCGGGATCGAGATCGGCATGTTCGTCCGACATGCGGAAATCGAGATTGCCGCCCAGCTGGATGTCGGTGCCGCGCCCGGCCATGTTGGTCGCGATCGTCACCGCGGACTTGCGGCCCGCCTGCGCGACGATGTGCGCCTCCATCTCGTGATAGCGCGCGTTCAGCACCTTGTGCGGTACATTCTCCTGGGTCAGGAATTCGGACAGCAGTTCCGATTTCTCGATCGACACGGTGCCGACCAGCACCGGCTGGCCCAGCGCGGCATGTTCGGCGATCTTCTTGGCGATCGCGCGGAACTTGTCCTGCGTGTCCTTGTAGAATTCGTCCTGCTCGTCGATCCGCTGCACCGGTACGTTGGTCGGGATCGACACGACGTTGATCTTGTAGATGTCGTAGAATTCGGCCGCCTCGGTCGCGGCGGTGCCGGTCATCCCGCCGATCTTGGGATACATGCGAAAATAATTCTGGAAGGTGATCGAGGCCATCGTCTGGTTCTCGGGCTCGATGTTCACGCCCTCCTTCGCCTCGACCGCCTGATGCAGGCCGTCGGACCAGCGGCGCCCGTCCATCATCCGCCCGGTGAACTCGTCGATGATGACGACCTTGCCGTCCTTGACGATGTAGTCCGTGTCCGCCTTGAACATCATGTTCGCGCGCAGCGCCTGGTTCAGGTGGTGGACGACCTGCGTGTTCTCGAAATCATACAGGTTGTCGCCTTCCAGCAGCCCGGCCGCCTCCAACATCCGCTCGGCGCGCTCGGTGCCGTCCTCGGTCAGGATGATCGACTTCTGCTTTTCGTCCTTCTCGTAATCCTCCGGCGCGAACTGCTTCACCACCGCGTCGACCAGCTTGTACAGGCCGGACTTGTCGTCGGTCGGGCCGGAGATGATCAGCGGGGTGCGCGCCTCGTCGATCAGGATTGAATCGACCTCGTCGATGATCGCGAAGTTGAACGGGCGCTGCACCATGCCGGTGCGCTCGTACTTCATGTTGTCGCGCAGGTAATCGAAGCCGAGTTCGTTGTTCGTCGCGTAGGTGATGTCCGATTCATACGCGGCGCGGCGCTGCTCGTCGGTCAGGTTCGGCACGATGATGCCGGTAGTCAGTCCCAGGAAACCGTACACCTGCGCCATCCACGTCGCGTCGCGGCTGGCGAGATAGTCGTTGACCGTGACGACATGCACGCCCTTGCCCGGCAGGGCGTTCAGGTAACAAGCCAGCGTCGCGACCAGCGTCTTGCCCTCGCCCGTCCGCATCTCGGCGATCTCGCCGCGGTGGAGCACGATGCCGCCGACCATCTGCACGTCGTAATGCCGCTGGCCCAGCACGCGCCGCGCCGCCTCGCGCACCGTCGCGAACGCCTCGGGCAGCAGGTCGTCGAGCTTGGCGCCCTCCGCCAGCTGGGCGCGGAACTTCACCGTCTGCGCGGCGAGATCGGCATCGGACAACGTCTGCAACGTCGGCTCGAACGAGGCGATCTTGTTGATGATGGGGTTGAGCGACTTGACGTACCGGTCGTTGGACGACCCGAAGAGCGATTTGGCGAGGCCACCGAACATGTGGGCGGGTTCCTGATAACGAGAAAAGCGCGGCCCGCCCCGTATAGAGGCCACCGCTGAAGACAGGGTGAAGGCGTCCGCCCGCTATTCGCGGCGGCGTGCCGCCCAGAATGGCTGCGTCGGCGACAGCGACCATGACGTGACGACGGCCGCGATTCGCGACCCCTCCGGCACCATATCGGCCGGCCGGTGCGTCGGCACCGCGCGCCGCGCCGTCGTCGCCGCCGCGACGACCGACTGCCCCGCCACCGCCTGCGCCACGTCGGGCGACCGCACGCTGCCGCCGATCCCGGTCAGGGCGGACAACAGGGCAGACAGGAGCAGCAACAGGTTCATGCGCGCCCGGACATAGGGAGCATGGGCGAAACAGTCCATCCCGCGGGGCGTGGGAAGATGGTTCACGCGGAGACGCGAAGACACGAAGGAAGAAGGTGGGTTCGCGCAGAGGCGCAGAGGGCGCCGAGATATCGTTTGCGACCTCTGCACCTCTTTCCGCGCAGCGGCTTTCGCGTCTCGACCGGGTGATGGAGGGGGCAGCTGACGCGGGCGGGGCTTTCTCTGCGCCCTCCGCGCCCTCCGCGCCCTCCGCGCCCTCCGCGCCTCTGCGCGAACACCCCCCTCTTCGCGCCTTCGCCTCTTTGCGTGAACCCACACACTCCGGCACCGGAAATCGAACGTGGATTCGGGCCGACGCTGTCCTACAAACGGCCTTCATGGCAAGGATCGGTCATGTCCGCCGCGTCGTCCCCGGAAAGTCACACCTCCCCTTTGGCGGACCCCTGTAGGATGCGACTTTTGAGACTTTCCACCGCCCGTCCTTTCCCGCAAAGCCCCCGGTTATGAGCCACGCCATCTCCCCCCTCGCCCTGCCGTTCCCCGCCATGCCGCCGGTCGCCGGCGTCGCGCTGCGCGTCGCGCGGGCACGGTACAAGACATGGGATCGCTGCGACCTGACCTTCGTCACGCTCGCCCCCGGCACCGCGGTCGCGGGCGTGCTGACGCAAAGCAGGTGCCCCTCGCCGGAGGTGGAATGGTGCCGCCGCGCGCTGGTGCTGGGTCAGGCACGGGCATTGGTGGTGAACGCGGGCAATTCCAACGCCTTCACCGGCGATCGAGGCCGACAGGCAGTGGAGGCGATCGCCGCGCGCACCGCCGCCCATGCCGGGTGCCAGCCGTCGGACGTGTTCGTCGCCTCCACCGGCGTGATCGGCGTGCCGCTGCCGATCGACCGCGCCGAAGCCGGGCTGGACGCGGCCTTCGTCGCGACGCCGTGCGACTGGCAGGCGGCGGCCGAGACGATCGGCACCACCGATACCTATCCCAAGGGCGCGACGACCACCGCGATCGTCGATGGCCGGCCCGTGACGCTGGTCGGGATCATCAAGGGGTCGGGGATGATCGCGCCGGACATGGCGACGATGCTCGGGTTCATCTTCACCGACGCCAGCGTCGACCCCGCCTTCCTGCAAGGGATGCTGACCGCCGCCAATACCCGCACCTTCTCGTGCATCACCGTCGATGGCGACACCTCGACCAGCGATACGGTGCTGGCGTTCGCCACCGGCGCGGCGGGCAATGCGACGCTGGTCGACGACGACAGCACGGGGGCCGACGCCTTCCGCGCCGCCCTCACCGACCTGTGCCATCAACTCGCCCGACTCGTCGTCCGCGACGGCGAGGGGGCAAGCAAGCTGATCGAGATCGCCGTCACCGGTGCCGACAACGACCGCAGCGCCCACCGCATCGCGATGAGCATCGCCAACTCGCCGCTGGTGAAGACCGCGATTGCGGGCGAGGATGCGAACTGGGGCCGGATCGTCATGGCGGTGGGTAAGGCCGGCGAACCGGCGGAGCGCGACCGCCTGTCGATCCGCTTCGGCGCCACGCAGGTGGCCGAAGCCGGGCTAGCCGTGGCGGGCTATGACGAGGCGCCGGTGGCCGCACACCTGAAGGGCAGCGAGATCGAGATCGGCGTCGATCTGGGCCTGGGCGAGGGCAGCGCCACAGTGTGGACCTGCGATCTGACCCATGGCTACATCTCGATCAACGCCGACTATCGCAGCTGATCGGTTCCCTTCCCGGATTGTCCCGGGAAGCCTGTCCTTCTACCTTGGCTCTTCTTCCCCGGCGGCGGCCGGGGCCCAGTTGGGAAAGCCTTGCTGACCGTTTACCAGCATTTGCCCAACTGGACCCCGGCCCCCGCCGGGGAAGTGTATTCTATTGGGAAGAAAAGCTGAATTCAGAGACTCTGGTCGCTGGCGCCTACAGCTCGCCCTGCAACCACGCCTTCAACCGGCCCTTGGGCTCCGCACCGACCTTGGTCGCGGCCGGGGCGCCGCCCTTGAACAGGATCATCGTCGGGATACCGCGCACGCCGTACTTGCCCGGTGCGTCGGGATTGTCGTCGATGTTCAGCTTGGCGATCGTCACCTGCTCGCCCAGCTCCTCGGAAATCTCTTCCAGCGAGGGGCCGATCATCTTGCACGGGCCGCACCATTCCGCCCAGAAATCGACCAGCACCGGGCGGTCGGAATTCAGCACGTCAGCCTCGAAACTGGCGTCGGTGATCTGCTTGGTTGCCATTATCGTGATACTCCTTCGCCGGACGATTTAGGGTGCCGGATCGTCCCGCTCAACACATGGGCGATCAGCTTTGCTCCGTGGCGGGATAGCGTGGCTTGTGCATCGCCAGATCGGCGTCGGTCAGCGTCACCAGCACCGGCCCGGCGGTGTAGAGCAACGACGCCTCCACCGGCCGCCCCAGAAAGATCACTTTCAGTGCCGCGACATAGCCCGCCATCTGGCGCAGGTGATAATCCGGCGGCGCATCGGGCACGCGGCGGCCGGTCTTGAAATCGACCACGCGGATGGTGTCGCCGACCAGCAGCCGGTCGACCTGGCCGGACACCACCAGCCCGCCCTCGATCGTCGCGGCGATCGGCGCCTCGGCCAGGCTGTCCGGGCCGAACAGCGCGGCGTGTGCCGGATCGTCGATCACCCGCAGCGCCGCCGACACGATCTCCGCCCGCCGCGTCGCCTCGCCGATACCCGCCGCCTGCGCCAGCCAGCGATCCGCCGCCCGCGCCCGGTCGGCGGCGGGCACCGCCGGCAACCGCTCGAACAGCGCATGGATCAGGCTGCCCCGCTCCGCCGCCGCCCGCATCGCGGCGGTGGGTGGCGGGTCTGAAACCATGTCGTCGCCCAGCGCGGATGGCGCGAGCGGACGCGGCGGTCGTGCCTCGACCGGCGCGGGCGTCCGCGCCCAGTCGGGCAGCAGCACCGGATCGCGGGTCGCCATCGCCGCCTCGCCGCGGACCGGCGGCACCGGCTTGCCGTCCTCGAATCGCCGGACGCCGCCGCCTTCGACCGCGGGCACCCCCAGCGTGGTCATCGCGCGGGCGGCGGCGGCATACCAGCTCGCGGCCGGCGGCTCCCCCTTCGCCTTGGGGCCGAGCGCACCCGCGATCACCAGCCGTTCCTCGGCGCGGGTCGCCGCGACGTAGAACAGCCGCCAATGCTCCTCCAGTTCGCGCGCCTCGGCGGCGCTGCGCACCTCGTCGAGCGGGCCGCCCCGTTCCCCGGCGCGTGGCGCAAATACCGGTATCGCCGCCGCGCCATCCTCCGGCGACCAGCGCAGCACCGATCGCGGCGAGGCGGTGGGGTCGACACAGGCATCCGCCAGGATCACGACCGGCGCCTGCAACCCCTTGGCCCCGTGCGCGGTCATCACCCGCACCGCATCCAGCGGCGCGGAGGGGTCGCGCACGATCTCGACATCGCCGCGATCGAACCAGTCGAGGAAGCGTTGCAGCGACGGCGTCGTGGTGTGTTCGAACGCCAGTGCCGCGCCCAGCAGTTCCTCGATCGGATCGCGCGCCTCCGCGCCCAGCCGGTGGAGCAGCTTGCGCCGCCCGTCGAGCGGCCCCGACAACAGTTCCTCCAGGAACTGATAGGGCGTGGTGAAATCGGCCCGCGCCAGGATACGGCGCAGCGGCGCCAGCCGTTCGGTCGTCTGGGTATCGGCCAGATGCGACCACAGGCTGCCTTCCTTGCGGGGTGCCGCAACCATCAGTTCGTCCTGCGTCCACCCGATCAGCGGCGATACCAGCAGGCTGGCCAGCGACAGGTCGTCGTCGGGCTGCAACGCGAAGCGCACCGCCGCCAGCAGGTCCTGCACCGCCAGCGGCGCGTTCAGTCGCAGCCGGTCGACCCCGGCCACCGGCACCCCCTCGGCATAGAGCCGCGCCACGATCAGCGCCGCCAGATCGCCGCGCCGCTTGACTAGGATCATCACGTCCTCGGGCCGGATCGGCCGGCCGCGCGCGCCCAGCATCGTCTTCTCGTCCAGCCAGCCGCGGACCGCCCGTGCGATATCACCCGCCAGTTGCCGGACCGAGTCGGTTACCCAGCCTTCTTCCTCGTCCTCGCCATGGTCGCCCGGCACGACGGGTGGCCACAGCGTCACGCTGCCCGATCCCGGCACCTCGCTGGCATGGGTCTCGATCGCGCCGATCGCGCCCAGTCCCGGTTCGGGCACCTCGGCAACGGCGGCGTCGACGAAGGCCAGCACCGGCCGGGTCGAGCGGAAGCTCTGGGTCAGCGACAGCCGATGGAACGGCAGGCCGCGTTCCTCCTCCGGCCAGTCGTCGTCGCCTGCCACCGATTGCGCCTGCTGCCCGAAATGGCGCTCGGCCCAGGCGAAGTTGAACGGGCTGGTGCCCTGAAAGCCGAAGATCGCCTGTTTCCAGTCGCCGACCGTGAACAGCGTCCGGCTCGACGGGGCATGGACGCCGCGCCCGACGAAGAACTCGTCGGCGATCGCACGGACGATCCGCCACTGATCCAGATTGGTGTCCTGCGCCTCGTCGATCAGGACATGCTCGGTCACCTGATCCAGCTTGAAGCGCACCCATTCGCCGACGCCCGGCTGTTCGAGCAGCGCGACGGTGCTGCGGATCAGGTCGTCGAAATCGACCCCGCCGACCCGGCGCTTGGCAAGGTCGTAGGCGCGGGCGTAATCGCGCCCCACCGCCAGCCCGCCGGCCAGCAGATCGGCATAGCCGATGCGCGCGCCGAGCGAGATGATGTCGGTGCATCGCATGCCCAGCACGGTCGCCAGTTCGACATAATTGGGTTCCGCCGCGATCAGCTTGGGCGACGCCTTGCGCGGCTCTCCCTTGCCGGTCAGCACCACGCCGGCCAGTTCCGGCAGCGAGGCGGCCCTCGCCTCCGCCCCGCCGGCCAGCCAGCGCGCGACGATATCGGCATGGGCCAGCCCGGTCGCGGTGCCCCAGGCGGCATTGGCCCCGGCGATGCGGCGGATCGCATCGAGGTCGAGCGCCGCGACGCCCTCCGCGATCGCCGCCGCCGCGTCGCCCTGCGGCAGATCGAGCGCCCGGCGCAGCCACGGTCCGATCCCGGACGGCAACGCCTCCAGCGCGCGCAGCGATTTCGCGCAGGCATGGAGGAAGGATTCCGCCCCGCCCTCGCCCAGCCGCAGCGACAGCGCGCCGATCGTCTCGACCACGATCCCGCGTCCCTCGCGCTCGGCATCGGACAGCATTGTCGCCAGCGCCTCGCGCGCCAGCACCGCCTCCTCGCGCGCCTCCAGCGGGCGGAAGCCGGGGGTAAGCCCCGCCTCGACCGGGAAGGCGGCGAGCAGCCCCTGGCAGAAACCGTGGATCGTCTGGATGCGCAGGCCGCCGCCCGGCGCGTCCAGCACCTTGGCGAACAGCGTCCGGGCGCGGCCCCGCTGCACCGGATCGCCGGGCTCGCCCAGCGCATGGAGATCGGCGGCCAGCACCGTGTCGGGTAGCCGCACCCACGCGGCGAGGCGGGCGTTGACCCGGTGCGCCATCTCCGCCGCACCCGCCTTGGTAAAGGTCAGGCACAGGATCGCGGATGGCTCCACCCCCTGCAGCAACAGGCGGAACACGCGGGCGGACAATACCTGCGTCTTGCCGGTGCCGGCGGAGGCGGACAGCCAGACATGCGCCTGCGGGTCACTGGCGGCGGCCTGATCGCCCTTGAGACGCGGGAGGGGACGCAGTTCAGCGGTCACGGCCATACCATTCGTCGCGCCGCATCAACTGGTCATATTCGGCATAGGGGGCATAATCAGGCACCAGCTTGGCGGTGAACGGTTCGGTACCGGTCAGCCATTTGCCGACCACGTCGGTGAAATTGGCCGCCGCCAGCGTGGTGAAATCGCCGGTGACGATGCGGTCGCGCTTGCCCTCCGGATCGACCGGCGATTCGATATAGCCGAACGCATCGCGCCGCTTGGCCAGCGACCAGTATTCGAACGCGCCCGCCACCCCGCGCACATCCTCGAACCCGTCGCGCTCCGCGATCAGGCCCAGCAATCCGAGTTGCAGGCTGAATCCCTCACGCACCGCCGCCGCGCTAGGGGGCTTGCCGGTCTTGTAGTCGATCACACCGATCCGCCCGTCCGCCAGTCGGTCGAGCCGGTCGTAGCGCCCCGACAGGGTGACGCCGGCGATCTCGATCGTCCCCTTGCCCTCCGCCGCCAGCACGTGGCGGCCCTCGGCGGCGAAGGCAGTGACCTGATCGGCGATCCAGTCGATCGCCTCGCGCAATCGCGGCTGCCACAGGGCGCGCAGCAAGGGATGCACCTCGGCGGTTTCCAGCATCCGCATCGCTCGCGGGCGCAGCGCATCGGGGGCGCAGGCGTCCTGCCGCCACCATTGCTCCAGAATGTCGTGGACGGCATTGCCCCGCCACGCGGCGGTGGGATCGGCATCGACCGGGTCGAGCGGCGACAGCCGCAGCACCCGGCGCGCATAGAAGGCATAGGGGTCCGCCTTCAACCGATCGACCTCGGTCACGGAGATCGCACGCGGCCGGCGCTGCGCGGGCGGTGACGGGGCGGGACGCGCGGCGGGTTCGTGCGCGGCGGCCGCATCGATCAGGCGGGCACGTTCCTCCAGCGCGTGATCCCGTTCGAACCGGTCGCCCGCCATCGCCCGCAATCGCAACCACAGACGCGAGGCGAGCGCGGGAGACGACCCGTCGCGACGCGAGCGGGTGACGATCACCCGCGGCGCGCCCAACCCTTGCGCGAAGTCATGCGCGGCGGTGCCGATCCGGCGTTCCAGCCCCATCACGCCCAATGTCGCGCGAATGCGCGGCGCCAGCCAGGGATCGGGGGCGGGGCGCCCCGGCCAGACGCCTTCGTTCAGGCCGCCCAGGATCATCAGGTCGGCGGTCTGCAACCGCGCCTCGATCAGGCCATAGATGGCGAGGCGTGGATGTCCGCGCCCTTGCGCCGGCCGCACCGCCACCTCGTCCAGCAGCGTGCGCAGCAGTTGCGGCACCTCGACCGGATCGACCGTCGCGGGGCCGGCGGGGGCCTCCGCCTCCAGATCGGCGATGAACTCCGCCGCCGCCCGCCCGGCCGGGCCGGACCAGAGCGGATCGCCGCACAGCGCTACCGCCGCCTCGCGCAGGCAGGCGATCAACCCGCCCAGCGGCTGCGGTCCGGCGGCGAAGGTCCTGCCCACCGGTTCCAGCGCCGGGCAGGCTTCCGCCCAGAACGCCGCCGCCCGCCCCTTCAGGGCGCCGCCGATCCCGTCCAGCCCGGCGGGGGGACGCGGTCCGCGCAAGGCGCGGTCGAGCAGGCGGACTCCGTCCAGCCACGGCAACCGCGCTTCGCCACCGCGCACCAGCGGATGCTTCAGCAGCGCGAGCAGCGCCAGCGGCGCGAAACGCTGCGCCGCGGCCTCCGCCAGGGCGAGCAGCAACGTACCGGGTGCGGCCAGCGACAGCGGCCGGCCGGCGCTGTCGTCGATCTCGATGCCCCAGCGGCTGCAATGCACCGCCACCCGCCGCGCCAGCGCGCGATCGGGGGTGACGAGCGCGGCGGTCCGTTCGGGTTCCTCCAGCGCCTCCCGCAGCGCCAGCGCGATCGCCTGTGCCTCGTCCGCCGGGGTGGCCAGTTCGGCGGCGGTCACGCCAGTCAGCCGACGGTCTGCGGCGGCGAGATTGGTCCATTTGCCGGTGAAATCGGCCGGCGCCAGCGCGTTGGCGATCGCCCTGCCCCGCGCGGCATCGGCATCGGCGCCGTCGCCACCGCCGCGCCAGCGCGACACCTCGCCCCGGCCGACACCCATCCGATGCAGCAACTGGCGAAGGTGGAACTGCGGGTGCGTTTCGATCGCCCGGCCCTCCGCCGGCATCAGCGCATCCCACTCCGCATCCGGCATATCGAGGTCGAGCCCGGCGAACACCACCTGTCCATGCGCCATGCCGGATACGCAGCGCAGCAGCCGCGCCACCGCCGGCGCGGCATCGGTGATCCCCGCCGCACATACGAAGCCGGCCGGCGGCGTCCGCACCCATCGCTGCTCCAACTGGCCCAGCAATCGCGCCCGCCGCTCCGCCGCGTCGATCACGCCCAGCCGCGCCAGTTCGGCGGGCCAGCGATCGAGCACCACCGAAAAGGTCGCCAGCGCGCGGCGCCAATGTTCGGTCAGCTCCGGCGCGAGATCGAGTTCGCCGAGGCGCGCGGGCGGTACCTCTTCCACCAGCAACTGGTCGAGCGTGCGAGCCAGATCGCCGGACAGCCGCACCGCCTCCGCCCCCGATACCGGATGGCCGGCCCGCGCCCGCTCCTCGCCCACCAGCCGGGCCAGGATCATGCGCCGGGCATAGGGGGCGACCGCAGGGGGCGGCGGCGCCTCGTCATCGACCGGATCGAGCGATGCGCCCACCGCCTCGCCCAGATCGGGATCGCCCAGCGGCACCAGCCGTGGCAGGATCAGCCCGCCGCCGCTGGCCCGCACGAACGCATCGGTGATCGCGCGAACCGCCCGGTTGTTGGGCAGCAGCACCATGCCCCGTGCCAGTTCGTGCGTATCGCGCGCCCGCATCAGTCCGGCGACCAGCGCATCCGCGAAGGCGCGGTGGGCGGGGATGGTGTACAGGCGCGGCCGGGCGACGCCGCCTGCCCCGGCCCCTATCCCGGCCCGGGCATCAGCCATCGATCAGCAACGCCTCGGTCCGGGGGATCGCCGCCGGGGTGCCGACATCGAACCACAGGCCCTGATGGACCAGCCCATAGGCGCGCCCCGCCGCGATCGCCCGATCCCAGAACAGATTGGTCGAGAACGGCCCCGCCGGCCAGTCCGCGATCAGGCGCGGATGGATGATCTGCACGCCGGTATAGGCGAAGGGCGCGACCGTGCCCGGCCGCCGCCGGCGGGTGATGCGGCCATCGCCACCCAGATGGAAATCGCCCGCGCCGCGATGATTGTGCGCCCGCGCCAGCGGCACCATCAGCAGCAGCGCGTCCATCGTGTCGCCGTCCCACCGCGCCGCCAGTTGCTTCAGCGTGTCGACCGGGCCATCGACCCACAGATTGTCGCTGTTGACGACGAACAGCGGCGCATCGCCCAGCAGCGGCAGCGCCTGCGCCAGCCCGCCGCCCGTCTCCATCAACTGCGCCCGCTCGTCGGACAGGACCAGTTCGATCCCGTCGCCGCGCGCTTGCAGATGCGCCTCCAGCGTATCGGCAAGGTAATGGACGTTCACCACCGCGCGCGTCACGCCCGCCGCCCCCAGTCGATCGAACACATGGTCGATCAGCGGTTTGCCCGCGACCTCGACCAGCGGCTTGGGCCGGGTGGCGGTGAGCGGGCGCATCCGCTTGCCCAGTCCCGCCGCCATCACCATCGCGGTGTGCGGCACCGGTGTGCCCGGATCGGGGCGGATCGACAATTGCCGGCTCATGCCGCGATCACCAGCGGATCGCCGCGCCGGTCGGCAGGGATGTTGGCATCGAACCAGCGCGCGACCGGTGCCAGCACCGGCTGCGCCAGATCGCGTTCCAGATACGCCCAGACGCGGGGACACAGGTCGGCATAGCGGGGCTTGCCGTCACGCCGCCACAGCCGGGTGAAGATACCGACGATCTTCGCGTTCCGCTGCGCGCCCAGCACATGATAGGCGTTCAGGAACGCCTCGTCCGCGCCGGTCGCCGCGCGGTATCGCGCCAGCATCGCCGTTTCGATCGCGAGGGATACGTCGCGGCGGGCATCCTGCAGCAGCGACACGAGGTCATAGGCCGGATGGCCGGCCAGCGCGTCCTGGAAATCGAGCAGGCCCAGTTGCCTGCCTTCGCCCACCAGCATCAGGTTCTCGGCATGGTAATCGCGCAGGACGGTGACCGGCGCGGCCACGATCGCGTGATCGAACACCGCATCCCATGCCGCGACATACCCATCCCGGTCGGGCTCGACCCCCACCGCCGGGCAATACCAGTCGATAAGCAGCGCCGCCTCCCGGTGCAGCACCGCGCGGTCATAAGGAGCAAGAGACGCGGCGGGGTGTCGCGCCAAGTCAACGAGCAGATCGATCGCGCCACCGTACAGCGCCTCCTCGCACGTCGGGTCGGCATCCACCGTCTCGCGGAAGCGGACGTCGCCCAGATCGGTGATCAGCACCAGCCCCTGCACCTCGTCCAGCGCTAGGATCGCGGGTGCCAGAAAGCCATGGTTCTCCAGCCAGCGCGCCATGGCAACAAAGGGCCGCGGGTCTTCATGGGGCGGCGGGGCATCCATCAGCACCGCGTGGCGCACACCATCCGTCACCCGAAAATAGCGGCGGAAAGACGCATCGCCCGCCAGTGGGGCGATGGCGGCATCGCCCCAACCATGGTGCGTCAGGAATGCGGCGGCGGCGGGGGGCGGCGCCATCGCCATCAGGGTCGGATCGGCCATCGCGCTTCCCAAGCCGGGGGCATCGTCGCTGTCAAGCGACGGGTGCCGTCCGGCTCGATCGCCAGCACCAGCGCCAATGCCTCCGGCCAGGCATGCGGGCCGGCACGATCGGGCCATTCGACCAGCAGCACGCCGTCGTCACGCTCATCCTCCAGCCCCAGTTCCGCCACCGCGTCGCGGTCGTCCAGCCGGTACAGGTCGACGTGGAGGACGGGCAGATCGACCTCCGGCGGGCGATAGGGCTGGACGATCGCATAGGAGGGCGACGGCGCCTCCCCCGCCAGCCCCAGCGCCGCGAGCAGACCCCGCGCGATACTGGTCTTGCCGGCACCCAGCGGTCCGGTAAGCGTCACCACATCACCCGGCCGCACGACTTTGGCCAGCGCGATACCGACCGCGTGGGTCGCCGTCGCATCGGCAAGGACCGTCATCGCCGCGGCAACTCCACCGTTACAAGCGTGCCCTGCCCCTGTTCGGACACCAGTTGCACGGTGCCGCCATGCGCCTCCACGAACTGCCGGGCGAGCGGCAGGCCCAGCCCCAGCGCGCGTTCGCCGCCAGGCTGGAGGTTCGGTTCGGCGAACCTGTCGAACGCGCGCGCCAGACTGTCTGGATCGAGGCCGGGCCCGTCGTCGGACACGATGATCCGCGCCCGCGTCGCGGTGCCGTCGGCATGCAGCAGGATGCGCCCGCCCTGCGGCAGTGCCGCCATCGCATGGCGCAGCAGATGCTCGACGACCTCGCGCAGCCGTTTCGCATCGCCCTGCACGCGCCCGACCGACCGGCCGACCTCGATCGCGAAATCGATATGGTGCCGCTTGATCGCGGGCTGCACCGCCTTGGCGGCCGAACGCACGACCACACCGAGGTCGACATCGCCGCGCTCGATCTCCGCCCCCTCGTCGCCACGCGTCAGGTCGAGCACGTCGTCGATCAGTAGCGCCAGCCGCTCGACCGAATCAAGGATCGCCTCGACATAGCTGCCCGCCTGATCCGGCAGCGCACCGGCATAACCCCCATGCAGCATCTCGGCGAAACCGCTGATCGAGGTCAGCGGCGTCTTGAGCTCGTAGCTCATGTTGGCGACGAACTGCGTCTTCACCTTGTCCGCCGCCTCCAGCGCGTTGGCGCGCTCGCGCAGCGCCTGTTCGGCACGACGGCTGTCGGTGATGTCGAGCAGCGTGAACAGCGCGTTGCCGTCGGGCAGCGGCACGGCGCCGAATTCGAAATGGCGCCCATCGGCCAGCGCGATCCGCCCGCCGCGTTGCTGGCGATCGGCGATGGCGGAGCGGACGAGATCGGGGATCAGGCTGGCACGACCGGGGCTGGCCAGCTTGCTCGCCACCCGTTCGGCAAAGGCATCGACACGGGGGTGCCCGGACAGGAATTCCTCGTCGACATCCCACAGCGCGCGGAACCGGTTGTTCCACAGCTGCAACCGTCCATCCGCCGCGAATACGCCCAGCGCCTCGAACAGATTGTCGAACGTGGCGGTGCGGACGCGCAGCAACGTATCGCGCGCGCTCGCCAGCTGCACCTGTTCGGTCCGGTCCTCGAACACCAGCAGCAGCCCGCCCTCTGGCAGTGACTGTGCCACGACGCGGATGTGAAGCCCGCCCGGCAGATGCCAGTTCTCCTCGGTGGGTCCTTCCGCGCCGATGAACCAGCCGCGCCGTTCCGCCTTCCAGCCGGGAAAATCGCGTACCTCGGGCAGGCGATTCGCCTCGCGCATTCTTTCCAGCACCCGGTCGAACTCCGGCCGGTCGGCCAGCCATTCGGCGCGCATCGCGAACATCCGGCGGAACGGCTGGTTGAAGAACACCAGCGCCCGGTCAGGCCCGAACTGCGCGACACCCGCCGACAGCCGGTCGAGCATCTCGCGCTGCGCATCGGCAAAGCGTTTCGCGCCGCTGCGGGCCTGTTCCAGATCCTCGATATCGACCGCGAACCCCGCGACCCCGCCGGTCGGCAGCGGCACGTCGATCACCCGCAGCGTCCGGCGTTCGCCATCGATCGTGGCGGGCAGCACCTGCTCGCTGGGGCGGCCATGACTGCGCGCGGCGGTGGCGCCGGCCAGCGGCCCGCCCCGGTCCGACCCCTCGATCAGTTCCAGTCCGCGCGCGATCACATCGGCGGCATCGCGGCCCTCCACCGCCTCGACATAGGCGAAGTTGACCATCGCCAGCCGCATGTCGGCACCGCGATACCACATCGGCATCGGTGCCGCCTCGATCAGCCCGGTCAGCGCGTCATAGGCATCGCGCATCCGCGCGTTGACGCCGCGCAGCCGCTCGATCTCTCCGCTCGTCTCGGTCGCGTCATGGACCCAGACGACGATCACGCCCTGCCCCAGTTCGGACGGTGCGCGGGTGCCGCGCAGCGTCAGCGATCGCGGCGACCCTTGCGGCCGCATCGCCCGGTCGAACGGACGGCCGGATTTCTGGGCGATCGATACGTCATGTTCCAGCATCGCGGCGTCATCGGCGGTCAGCCCGGCATCGCCCTGATGCAGCGCGGCCAGCGAGGTGGGCTGCACCGTCAGGCCGAACCAGTCGGCCAGGCTGGGCGGCATATCGACCCGGCCGTCGCCGCGCACCACCATCGCCAGCGACGAACTGGTCCGCAGCATCGCCTGAAGCGCGCGATTGTCGTGGATCACCTGCAAGGCCTGCCGCCGGGCACGCAGGCCGACGAACAGCAGCGCGGCGCCGGCGGCCAGCAGCACGAACACGACCGCACCGATCGCGACTGCCGTCAGGTTCGGGATGACGATCATCGTCGGCCGCCACGGCATGGCGCCGATGGACGGGGAAGGATCATCGGTTCGGTCTGCCAGTTACACTCACGATCGGTTCATTGGGTTACGCCAAAGTCCATATCATGCAAGCCCGGATCGCCCCGGCGCGACGACGGGCGCCGGCAAAAGCCGACGCCCGTCGATAGTGTCATGCCGCTTCCCACCGGAACCGGCACGGGATCAGTAGCGATAGTGATCCGGCTTGAACGGCCCCGACACCGGCACGCCGATGTAGCCTGCCTGCTTCGGCGTCAGCTGCGACAGCTTCACGCCCAGCTTCTCCAGGTGCAGCGCCGCGACCTTTTCGTCGAGGTGCTTGGGCAGGACATAGACCTCGTTCTTGTACTGGTCGCTCTTGGTCCACAGTTCGATCTGCGCCAGCGTCTGGTTGGTGAAGCTGGCCGACATCACGAACGACGGGTGGCCGGTCGCACAACCCAGATTCACCAGCCGGCCCTTGGCCAGCACGATGATCTGCTTGCCGTCCGGGAACTCGACCAGGTCGGTGCCGGGCTTCACCTCGGTCCACTTGTAGTTGGACAGGGCGGCGATCTGGATCTCACTGTCGAAATGGCCGATGTTGCAGACGATCGCCATCGGCTTCATCGCCTTCATGTGATCGGCGGTGATGACGTCGGCATTGCCGGTCGCGGTGCAGAAGATGTCGGCGCGGGTCACCGCGTCCTCCATGGTCACCACCTCGAAGCCCTCCATCGCCGCCTGCAACGCGCAGATCGGATCGACCTCGGTCACCATCACGCGTGCGCCGCCGTTGCGGAGCGACTGGGCCGAGCCCTTGCCGACGTCACCGAAACCGGCGACGCAGGCGACCTTGCCCGCCAGCATCACGTCGGTGGCGCGACGGATCGCGTCGACCAGCGACTCCTTGCAGCCGTACAGATTGTCGAACTTCGACTTGGTCACCGAGTCGTTGACGTTGATCGCGGGGAACGGCAGCTCGCCCTTCTTCGCGATCTCGTACAGGCGATGGACGCCGGTGGTCGTCTCTTCCGATACGCCCTTCAGGTTCTTCACCGTCTCGGTCAGATAGCCGGGACGCTTGGCGATGAACGCCTTGACCGACCGCTGGAACTCGACCTCCTCGTCATTCTCCGGCTCGCCGAACGAGGCGCCGGCTTCCAGCTTCGCGCCCCACAGCGCGAACATCGTGGCGTCGCCGCCATCGTCGAGGATGATGTTGGCGGTCTCGTCACCCCAGTCGAAGATCGAGCCGACATAATCCCAGTATTCGGCCAGCGTCTCGCCCTTGATTGCGAACACCGGGATACCGGCGGCGGCGATGGCGGCGGCGGCATGATCCTGCGTGGAGAAGATGTTGCACGTCGCCCAGCGCACGTCGGCGCCCAACGCAGTCAGCGTCTCGATCAGCACCGCAGTCTGGATCGTCATGTGCAACGAGCCGGTGATGCGCGCGCCCTTCAACGGCTGCGACGCGCCGAACTCCTCGCGCAAGGCCATCAGGCCGGGCATCTCGGTTTCGGCGATGCGGATTTCCGCCCGGCCGAAATCGGCGAGGCCGATGTCGCGGATGACGTAGTCGTTGGTCTCGGCGGCAAGTGCGGTGGCCACGAGTGATGCTCCTGAACGCGAATGAATGAGCCCGTCCTTACGAGCTTCGTCCCTCGCGATCAAATATAAAGATATCTTTATATCAGGTCAGGCGGTTCCCGCCCCACTCACTAGCAGGCGCGGATCGATCCCCGCCCCCGCAAAGGCACGCTGCCAGCGGTCGGCGGCAGGCACATCGTACAGCAGGTCGATCCCTCCCTTGACCGGCAGCCAGCCTGGGGTCGCCAGTTCGCCATCAAGCTGCCCCGCGCCCCAGCCGGCATAGCCGAGTGCGATCACCCATTGCCGCGGCCCCGCTCCAGCGGCGATCGCGCGCAGGATATCGAGCGACCCCGACAATGCCCAGCGTCCGGCCACGTCGACCGAATCCTGCCCCATCCAGTCGAGCGAGTGGATCAGAAAACCACGACGTACCTCCACTGGACCACCGACATGGACCGGCGCGTCGGGCGCATCGCCCGGGTCAATCCCGAATTGCCGAAGCACCGAATGGAAGCCGATCCCCCCGATCACGTCACCCAGCCCGATCCCGACCGCCCCTTCGGCATCGTGCGCGCACATCGCGATCACCGCATGATCGAAATCGCGATCGCCCATACTGGGCATCGCCAACAGGAATTGTCCGGTAAGATAAGCGGCTTGCGACACGTATCGTCATGATAGCGCGTCATGGCCGCCTCCGCCACGCCGGAATGATTGCTTGAAATGGCGGCATGCCCCATCGACATGCCGCCCGAACTTCAGGAGATCACCATGACCATCGCCATCGGCCAGCACATTCCCTCCGCCACCCTCGTCAAGGTGACCGACGACGGTCCGGACAGCATCGACAGCACCGACTTCTTCGCGGGCCGCACCGTCGCCCTGTTCGCGGTACCAGGCGCCTTCACGCCGACCTGCTCGGCGCGCCATTTGCCCAGTTTCGTCGATAATCTGGACCTGCTGAAGGAAAAGGGCGTCGACGAGGTCGCCTGCACATCCGTCAACGATGCGTTCGTGATGCAGGCTTGGGCGAAGCAGGCGGAGGCGGCGGGCATCACCATGCTGGCGGACGGCAACGGGGAATTCGCTGCTGCGGTCGGGCTGGCGATGGACGGTTCCAAGTTCGGGATGGGCACGCGCAGCCAGCGTTATTCGATGCTGGTGGAGGATGGCGTGGTGACCCAGCTGAACGTCGAGCAGCCCGGCGAATTCCGCGTCAGTTCGGGCGATTACCTGCTGGGCGCCCTGTAGGGATCGCATGGCGGGCGGCGCGGTGGCGATGTCTTGCCTCCGTCTTCGTCGGGGCGTAGCGATCGGGCATGTCCACCGCTTCCACCATCGTCGCCGAACTCGACCGCCTGTACACCGCCTCCGTCACGCGGTTGCAGGCGGCACTGACTGCCTATCTCACCGATCGGACCGTGCCCGATGCGGCGGCACGGTCCGACGGCAGCTTCGCCTATCCCGAAATCCGGTTGCGGTTCGCCGGCGAGCATGGCCGGCCCGCGCCGCTGCGCTCGTTCGGCCGACTGGTATCGGCCGGCGAATACCGGATCAGCGTGACCAAGCCGGCGACCTTCGCCGCCTATCTGACCGAACAGCTCGACCTGCTGATCGAGGATTATGACGTCACGGTCGAGGCGGTGGCCGGGCGGCAGGAGATACCTTTCCCCTATGTCCTCGATCCCGGCCATGCGCTCAGTCTGGACGAGGTGTCCGCTTCGGAACTGTCCCGCTTCTTCCCTGCGACCGAACTGGCGCATATCGGCGACGAGATCGCCGATGGGTTGTGGATGACCGCGGACGGCACCCGCCCGCTCGCACTGTTCGACGGCCTGCGCACCGATTTCAGCCTGGCCCGGCTGCGCCATTACATGGGCACCCCGGCCGAGCATGTGCAGCGGTTCGTGCTGTTCACGAACTATCACCGCTATGTTGATGAATTCGTTCGCTGGGCTGCATCGCAGCTGGGCGAGAACAGCCGCTTTACCGCGCTGTCGGGCGCCGGCAATGTAATGATCACGCGGCCCGAGGACGTCGATACGATCGTCACCGACAGCGCGTGGCGCCGTCACCAGATGCCGGCCTATCACCTGATGGCGGACGACAATACCGGCATCACACTGGTCAATATCGGCGTCGGTCCTTCCAACGCGAAGACGATCTGCGACCACTTGGCGGTGATGCGCCCGGAAGCGTGGCTGATGATCGGCCATTGCGGCGGCTTGCGCCCGTCGCAGCGGATTGGCGATTATGTCCTTGCCCATGCCTATCTGCGCGACGACCATGTGCTGGACGACGTGCTGCCGCCCGAAATCCCCGTACCCGCCATTGCCGAGGTGCAGGTCGCGATGGCCAAGGCGGCGGAGATCGTATCCGGCCAATCGGGTGACGAGCTGAAACGTCGCCTGCGCACCGGCACAATCGTGACCACCGACGATCGCAACTGGGAATTGCGCTATTCCCGCTCCGCGCTGCGCTTCTCGCTCAGCCGGGCGGTCGGCATCGACATGGAGTCGGCCACGATCGCGGCACAGGGCTATCGTTTCCGGGTACCCTATGGCACGTTGCTATGCGTGTCGGACAAACCACTACACGGCGAGTTGAAACTGCCCGGCCAAGCTAACCGATTCTACGAGCGTGCGATCAGCGAGCATATGCGGATCGGAATCGAAGCATGTGAGCAGTTGCGGCTCGAAGGTGCTAAGTTGCATAGCCGCAAGCTCCGCGCGTTCAACGAGCCCCCCTTCCGCTAGAATCGCAACCATCGCGTGACGGTGGCGTTACGCTCCCGGAACTAATCCAAGGGAGCCGATCATGGCCGATACCGACACGTCCGCCGCCGATACTCCGCCAAAAAAGCCGGCCCGTCGTCGCTCGACCACTCCGGCCAAGTCGGCCGCCGCCAAGCCCCGGACAGCAAAGGCGAAACCGGCGACCGCCCCTGCGGCGGAACCGGTCAAGGCAAAGGCTCCGCCCAAGCCCCGCAAGACCAAGCGTACCGCCGCCGCCGCATCGCGGCAGACCCCCGCACGGAAGGCGGCCACGCGCACCAGGGCAGCTGCAAAGACCGCCACCGATCGGGTCGGCGGCAAGTGGGGCGTTGCGGCGATCGGCGCCGGGCTGGCGGTTGCGGGAGCGGCCGCTGCCCTGTTCAGCTTACGCGGCAGTTCTGCCAAACCTGGTGATCCTGCCATCGCCAAGACCAAAGCGATCGCGCATCAGCCGGATGGCAGTGACTCTTCCGCCTCCTTCGACGCGGGTATAGCAGACGAAAATACGGTGCCAGCAAAGACCGTAGACTGATCGACCATGTGACGGCGATCAGAACATCGATCGCCGTCACATGGGCGATTTGTCCGCCCGCACCTATAACGAGGCTTGACCTGTCCTAGTCAAGCCACTGATTAATCTCGATCTGCCCTATCGCTCAATGCCAGGCTAGCGCGTTTCCATGTCCATTCGACCGAACAGGTCAACATCGCGCGGGGTGACCCAGCCATAATGATAGTTGAGCTGGAACAGCACAAACAGTACGGTCGCCACCACCGTCACCCGTAAGGCGATCCGCCCTGCCCGAAATTCGTGCGGGGCGCTTTCAGCGGTTCCGGGAACATGGTCGCCCCCCGCTTCATGCGTCGTCCTGACCCCGAAAGGCAGGACGAGGAAGACGGAGAACGACCAGAACAGGATATATATCGCCAGAGCCGACGTCCAGCGCATGGCCTTCAGGCCTCGATCAGCAATACGTCGACGATCGGCTTCTTACCCGTCCAGCGCGTCGCGATCTTGCGCACGGCAAGCCGCACGTCCTCACGCTGGCGATCGATACCGCGCCGGTTGCCGCGCATTGCCTGTGCCGCGGCGTCGACCGCATCGTCTACGAACGCCTGCCGCTCGTCTTCGACCGGTACGCCCTGCACGCGAATCTGCGGCCGCCCGATCAGTCGACCATCCTTGCCCATCGCCACCGCGACCGAAATCTGACCGTTCAACGCCAGCTTGCGCCGCTCGTTCACGGTCGACCCATCGGCGGGCAGGATCACATCGCCATCCAGCACCAGCCGTCCGATCGGCGCATTGCCGATCTTCTTGGCCGGCCCCGGCAGCAGCCGGACTATATCGCCGTCCTTCTGCACGATCGAATTGGGGACGCCCTGCGCCAGCCCGAACCTGGCCTGCTCCATCATATGCCGCATCTCGCCATGGGTCGGCACCAGCAGGTCCGGACGCAGCCATTCGTACATCTTGGCGAGTTCGGGACGGCCGGGGTGACCGGAGACGTGGACATGCGCCTGCCGCTCGGTGACCATCTCCACGCCCTTGCCCGCCAGCAGGTTCTGGATGCGGCCGATCGCCACCTCATTGCCGGGAATCTGTTTCGACGAGAAGATCACCATGTCGCCGGCGTCCAGTGAGATGGTATGCGACCCCTCCGCCACGCGCGACAATGCGGCACGGGCCTCGCCCTGACCGCCGGTCGCCACGATCAGCACCTTGTTCTTGGGCAGGCGCATCGCCGCTTCCGGATCGATCGTCTCCGGGAAATCGAGCAGATAGCCGGTCGCCTTGGCTACCTTCAGGATCCGGTCGAGCGACCGACCGGTGACGCAGAGCCGCCGGCCGGTTTCGCGCGCGACCTGACCCAATGTATGCAGACGCGCCGCGTTGGAGGCGAAGCTGGTCACCAGCACCCGCCCCTTGGCCCGCGCGATCGTCTCGCCCAGCCCCTTGCGGACGCTGGCTTCGGAACCCGAGGCTTCCTTGTTAAAGACGTTCGTCGAATCACAGACCAGCACGTCGATCCCGGCATCGCCGATCGCGGTCAGTTCTTCCGGCGAGGCAGGCTTGCCCAGCACCGGCGTGGGATCGAGCTTCCAGTCACCTGAATGGAACACCTTGCCCTCGGGCGTGTCGATCACCAGTGCCGAAGCCTCGGGGATCGAATGCGACAGCGGGACGAAGGTGACGCCGAAGGGCTTCAGGTCGATCCGCTTGCCATATTCGACCAACTTCAGCTTGACGCGATCGGAGATACCCTCTTCGTCCAGCTTGCCACGGATCAGCCCGGCGGTGAACGGCGTCGCATAGAGAGGCACGCCGAGGTCTTCCGCCAGATACGGCAACGCGCCGATATGATCTTCATGACCGTGGGTCAGCACGATGCCCACCAGATCATCGAGACGATCCTCGATGAATTGCAGATCGGGGAGGATCACATCGATGCCGGGATAAGCCGGGTCGGCGAAGGTGATGCCGCAATCCACCATCAACCATTTACCGCGACAACCATAAAGGTTGACGTTCATGCCGATCTCGCCGGAGCCGCCCAGGGCGCAGAAGAGAAGTTCGTTCTTGGGAGTCATTCAAATCTTTCTTGTCGGAAGCGCCGGATGGTCGCCCGGCGGGGGCGTGGTCCTGCCGATATGGGCGCTTTGCCACATCATCGCCAGTCCCTGGATGGTCAGGTCGGGTTCTATCCGGTCAAATACGTCGGTATGACGCTCGAACAGGGTGGCGAGGCCGCCCGTCGCGATCACGGTTACCGGTCGGCCGACTTCCGCTTTCAGGCGGGCGACTAGCCCTTCGATCATCGCGATATAGCCCCAATAGATGCCGATGTGCATCTGGTCGACCGTGTTGCGCCCGATCACGCTGGCCGTCGCCGGCGCCTCGATCGCGATGCGCGGCAATTTCGCCGCGGCCGTCACCAGAGCGTCCAGCGACAGATTGATGCCGGGTGCGATGATGCCGCCCTTATAGGCGCCGCGATAATCGCTGACATCGAGCGTAGTGGCGGTGCCGAAGTCGATGACGATCAGATCGCCGGGGTGCAGCGCGTGCGCCGCGATCGTGTTGACCGCGCGGTCGGCACCCAGCGAGGCGGGCTCGTCGACATCGATGGCCATGCCCCATTCCACCGGCGCCCGCCCGGCGATCAGCGCCTCTGTCCGGAAATATTTGGATGCCAGTACCTGAAGGTTATGCAACGCACGCGGCACGACCGTAGCGACGATCACCGCCTCCACCACATCGCGGGTATAACCTTCGAGGGCCAGCAACTGGCTGAGCCAGACGGCATATTCGTCGGCGGTGCGCCGTGGATCGGTGGCAATGCGCCAGCGCCCCCGAATATCGCTGCCCTCGACCAGGGCGAAGACGACGTTGGTATTGCCGGCATCGATCGCGAGCAGCATGTCAGGCCCCTTCGAGCAGGAAGACGTCGGCGGCATGGATGACACGCCGCTCGCCGGACGCCAACCGCAGCAGCAGCGCGCCATCGGCATCCAGCCCGTCGAACAGCCCCTCGATACTGCCGCCATCGGGCAGCCGGGCGGTCAAGGCGGTGCCGGGCGGATGCGCGCGCGCCAGCCAGCGTGCCCGCACAGGTGCCAGCCCCTCGCCACGCCACCGTGTCAGCCAGCGCACCATGCTTTCCGCCAATACCTCTCCCAGTGTCGACGGGAGCACGTTTACACCACGCGCCGCCAGACTGGTCGTCGCGCGGTCAGGCAGATCGGGATGATGCGCGAGGTTGACCCCGATGCCGATCACGACCGCATCATCGATACGTTCGAGGAGAATGCCGCTGAGTTTGGCTCCAGCCAGCAAAAGGTCGTTGGGCCATTTGAGCGCCATCGCCACATGGTCGGCCAGGAAAATGCCGATGGCCTCGTCGAGCGCGACCGCCGCCAGTAATGCCAGGGTAGCGGCGGGGGGATCGCCGCGCCGCACCCGTACCAGCGTGCTTGCATAGAAGTTACCGATCGGTGATGCCCAATGACGTCCCTGTCGCCCGCGCCCAGCCACCTGCCGCTCGGCCCGCAGCCAATATCCTTCGGCTACCCCAGACTGCGCCAATGACAGCAGGTCGGCATTTGTCGACCCCGTCTCCCGGACGGTGTGGATCACCATTTCCCCCGGGGCGGTCGTCGTGCGGTCAGAACAGCGATCGGGCAGCCGTGAGGCTCCAGGCAGCCAATGCCGGGATCAGCAGGTAACCGAGAGGAGAGATCACCACGGCACTCAGCGCGATCAGGCCACCCGTCAACGGCCCTTCGTCACCCTTGACGAACGCGACCGCAGGCTCGTCGAAGTACATCGTCTTGACGATCCGGAGGTAATAATAGGCACCGATCGTCGAGGCCGCGATACCGACGACCGCGAGCGGGAACAGGCCTGCATCCACCGCAGCCGCAAAGACCGCGAATTTGGCGTAGAAACCGAACAATGGCGGAATACCGGCGAGCGAGAACATGAAGATCGCCATTGCCGCCGCCAAGGCGGGCCGTGTCCGCGACATCCCCGCCAGGCTGTCGATCGCCTCGACGGGCTGACCGTCCGCATCGCGCATTTCCAGCACGACGAGGAAACTGCCCAACGTCATCACGATATAGATGGCCAGATAGGTCAGTACCCCGGCAACCCCTTCGGGCGTCCCCGCCGCCAACCCGATCAGCGCGAAGCCGACATTGTTGATCGACGAATAGGCCAGCAGCCGCTTGATGTTGTTCTGGCCGATCGCCGCCACCGCGCCGAGCAAGATCGAAGCGAGCGCGGCGAAGATCACGATCTGACGCCAATCGGCCAATGCCGGTCCCATCGCCTCGACCGCCACACGCACGCCGAGCGCAACGGCCGCCACCTTCGGCGCAGAGGCGAAAAAGGCGGTGACCGGAGTCGGCGCGCCCTCATACACATCGGGCGTCCACATGTGGAACGGCACCGCCGCCATTTTGAACGCCAATCCGGCGAACACGAAGACCAGCCCGAACAACAACCCCATCGATCGGCCCGGTGCCGCATAGGCGCCGGCGATCGCGTCGAATTGCGTGGTTCCGGAAAACCCGTAGACCAGACTGATGCCGTAAAGGAGGATACCGCTCGCCAGCGCACCCAGTACGAAATACTTCAGCCCCGCCTCCGCAGAGCGCGTATCGCGTCGCATAAAGCTCGCCAACACATAGGCCGACAGGCTCTGCAGTTCGAGCCCGACATACAGCGTCAGCATGTCGGACGCCGATACCATGATACCCATGCCCGCCGCGGAGAGCAGCAACAGCACCGGATATTCCGGGCGCAGGTCGTCGCCCGATGTCCGCTGGAAAAATCCGGGAGCCATCAAAACGGCCACAGCCGTCGCCCCATAGATCAACACCTTGGCGAAGGTAGAAAACGCGTCTGCGCGATACAGGCCGTCGAAAGCGTCACCACCCGACCCTGCCGGACCGGTCAATGCGATCCCCGCCCCCAACAGAATGGCCACCGCGGCCCATGATACGGCGCGGGTCGATGCCGGCCCAGCCCAGGCGGCAACCAGCATCAGCGCGACCGCGCCGACGCCCAGCACCAGCTCGGGCAGCGTCATCGCCAGATTGGCGGCATAATCCATCAGTGCGCCTCCCCGGGCGTCGCTTCGTGTTCGGGCGCATGTGCCGCGCCATGGGCGGCCGCAGCCGCCGGATTGCCTGCGGTCGGACGGGAGTCGCTGGCCGGCGCCGCGCGGTCGATACGCTGGAGCAGCACCGCGACGTCCTTGCGCATCGGCGCCAGGAAGCTTTCCGGATACACACCCATCCACAACACCACCGCCGCGATCGGCGCCATCAGCCACAACTCACGATGCGAAAGGTCCGGCATCGCCCTGACCTCGTCCGACGGAATCTCGCCATAGGCGATACGCCGGTAGAGATAGAGCATATACGCCGCACCCAGAATGATGCTCGTCGTGCAGAGCAAGGCCGTCCAGGTCGACACCTGATACGTTCCCATCAGCGCCAGGAACTCGGCGACGAAACCGCTGGTGCCCGGCAAGCCGATTGATGCCATGGTGAAGAACAGGAACAGGATCGCATAGCGCGGCATGTTGATGCTCAGGCCGCCATATCGCGCAATCTCCCGCGTATGCAGGCGATCATAGATCACACCCACGCACAGGAACAACGCGCCCGATACCAGTCCGTGGCTGAGCATCATGATCATCGCGCCTTCGATACCCTGCCGGTTGAACGCGAACAGCCCGATCGTCACGATCGCCATATGCGCCACCGACGAATAGGCGATCAGCTTCTTCATATCAGCCTGCACCAACGCGACCAGCGATGTGTAGATGACCGCCACAGCCGACAAGGCGAAGATCAGCCAGGTCAGTCCACCCGACGCCTCCGGGAACATCGGCAGACTGAAGCGGAGGAAGCCGTAACCACCCAGCTTCAGCAGCACGCCCGCCAGAATCACCGATCCCGCGGTCGGCGCCTGAACGTGCGCGTCCGGTAGCCAGGTATGCACCGGCCACATCGGCATCTTGACCGCGAACGATGCAAAGAAAGCCAGCCACAGCCACGTTTGTACGCCAGCCGGGAAATCATAGGCCTGAAGCGCCGGGATGCTAGATGTGCCTGCGGTTCCCGCCATGTACAGCATGGCCACCAGCATCAGCAGCGAGCCGAGCAGCGTATAGAGGAAGAACTTGTATGACGCGTAAATCCGGTTCGCCCCGCCCCAGATACCGATGATCAGATACATTGGGATCAGACCGGCTTCGAAGAACAGGTAGAACAGGAACAGGTCCTGCGCCGCAAAGGTGCCGATCATCAGCACTTCGGTCAGCAAAAACGCCGCCATATATTCCGGCACGCGCTTTGTCACCGAGCGCCAGCTGGCACCGATGCATATCGGCATCAGGAATACACTGAGCATGATGAGCATCAGCGCGAAGCCATCGATGCCCAGATCCCAGCTGAAGAATCCGAGGCGGATGCCTTGTTCGACGAACTGCCACTGGGCACCGCCGATATCGTAATTGAGCCACAGCAGGATGCCGAGCGCCAGATCGACGAAGGTCGCACCGAGCGCCGTCCAGCGTGCCCCGTCAGCCGACAGGAACAGGCAGGCGATCGCGGCGATGGCCGGGATCGCGAGCATCACGGAAAGGATAGGAAAGCCGTCCATCACCCGATCAACCCGCAATGGCCCAGGTGACCGCGGCAGTAAGCCCGATCAGCATGACGAAGGCATAGGAATAGAGATATCCCGATTGTAGCTTGGCCGCACCGCGTGCGCCGAACTGAACCAGCCAGGCCGATCCATTCGGACCGAACCGGTCGATAGTCTGCTCGTCACCCCGGTGCCACAGCAAACGACCGATGGCGAAGGCAGGCCGTACGAAGATCAGATGATATAACTCGTCGAAATACCATTTGCGTAGCAGGAAACCGTACAGGACACGGAACTGCTCGGCCATCGCAACCGGGAAGGCGGTGTTGCGGATATAGGCGTACCATGCCGTCAACAATCCCAGCAGCATCGCGATCGTCGCGGACAACTTAATAGCCACCGGCACTTCGTGCATCGCGTGCATCAGATGCTCGCGGAACGCCAGCGCGCCGCGCCAGAAATGCTCGCCCGACTCCGGTTCGATGAAATAGCTATGGAAGGCAAAGCCAGCGGCGACCGCGCCGACCGACAGGATGCCAAGCGGCACCAGCATCGGGATCGGGCTTTCGTGCGGATGGTAGCCACCCGTACCGACCGGCAGATCTCGTTGCGCAGGACCATGCGTGGAGGGAGCGTCGCCCGCATCCTCGGCCTGTGCGGGATTGCCATGGCTTTCGTCGGCATGATGGCCATCGTTGCCGTGGCCATGTCCGTCATGAGCACCATGCCCATGGGCATCATGCAACGCATGCTGGATATGTTCCGACGCAGCCCAGCGCGGAGCGCCCCAGAAGGTCAGGAACATCAGCCGCCACGAGTAGAAGCTGGTCAGCAGCGCCACCAGTACACCGACGAACCACACGCCCGGCTGACCGGCCGCCCAGCTTGCCTCGATAATCGCGTCCTTGGAATGGAAGCCGGCAAAGCCGATGCCCAGCGGATTTCCGAATACCGCCGGCAGGCCGACGCCCGTGATGGCCAGCGTACCCATCATCATCGCCCAGAAGGTCAACGGAATCTCCTTCCGCAGGCCACCATAGAACCGCATGTCCTGTTCGTGATGCATCGCATGGATCACCGACCCCGCGCCCAGAAACAACAGTGCCTTGAAGAAGGCATGGGTGAACAGGTGGAACATCGCCGCCCCGTATGCACCCACGCCCGCGGCAAAGAACATGTAGCCGAGCTGGCTGCACGTCGAATAGGCGATCACGCGCTTGATGTCCGTCTGCACCAGACCACAGGTCGCGGCGAACAGGCACGTCGCGGCGCCGACGATACGCACGACATCGAGCGCAACCGGTGCGACCTCGAACATCGGCGACAGGCGGCAGACCATGAACACGCCTGCGGTCACCATCGTCGCGGCATGGATCAGCGCCGACACCGGGGTCGGCCCCTCCATCGCGTCGGGCAGCCACGTGTGGAGACCAAGCTGCGCCGACTTGCCCATCGCACCTACGAACAGCAGCAGGCACAGGACTGTCATGGTATCAAAGCGGTGTCCGAGGAACCCGATGGTCGATCCGGCCATACCCGGCGCAGCATTCAGGATTTCTGGAATCGACACCGTGCCGAACACCAGGAAAGTGCCGAAGATACCAAGCATGAAGCCAAGATCGCCGACCCGGTTGACTACGAACGCCTTGATCGCAGCGGCGCTGGCAGACGGCTTACGGAACCAGAAACCGATCAGCAGGTAAGACGCCAGACCGACGCCCTCCCAGCCGAAGAACATCTGCACCAAGCTGTCGGCCGTCACCAGCATCAGCATCGCAAAAGTGAATAGCGACAGATAGGCGAAGAACCGCGGTTGATCCGGGTCCTCGCTCATATAGCCCCAGCTATACAGGTGGACGAGCGCGGACACGCTGGTGATGACGACCAGCATTACCGCCGTCAGCGCATCGACCCGCAGCGCCCAGTCGACGGTCATGTCGCCCGAGACGATCCATGTCAGTACCGGCGTGACGCTGGCGACCGACGATCCCGACAGGAAGCCGATGAAGATCGGCCATGACAACGCGCAGGAAACGAACAACGCGCCGGTTGTGACGACCTTGGTGGGCACGAAACCCAAAGCCTTGTTGCCCAGCCCCGCAATGGCGGCCGCCAGCAAGGGCAGAAAGACGATAGCGAGGATCAACCGTTTATCCCTTCATCCGGTTGACGTCGTCGACCGCAATGGTGCCGCGACCGCGGAAATAGATCACGAGAATCGCCAGCCCGATAGCGGATTCGCCGGCGGCCACCGCCAACACGAACATCGCAAACACCTGCCCGACGAGATCGCCGAGATAGGCCGAGAAGGCGACGAGATTGATGTTCACCGCCAGCAGGATCAACTCGATCGCCATCAGGATGACGATCAGGTTCTTGCGGTTCACGAAGATGCCCAGCACCCCCATGGTGAACAGCACGGCAGCTACGACCAGATAATGGATCAATCCGATCACAACTTCACCCCCTGCCCGATCGGCGGCTGAACGTTGCGCGTCGCGTCCTGTGGACGCCGCGCATTCTGACGGGCGATATTCTGGTACCGGCTGCCGCCGCGTTCACGGTGGGTCAGCACGATCGCTCCGATCATCGCGACCAGCAGCACAAACCCCGCCGCCTCGAAGACGAAGACATAGCGCGTATAGAGCAGATTGCCGATCGCCTGGATATTGGGCACCGTCGGATCGACCGGTGCAGCCCGACGCGTCAGGTCGATCTTGCCGGCGCTCCATGCGCCCAGCGCGATCATCACCTCGGCCGCCAACGCCACCGCGATCGCAAGGCCGATACCGGCGTACCGTGCCACGCCGGCCCGCAACTGGGTAAAATCGATGTCGAGCATCATCACCACGAACAGGAACAGCACCGCGACCGCGCCGACATAGACGATGACGAGGAGCATCGCGATGAACTCCGCCCCCACCAGCACCATGAGGCCGGCGGCGTTGAAGAAGGCCAAGATCAGCCACATGACCGAATGGACGGGATTGCGCGACAAAATCGTCAGCGCGCCCGACACGATCACCACGGCGGCGAAGAGATAGAAGGCGATTGCCTGGATCACGCGGTCAGGCCCCCTTGCCTGGCGTTTGGAACGAAGTGGGCGCGCATTAACGGTATGGCGCGTCGGCGGCAAGGTTTGCCGCAAGCGTCCGCTCCCAGCGATCGCCGTTATCGAGCAGCTTGCTCTTGTCGTAGATCAGTTCCTCGCGCGTTTCCGTCGAGAATTCGTAGTTTGGCCCCTCGACGATCGCATCGACCGGGCATGCTTCCTGACATAGGCCGCAATAGATGCACTTGGTCATGTCGATGTCGTAGCGAGTCGTCCGGCGGCTGCCGTCGTCACGCGGCTCGGCTTCGATTGTGATCGCCTGTGCCGGGCATACCGCCTCGCACAACTTGCACGCGATGCAGCGTTCCTCCCCATTGGGATAACGGCGCAACGCATGCTCGCCGCGAAACCGTGGGCTGACCGGGTTGCGTTCGTAGGGATAGTTGATCGTTGCCTTGGGCTTGAAGAAATAGCGCAAGGTCAGCGCGTGTGCCTTTACGAACTCCACAAGGAAGAACGACTTCACATATTGCGCGACACTCATGACCCGAATCCTACGCGCATCCACATCAGGACGCCCGATACGAGGAAAACCCAGAACAGCGACACTGGCAGAAACACCTTCCATCCCAGTCGCATCAGCTGGTCGTAGCGGTACCGAGGCACGGTTGCCTTGATCCAGCTGAACACGAAGAAGAAGAACATCATCTTGGCGAACAGCCAGATGATCCCCGGCACGGCGTAAAGCGGCGCCCAATCGAGCGGTGGCAACCAGCCCCCCCAGAACAACGTCGCATTCAACACGCACATCAGGATGACGTTGGCATATTCGCCAAGCCAGTAGAGCGCGAAGCTCATCGACGAATATTCGGTCTGATAGCCTGCGACCAGCTCGGATTCCGCCTCGGTCAGGTCGAACGGCGCCCGCTGCGTCTCCGCCAGCGACGAGATCAGGAACATGATCGCCATCGGGAACAGCAGCGGGTTCAGGAAGAAGCCGTTGATCGGTGTGTTCAACACGCCCTTCTGCGCCATCACAATGCCGCTGAGGTTGAACGTACCCGACCACAGCACGATCGAGATCAGGATGAAGCCGATCGCGACTTCATAGCTGACCATCTGTGCTGCCGCACGCAACGCCGAATAGAACGGATATTTGGAGTTGGATGCCCAGCCGGCAAGGATGATACCGTACACGCCGAGCGATGAGGCCGCGAGGACATAGAGCAGCCCGACATTGATGTCGGCAAGCACCACCCCCGCCTGGAACGGCACCACCGCCCACACGATCAGCGCGACCGTGAAGGTGATGATCGGCGCGATCAGGAACAGGCCCTTGTTCGCTGCCGACGGGATGATCGTTTCCTGCAGGAAGACCTTCAGGCCGTCCGCGAACGATTGCAGCAGGCCGAACGGGCCGACGACGTTGGGACCGCGACGCAATGCCATCGCTGCCCAGATCTTGCGATCGGCATAGATGATCATCGCCACAGCCAGCATCAGCGGCAGCGCGATGACGAGGATGCCGACGATCGTCGCGACGAACCAAGCCCAGTCATAGGGCAAGCCGACGGTGGTATTGAAGAAAGCGGTCATTCCGCGGCCTCCGCGAACGTCTCGCCATGAACCAGTTCGGCCGAACAACGCTGCATCGTCGGCGATGCGCGGCAGATCGCGTTGGTCAGATAGAAATCCTTGATGGGATAGCCGGCAAGCACGCCCGAGGGCGTGCCGTCGAGCGTCGGCGCCCGCCAATCGAACGACACCAGCCCCTGTTCGCGCAATGGCGGCACTTCGGCAAACATGGCCTCGCGCACGCCCGCGAAGCTGTCGAATGGCAAGGTCACGCCCATCGTATCGGACAGCGCCCGGAAAATGCTCCAGTCCTCACGCGCGTCGCCCGGCGGGAATACCGCCCGCTCACCACGCTGGACCCGACCCTCCAGATTGACCCAGGTGCCCGACTTCTCCGCGTAGCTCGCACCCGGCAGCACTACATCCGCCGCCGCTGCGCCCTTGTCGCCGTGATGGCCGACGAACACCTTGAATCCGGTGAAGCGGCTGAAATCCACTTCATCCGCGCCAAGGAAGAATGCCAGCTTCGCATCGTGCAGGTCGGCGATCCCGCCCTGCCGTGCATAACCGAGCATCAGCCCGCCCATCCGCGAGGCCGCCATATGGACGACATTGAAGCCGTTCCAGTCGGGCTTTACCAGACCCAGCGTCTCGACCAGCTTCACGGCGGCGCCATGCGCGCCCTTCAGTGCCGCACCGCCGATGATCACCATCGGCTTCGTCGCGCCGGCAAAGGCGTCCAGCACCGCCTGCGGCAGATTGCCCAGCACCGACAGATCGGCGCCCAGCCACTCCACCTTATAGGTAAGGTCCGTTTCCGGCCCAATCGCGAAAACCTTCGCACCCTTCTTGATCGCCTTGCGGACGCGCGTATTCACCAGTGGCGCTTCCCAGCGCAGGTTGGTACCAACCAGCAGGATCGCATCCGCTTCTTCGGTACCGGCGATTGTCGTGTTGAAGTTCACCGCCGCCAGCGACGACGTATCATAATCCATGCCCGTCTGCCGGCCTTCGAGCAGATCGGACCCAAGCGCGCGAACCAGCGCCTTGGCCGCATACATGGTTTCGCAATCGACCAGATCGCCGGCAACCGCCGCGACATGACCGCCATGCGGCACCGCCGCGATGGCGGCGAATGCCTCGTCCCAACTCGCCGGAACCAGCTTGCCGTCACGCCGGATGAACGGCCGGTCGAGCCGGCGCCGCACCAGACCGTCGACGGCATGGCGCGTCTTGTCCGACGCCCATTCCTCGTTCACGTCCTCGTTGATCCGCGGCACGCAGCGCAGCACCTGCCGCCCACGGCTGTCGAGCCGGATGTTGGTGCCGACCGCGTCCATCACGTCGATCGTCAGCGTCCGGCGCAGTTCCCACGGCCGCGCTTCATAGGCATAGGGCTTCGACGTCAGCGCCCCGACCGGGCACAGATCGACCACATTGCCGCTCAGCTCGCTGGTGACCGCCTCTTCCAGATAGGAGGTGATCTGCATGTTCTCGCCGCGATAGATCGCGCCGATCTCCTCGACGCCCGCCACTTCTTCCGCGAACCGGATACAGCGCGTGCACTGGATACAGCGGGTCATGATCGTCTTCACGATCGGCCCCATATATTTCTCGGTCACCGCGCGCTTGTTCTCGGCGTAGCGCGACGCGCCACGACCGTAGGCGACGGACTGGTCCTGAAGATCGCATTCGCCACCCTGATCGCAGATCGGGCAATCGAGCGGATGATTGATAAGCAGGAATTCCATGATGCCCTCACGGGCATTCTTCACCATTGGCGTCGTGGTGAAGACTTCCTGATTGTCCGCCGCCGGCAGCGCGCACGATGCCTGTGGCTTGGGCGGACCCGGCTTCACCTCGACGAGGCACATGCGGCAATTGCCCGCGATCGACAGGCGCTCGTGATAGCAGAAGCGGGGAATTTCCTTCCCCGCCGCTTCACACGCCTGCAGGACCGTGGCGCCGGCCGGCACCTCGACCTCGATCCCGTCTACCTTCAGCTTGGGCATTATTCCGCCGCTTCCTGCATCGGTGCGAGGTCACCCCCGCGTTCGTGGATCCGGCGCTCCAGTTCGGGCCGGAAATGCTTGATGAGACCCTGGATCGGCCATGCCGCGGCATCGCCCAGCGCACAGATCGAATGGCCTTCGACCTGCTTGGTCACCTGTTGCAGCATATCGATCTCGGACAGGTCGGCGTCGCCGGTGCGCAGCCGCTCCATCACCCGCCACATCCAGCCGGTACCTTCGCGGCACGGCGTGCACTGGCCACAGCTTTCATGCTTGTAGAAGTACGAGATACGGCTGATCGCGCGAACGATATCGGTGGACTTGTCCATGACGATGATCGCGGCGGTGCCCAGGCCGGAGCCAACGGCCTTCAGCCCGTCGAAATCCATCGGCGCGTCGATGATCTGCGCGGCGGGCACCAGCGGCACCGACGATCCGCCTGGGATGACCGCAAGCAGATTGTCCCAGCCGCCCCGGATACCGCCGCAATGCGTCTCGATTAGCTCGCGGAAGCTGATCGACATCGCCTCCTCGACCACGCACGGCTTGCTCACGTGACCGCTGATCTGGAACAGCTTGGTCCCGCGATTATTCTCTGCGCCGAAGCTGGAGAACCATTCGGCGCCGCGCCGCAGGATCGTCGGCGCGACCGCGATCGATTCGACGTTGTTGACCGTCGTCGGGCAGCCATAAAGCCCCGCTCCCGCTGGGAATGGCGGCTTCAGCCGGGGCTGGCCCTTCTTACCCTCCAGGCTTTCGAGCATCGCGGTTTCTTCGCCGCAGATATAGGCACCCGCGCCACGATGGACGAAGACGTCGAAATCATAACCCGACCCGCACGCGTTCTTGCCGATGAGGCCGGCGGCATAGGCTTCCGCCACCGCCGCGAACAACGTCTCCGCCTCGCGGATATATTCGCCGCGGATATAGATATATGCCGCCCGCGCCCGCATCGCGAAGCCCGCAACCAGCGCGCCTTCGATCAGCTTGTGCGGATCGTGGCGGATGATCTCGCGATCCTTGCAGCTGCCCGGCTCGGATTCATCGGCATTGATGACGAGGAAATTGGGCCGCTCCGCCTTTGGCTCCTTGGGCATGAACGACCACTTCGTGCCGGTTGGAAATCCCGCCCCGCCACGACCGCGCAAACCTGATGCCTTGACGACGTCGATGATCTTGTCGTTGCCGAGTTCCAGCAGCGCCTTGGTATTGTCCCAGTCGCCCCGCGCACGCGCCGCGTCGAGATTCCATGGCTGGAACCCGTAGACGTTGGTGAAGATTCGATCCCTGTCGGCGAGCATTACGCCCACTCCCCCCGATAATCATGGTTGGCATCGACCATCTGCCTGAGCGAGGTCGGCCCGCCCTCCGGGCAACTGGCCCGCCGCCCGATCGTCGATCCCGGCTCGGGTGTCTGGCCATTGGCCAGAGCTTCCAGCACCGCGATGGTGCGATCATAATCGAGGTCTTCGTAATTATCGTCGTTGATCTGGACCATCGGCGCATTGGCGCAAGTGCCCAGACACTCGACCTCGGTCAGCGTGAACAGGCCGTCAGGCGTCGTACCGCCCTTCACCAGTCCGCGGTTCTTGCATGCCGCGAGAACATCGTCGGATCCGGCCAGCATGCACGGCGTCGTGCCGCATACCTGCACGTGATAACGGCCCACCGGCGCCAGATTGAACATCGTATAGAAAGTCGCGACCTCGTAAACGCGCATATACGGTACGCCGATCGCGCGCGCGACGAATTCAATCACCGGGACCGGCAACCAGCCCTGCGTCTGCGTTTCCGCCCCGACCTGCCGTTGGGCCAGGTCAAGAAAAGGAATCGAAGCTGATTGCTCCCGCCCCTTAGGATAGCGGCCGAGAATCTCGTTCGCCTTGCGTTGGTTTTCGTCGTTCCACTTGAACGAGCCCCAACGCGCGCGGGTTTCAGCCTCATCGGGGATATGAACGGCATCAGCCATCAGCGGTCACACTCACCAAAAACGATATCCATCGCGCCGAGAATGGCGGTCGTGTCGGCCAGCATGTGGCCGCGGCTCATGAAGTCCATCGCCTGCAAATGGCTGAACGCGGTCGGCCTAATCTTGCAGCGATAGGGCTTGTTGGTGCCATCGGCGACCAGATACACGCCAAACTCGCCCTTGGGGCTTTCGGTCGCGACATAGACCTCGCCGGCGGGGACGTGGAAGCCCTCGGTATACAGCTTGAAGTGGTGGATCAGCGCCTCCATCGAGCGCTTCATCTCGGCCCGCTTGGGCGGCACCACCTTGCGGTCGTCCGATGCGATCGGACCTTCGGGCATGTCACGAAGGCACTGCTTCATGATCCGCGCCGACTGGCGGACCTCTTCCACGCGTACCATGAAGCGATCGTAGCAATCGCCACGCGTACCGACCGGAATGTCGAATTCCATCCGGTCATACACGTCATAGGGCTGCGACTTGCGCAAATCCCACGGGATGCCCGCCGCGCGAATCATCGGTCCGGAAAAACCCCAGGCGATCGCATCATCGCGGCTGACGGTGGCGATGTCGACGTTACGCTGCTTGAAGATGCGGTTATCCGCCACCAGCGAGATCGCATCCTCGAACAGGCGCGGCAGCCGCGTATCGAGCCAGTCACCGATATCGGTCAGCAGCTTCAGCGGCACGTCCTGATGGACGCCGCCCGGGCGCATGTAGTTATGGTGCATCCGGGCGCCCGACGCGCGCTCGAAGAAGTTCATGCAGTCTTCGCGGATTTCGAACAGCCAGAGATTCGGCGTCATCGCGCCGACATCCATGACATGACTGCCGAGATTCAGCATGTGATTGCAAATACGCGTCAGCTCGGCAAAGAACACGCGCAGATATTGCGCGCGCACGGGCACTTCGAGGTCGAGCAACTTCTCGACCGCGAGCACCCAGCTATGCTCCATGCACATCGGCGAGCAGTAATCGAGTCGGTCGAAATAGGGCAGAGCCTGGATATAGGTCTTGGCCTCAATCAGCTTCTCGGTGCCGCGGTGAAGCAGGCCGACATGCGGATCGATCCGTTCGACGATCTCGCCATCCAGTTCCATCACCAGCCGCAAAACGCCGTGCGCTGCAGGATGCTGCGGGCCGAAGTTGATCGTGTAGTTCTGGATCGTCACGTCGCCGGTCGACGGATCGGACGCGCTGACATTGTGCAGCATCTGATCGACATGGGGGTCGATCGTGGTCGTCGCCGGGGCGATCACGGGTGCATCACTCACTGATTCTGCCCTGCCTTGGTGGGAACGACATCGGGATCGCTCGGCTTCGGCGTCGCATCGGATTGCGGCGCGCCCTTGCCGGTATCGGCGGTGCTTTCCGCCGTCGTCTTGGCATAGGGTTCGCTGGATGCCGCGGGCGCCTGCTTCGGCGCGCCGGCCGCGTCCGCCTTCTGAATCTGATCCGCCGTCAGTGGCGTCTGCGCACCCTTGGCCTGGGGCACCGCAGGGCCACTCGCCGGGGCGGCTGCCTTCTCGTCGCCCGGCAGCACATATCCCGCACCTTCCCATGGCGACAGGAAATCGAACGTACGGAAATCCTGCGCCAGTTGCACGGGCTGGTACACGACCCGCTTCTCCTCCTCGGAATAGCGCAGTTCGGTATAGCCCGTCATCGGAAAGTCCTTGCGCAGCGGGTGGCCGCGAAAGCCATAATCCGTCAGAATGCGGCGCAGGTCCTGATTGCCAGTGAACAGCACGCCGTACAGGTCATACACCTCGCGCTCGAGCCAGCCGGCAACCGGCCACAGGCCGGTGACGGACGGAATCGGCTGTTCCTCGTCGGTCGCGACATGCACCTGTATGCGGTGGTTCCGCGTAAGCGACAGCATGTTGTAGACGACATCGAACCGCTCGGATCGCTCGGGATAATCGACCCCGGCGATCTCCATCAACTGCTGATATTCCAGCCCCGGGGTATCGCGCAGCGCGATCATCGCATCGATCAGCCCATCGCGATGGACGTACAACTGCACCTCGCCGACCCGCTCACGCGCGTCGAGCAGCGCCGGGCCAATCGCGCCGCGTGCGACCTCGATCGTGTCGCCCGCGGGCGCATAGGCGGGAGCAGGCGCCCTCACCGTTCGATGCTCCCGCTGCGGCGAATCTTCCGCTGCAACTGCATGATCCCGTACAGCAACGCTTCCGCCGTCGGGGGGCATCCCGGCACGTAGATGTCGACCGGGACGATCCGGTCACAGCCGCGCACGACCGAATAGCTGTAATGGTAATAGCCACCGCCATTGGCGCAGCTGCCCATCGAGATGACGTATTTCGGCTCCGACATCTGGTCGTATACCCGGCGCAGCGCCGGAGCCATCTTGTTGCAGAGCGTACCTGCGACGATCATCACGTCCGACTGACGCGGAGATGCGCGCGGCGCGGCACCGAAGCGTTCAAGGTCATACCGCGGCATGTTGACGTGGATCATCTCCACCGCGCAGCAGGCAAGGCCGAACGTCATCCACCACAGGCTGCCGGTACGCGCCCACTGGAACAGTTCCTCCGTCGAGGTGACGAGGAAACCCTTGTCGGTCAGTTCGCCGTTAAGGCTGTCGAAAAACCCCTGATCGGGCGGCAGCACGCTGCCGTCACCGGCCGGACGGCTGAGTTCGACGGGACCGGAGTGCATGTCGACTACTCCCAATCCAACGCTCCCTTCTTCCACGCATAGACGAGGCCCAGGGCCAGTTCGCCGATAAAGATCATCATCGAGATCCACGCGGTCCAGCCGATGCTGAACACGCTGACCGCCCATGGATATAGGAACGCCGCCTCCAGATCGAAGACGATGAACAGGATCGCGACGAGATAAAAGCGCACGTCATAGCGACTGCGCGAATCCTCGAACGCGGGAAAACCGCACTCATATTCCGAGAGCTTCTGCTCGTTCGGCTTGTGCGAACCGGTGAGCCGCCCGACCGCCATCGGCAGAAACACGAACGCGCTGGAAAGCAGGATCGCGACACCAAGGAACAGCAGGATCGGCAGATATTGCGACAGGTCGACCAATGGGCATCTCGCAAGTGCGAACGGATAGTGATCGCTTTAGGCCGGTGAAGCCCAAGCGGCAAGGTTTGCGAGCCATGAGAATAACTCGCAACTGGCAACGGGCCGACCGGCCGAGGCCTACCGCGCCGTCAGCGCAGGGCGCCTGCCACCAGCTTGTGCAGCTTGGAGTGAAGCGCATCGTTGGCCGCAAGCATTTCCTTGCGCTCCAACGGCTTGTCGCCACCACGATAGTCGGTGACGAAGCCCCCGGCTTCCTTGATGAGCAATTGGCCGGCCGCCACGTCCCACATCTGCAGGTCCGATTCCCAGAACCCGTCGAATCGCCCCGCCGCCACCCAGGCGAGGTCGAGTGCCGCCGCGCCCAGGCGCCGGATGCCGGCCACTTCGGGCGCGACCGCGCCAAAGATGCGGCTCCATTCGACGAAGTCGCCATGACCCATGAAGGGGATGCCGGTCGCGATCAGGGCCTCGCTCATGTCGCGGCGCGACGATACACGCAGCCGCTGGTCGGTCAGCCATGCGCCACGACCTTTTTCCGCCCAGAAGCTTTCGTCGGTCAGCGGCTGATAGACGAGCGCGGTCGTGATCTCACGCTTGCCGTTCGGCATCGGCTCCTCGACCGCGATCGAGATGCAGAAATGCGGGATGCCGTGGAGGAAGTTCGAGGTGCCGTCGAGCGGATCGACGATGAAGCGCGGCTTGTCGGGATCGCCCGCCACCTCGCCTCGCTCCTCCATCAGGAACCCCCAGTCGGGGCGCGCACGCGACAGTTCCTCGTAGATCGTCTGCTCGGCACGCTGGTCGGCCTGGCTGACGAAATCCGCCGGCCCCTTGCGGCTGACCTGCAACTGCTGAACCTCGTTGAAGTCGCGTCGCAGCCGCGGCGCTGCCTTGCGTGCAGCCCGCTCGATGACGGTGAAGAGACCGGAATGGGAAGGCATGGTAGTTTTCCTTCTCCCTCTCCCTTCAGGAGAGAGGGGCAATTAGCGCGTCACAGGCAAAGCCCGTGCCGTCGGTCGAGCGGGGCTCGCCGGCCGGACTTGCTGACGAGACAAATAGCTATGCTATTCGTCTCGTCAGCAAGCCTCAATCAGCGCGCCGAACGTACGTCTGCTCGTATACGTCTACCACGATCCGCGTACCCGCGCCGATATGCGGCGGCACCATCACGCGGACGCCGTTGTCAAGGATTGCGGGCTTGTAACTGGACGAGGCCGTCTGACCCTTTACCACCGCATCGGCCTCGACGATCATCGCCTCGATCGTGGAGGGCAGTTCTACCGAGATCGGACGTTCGTCGTACAGTTCCAGCACCACATCCATGCCGTCCTGCAGGAATGCGGCGGCATCGCCGAGGATGCCGGCATCCAGCGTGATCTGTTCGTAATTGTCCTTGTCCATGAAGGTCAGCTGGTCGCCGTCCTTGAACAGGAACTGGAAATCCTTGGTATCCAGCCGTACCCGCTCCACCGTCTCGGCCGAGCGGAAGCGGACGTTGTTCTTGCGTCCGTCGATCAGGTTCTTCATCTCGACCTGCATGTACGCGCCGCCTTTGCCAGGCTGCGTGTGCTGGATCTTGACCGCGCGCCAGATGCCGCCTTCATACTCGATGATGTTGCCGGGACGGATGTCCACGCCGCTGATCTTCATGACTGTACCTGCTGGAAAGAGCGATGGCGCGACTTAGCGTTGCACAGCCGTTCCGGCAAGCAAGGGATAGGGATTGATGTCCTGGCCCTGCCACCACCCCTCATCGGCCCGCATCCGCTGTACGCCGAAATGCAGGTGGGTATTCCCCGGCCCAGCATCGCCGGTATCGCCGACATAGGCGATCGGCTGGCCCGCCCGCACCACCGCCCCCTCATCGATTCCAGCCGCATAACGGGACAGATGAGCATAGTAATAAATCATGCCCCGATCGGGCGACCGGACATAGAGCGTCGTGCCGCCGAGGTGGCTGTCGAACAGTTTCTCGACCATGCCGTCCGCCGCCGCCAGCACCGGCGTACCGCCCGGCGCCATGATATCGGTGCCGTGGTGCGCCCGCGCGCCGCCCCCGCGGGCATCGCCCCAGCTATCGGCGATCGCCGCCGGCGCGACGCCCGCCACCGGGATCACGAGCGACGCGGGCGTACGGATGAACGGGTTTGCACGGCGTAAGCGCTCCCGCACGCCCGGTTCGCCGTCGCCCGAAAAGGACAGCATCGACAGGAAGCCGCCTACCACCAGCACCAGCGCGATCAGGATGCCCCAGCCGAGCTTCGTCATCCTTGGCTATTCCTGGAAGATGGCTGGCGTTCCCGGCTTCGCCATCACCGACAGCCGCGCCACATCCCAGTTGGTCAGCCGCACGCAACCATGGCTTTCGCTGCGGCCGATCAGTTCGGGATTGGGGGTGCCATGGATGCCATAATGCTTTTTCGACAGGTCCAGCCAGACCACCCCGACCGGCCCATTGGGCCCCGGCGGCAGTTGCGCCTTATCGTCGCTCTTGTCGGCATCCCAGAACAGGGCGGGATTGTAATGGAACTTCGGATTATAATCCGCGCCCTTGATCGTCCATTTACCGATAGGCAGCGGATCGTGCTGCGATCCCGTCGTCACCTGAAACTGTGCGACCAGCTTGTCCGCCTTGTCATAGACGCGCAGCACCTTGTCGGATTTGTCGACCACGATCCTCGACGCCTCGGGCTGCACCGCATCGACGTTCAGCATGTTGAGCGTCGCCCGCCATTCGTCGGTCCGCTCGGGGTCATAGGCGCGACTGGTCGGCAGCACGTTCGGAAACACCACCTTGGTGCCGGGCATCAGCATCGTCTGCGGGCCGTTCAGCTCCACCAGTACGCGCGGCGTGGTGTGGAACATCTCCGCCAGTTTCTCCAGCGGGCTGCGATAGTAGAGGCCGGGCAGCTTCGCCTGGTCGACCTCGCTCTTCGGAATTTCCGGCAGATACGGCCCTGCGAGCACACGGGCGTTCAGTTCGAGCGTCCTGGTCGCCTCGGTCCCCCAATAGGGGGCTAGCGCCTGCATGGTCGGCGCATCGGGTTGCCCCGTCACCGGCAACCCGCGACTTTCCTGAAACCCCTTGATCGCCGACGTCAACGACATGCCCGCCCGCCCGTCGATGACGCCGGGCGAGAAGCCGAGACGATCGAGTACGACCTGCATCTTCAGCAGGTTGCGGTCGAGCGGGATTTGTTTCCCGCGGGAAACTTCCGGCTGCGCTATTGCGGGCGCGGCAAAGCCGAGGGCGAGCAGGAGCAGAAAACGGCGCATGGATGTTCCGATCAGACTGTTACGCTGTCGGATCAAACGAGCGGCATCCCGCTTGGCTCCGTGCCTATCGTGCAGCGAGCACGTCGGCAAAGGCGCGCATCGCCGCCGCCTCGTCCCCACCCCATACCGCACCGGACGCGGCGAGGAAGTCCGCCCCCGCCTTCACCAGCGGCGCGGCATTGTCCGGTGTGATCCCGCCGATCGCGACGGAGGGCAGTTCGAACACCGCCGACCACCAGCTGAGAATAACCGGTTCGGGACGATGCTTGGTTTCCTTAGTCGAGGTCGGATAAAAAGCACCGAACGCGACGTAATCGGCCCCCGCCTCACCCGCTTCCATCGCGAGATGGCGGCTGTCATGGCAGGTGACGCCGATCTGCACGCTCGGCCCCAATGCCTCGCGTGCCTCACGCGGGTCGCCATCATCTTGGCCCAGATGCACGCCGTCCGCTCCCAGCCGCTTGGCCAGCGCGATCGAATCATTGACGATGAACGCGACTTCCCGGTCGGCGCAGATGCGCTGCAACGGTTCGGCCAGTCGCGCCGCTTCGTGCTGGTCGATATCCTTGACTCGGAACTGGAATGCTGCCGCCGGCCCCGAATCCAGCGCGCGCGCCAGCCGGTCCGGGAAAGCACCGCCGACGTCGAGCGGCGATACGAGATAGAGCTGACAGGGCGGACGGCGAAGATCGCGCGTGAAGTTCGCAGCGAAATCGGGGTCGAGCGGGCCGAGAGGGTCTTGGATCATCCGCCCCCTCTAACCCTACCCCATCCGCGACGAAAGCCGCGACCTAGCCAAGCGCATGACGTTTGGTGGCGACCACGGCACACACCGCGCCGCCACCGGGCCGGATCAGGCCTCGCCCTTGTAGATCGACACCAGCTTGTCGAGCATCGCCAGCGCATCCTCGCGGCTGCGCTGGAAGGTGTTGCGGCCGATGATCGAGCCGTTGCCGCCACCCGCCAGAATGTCGCGCGCATCCTGATAGACCGCATCGGCACCCTTGGCCGCGCCGCCCGAGAACACCACGATCCGGCGTCCGGCGAAGCTGGACTGGACGACGTGGCGGACACGCTCGGACTGCTGCGACCAGTCGGTACCCTCGTATGCCTTCTGCGCTTCGGGCTGCTCGATATGCGCGCTCGGCAACTTCACCTTGATAATGTGCGCGCCCAGCAACGCCGCCATGTGCGCGGCATAGGCGCCGACATCCAGCGCCAGCTCGCCGTCCTTGGACAGGTTGCCGCCGCGCGGATAGCTCCAGATCACCGTCGCGATACCGACCGACTTGGCCTCCTCGGACAGTTCGCGGATTTCCTCCATCTGCTCGAAGATGCCGTCCGACCCGGGATAGATGGTGAAGCCGATCGCCGCGCAACCTAGTCGCAACGCGTCGGACACGCTGGCGGTCACCGCCTGATCGATGCTGGTCGCCCAGCTGTTCGAGCTGTTGACCTTCAGGATCGTTGGGATCTGCCCGGCGAAAGTGTCGGCACCCGCCTCCAGCGGCCCGAGCGGCGCGGCATAGGCGGACAGGCCGGCATCGATCGCGATCTGGTAGTGGTAGTGCGGATCATACGCCGCCGGGTTCACCGCGAACGAGCGGGCCGGCCCATGTTCGAACCCCTGATCGACCGGCAGGATGATGAGCTTGCCGGTGCCGCCCAGCTTTCCCTGCATCAGGATGCGGGCAAGGTTGCCCTTCACCGCCGGGCTGGTGGCTTCATACTTGTCGAGAATGGCCTTTACGACAGGCGTCACGGTCGTGGACATGGAAATCTCCCTGAGAAGGACGATGGTAGAAAAAACGGTGGAATCACAGCATCAGCCAGCGGCGCAGCGCTTGGTCGACCTGTTCCATGCGGGTTGGCGATGACTGGCCGATGACGCGCACGATGCGTTCGCGCCGGACGCTGGTGATCTGGTCGATCTGCACCTCGCATTCGACGGTCAGGCCGGTGTGCTCGCGTGGCGAAAAGGCGACGCGGAACAGGGCCTCGCCACCGACGATGTCGGTCAGTGGACACAAGGTGACGGTGCGATGGGTGGCGTTGAACAGGTCGGACTGGACCACGACGCAGGGCCGGGCGCGATCGGTGCGGTCGGGCGCCGACGCCACCAGCACGATCGCGCCATGCCTGATGTCGCTGGGGGCGATGTCTACCGGTGTCAGTTCCATGCCGCATCGTCCGTATCGATCGCATCCCAGATGGGATGAGGCTCACCCTCGCGCTTCGAGGCGCGCAGGGATTGGCGGCGGGCTTCGCGCCGATACGCTTCGTCGTGCAGGTCGACGTAACGTCGCACCGCTTCACGAGCGATATCGCTCTTGCTGCGGCCCTGGGTACGCGCCACGGCTGCAAGGCGTTCTTCCAGTTCCGTATCAAGCCTGACGCCGAGCATCGTTACCCCTGATGTTTAACGTGTTTAACATAGCGGCTTGCAGCGTGGCGTTCAAGCGCCGCGATTGACGCAGCGGGCGCACCCCTGTCTTGTACGGGCGGGGAAACGGCCGGAGACGAGGGGGCAACGGCGATGATGGTAACGAGATGGTGGAGCGGCATAATGGCCGTGCCTCTCCTGTGGACGGCCACACCCGCCGCCGCCGGGAGGATCGTGGTCGGCCAGCCGGCGCCGGATACCGAGCTGACGCTGCTCGACGGCAGCAAGGTGGCGCTGTCGTCGTTGCGCGGGCAGGTGGTGTTGCTGAATTTCTGGGCGACATGGTGCGTGCCCTGCCGGGTCGAACTGCCGCTGCTCGATCAATATTATCGGCGGACCGAAAAGCACGGATTGCGGGTGTTCGCGATCACGACCGAAGATTCCGTTCCCGTGTTCCGGATGAAGCCGCTGTTCGCCGCGCTGGCGATCACCCCCGCCAAACGGGTCAAGGGGGAGTATGCAAACGTAAAGGCGGTGCCGACCAACTATATCATCGATCGCGCGGGCATCGTCCGTTATGCGGCCGCCCGCGCCTTCGACCTGGACGACCTGAACCGTCTGCTGATCCCGCTGCTGAGGGAAGCCCCGCCGGCCGGTGCGGCCGGCGGGTGACAGGTCAGCGCATCAGCGCCGCAACGCCGGGCAGGTCTTTGCCCTCCATCCATTCCAGGAACGCGCCCCCGGCGGTCGAGACGAACGTGAATCGATCCGCCACCCCTGCCTGATTGAGCGCGGCGACGGTATCGCCGCCACCCGCGACCGATACAAGACTGCCGTCCTGAGTCAGCGCCGCCGCGGTCTTCGCCAGCGCGACGGTGGCGGTGTCGAACGGCGGTGTCTCGAACGCGCCCATGGGTCCGTTCCACACCAGCGTGCGGCAGTTCTTCAGTACATCGCCCAGCGCCTCGACCGCGGACGGGCCGACGTCGAGGATCATTTCGTCTGCCGCCACTTCGTGGACATTGACGATGCGGACCGGGGGATTAGCGCGGAATTCCTTCGCCACCACCACGTCATAGGGCAAGTGGACGGTGCAGCCGGCCTTGTCCGCCGCATCGAGGATCGCCTCGGCGGTATCGGTCAGGTCGTGTTCGCACAGCGACTTGCCCACTGCCACGCCGCGCGCGGCGAGGAAGGTGTTGGCCATGCCGCCCCCGATGATGAGGTGATCGACCTTCGTCACCAGATGGCGCAACACGTCGAGTTTGCTCGATACCTTGGCACCGCCCACTACCGCCGCGACGGGATGCTCGGGATTGCCCAGCGCCTTTTCCAGCGCGTCCAGTTCCACCTGCATCGCCCGGCCCGCGAATGCCGGCAGCCGGTGCGCCAGTCCCTCGGTCGAGGCATGGGCGCGGTGCGCGGCCGAGAAGGCGTCGTTGACGTAAAGGTCGCCCAGCGCGGCGAACCGGTCGATCACGGCGGGATCGTTCTTTTCCTCGCCGCCGAAGAAACGGGTGTTCTCCAGCACCGCGATGTCGCCGGACTGCAAGGTGGCGACCGCGTCTGCGGCCCCTTCCCAGTCGATGTAGCGCACCGGGCGGCCCAGCACCGCCTCGTAGGACTTCGTCACCAGCGCCAGCGACATTTCCGAGTTCGGCTGTCCCTTTGGCCGCCCGAAATGCGCCAGCACCAGCACGATCGCGCCGCGATCCGCCAGTTCGGTCACCGTCGCCATCGTGGCGCGCAATCGGGTGTCGTCGGTGACGCGGCCATCCGCCATCGGCACGTTCAGATCCTCGCGCACCAGCACGCGCTTGCCGGCAACCTCGCCGATATCATCCAGCGTTCTGAAAGCCTTGGTCATGGTTCCTCGATCCTGATCGGGTCGCCGATGGCGATCGTGCCGCCGGCCAATACGCGTGAACAGGCGCCGCCGCGCCAATCGGGAAGCAACGCCGCGAACAGGCCCGGCGCTAGCTTGTCCATCCGGTCGCAAGGGTCGGTTTCGCGCGTCACCTCCAGCACCACGTCGGCACCGATGCGCAGGCGGGTGCCGGGTACCTGCGGCAGGTCGAACCCGTCGACCAGCAGGTTGCTGCGCCTGGCCCACCACGGCAGGTCGTAGCCGACCTGATGCATCGCCGCGTCCCAGTCGCACCGCTCGATCAGCGTCACCTGACGCCGCCCGCGCCCGCCGGGCTTGCGCACCCCGCGACAATCGCCGGCGATCCCCCCATCCAGCGACACCTCGACCCGGTCGATCGTCTCGACCGGGCCTTTGGGCCGCCCGTGGCGGGCTATGCCGGCGATCGTGCCCGTCACCTTAGAGGAAGGACGCCATCACGCCGGCGGTGTCGACCATGCGATTGGAGAAGCCCCATTCATTGTCGTACCAGCTGACGACGCGGACCAGCTTGCCGTCGAGCACCGCCGTCTCCAGACTGTCGATCGTCGAGGACTGCGGCGTATGCTGGATATCGATCGAGACCAACGGCTCGTCGGTATAGACCAGCACGCCCTTCAGCGGGCCGCTTTCGGCCGCCGCTTTCAGGATCGCGTTCACCTCATCACGGGTCGTGTCGCGCGACGGCGTGAAGGTCAGGTCGATCAGGCTGCCGTCGGGCACGGGCACGCGGATCGCGGAGCCGTCGAGCTTGCCCTTCAGTTCGGGCAGAACCTCACCCACCGCGCGGGCCGCGCCGGTGGTGGTCGGGATCATCGACATCGCCGCCGCCCGCGCGCGGCGCAGGTCTGGGTGGATCTGGTCGAGGATCTTCTGGTCGTTGGTATAGGCGTGGACCGTGGTCATCAGCCCGCGCTCGATCCCGATCGCGTCGTTGAGTACCTTGGCGACGGGGGCGAGGCAGTTGGTGGTGCACGAAGCGTTCGATACGATCGTGTGCTCGGCGGTCAACTTGTCATGGTTGACGCCATAAACGACGGTCAGGTCGACATTCTTGCCGGGCGCCGAGATCAGCACCTTCTTGGCACCGGCATCGATATGCTTCTGACACGACACGTTGTCGGTGAAGAACCCGGTGCATTCCAGCACCAGGTCGACGCCCAGTTCCTTGTGCGGCAAATTGGCGGGATCGCGCTCGGCGGTCACGCGGATACGCTTGCCGTCGACAACGAGGTCCTGGCCCTCGGCCGCGACGACGCCCGGATACTTGCCGTGGATGCTGTCGCGGCTGAACAGCCATGCGTTCGACTTGGCATCGGCCAGATCGTTGATCGCGACCAGTTCCAGCCCACTGTCGCCGCGTTCCAGAATAGCGCGCGCCACGAGGCGCCCGATCCGACCGAAACCGTTGATCGCTACCTTGACCGTCATGGGTGGTTCTCCATCAGGGGCGGCCGCGGAAAGGGCCGGGGCCGGGATGCCGCTGCCTTTGCGGGGCCGGGCCGGCCCCTGTCAACCACTGGCGTCGGCAGTTCCCGTATCAACAAGTGGGAAACGCCTTGCCGGTGGCGGACACGCATCCTAATCGCCGTGCCATGACCGACACAGCAACCGAGGCAGACGGCACCTCTCCCGCGGTCGAGCGCATCGACCGGGCGATCTCTCGCATCCAGACCGCGATCGCCGCCCGTACCGACAGTGCGGAGGCGTTGGCCCGTCGTCATGCGGTGCTGCGGTCGCGCATGACGGATGCCGTCGCGGCGCTGGACGACGTGATCGCACGCGGCGGCACCCGCTGATGCCCACCGTCACGCTCCAGATCGGCGGCCGCCCCTACCCGGTCGCCTGCCGCACAGGCGAGGAGGCGCGCGTGCAGTTGCTCGGCCGGATGCTCGACGAACGCTGGGCCACCGCCGATCGGGCGGCGGGCGGCCAGCCCGACCGGGCGATGCTGTTCGTGGCGCTCATGCTGGCAGACGCGCTGGACGAGGTGGAAAAGCGGCCGCCCGAAGGTGCCGCCGTCAGCGAATCGGCATTGCAGCGGATCGCGGATACGCTCGAAGGGCTCGCACAGGCCCTTGAGCAATCGCCACTGATATCCTAGATAGGGGATGGCGGGTTCTGCCCGGTACGAGCCTTTATTATCCCTGAGGCTATTCATCATCCATAGGGGGCTGTCCCTGCCCGGACCCTGGTCCGACGTATATGGTCCCCACCTGACGTACCGTGCGTCAGTGGATAACCCGGCACACGGCCACGGCGGTCCCGCCACCCGCCCCTCCCGATGGTCGATGCATGACCGATAAACGCGCCCTTCGCCTGCATCTGCGTGCCGCCCGCGCCGACTTCGAGCCGCACGCCCTGACGATACCAGACGCATTGCGTGGGCGGCTGGCGCCCGGCTTGGTGATCGCAGCCTATGTCCCGATCGGGGGCGAGGTCGATCCGGCCCCCTTGCTTGCCATCGCCCGCACCGCCGGCTGCGTCATCGCCCTGCCCCATGTCGTCGACCGCGCGACACCGCTCCGCTTCCTCGATGCTGCCGGCACGCTCGGCAATGGCCCGTTCGGTCTGCGCCAGCCGGCCGCCGACGCGACGGTGCTCGCCCCCGACATCATCCTGACTCCGCTGGTCGGCTTCGACCGGCGCGGCAACCGGCTGGGCCAGGGTGCCGGCCATTACGACCGGGCATTCGCGGATCATCCCGCCGCATGGCGCATCGGCCTTGCATGGAGCGTGCAGGAGGTGCCGGGCTTGGCGCCCGATCCGTGGGACGTACCGCTTCACGCCATCCTCACCGAACTGGAATGGATCATAGCCATGCCTTGCCACGCACCCCCTGCCGGGCCGATGCCGTCATGACCCCGAGCTGGCGCAAGCCCGCCGGCGTGTTCGCCATCCTTGCGATCATCACGATCTGGGCGGTGCTGGTCGCCAGCCTGTCCGGGCTGGTGGGCGGCTGGCACTGGGTGGTGCAGGCCATATTCTATCTCGTCGCGGGGCTCGCGTGGATCACGCCGATGCGGCCTTTGCTGCAATGGATGGAAACGGGGCGGTGGAAATCGTCTTAACCTACAGCAATAGTTAGGTTTACTGGCGCTGGACCGTTGCTTTTGCCGGTCGAGTCGCAATCTCTGCCGGCTGGCAGCATCCCTTCGTCGCGCGTTGTTGGGAGATCATCACTCCTTCCGCCGGACTGTCCGGTGGCTGCGGTGATCGCCTGCCTCGTGCAGACGCCAAGGGAGAGTGTCGAGATGACGGATACCAACGTCGCTCATGGCGACGACGCCCCGCCCGCCAGCTGGAAAAAGGGCGACCCCGTCGCCGCAGCCGGGATCGGCGACGGCAAGGGCGAAACGGTGATCGGTCGTGCGGTGACAATCAACCGTCCCGCCACCGAACTGTTCGCCTATTTCCGCGACTTCGCCAACCTTGCCACCTTCATGGAGAATGTCGACCGGATCGACGTGCTGGATGGCAAGCGTTCGCACTGGGTGGTCAAGGCCCCAGGTGGCCGAACGGTGGAATGGGATGCGGTGGTCACCGATGAGGCGCAGGACCGCTTCATCGCCTGGGCATCCGAACCGGGTGCCGATGTCGCCAATAGCGGCCGGATCGAGTTTCGCGACGCCGGCGCGCGCGGCACCGTCGTCACCGCGACGATCCTTTACGATCCGCCCGGCGGTGCGATCGGCAAGATCATCGCCAAGATGTTTCAGCGCGAACCCGCCATTCAGGCGCGGCGCGACCTGCGCCGGTTCAAGCAACTGATGGAAACCGGCGAGATCGCCACTGCGGCGATGAACGCCCGGCAACGTGAAGAGGAACTGGCCTGATGCGCGCCCTTGCCTGGCACGGTAAGCACGACGTCCGCGTCGATACCGTCGACGACCCCGAAATCGTCAATCCACGCGACTGCATCATCAAGGTGACAGCCACCGCGATCTGTGGATCGGATCTCCACCTGTACGACGGCTATATCCCGACGATGCAGTCGGGGGACATCCTCGGCCACGAATTCATGGGCGAGGTGGTCGAGACGGGGCCGAAATCGACCCTGAAAAAGGGTCAGAAGGTCGTAGTGCCGTTCACGATCGCATGTGGCAGCTGCTATCATTGCGGCAAGCATCAATATTCCGCCTGCGACAACGGCAATCCCGCCGACAATCAGGATATCGGCATGGAACTGTATGGTCAGCCGATGTCCGGCCTGTTCGGCTATAGCCACCTGACCGGCGGCTATGCGGGCGGACAGGCGGAATATGTCCGCGTGCCGTTCAGCGATGTCGGCCCGATCGTGATCCCCGACGGAGTGGATGACGAGAAGGTGCTGTTCCTGTCGGATATCCTGCCGACCGGATGGCAGGCGGCCGAATATGCCCAGATCGAACCGGGCGACACCGTCGCGGTGTGGGGTTGCGGGCCGGTCGGCCTGTTCGCGGTCCAGTCCGCATTTCTAATGGGCGCGGCGCGGGTGATCGCGATCGATCACTTCCCCCGGCGCCTCGAACTGGCAAAGCGGTTCGGCGCGGAGACGATCAATTTCGAGGAAAGCGCCGTCTATGAGGCGCTGATGGAAATGACCGGCGGGATCGGCCCCGATGCGGTGATCGACAGCGTCGGGCTGGAAGCACACGGCCTGTTCGTCGACAACGTCATCGACCAGATCAAGGTGTCGACTTTCCTTGCCACCGACCGGGCCCATTCGATCCGGCAGGCGATCGTCGCCTGTCGCAAGGGCGGCCGCGTATCGATGCCTGCCGTCTATGGCGGCTTCGTCGACAAGTTCCCGCTGGGCGCGTTCATGGAGAAGGGGCTGACGCTCAAGACCGGGCAGACCCACGTCCAGCATTACATGCCTGCGCTGCTCAACGCGATCATGGAAGGGAAGATCGACACCACCTTCCTTATCTCGCACCGCATGGATCTGGAGGACGCCCCGAAGGGGTACAAGATGTTCCATGAAGACCAGAACAACGTGACCAAGGTCGTGCTCAAGCCCGGCTTCAACTGAGGATCACTCACCATGGCTGACAAATTCGCGATCATCACCGGTGCCTCGACCGGCATCGGCTTCGAACTCGCCACACTGGCGGCGAAGAACGGGTACGACATCCTGATCGCCGCCAACGAAGCGCTGATCAACGATGCCGGTGCTGATCTGAAGCAGTTCGGCACCGGCGTACAGGCGGTTGAGGCGGACCTGTCGACCATCGAGGGGGTCGATACGCTGATCGCCGCCGCGGCCGGACGGCGGATCGATCTGCTGTGCGCCAATGCCGGCCACGGGTTGGGCCATGGCTTCCTCGACCAGCAGGTGAAGGACTGGCGCTTCGTCGTCGATACCAACATCACCGGCACCATCTATCTGTTGCAGCAGGTGTTGCCGGCGATGGTGGCACGCAACGACGGCAAGGTGCTCGTGACCGGATCGGTCGCCGGCTACATCCCCGGCGCGTTCCAGGCGGTGTACAACGGCACCAAGGCGTTCATCGACAGCTTCACCGAAGCGCTGCGCAACGAGATCAAGGACGCGGACGGCGTGACGCTGACCACGCTTATGCCGGGACCGGTCGATACCGAGTTCTTCGACCGTGGCGGGATGAACGACACCTCGGTCGGCACGGACCCCAACAAGAGCGATCCAGTGGATGTCGCCAAGGATGGCTGGGACGCGGTGATGGCAGGCAAGCCGTCGATCTTCTCGGGCTGGAAGACCAAGGTGCAAGGCGTGCTGGCCAACGTCATACCCGGATCGGTGCTTGCCGAACAGCATCGCAACATGGCTGAGCCGGGTACGGCCGAACAGTGAGCCACGCCGATTGAACATCTCGTCATCACGGGCGGAGCAAGGCTTCGCCTGTGATGACGCAGTTACCGCCGGGACCGGCTATCGCATCAGCCCGGCGGCACGCAACGCATCGTCGATGACCTGCCCGACCGACAAGGGCATGGATGCCGGCTTTGGCGCGGGTTTTGGGGCCGACTTGGCCGCGGACTGATCGACCTCGACCGTGCGGGCCGACACGGACAGCGCCTCAACGGTCGCCACATCATCCGTCAATCCCCAGAATGCGGCGATGTGGCAGGTGGACGAGATGCCGGCATCGAGCATGAACGCCCCCACCGCGCCGTAATCATCCGCCGTCCCGGTCGCCAACGGAGTGCCGTGACCCATACCGGCGATGCTGAACTCCTCAATCACCACCCGGCCATCGCCGTCCTGCCAGCGGCGGCGGGGAATGCCGTCGACCGTATCGACCTGCGCAGGTGCGGCCGCGACGCGATGGACAGCACGCCATTGGGCAAGGATCGCCTCGCGATTGGACGAATGGACCGTCGCATCGGCTCCACCATGCCAGATCGACACCGTCGGCCACGGCCCCCGATGGGGTGAAGCACGGCGGACCAGGTCGCCCAGCATTTCGGCATCGACAGCGCCATGGCCCCGCATCCGATCGAGCGCCTGCACCACACCGCTGGCGCTGCCATAGGGCAGGCCGGCGATGATCGCGCCGCTTGCGAACACGTCGGGATAGGTGGCAAGCATCACAGAGGTCATCGCCCCGCCTGCAGACAGGCCGGTGACGAACACACGGCCGGGATCAATGTCGTGCCGGGCAATGACAGTGGCGATCATCTGTCGGATCGACAGTGCCTCGCCGCTGTCGCGTACGGTATCCTCGGGCGTGAACCAGTTGAAACAGCTGTTGGGATTGTTGGCCCGCTGCTGTTCCGGATACAGCAGCATGAACCCGTGCTCGTCGGCCAGTTGCGACCAGCCCGAGCCACGATCATAGCCGGCGGCGGTCTGCGTGCAGCCATGCAGCACGACGACCAGCGCCGGCTTCGCCGCCAGCCGGTGCGGCACATGGACCCAGCCGCGCAGGCCACCGGGATTGGAACCGAATCCGTCCAGAGCATCCAGCCGGCCGGCACCGTCGTCGGGCTGGAAACGGCTCATCGCGTCGCGCATTGTGGACAGGCGATTGATGGTATCGGACAGACGCCGCATGCAAACACTCCGAAGCGGACCGTCCGCTGACAGGCATCGCGGCGGCGATGCTGCACTGCACAATATGGGCTATGGCAAGCCGATGGCAAGCCGCCGACCGATCGGCTTTTGATGGTCGATATCCCGCAAGGCGAGACTTTTCCGCCGTTTCCGCTATGAGGGCGTGTTTCAGGCGATCGTCGCGATCGCATCACTTGCAGCGGAAAAGAGTATGGCAGCCTACAAGACCCCCGATTTCACCGAGCGTAATGCCGCGGCACGCGAAGCGCGGCAGCGCGCTCTGGAGCAGCTGCGTGCCAAGCCGGCTCCCGATCCCGAGGTCGTGGCCGCACGCCAGGCCGCACGCGAAGCGCGCGAGGCGGCCGCCGCCGAACGCCGCGCCGCCAAGCTGGCTGCCGAGGCAGAAGCCAAGGAAGCCGCTCGTGCCGCTCGGGAGGCAGCCGAACAGGCCGAATTGGAAGCCGCCGCCGCCAAGAAGGCATCGCGCCCGAAGCCCCCGACCGAAGCCGAGATGAAGGCCGCGCGCGATGCGCGTTACGCGGCACGCAAGGCCCGCAAGCGGTGACACCCCGCGAACTGCTCGGCACCGCGGAGGTGCCGGGCGGTCCGCCGCTCCGCCTGTTCCGGCGCGGCGATGACTTCATGATCGTGCTCGATCGCAACGAACTGATGAGCAGTCGCATGAGCGGCTCCGAGATCGCGCTCGGCACGATGACGTGCGCGCGACTGACCGGCCATCCCGCCCCCCGGCTGCTGATCGGGGGATATGGCATGGGCTTCACGCTTCGAGCGGTGTTGGGCAGTCTGGGGGCCGATGCGCGGATCGTGGTCGCCGAACTGGTGCCGGGTATCCTCGACTGGGCACGCGGGCCGATGGCGGCACTCACCGGCAATTGCCTCGACGATCCGCGGGTCGAGATCGTGATCGGCGATGTCGGCGGTGCGATCGCAGGCGGTGTCGGCCGATATGACGCGATCCTCCTCGATGTCGACAATGGTCCGGACGGGCTGACGCGAGAAGCCAATGACGGGCTGTATACCGCGCGCGGTCTGGCCGCGGCCCGCATGGCGCTGCGCGCCGGCGGCGTACTGGCGGTCTGGTCGGCGGGGGCTGACACCGCCTTTACCCGCCGTCTGGGTCAGGCGGGGTTCGCTGTCGACGAAGTTCGTGTGCGTGCCCGTGACAACGGCAAAGGCCCGACACACGTCATCTGGTTCGCCACGCGTCGCTGATCCCCGCGCTTTCCGACCTGAAATCCGCCGACCGATAAATCTGGATTAGTCGGTTTCAACCATCGGCTTGGGTCTTTTCGGCCACCGTCATCGTTTCACCATAGATACGATAACGGGGGATGATGGTGTTCGTGATGCATCTGGCGCTGGGCGGTTGCCTGAAGGCGCCTCCGGTCAGATATGGCCTGACGGCGGACACCGGCGGTCACATCGCCTATATCATGGAAGCAGCGGTCGCGCAGGCGGCGATGCCGGAGATCGAACGAATCTCGATCGTCACCCGCCGGTTCGACGATCCTACGCTGGGCGCGGATCATGATCGGGCGACAGAGAAGATAGGCGACCGGATCACGATCAACCGGATCGGAACCGCGAACACCGCCTATCTGGAGAAGGAGGCGTTGCTCGCAGATCGGCCCGCCTTCCTCGCGGCGCTGCACGCACATCTGGCGTCATTGCCCCGGCGCCCCGATGCCATCCACGCACATTTTGCCGATGCTGCCGAGATTGCCATGGCGGTCCGCGAACGCTGGGGTATTCCCTTCGTCTACACTCCCCATGCGCTGGGGATCGACAAGCGGGCACAACAGGTCGGCGACGATGGTCTCGACGTGCGCATCACGGAGGAGCGCGCGGCGATCGCCGCTGCCGACGCCATCATCGTATCGACCCGCGACGAGGCCGATCGCCAGATCGCCGCCTATGGCGTCGCCGATGCCGCATCGCGCCTCCACTGCCTGTCGCCCGGCGCACCATCCCGCCCCGCAGGTCGCGGCGTCGGCGTGATCGACGCGCTGGAGGCCATGCTGGTCGATCCCGGCAAGCCGATCGTGCTGGCGATCGCCCGCCCCGTCCGCAAGAAGAACCTTGCCGCGCTGGTTCGCGCCTATGCCGCGACCCCCGCCCTCATGGAACAGGCGAACCTCGTTATCCTTGCCGGTCAGCAGGATGACGGGCGGTGCTCGGCGGAAGAGTGCGAGGTAATCGCCGAGTTACGTCGCCTGTGCGCCGACCCGGCCCTCCAAGGCCACGTCGCGCTGCCGGTGCGACATGACGAGGCGGATGTCGAAGCGCTCTATCGCCGGGCGGCGGGGGGGGGCGTCTTCGTCAATCCTGCGCTGCATGAGCCGTTCGGGCTGACGCTGGTCGAGGCCGCCGCCGCCGGTGTGCCGGTGGTCGCGACCCGTCATGGCGGGCCGAGCGAGATCATCACGACGGTCGGCCATGGTCTGCTCGTCGATCCGCGCGACGAAGGGGCGATCGCCGCCGCCTGTCTGGCAATCGTATCGGACGCCGCGTTGCACCGGCGTCTGGCCGCGGCGGCGCGTGCCCATGCCAGCCGTTACAGCTGGGCGAACTACGCCACAGGATCAGTATCGATCTATGCCGGGTTGCGACGCATGCCGAGCCTGTTGGCGAGCGATATCGACAACACGCTGACCGGCTGCACCGCTGGTGCGGCGGCGTTCGCCGCGTGGAGCCGGACACGCGAACTGGGTTATGTCGTCGCCACCGGCCGGTCATTCGCGATGGCACGCGAGATACTGACACAGTGGCGGTTGCCCGAACCCGATGCGTTCATCGTCGATGTCGGCACGCGGATCATGCTGAGGACGCCGGGCGGCGGCTGGCATGAATGGGACGATTATGCCGTGGCGCTCGACCGGGACTGGGACCGGCCGGCGGTGGTGGCCGCGCTTGCCCCGCTTGACCTGACTGCGCAGCCGCATGAGACGGAGGGGCCGCACAAGCTGAGTTTCTTCGGCGATGCGACCGATGCCGCGACGATCCGCACGGCGCTGACGGCGGCGGGACTGGCGGCGCGGGTGGTGTTCTCGCACGGCGAACTGATCGACGTCCTCGCCCCCCATGCAGGGAAGGCGGCGGCGATCGCTACCTATGCCGCGCGAAACGGCCTGTCGCTGGCTGATTGCATCGCAGCGGGCGACAGCGGCAACGACATCGACATGCTGGAGGCATGCGGCCACGCCATCGTCGTCGGCAATGCCGGCGCGGAACTCGATGGGCTTACGCTGCGTGCCGGGTTGAACCGGGTACGGGGTCGCCATGCGACAGGCGTGATGGAGGGGCTGGCGGCGATCGGGATCGTACCGCCGGTACGGGAGATGATGGCGGCATGAAGCAGGCGTTCGGTTATTTCGTCCATCATCAGGGCCGGGGCCACGCCGAACGCTGTGCAGCGATTGCCCATGCCCTCCCGGCCGACCGGCCGCTCGTCCTTTTCTGTGCGCGTGACGACATCTTCCCGGCGCTGCCGCCCCAGGCGTCGATCATCGTCATCCCTTCGCTGTTCGAACCACGCGGGGATGAGGCGACGGGGATGGATCACGTCCCCACCCCCGCGACGCTGCACTGCGCGCCACTTGGCTGGCCCGGCATCCGCCGGGCGATGGCGACGATCGCCGGCTGGTTCGATACGGCAAACCCCGCCCTGATGATCTGCGATGTCTCTGCGGAGATCGCGCAATTGTCCCGCATCTGCAGTGTCCCGCACGTCAAGATCCTCCAGCACGGGGATCGCGGCGACGCCGGTCATCAAGCCGCCTATGACGGGGCGGCGGGCCTGCTCGCCCCCTTCCACGTCGCGCTCGCGCAACCGGAATGGGATGCGGCCATGCGTGTGAAGACCTGTTTCGCCGGCGGTCTGGGGGTCGACACCCGTGTCGTCGAACGCGAACTGGCCCGCCAGCGGATCGGCATCGGTGCCGGAGAGGAGATGATCCTCGTCATGGCGGGCGGGGGCGGCAGCGGCTTCGGGCAGGCGCCCCTCGGTGTCGGCGCGCGCAGCCGGCCCGATGCACGCTGGATCACGATCGGCCCGGTCGAGCGCGACTGGCACGCGACGGAACCCGCGAATATCGAGCATCGCGGCTGGGTCGACAACGCCGCCGACCATGTCGCCGCCGCTGACCTGGTGATCGCCTCCACCGGCAACACCACCTGCCAACAGATCCTGGCAGCGGCACGGCCATGGCTGGCGATCCCGGAATGGCGCTATTTCGACGAACAGCACCGCAAGGCGCAGGCGCTGGCTGCGGCTGGCGTCGCCACCATCCGGCCGCACCTTCCTTCTTCGGCGGAGGCGTGGCAGCGCGCACTGGCGGAAACACTGGCCGGGCATGACGCCGCGGCGCAGTGCGCGCTGATCGAGGATCGGCCGGCAACGAAAGCTGCGGACTGGCTGGAATCGCTGGCCGACCAGCTGTGGCGCGTCACCGCCCCCGTGCCGGTCGGCGCGTGACCGGCGTATCGGTGCTGACGCTGGCCGGCGGGCGGCCTGCGCATCTGCATAACATGGTACTGGGGCTGGCCCGTCAGGAGCATCCGCCGGTCGAACTGATCGTCGCGGTGATGCAGGATCACCCCTACATGCTACCCCCTGCTCCCTTCCCGATCCGGCAGTTGATGATCGCGGGCGATACCCTGCCCCTGGCGGCCGCGCGCAATATGGCGGCGCATGCGGCGATCGGCGATACGCTGGTTTTCCTCGATATGGACTGTATCCCGACGCCGACACTGATCGGCGATTACGTCGCAGGCCTGGTCGGACTCGACGGGGTGTTGATGGGCGAGGTATCGTATCTGCCGGATGGGGCGACCGCACCGGGGTGGAATATCAACCGGTTCGCAGCCATCGCGGTGCGTCATTCCGATCGTCGTGAACCACCCGAAACCGGCTGCGAGATCTGCGATGACTATCGCTGTTTCTGGTCGCTCAACTTCGCGGTCCGGCGTGCCACCTTCCTTGCCACCGGCGGGTTCGACGAACGCTATGTCGGTTATGGCGGCGAGGATACCGATTTCGCCAAGACGCTGGGCGATCGCCACATTCCTCTGGCATGGATGAAAGGCGGTCTCGCCTATCATCAATATCATCCCCACCACATGCCCCCGGTCCATCATCTCGACAGCGTGGTGCGCAACGCGGAACTGTTCGAAGCGAAATGGGGATACCGGACGATGGGGCACTGGCTCTACGCGTTCCGGCTGATGGGCCTGATCGATGACCGGGCCGGTACGCCCATCACCGTCCTACGCCGCCCCAATGCGGTCGATTACGCACTGACCGGCCAGCAACGCCATCAGCCCTATGCCGACACCACGACGATCATCGAACTGCTGAAGGCGCGCACCGCCGCCTGACCGTGGCTACCGGGCGGTGGTAGTCGCCAGTCCATGGCGGATCAGCATTGCCGCCGGATCGGGATCGCGGCCGCGAAACGCCCGGAAGCTTTCCGCCGCCGGCCGTGTCGCACCGCGGGCCAGCACATCGACACGCAGCGCATCGCCAGTCGCCCGGTCGACCAGCCCGGCCTCGACAAACTTCTGGAATGCGTCCGCCGCCAGCACTTCGGCCCAGAGGTAGCTGTAGTAACCCGATGCGTAGCCGCCCGCGAAGATATGGCTGAAGGCGTGGGGAAAGCGATGCCATGCGGGTGGACGGTTGACCGCTACCTCGTCGCGCACCGCCTCGATCACCTCCATCGGGTCGCTGCCCAGCGTCCCCAGATGCAGCAGCAGGTCGAACAGGGCGAATTCGACCTGCCGGACGATGAACATCCCCGACTGGAACCGCCGCGCGGCCACCATCTGGTCGAACAAACGGGTCGGCAGCGTCGCACCGGTGACGTGGTGTCCCGACATCGCGGTCAGCACGCCCTGATCCCAGGCGAAATCCTCCATCAACTGGCTGGGCAGCTCGATCGCATCCCATTCGAAGCCGCTGGTGCCGGCGATGCTGGGTCGATCGACCTGGGTGAACAGGTGATGCAGGCAATGCCCCGTCTCGTGCAACAGCGTGACGACGTCGTCATGGCTGAGTAGCGACGGTGCATCCTCGCCATGCGGGGCAAAATTGCAGACCAGATACGCGACCGGCAATGTCACGATGTTGCCATCGCGCAGGCGCGGGCGGGCCTGCGCCATCCACGCGCCGCCGCGCTTGCCGGGGCGGGCGTGAAGATCGATATAGATGCCGGCGAACACAGCACCACCATCATCCACGATATCGAAATAACGCGCATCGGGATGATAGACCGGCACGTCGTCGCGGAGCACGAGCCGTATTCCGAACAGCCGGACGAGCAGCGCCTGCCACCCCTCCAGCACGCGTTCCACGGGGAAATGCGCGCGCACCTCCTGTTCGTCGACCGCATAGCGCGACAGGCGCAGCCGGTTGGAGACGAACGACACGTCCCACGGTTGCAGATCCGCGATGCCCAACGTCCTTGCGAAATCGCGCAGTTCTTCCATGTCGCAGTCCGCGGCAGGCCAGGCGCGCGCTCCCAGATCGCGCAGGAACACCAGCACCTCGCCGGCATTGGGCGCCATCTTGGTGGCGAGCGACCAAGCGACCGGATCGGGGAAGCCGAGCAGCGCCGCCGCCTCCCGCCGCAGTTCCAGGATACGCGCGATCCGCGGCGAATTGTCGAACCGGCCGGCATAAGGCCCCTGATCCGAGGCGCGGGTGCCCGAGGCGTGATAGACCCGGTAACGAAGGTCGCGATCCTCGCCGAAGGTCATCACGGCATTGATGCTGGGCTGTTGCAATGTGACGAGCCAGCCGTCCTGCCCCTTCGCCTCCGCCGCCGCGCGGAACATCGCGCGGGCGGGATCGGGGATGCCCGCCAGCATCGTCTGATCCGTCACCAGTTCGCTCCACGCGTCGGTGGCGTCCAGCACCGCACTGCCGAAGGCGTTGGACAGCGCGGATAGTTCAATTGCGATTGCCGCGAATCGTTCACGCGGGGCATCATCCAGCGCCACGCCCGACAGGGTAAAATCACGGATCGCATGTTCCACCGCCACCCGATCGGCGACCGGCAGCGCGGCGAATTCGGGCGCGGTCGAGACGCCGACCAGCACGTCGTACAGGTCACGATTCTGACCGACCTTCATCGCATTCTCGACCAACCGGGCCTGTCCCGCCGCATGGGCGGCCCGCAGTTCGGGCGTATCCGCGACACCGTGGAGGTGCGAGACCGCCGACCAGATCGCGCCGAGGGCGGCATCGGCGCGTTCCAGCGGCAGCCATGCCTCGGCGAAGCCGGTCGGGCCCGTGGCGACGATCGCGGCCACCGCCGCCTCGTGATCGGCGATCGCGCGGTCGAGCGCCGGGGCGATCCGGTCGGGCGTAATGTCGGTGAAGCGCGGCAGGGTCTGCGGGTCGAAAAGTAGATCAGTCATCCCGCAGTCCCTAGCATATCCTTCAGCGCGGTTTCACGAACTTCAGCGTCATGCGATCGCTTTCGCCGATCGCGGCATATTTCGCCCGGTCGACATCCTTCAGGCGATAGGCCGGCGGCAGGGTCCACACGCCTTCGGGCCAGTCGGCGGTATCCTTGGGATTGGCATTCACCTCCGACCGGCCGGCAAGACGGAAGCCCGCACTGGTGGCGAAGCCGATGACGCTGCTGATCTTCATATAACCGCTCTTTTCCTCGGCGGCGGCGTCGCGCGCCTCGGGCAGGCGATGTTCGACCACGCCCAGCGTGCCGCCTGGCTTCAGCATCCGGTACATTGCCGCAAACATCGCACGGGCGCGGTCCGCACCGCCGAAACGCCAGTTATGGACGTTACGGAACGTCAGGACGACATCGGCGCTGCCGTCCGGCACCGCAGGCGACCCCGTCTCCGGGGGGAAGGCGGCAAGCTTCACCGCGCCATAGGTGCCTGCATCCTTCGCCTGCATCGCGCGCACGCCGGCAAGTCCCTTTTCCCATGGCCCGGCGGCGTAATAGGCGCCGCCCCGCGCGGTCAGCGGCGCGAGGATCTCGGTATACCAGCCCCCGCTCGGCCAGATTTCGACCACGGTATCGGTCGGCTTTACCCCGAAGAAGGCGAGCGTCTCGGCCGGGTGGCGATACCGGTCGCGGGTCGTATTGGCGGCAGTCCGCGTCGGTGCGGCGACGGCGGCGGCGATCGGCGCGGGCACGCGGGGCGGCGTCGCCGCGACGAGCATCGGGACGGCGAGCAGGATCAGGCAGGCAGGGCGGTTCATGATCGGCCTTTCAAGGAGATACGGTGATGCTGCCGCGATTGCGGGGACCACGCAACGTCATTCGCGCACCGGCCCGGCATGGACGCTCAATGCTCCCGGAAAGATGACCAGAACGCCCCGACCAGCGGCTCCACCGCATAATCGAGTGCGGTACGCGGACGCAGGGGGACCAGTATCTGCACCGGCATGCCCGCGCGCAGTTCGAACCCGCCGCCGCGGATGGTGCCGAGCTTGTCCAGTTCGGCACGCGGCACGGTGACTTCGCCGGTGAAGTAACTGGCCCCGGTCTTCTCGTCGGTCAGCGCATCGGCGGACAACCGGGTCAATCGCCCGGCGAGATCGGGCAGATCGCGTTCGTGGAGCGACGGGAAACGGACGCGGGTGTGCTGCCCGACCGACAGGTCGTCCGCATCCTCCAGCGCGATCCGCGCCTGAATGCGCAGTGGCGTGCGTTCGGGGACGATATCCATCAGCTTCTGCCCCGGCGCGACGACGCCACCCGGCGTGAACACCGTCAGGCCGATCACCGCCCCGGTCGCGGGTGCGCGGATATCGGTGCGGGCCAGCTGGTCGCGTGCCGCCGCCAGTCGCGGCATCACGTCGCCCAGTCGCCCGTCGACGTCGCGAAGATCGGCGGCGGTGCGCTCGTGGAAAGTGCGCTCTGCCTCCAACACCTCGATCTCGCTTTCGCGCGCCGCCTCACGCGTCTGGGCGACGCTGGCGGCATATTGGCCGCGCTGGCCGACCAACTGCGCGCGCACCCGTTCCAGTTCGCGCAACCGGGTCTGGGACACGAACCCACGCTCGGCCAGCGGCCGCAGCGCCTCCAGCTGCTGCTCGATCAGCCGTAACTGCTCGTCGGCGGAGACGACCTGGGTGCCATAACCCCGTCCCTGCTCGCCGGACTGCGCGCCCCGCTGGCCCAACGCCCCGCGCTGCGCCGACAAGGTCGCGGCGCGCGCGGCCAGTTCGCTCTGTTGAAGGCGAAGCGCCAGCCGTGCCTCCTCGCGATCCTCCGGCGGCAGCGCGGCGAATTCGGGGGGTACGGCCAGGTGCGATTGCCCGAGCTGTTCCGCCTGCAACCGCGCCCGCTGCGCCAGCAGCCGGATCGACTGGGCGGCGAGCGCGCGTTCCTGCGCCAGTACGTCGGCGGCGGCGAGACGGATCAGCAGATCGCCCTGCCGCACCCGTTGCCCCTCATGGACATGGATCGCGCCGACGACGCCGCCATCACGGTGCTGCACCGACTGGCGCTGCCCCGACACGACCAACGTGCCTGGCGCATAGGCGGCGGCGTCGAGCCGCACCGTCGCGGCCCAGCCAAGGAACAGGACGAAGAATAGCCCGGCGACGATCAGCCCGTGGCGGATGTCGGGCGACGGATCGCCGGTGGCGACGGCATCGTCCGGCCCGTCGACGACGGGGAGCAGGGCGGCGGTCATGCCGCGCCGGCCCCCGGCACCGCCTGCGGCATCCGACGGACATTGGCGGGCATCAGCTTTGGCAGCACCTCGTCACGCGGCCCGAACAGTTCGACCCTGCCGTCGCGCAGCACCAGCAACTTGTCTACGACGGGCAGGATACTCAGCTTGTGCGACACGACCAGCACGGTTCGTCCCTCCCCCTTCAGCGCGACCAGCGCGGCATTGAGGGCGGCATCCCCCTCCGCATCGAGATGCGCGTTGGGCTCGTCGAGGATGAACAGCGCGGGATCGCCGTACACCGCCCGCGCCAGCGCGATCCGCTGGCCCTGCCCCGCCGACACGCCCCGCCCGCCCAGCCGCAGCCGATGGTCGAACCCGTTCGGCAATCGCAGGATCAGCGCGTCCGCCCCCACTTTCTTCGCCGCAGCCACCGCTGCCGCATCGATGTCGTCCGTCTGACCCAGTTCGGTCGCAAAGCGGCAAATATTCTCCTTCACCGTTCCTTCGAACAGCGCCGAGTCCTGCGGTAGATAGCCGATATGGCGGGCCAGCCGTTCCGGGTCCCAATCGCCGATATCCGCCTCGTCGATCCGCACCGTGCCACGATCAACCGGCAATGCACCGGCGATGGCGCGGAGCAGCGTCGATTTGCCCGCGCCGGACGGGCCGACGATCGCCACCACCTCGCCCGGCCGGATATCGAACGACACCGCGTTCAGGATCGCGCCGTCGCGACTGTCGTTCAGCACGGTCACCCCGTCCAGCCGCAACGCGCCGCGCGGAGCGGGCAGTTGCGTGACCATCGCGGCGGCGGGGCCGGCAAGCAGGGTGTCGAGCATTTGATAGCTGCCGCGCGCCTGCGCCACGGCCTTCCACGTTCCGATCAATTGTTCGATCGGGGCCAGCGCGCGCGCGATCAGGAACGACGAGGCGAAGATCGCGCCGCCGGAAATCTGGTCGTTCACCGCCAGCAGCGCGCCCAGCCCCAGCGCCAGCGATTGCAGCGCCAGCCGGACGAATTTCGTCGCGGTGAAATAGGCACCCGCCCTGAACCCCGCTTCGGTCTGGAGCGCCAGCATCGAGCGACGGTGGCGCAACTGGCGCGTGACCAGCGCCTGCCGCATGCCCAGCGCGCAGATGCTCTCCGCCGACGTCAGCAGGCTGTCCTGCGCGGCATAGGCGACGCCCGCTGCGGCTTGCGCGCGTGCCAGCCGATCCCCTGTCGCCCGTTCGTTCCGCCACGCGATAACAGGCAGGATCACCGCGCCGGCCAGCGCCATCGCGCCGATCCAGGGATGGACGAGGAAGCAGACCGCGACATAGACCGGGGTCCACGGCGCATCGAACAGCGCCAGCATCCCCGGCCCGGTCAACGTGCCGCGCATCGTATCGAAATCGCGCAACGCCGCCCGTGCCGCCGCCGAGTCGGGCCGCCCCAGCGTCGCATCGAGGAGCGCCGGCGCGACAACGCTGTCCAGCACCACGCCTGCGCGCACCAGCAGCCGCGCGCGCACCCGGTCCAGCAGCGCCAGCGTCGCCAGCCCGAACAGCAACACCAGCGTCAGGAAAAACAGCGTCTGTCGCCCCTGCGTCGGCACCACCCGGTCATAGACCTGGAGCATATAGAGTGTCGGCACGATGTAGAGCAGGTTGACGAGCGCACTGAACCCCGCCGCCGCCATGAAATGCCGGCGACAACGGGCGAACGCCGCCCGCATCGCCCCGTGATGCGCCATCTCCGCCATCGTTTCCGTTCAGACCCGTTACCGACCGGCTGGATACGCGATCCGGCCGGTCGGCGATACGGCATCAATAGGCGTGGAGTTCCACGTGGTGATCGCGGAACACCCAGTCACCGAAACCGCCCATCGCATCGCCATAGCCGTCGTGGAGCACGATGTCGGGGGCTGGCGCGCTGGTCGCATCGCCGGACCAGAAGGTCGCATCGCCGGACGACCCGGCGTCTGCCGATACCGGTACGCGACCGCTGTCGGCAAAGGTGAACACCTCCTCGCTGGCGGCGGCCGCACCGTTGCCCAGTTTCAGCAAGGCCACCTGCGGATCATGGTCGGTCGGGCGGTCGCCGGTGAACTGCGAGTTGATGTGGACTGCGTCGTAGCGTGCGCCGGCCAGCAATCCGCCGGTCACGAGGATGTTGTCGAGCTGCTGCGCATTACCCTCGAACAGATAGCTATAGCGCTCTTCGGGTGCGAGCAGGGTATTCAGGTTGGTGAACACGCCGCCGCGGGCGGGGTCGGTCAACTGGGTCTGGGCATTCTCGAAATAGAAGCCGTTCCAGTCGCCCAGGATCGCGACGTTCAGGTCGGGATCGCCCGCCAGCCTGTCCTGCACCCAGGCCTTCACACCCGCCGCCTGTGCGGTACGGGCGGCATCGCCCGCATCGGTCGGCGGCTGCGTCGCCCCCCAGAGCGGGTCGCTGCCGCCGCGCGAGGTGAAGTGAACGTTGATCGCGGTCACCGTCTCGCCGTTGAAAGCGAACTGCGCGGCCAGCGGATTGCGGCTGTTGCTGTAGGCGCTGCCGGTGATCAGCGTTGCGCTGCCCGCGACATAATCGACGCGGTCGTCATTGTAGAGATAACCGTTGCGGATATTGCCATTGGGCTCGCCACCGGTGGAATTGACGGTTGCAGGGGCGACCTCGACATATTTGTAGTTGCCGTAACCCAGCGCGGCGATCGCCGCGATCAGTCCGTTGGCGGTCGCCACGCCGGACAGGCTGCCACCGCTCGCCGCGCCGTTGGCGTCCTGGATCTCCTGCAACCCGATGACGTCGGGCGCGCGGAGATTGTAGACGATGTTGGCGGCGAGGATATCGAACTTGTTGTCGGACGCATCGAGATTCTCGACATTGTAGGTGGCGATCGACAGGTGGTCGGCATCGCCGGCCAGCGCCGTCGTCTCGCGCGTCAGCGTCACGTCCTTGGTCAGGGTGACGGCATCGGTCACCACCACCTCGAACTGGTTGAAAGCGTAGTTGACGATGCCCGACACGCTGCTCAACTGATCGCCGACATTGTAGCCCGGCGCGTAACCCGCGAAGATCCCGCTGTCGTCGTCGATCTGGATTTTCTCGGGATTGAAGTCACCTGCCGACACGGTGATACCACCGCGGTCGTTGACGCCGGTGGCGCCGGTGCCGAGCGAGGCGACCACGTCCGTCTCGCCGAAACTGTTGGTGTTGGACACGACCAGCGGATTGTCGATCGTGACGCGCATCCCCTCCAGCGATTCCCAGAAATCGATGCCGTCGGTGGCGGGATCGTAGCTGGTCAGGCGATCGTCGTCGATCGTCTGCGTCGGCGGCAGCAACCCCCCGACGCCGATCAGCGTCGAGGCGGGCAGGACGTTGCCATAGCTGGCGATGTCGATCGTCGGCGTCACGATTTGCGTTACGGACAACCCGCCCGCGCCACCGACAAATTCGGACACACGCCCCGCGACCGACACGAAATCACCGGCGAACACCTCCGGCGGGGTGCTGGTGAACACGAAGATGCCGTCCGAGGTACGGCCATTGCCGTCGCCCGAATCCTGCAGATAGAAACCATTACTGTCGACCGCGGTGACGATGCCGTTGGTGACGACTTCCTGCCCGACATAGGCGGAGCGATGCCCCTCGCCCTGGATCTGTCCGACGAGCAGCGTCACCACATCGTCGTTCAGGATCGTCCCGGTCGCGACCGCACGACCCAGTTGCGCGCCGCCGGTGGGCGACGACAATGTGACGGTGAACGCCTCGTTGTTCTCGGGCAACCGGTCGCCCAACACGGGCAGCGTGATCGTCGCGCTGGTCTGGCCGGCGGCGAAGCTGACCTTGCCGGTAAGGGCCGCACCCGCGGCGAAATCGGCGGCATCGGCACCGTTGGCCCCGCCGGGCATGCCGACCGTGTAGGTCGCCTCGACCGCGCCGTCGCTGCCGCCGGCGCGCGATACGGTGAAGGTGAGGTCCTGAACCCCGTCATTGCCCTCGACCACATTGGCGTCGGCGATGCCGAGCGTGCCGGTCAGGCCGCCGCCGCTGCCCGTGCTGGTCACGACGATGTCGTCGATGCCGACCCATTCGTCGTTACCGCCGGCATTGGTCGTCATGATCCGGACCTGCAACTGGCCCGCGTCGTTGGCGTCGGCCGGCAGGGTGACGCTGACCGGCGTCACCTTCGTCGCGGTGCCGCCCTCGGTCACGTCGGCATTATAATAGACGTTGGTCCAGATGCCGGTATCGCCGAGCCGGTACTGGACGGCGAGCTGCTGGATGGCGTTGTCCACGCTGGCGTCGAGATCGCGCGCGTTGAAGCTCAGCGTCACATTCTGCCGACCGCTGGCGTTCAGGTACAGCGCCAGATACGGCGCATCGGCGGTGCCGGAACCCTGAATGGCGATGGTCGGGTTCGCGATGTCGAACTCGGCGACACCGCCGCTGCTGAACGTGGTCGGATTGGTCTGATTGGCGAACACGTTGACGCTGGTCGACGTGATCCCCGTCAACGTCCTGGGATCGACGTTGGCCGGCGAACCGGTGGAATAATCACCCAGGAAACCGACGATGCCGGGTACCCGGCTCCAGTCGCCGGTCGCGGTGATGAGTGTCTTGTCGCTCCAGTCCTGACTGAAGTCGGCAGACCCCAGGTTCCAATAATCCGCGCTCACGCCACTATCCCCTGTCCGGAACATACATATCGTTCGATTCGCCCGGTCTCGCGTCGTTCCGCGACCCCATGGTTAACCAATCGTGCCTCGACTTCGGATTTCTAGCCAGCGTTGATGACAGGACGGTGGCATATTTTCTTTTTCGGTCAGGATGATGTCGGATTGGCCGGCCGTTCGGCATAACGGCGGGCGAGCATCGCGCAGGCGATCAGCTGAATCTGGTGGAACAGCATCACCGGCAACAGCACCACCCCCACCTGCGCCGGCGAGAACAGCACGCCCGCCATCGGGACGCCGGAGGCCAGGCTCTTTTTCGACCCGCAGAACTGCAGCACGATCGCATCCTCCCGGTTCAGCCCCAGCAGCGATCCCAGCCCCCAGGTGACGAGCAGCACCAGTGCCAGCAGGACGCAACAGATCAGCGCCACCAACGCCAGATCGCCCGGGGACAGTCGATGCCACAGCCCCTCCACTACCGCCGCGCCGAACGCGGAATAGACGACGAGCAGGATCGACCCGCGATCGACCACGGTCAGCATCGTCTTCTGCCGCGTCACCCACGCACCGATCCACGGCCGCAACAGGTGCCCCGCCACGAACGGCACCAACAGTTGCAGGACGATCGCCTCGATCGAATCGAACGAGATCGATCCCGCCGCCCCCATCAGCCACGCCACCAGTAACGGCGTAATGACGATGCCGAGCAGATTGGAAAAGGAGGCGCTGCACACCGCCGCCGCGACATTGCCCCGCGCGATCGCGGTGAACGCGATAGAGGACTGCACCGTCGACGGCAGCAGCGTCAGAAACAGGATGCCCGCCGCGACTGGCCCGGTCATGATCCGGCTCAGCCACAGTCCAAACAGCGGGAACACGACGAAGGTCACCGCCAGCACCGCCGTGTGCAATCGCCAGTTGCTCGCCCCCGCCCGGATCGCCTCGCGCGATAGCCGGGCGCCGTGCAGAAAGAACAGCAGGACGATGCCGATATCCGCCGCCACCCCGACGATCATGGCGATCACCCCGCGCGGCGGCAGGACGCTGGCCAGCAACACCGTGCCGAGCAGCATCAGGATGAACGGCTCGAACAGCGAAAGGAAACGCCGGATCATGGGTGGGCGCGGGCGAAGGTGTCGAGCGTGGCGAGATGCCCGGCCAGCGTCGCGTCGGTCAGGAACGCACCAAGGAAGCTGTTGCGGGCCAGTGTCACTACCTGCGCGCGCGACAGGTTGCGCGCGGCGGCGACGCTGCGGAAATTCTCGGCGATATAGCCGCCGAAATAGGCCGGATCGTCGGAATGGATCGTCGCGCGCAGACCAGCATCCAGCATCCGGTCTATCGGATGATCCGCCAGCGTATCGACGTTGCGGAGCGCCACGTTGGACAGCGGGCACACCGTCAGCGTCATCGCCGCCCGCGCCAGCCGTGCAACCAACGCCGGGTCTTCCATTGCCCGGTTGCCGTGATCGATCCGGTCGACCTTCAACACGTCGAGCGCTTCGTGGATATAGGCGGGTGGTCCCTCCTCGCCGGCATGGGCGCACAGTTTCAACCCCCGCTCGCGTGAGGCGGCGAAGACGCGGGCGAACTTGGCGGGCGGATTGCCGACCTCGGACGAATCAAGTCCGACGCCGACGAACCGGTCTAGCCACGGCTCGGCCAGCTTCAACGTGGCAAAGGCGTCGTCCTCGTCCAGATGGCGGAGATAGCTCATGATGATCTCCACCGTCATGCCGTGCTTCGCCTGCGCGCCCTCCACCGCCGCGAACAGTCCGCGCGCGACCGTGTCGAACGGGATGCCGCGATGGGTATGAGTCTGCGGATCGAAGAATATCTCGGCATGCACCACGCCATCGGCGGCCGCCCGGTCGAAATAGGCAGCGGCGAGATCGTGGAAATCCTCCTCGGTGCGCAGCACCTCCGCCCCGGCATAATAGATGTCGAGGAAGCTCTGGAGATCAGTGAAGCGGTACGCCGCGCGAACCTCCTCCACCGAGGCGAACGGGATGGCGACGCGATTGCGCGCGGCCAGCGCGACCATCATCTCCGGCTCCAGCGTGCCCTCGATATGCAGGTGCAGTTCGGCCTTGGGGATGGCGGCGTGGAAATCGGTCATGCGTGATCCTGTCGGCTATGGGCGCGGCGGCCCTGAAGATAGCAGTGTGCCACCGCGCGGTCGTCCCCCAGCATCTGGAGGGCGAATAACCGCTCGGCAAGGGAGGCGCCGGCGGTGCGGCGCGCCAGCAGCGGCGTGGCGGCGGGATCGAGCACGACGAAATCCGCCTCCTGCCCCACCTTCAACGCACCGATCCGGTCTTCCAGCCCCATCAGGCGCGCGCCGCCCGTGGAGGCCAGATACAGGGCACGGAACGGATCGAGGCTGTTGCCGCGCAACTGCCCCACCTTGTACGCCTCCCCCATCGTCGCGAACGCGGAAAAGCTGGTGCCCGCGCCGACATCGCTACCCAGCCCCACGGTCACGCCGTACCTATCTGCCCGCACCAGATCGAACAGCCCCGATCCCAGGAACAGGTTGGACGTGGGGCAAAAGGCGATGCCGCTGCCCGCCGCCGCCATCCGGGCCAGTGCCCGGTCGTCCAGATGGATGCCGTGCGCGAACACGGATCGATCGGTGACCAGTCCGAACCGATCGTACACCGCCAGATAATCGACCGCTTTGGGAAAGCGTTCGGCCACCGCCGCGACCTCGCCGTGGTTCTCGGCGAGATGCGTGTGCATCAGCACGTCTGGATTTTGCGCGACCAGCGCGCCGGCTGCCGCCAGTTGCGCATCGCTGGACGTGAGGACGAACCGGGGCGTCACTGCATAGCCGAGCCGGCCGCGCCCGCGCCACCGACGGATCAGCGCCTCGCTGTCGACGCGTCCGCTGTCGACGGTATCGCGCAACGTTTCGGGCCCGGCATCCATCAGTACCTTGCCCGATACGATCCGCATGTCCCGCTCCAGCGCCGCCTCGAACAGCGCATCGACCGACGCGGCATGGACGGTGGCGAACACCAGCGCGCTCGTCGTGCCGTTGCGTAGCAATTCATCGAGGAAGAACGCCGCGACCGCATCGGCATGGGCACGATCGGCGAAGCGGCGTTCCTCGGGAAAGATGTGGCGATCGAGCCATTGCAGCAATTGCTCACCGTGCGCGGCGATCCTGTCGGTCTGCGGATAATGGATATGCGCATCGACGAAGCCCGGGACGATCATACCGCCGGGAAAATGCTCGATCGGCACGTCGGCGAAACGATCGCCCAAGTCGGCAAAGGCACCGAACGCGACGACCAGTCCATCCTCCACCACCATCAGCCCATCGGGGTGGTGGACGGGTATGCCGCCATGGGCGGGATCGTCGGGCACGCTCAGCAATTCGGCGCGAAAGGCGTGAATCATGCCTGATTTTCCTCCATCGCCCCATGCTTCGGAACAGCATCCGGAACCAAACGCCCGTCGGAGGCGCGGTTCCCCTCGACGAACGCCACGCTTGTACCGACGGACGCTTCGCCGCAAGGAGCGGCACGATCCCCTGCCGGAGCCCTTGTCATGTCCATCCTGTCCGATCGCTGGATTCGCGAACGCGCCATTGCCGACGGCATGATCGAACCCTTCGTGGAGGCGCAGCGCCGCGACGGCTGCATCAGCTACGGCCTGTCCTCCTACGGCTACGACGCGCGGGTGGCGGACGAGTTCAAGATCTTTACCAATGTCGATAGCGCGATCGTCGACCCGAAGAATTTCGCGGCCAACAGCTTCGTCGATCGCAAGACCGATGTTTGCATCATCCCGCCCAACAGCTTCGCGCTCGCCCGGACGGTGGAATATTTCCGGGTGCCGCGCGACGTGCTGGTCATCTGCTTGGGCAAATCGACCTATGCGCGCTGCGGCATCATCGTGAACGTCACCCCGCTGGAGCCGGAATGGGAAGGGCACGTCACGCTCGAATTCTCGAACACCACCCCGTTGCCGGCGCGTATCTACGCCAATGAGGGTGCGTGCCAGTTCCTGTTCCTGAAGGGCAGCGAACCGTGCGAGACGAGCTATGCCGACCGGGCCGGCAAATATATGGGACAGCGCGGGGTTACCCTGCCCCGGCTGTGATCATTCGCACAACCTTACACTGACACTCGCACAACCTTACACTGACATTCGGCGGAATTCCGCCACTTTTATACGGCTCGGGGCTGTCCTGCATCGTCGAGCCGGTTTGGTGCCGTCCACGACGGGCAGCCGACCACGCTTACGCTTCGCCCGCCCGCCGAGCGGTGGCGCCGGGATGCCGTGCTCGTGACAGGTCTAGTGGAGCTCGAAGTCCGAGAGCGCGAACTCCCGAGCCAAGTGCGTCATCGGCTCGGACCGGACGAAAGCATAAATCTGGTCGCGGGAAATTACTTGACCATCCAGGTCTGCCGTCCCTCGAGCGTTCAGCTGCAGAGGCTCTTCAGTCGCACCAGGTGCTTTGGGTCAACCACCTCCATCATGACGAATAGGGTATTCGCCGCCTCTCTCGTCTCCTCCAGTGTCATCGTCGAGAACGACAGCAGGTCATCGACGTTGTCGGAGTGGGATTCGACCTGCGTAAGCCGCTCCAGCGCTGTCAGCCGCTCGCGATCAAGACTGGGATAGTCTTTGCATAGCTTCTCGAGCTGACTGGGGAGGCCGCCGCCTCCGGGACATTTGAAGGCGAGGAAGACGTCGAGCACACGACGGATCAGGTTCGGAATCATATAGCCATGGTCGTCGTAGGCATCCGGCCTCGTCACGAACCGGAACACGTGACTGAACAGGAAGTGATACTCCGAATCATATTCGCGCAGCAGCTTGGACATCTCCTTGATGGTCGACGTGCGCCTCTCCTGCCCTTCCGCGATCGTGACATCAATGAACAGGAAGGTGGCGGTGGGTTCGACACCCTCGCGCGGCTTGGCCTTGCCCTTCCATGCCTTCCTGAACTCGTTCATGCACTGCAAATTGTGGGTGAGGACGAACACCTGCGCAGCCTTATCGAGACGTGTCCTCACAAGAGAACATGCGAAGTTCAAGGCCTTCGTGTCCAGACTGGAAACCGGATCGTCGACGACGACGATGACGTCCTTCAGCTTGCGGTTGTCGGCCTCGATCGAGGAGAGGAAGTAGGCGATGGCTATGGCCGTCTTCTCGCCTTCGCTCGGCACTCCGGTGATAGGCCGGCCGTGGCGCTGGAGCTCGTAGCCTTCATCCACCGGATCGATTGTCAATTCGCCGTGGCCCAGATAGGCGGCGATCAGCTTGTTGATCACGCTGGCGGCCGGTCCATGCGTCCTGATCCGCCTTCGCAGATCGCGCGCCTTGTCCCTGAGGACGATCGCTCCATCGGTTTCGGCCTTGAGTTCGTCCGACGCCTTCGCAAGATCCGCAGCCGCCTTCGCGAAGTCGTCACGGCAGTCGATGACAAAGTGGCGCCGGATCGATGTCTCGGCCGCATCCTTGTGCTTGGCGAAATCGGCGATCGACTGGTTGTGAGCTGCGATCGCCTCGTTGATCGTCGCCAGGCCCGAAGCCAATCGCTCGGCGGTAGCGAGGACGTCCTGCTCAGAAGCCACGCCCGTCATGTCCACGGGCGTGGCCGGTCGCTCCAGCTTCGCGGTCAAGGCCGTCTGCAGCGTTCCCAATCGCTCAACGAGTTCGCGAACGTCCCCGGCCAATCGTTCCCTGTCATCCTTGTAGCGGGGCCGAAACTCCATCGCGAGATCAACGGTAGCAGGCAGCTGGCCTTCAAGCCGAGCCGATGCCTCGATCAGTCCCCTGAGCCTCTCGTCTGTCTTGGTCAGTCGGGCAATGAACTGGTCGACTGTCGCATCAAGCGCACCCCCGAGAAGTGCTCGCCGCTCGGATGAGATCGGGTTGCCGCAGAGCAGACATTCGGCCAAGCCGCGGGCCTCGTGATACTCGTATCCCTGCTTCAACCACAGGAGCATATCGGGATGGTCCTGCACCTCAGCGAGCGCAACCGTCGCAAGCGATTGTCCACAGACTTCAGCAATGAAGCGATAGGCCGTCCCGATCGTCGTCTTGTCGAATGAAACCGGCTCGAGACGAGGCATCGGCTCGTCCAGCCGTCGAACATCCTCGGCAGATTTCAGCTCGTCGTCGGTCAGCGCGGGTTGATCATAGTCCTTCCAAGTCTCGTAATCCTTCACGAGGTTCGGCGCCTCATATTTGCGATTGCCGAGATGCAGGCGAGATGCGACCGACTTCGCGCGCTCCCTCTTGAGGCTGACGAATGCCTTTTCCGCGCCCTTCTCGGTCGCAGCTGCAGCCACCTTCCGCGTGTCGGCCTTCACGATGTCCGCCTCAATCCTTGTGAGCTCGGCTGCGGCCTCCGCCTGATCGGCGCCGATGTAGAAGACCGGGTTAGCTCGTCCCACGGCCCACTGCAGGTTCCGCTCTATGTAGTCTGAATTGAACACCAGAAGACGCTGCTCCAGCCCAGCCGGAGTGGTTGGGCAGCCAAACGTCGAGCCGTCATCCAACGCCACCTCGAAGGAGCCACCCTCCGGCAGCTTCGGGTGCGGCCCACCGGCTTCGAGGCTTGCGAAGAGACGCGACAGCGTGCTCTTTCCCGACCCGTTGAACCCGTAGACGAGATTGTAGCGCCGGAACTCGAGAGAGGGCGAGCGCGCGCTCCGGTCCGCATAGATTCCCATTCCCTGCATCGACTTGATGTTCGTTATCATCCCCATGACTGGAGTTCATGCCTCCGCTCGTTCATTGTCAACTTTTGGCGAGAAGATCGCATGCAGTCAGGCGAGGTCGGCGCTCCGCGCCGCAGGCATCAAGGTGAATCTCGCGATGACGCCGGTGCGCGATGCCGAAGGCGGCCTCCACGACACGCTCGTCTGGCGCGTTGCTCGTTGAGGTTGCGCGTCGAGTCATTGCGACATCACGATCTCGAAGCTGGGCAGGAGCGCGTCCGCGCCGGTAGGGATCCAACCCAAACGAGCGCTCAGTCGGTGAACAGGACGATCCGGGGGTGCGGCACCCTCGCCCGGACGAAGCGGTCGGATGCCTGACGGTTCGCCGTGGCCAATGTCAGCACCGGCGGCAGGTCCGGTCCGATCAGCGTCGAACGCGTGCGGGCACGACCGTCGGCATCGTCGATGCCGATCGCCGACGCGGCGACGCTCCTCGCGCCGTTCACTCGCCGACCGGCTGCCTCGATCGCGCCCTCGACCCCCTGAAGCGATTCATCGGGTGTCGGAATGCGTCGGCCAGTGTTCGGCGTCGGCGGACACAGCAACGTCGACAATGGGAAGAACAGCGGATGGAGCGTAGACAGGCGCTTCATCGGCGGCCGCTTTGGCTTGGCTGCGACCAGCTTCGCGACCATGGCGCGGACGGCGTGTCCGTCCGCCAGCTCCAAGCCCCCAACGAGCCCGCCCGACGCGGCGCACGTGCGTTGAGGATTGTAGAAGGCGTAGAGCGGGAGTGTGAGGATGCCCTTCTCTGCGGCCAAAGACGCGACCAGCGCCGCCGACTGACTGCCGGTGCCGTGAGGGTGGTCCAACTCCTTGTAGGAGCCCATTCCCCACTTCGTGGCGTGCGGACTGAGGCGCTTGGCCTGAATGCGATACTGCACGGCGCTACGCTTCGGCGGATCGTAGACGATGATATCGAAGTCGTTCCCGGTGACCTTCTCGCTCAATGGCACCTGGACGGAGAGATCGGCACCCGCCAGCCGCAGCAGGCTCGCCACGATCATGTCGGACACGCTCTCCTCGCGGAAGCGACGCCTCAGCGTGATCTCGAGATCGAGGAAGTCGGCGATGAGCGGCGGAAGGCGATCGGCGAGATCGCAGGGCGACGCGAAGAGCGGGGTGAGCGGCACGATTGGGATCTCCGTACATAGGCATGCCGCTGATCGCCGCGAACCACAATCCCCGGCCCACCTCTCACGCCGCCGAGTGAAGCGGTTGCGCTCGCCCGCCGCGAGCCTCAGATCGTGGACATGTCCGTGAACTTGTCCACTTCCGCTTACGCACGTGTAATCCTGATCGACACGCAGGTGGTGCTCGAGACGAAGCCGCTCGATCAGTTACCTTGGTCGGAACTGGGATCGGGACCGATACTCTTGCTCGTGGCGGGGCAGGTGCAGAAGGAGATCGACGGCAAGAAGGGCGACGGACGTCTGGGGGAGCGCTCACGCGCCTTCAACCGTCTGCTCGACACGTTCCTCGACACGGGCACGCCAGCCACGATCCGTGCAGAGGGGCCCAAGGTCGACGTGGCGCTGATGCTTAACTCGGCGATCGACTGGACTCTTCTTGACGACCTCGACCGGGACTCCCCGGACGACCGCATCGTCGCGCAGGGGCTGCACGCCCTCGTCGACCACCGCTCACGCCTGGAGATCCTCAGCCACGACATGCGCCCCCGCCACGCCGCCCGCGCCCACGGGATGTCCGCCGTGAAGCTGCCGGAGCACTGGCTTCGGCCGCCTGCGCAGACGCCCGAGCAGCGCGAGGTCGCCCGCCTTCAGCAGCAGCTCAGGACCGCGACCGCCGACCAGCCCCGACTGGAGGTCGAGCTCACGCCGATGGGCGAGACGCCGTGGACAAGGCCGACGGTCAGCGCGCCGGCCGACGAGGATGTCAGCGCAGTGAGGAACGTCCTGCTCCGCAAGCACCCCAGACCGCAGCAGGGCGGCTGGCAGTTCGCCCACCTCGACTACGATCCGGACCTCGCCGCCAGGCACGACAGGTGGAGCAGGAGGATCGTGGAGAGGGATCTGCCGGCCATGCATCTCGGTCTGTCGCGCCTCCTCTCCCAGCGGCGCATGCGCCTCGTGGTCCGGAACGTCGGCCCGATCCCGGCCGAAGGTTTCGCGGTCGAACTCCGGTCGGGCAACGTCAGGCTCCACGCCGACCCCTACCGCGTGCAAGTCTTCGGCCCGCCACCTCCCCGGCGAGAGAACCCGCTCATGCGCATGAGCCGGATCACCGGTGGCGTCCTGAGGTCGCCCCGGCGGGATCAGCCCTTCGAGGTCTACCGCGAGTGCGAGGAACCGGGCCCCGTCCTTTCGTGGTCCTGTCGCTCGTTCCGGCAGGACCGCGAGCTGACGATCGAAATCTCGGTCGAACTCGAGGAGCGCACCGGCACGACGGCACAGGTGGAGGCGGTCGTCACCGCATCGAACCTGAAGGGGGACGTCAGGACCCAGGCGCTCGTTCCCGTGGAGCACAGCGTCCCGACCTTCGCCAAGGCCTACGACGTGGAGCGGGGCGGGCTCAGTCTCCTCCCTCCCTACACCGCCCGGAAGTCGGAGGAGGACGACGAGATCACCACGCTGAACAACGACGGAACGATCGCGGACTGACCGGTCGCCGGGGAGAATGCGCTGGAGCGGGCGCCTTGCGGCTCCGAGCGTCCATGCGTTGACCCGTGCGCCACAGCGGCCATGATCCGTCGATGCAGACCGCAAGCCCGATCGCGAACGAATCGCCCGCAGTCGCCCGACAGAAGGCGCGCGCGCGCAGCCAACCGAAGCGACTCGAACTGGGCTTGCGGGTGGTCGGCACCGTGACTCGCCTGCCGGATGAAGTTGCTTGAAGCTCGTCCTCAGCCGCAAGGGGTTCGACTCCGCAGCCGGCAAGGTACCGTCGCCGATCATCAGCGGCCGGCCGGTCAGCATGCCGATCCCGGCAACGCGCAGCTCTCAGACAACCTACGACGATCTCGGGCTAGGCGATGTCGTCGAGCGGATCACCGCCCGCGCGATCGGTCGCGACCATCTGTGCCACCACGATCCGATGTTCGTCGGGGAGCGCTGCATCTTCGGCCAGTGCGGCACTGCCCAGTCGCACCTCGACAATCAGAGGGTCGGCGTGAGCGACGTCTTCCTTTTCTTCGGCCTCTTCGCGGACGAGGTCGCGGGCGAGCGGCACCACCGGATCTTCGGCTATCTCCGCGTCGAGACGAAGCAACTCGTAGCCGACCTCGGCGAAGCCGAGAGGTTCGAATTGGAGGAGCTCCGGCATCCCCACGTGCTCGGCAACAGCGTCGTCAACAACACCCTTTACCGCGGCGAGGGCGCCGCCGCGCGCGGCGCGCATCCGGAGCTCCGGTTGACGATCGAGAACGGGCCGCTTTCGCACTGGAAGGTGCCCTCCTGGCTGCGGGCTCGCGGTTTGACCTACCACTCCGAGCCCCGGCGTTGGCGGGACGGCGACTTGCTGGAGACGGTCGGGCGTGGACAGGAGTTCGTCACCGATGTCGGAGACGATCCCGTGGCGCACGCATGGATCGAGAAGATGATCGGGCTGGTAAGGCAATGACGCGCATCTTCCGCTACATCCTCGTCGACGACGTCGGCATGGCCCCCTGCCCCGCCGGTGGCCTGATCACCCTCGGGACGTGCAAGCCGGCGATCCGGCGCGGGGCCTCGACAGGCGACTGGGTGCTGGGCTTCCGGCCGGGCTCGCTCGAGCGCGGCATGCTTCTTTGGGGCGGACGCGTCGCCGACGTGCTCGACCACGGCAAATACGAGCGCAAGCACCATGACCGGCCGGATGCCGTCTATCGGGAGGCGTCTGACGGCACCTACCAACGCCTGCGTCCCAACTATCACCCGACCGACGAGCAGATGCGCGGAGACACCTCCAGCCCGGTGCTCGTCTTCGATCCGGCGGTCAGCCGCCATCTCGACGGGAAGGCTATGGCTCTGCCCGCCCGGCTGGCGCACCTCGCACCCGCAGGCCGCGGTCACCGCGTGTCCGGCGTGGGTGCCGGAGACGTCGAGGCGCTCCGCGCATGGCTTGCCGGCCTGCCCGTCGCCCGAAGCGTCAACGGTAGCGGCGACATCGCGTCCAGCCGCTGCTCTCGGGAAGCTCGAGACACAGACGGCGATGTACGGGCGCCTCTTCCGCGCAGGTCGCGGGCATGCTCCTGACGATGCGAAGGCACACCGCAGCGGCGGCGCCCCGCAAGAGCGGGCCGCCGTGGTGACCGGTTCGACGTTCGACGTCGAGGCGCTCGGCTGGTTCGCTCGCCGCTTCGATCCCTCCCTGGCGCTCGAGAACGCCTGGCGGCTCCCCATCTGGAAGACGGGCCGCGAGGCGCTCGCGGACGCCTTCGGGCTGGAGACGGGCTCGCACTTCCTGCGCCATCACCGCGGGCTGCTGCCTCAGCTCTGGGAGCGGCAGATCACTCAGGCCCTGCGCGCCATGCTTCTCGAAGCTCCCGACCGGACGCTCGAGCGCTCCCAGGCACTGATCTCGGCTCTCACAGGTCCACGCGCTCCGCGCCTGGAGCGCGTGGACCTCGTCACCGCCGATCAAGCCGACCGCATGGATCTGGCCGTGCACTATCGCACGGTCGACGATCAACGTGGATGTCTAGTGGTCGAGGCCAAGTTGGAGAGCGAGCTGTCGGACACGCAGCTTCTAAAGTATTTGACCGGCCTGGAGAGGAACTACCCGCGTCGGGAGCAGCGTCACATGTGGGTGGTCGCGCCGCGGAGGACGGCTCGCACGATGACCGTGCTCGGAAGAAGGGAGAACGTCGAGTGGAAGTTCGCGACCTGGCGGCGCCTGTTGCTAAACTGGCAGCGCGCGCTTCCCGAAGATCCGGGAAGCGACGTGTTGTCGCTTTTCAGCGAGATTTGGAAGAGGACGGGAGGGAACTGACGTGCTGATTCCGGAAAGCGTGGCCGCCTACGTCCACGATGGCGGCATCCGCCGTGCGGTGAAGGAGCTCATCGGCCTGAACCCGGACGAGATCCTCGACGGAATGGCATGGGGCGAGCTCGCGCGCTTCTACCGCGCGCAGCTCGCGACGCGGCAGCTCGAAGCGGAATGGGGCGTATTCGCGCTCGAAGCGTGGGATGCCGTCTGGGGCGGCCTGCTCGACCACTGGAAGTCGCTCTCTCCCGACGAACAGATGGTTGCCGAAGCCGACGTCGGCGTGAACCTCGCATCGCTCTCCGACACCGACGACAACAGCCTCTGGTTCGGTCGCCTGTTCACGAGCCGGAACTTCACCTTCTACGCCAGCCTGGCCGCGGTCCCCGAGTCGGGATTGCGCCTCAAGGTCAGCTGCGACCGCAACGAGCGCTCCGTCGGCTTCGCGGATCTCGCCGCCGTGCTGGACGACGTTGGCAACTGGACTCCCTCCCTGGCGCTTCCTCTGGACGGCGGCGAGATCGACCCCTCGTCGCTCCGCGAGATCGCCGCCCGTGCGGTGGGGATCGCGGACGAGGCGACTGCCCCGCGACGGAAAGCGAGAACATGACGGACTTAGCATTTGCCGATGATATGATGCCTTGCGAGACGGAGGCGCTCAAGTATGGTCGAGCGCGGACCGGCTCGCTGACGAGTATTCGGCGGTCTTGCTTCTACGCAGCCCGCCTGGAGTCGCGTCGCCCAGGTCGAAGCCGCAACGCAGCTTCGGTGCCACCCTTGCGCATCGAAGATCCGCAGTATCTGCCAGAAGAACTTGAACGGGCATGAGACGTTCGCTCTGGCGTCGAAGCGCAGATCGGACGATCGGCTCGCCGCTCTGCAACACGTGGGCGGAAGCTGGTGTGCATCCTGATCGCCATAACGATCTACATTAGCGATCAGGCGACCCTGCGTTCGACATGGCTTCCGTCCATGCCCTTCACGATCGAGAAGCCATTCGGCACGGCCTGCTGCACCAGCGGCACATGGGAGATGAGACCGACCGCGCGATTCCTGCCGACGATGTCCTGGAGAACCTGCAGGACCCGATCGAGCGTCCCCGAGTCGTTATCGGTGTCCAGGCTGCCGAAGCCCTCGTCGATGAAGATGGTGTCCAGCCGGATGCGGCCGTGGCTCATCTCGACGACGTCGGACAGGCCGAGCGCCAGCGACAGGGCCGCGATGAACGTCTCGCCGCCGGAGAGCGTGCTGATCTCGCGCGGCCGCCCGGTCTGGATGTCGTGCACCCGGATGTCCAGGCCGCGCTTCGTCCTGCCGCCAACGGCCTGCAGTTCGCGTTCGAACCGATATCGGCCGGTGGTCATCGGATCGAGCCGGAGGTTGGCCGCGTCGAGGACGTGGTCGAACATGGCACCGATCGCGAACGTCTCTAGCGGCGTCTTCATCAGGTTGTCGCCAACGAAGGCGTCGGCGAGCGCACGAAGCGGTCCCGTCTCCTCCTCGAGACGGGCCAAGCGTTCCAGCTGATCGTGGAGGGAGGACCGCAGATCGTCGAGCACCTTCCAGGCGGCATCCCCATCGGCTGCCACCTTGCGGGTCCGCAGGCACTCGGCCCGCGCCCTGTCCCTGACGATCACCAGTCCGGCGAGATCGGGCCGCTCCACATCCCTGATGCCATCGTCGGCGGCCTTCGCCTGTGCCTCGGCGACCGCGACGTCGTTCCGATAGACCCGGATCCGTTCCGAATGCGCGGCGATGTTCGGGATGTCGGCACATCCGAGTTCATAGGCCGTCCTGTCCAGCCCCGCTTCCGCAAGGCGCGCCTCGAAGGCCAGTCGCCCCTTCTCCAGCTCGGTTTCGGCCCGCGCGACGGCGTCCACCGCACCGAGCACCCTGGCCGCGGTCGTGTCCCTGTCCGTCGCGGCCTTGCGCAGCCGCTCCTCCGCATCCGCCAGCGCGTCGCGCAACGCCTTGATCGATGACGCGATGGTCGCGGCCTCTCGCTCCAAGGCGCCGTCGACTCTGAGCGCTTCCGCCACGCCGGCGATCGCATCCTCGTAGGATCGGGCGGCGACGGCCTCGTCGGTTCGGGCCTTCTGCAGGTGCTCCCGCGCGTTCTCCACCTTCGTGGCGGCCGCGCTCAGATCGGTCTTGGTCCGTGCGGCCTGCTGCTCGAGCTCGGCCGGCGCGACGATCTCGCCGAGTGCATCGAGTTCGCCTCGGATGCGCGCGACCGCGTCGGCCGCGTCGGCGACCGACGATTTCGGTTCCGAGAGCGCGGCGAGTTCGGCGACGCGCTCGCACAGCATCGATTCCGAGGTTGCGACCGCGGCTTCGGCGAGATCGGCCGCCCGCACGCCGCCGTCGAGCCGCTCGCGGGCGGCGCGCATCGCTTTCTCGAGCGCGCGAGGATCGCCATCGCCGCGGGCGGGCGACGGATGCTCCTCGCTCCCGCAGACGGGACAGGGTTCACCGTCGGGCAGGTGCATGCTCGCGAGCACCTGCGCCTGCGCGTCGATGAAAGCCCATTCGGCGTTGGTGGCCGCCGAGCGGAGCGGCTCGACCCTGCCCATGGCGGCGTCCCTGGCCGTCTTCGCTTCCTCCACACCGTTCCGGGCGGCCACAACCTTCCGGCCCACCGAGTCGTAGGTCGCGGCTGCACCATGATCGGCGATCGCGGCGACGAGCTGCGCCCTGAGCTCCGCCTGTTGAAGCGTCGCCGTGCGTGCGCTCTCGACCTCATCGCCAAGGTGGGAAAGGAGCGCATCGAGTCGGACGCGTTCCCCCTCCGACTGGTCGAACGCCTTCTGGGCGACGTCCAGTTCGCGCCGCCTGGCCGACCACCGCTCCTTCAGGTCCGCCGCGCCCGCGAGCAGCTCCTTCCGACGCCCGACCTCGGCCGCACGAGCGGAGAGGCCGTCGATCTCCTCGGCCCGGCTGCGCGCAAGCGTGACGACGCCTGCGCAGCTGTCGTGCCGCCGCTCGGCCTCGCCCGCGGACGTCCGGGCGTCCTTCTCCAGTTTCGCGGCGGTGACGTGCGCCGCCTCGAGGTCGGTCAGCCGGGAAGCCAGGTCGACGGCACGCTGAGCCTTCTCGGCACGCGTCAACACGATCTGGATGCCATCTATCTCCTGGCGCTCATTCTCGAGGTCGAACCTGCGGCGGTGCGCCTCCTCCGCGGCCTTGAAGCGGACATCGATCGCCTCCGCCGCCAGATGAGCGTCCTCGGCCGTCCGGGCTGCATCCTCCGCTGCCGTCGCTTCGTCGTGACGGGCCCGTGCCACCTCCCCGGCGGCGATGATGCCGGTCGAAAGCTCGTCGGTGCTGGCGAAGCCGGCGTCAGCGAGGCGTTGCGCGACGAGGCGGTGGCCGTCGTCGAAGTCGCGCTTCGCCGCCGCGGCATCCTCCTTCATCCGGGCGGCGATCCGCCGGTAGATGCCGACGTCGAACAGTTCGCGCAGGATCTCCACCCGCTGCCCGCTGTCGGCGACCAGAAACCTCTCGAACCTGCCCTGCGGAAGCAGCACGATCTGGCGGAACTGCTCGATGCCGTAACCCAGCAGCTCCTTCACCAGCCGCAGGACCTCGCCGACCTTGGTTTCGGCAAGGACGACGCCGCAGTTGTCCGCCCCGACCTCGTCGATCGGAACCGCCGTCGCGTCGAAGAGCCAGGCCTTGTGGGAGTCGATGGTTTCCCCATCGCCCCGCTTCTTCGGTCTGGACTGATCCGGTTGGCGGCGCACGTAGTAGCGCTTCTCGCCAAGCTCGAAGAGCAGCGACACCTCCGTCAGACGATCCGCATCGGCGTGCCCCGACCGCATCGTGGCGATCGGCTGCTCGCGCTTGGCACCCTCGCCGAACAGGGCGAACGTCATGGCGTTGAAGATCGACGACTTGCCCGAGCCGGTCGCTCCGTAGATGCCGAACAGACCGGCGTCGGTCGCTTCGCGGAAGTCGACGGTCTGCGTCGCGGCGTAGGGGCCGAACGCCGTCATCGTGAGGACGACCGGCCTCATGTGTCGTCCTCCACGACGATCAGATCGCCGAGCCTCGCCTCGACGAGCGCGCGCTCCCCCTCGTCGATCTTCCGTCCCCGCGCGAAGTTCACGAAGTCGGCGATCACCTCCTGCGGCCTTTCGAGGGCCGCTCTTCCCTCCCTCAGCCTCTCCTCGCCCGGCACGCCGTTGCGCTCGTAGGCGAGCTGGACCGCGTTGGGATACAGCCTGCGGATGCGCTTCATCGGGTCGATCTGCGGCGTCTCGTCGGTCAGGACGACGCTGATCAGATCGTCGGACGCCTCAGGCGCGGCGAGCAGCTCCGCCAGCCTGCCGCGGAGTGTGCGGATCCGCCGCAGAGGCTCGAAGGCGATGTCCGTGGTCGTCACCGATCCGTCGGCCGCCAGATCCACCAGCGTCATCGACTTCCGGTGCCCCTCCTCGTCGAAGCCGAACGCGAGCGGCGAGCCGGCATAGCGGATGTGGTCCGCCCCGGCCGCCTGCGGCCGGTGCAGGTGTCCCAACGCGACGTAGTGGGCACCGTCGAACACCGACGAGGGCACAGTTTCGATGCCGCCCACCGCCCGGGTGAGCGGACGCTCCCCATCGCTGGTGGACGCCCCTTCGACGAACGCGTGAGCCACGACGATCCAGCGCGCGCCGTCCGGAAGGTGACGTCTCGCGCTGGCGACCTGCTCCCGCAGGACGTCGGCCGGGCAGCAGATGTCCTCCTTCCCGTAGCAGGCGCGGGCCGCGAACTCGAAGGAGAACGGCAGCGCCGAGATCGCGACTGGCCCGTGCTCGTCGGACAGGATCAGCGGCCTCTCCTCCGCATCGAGCGGTCCGCGCACCAGCGATCGGTCCGCGTCCGCCAGCACGCCCATCATGCCGACCTGCGCCGCCGAGTCGTGGTTGCCGGCGATCAGGACAATCGCCGTCTGACCACCGGCGCCGACACGACGAACGAAGTCGTTGAAGCGGCGCAAGGCCGTCTGCGGGGGCGTGGCCCTGTCGAAGATGTCGCCGGCGATGATCAGGACGTCGGGCCCGTGGTCAGCGATCGCCACTTCGACCTGAGCCAGAACGGCATCGTGGTCCTCGTCCAGCGAAACCCCATGGAACTGACGGCCGAGGTGCCAGTCGCTGGTATGAAGGATACGCACGCACCATCCCGTCTATTGGCTATACGTGTAGAAGCTAGATGGACAATAATGGTTCCGTCAAGTAGCGCATGCAGCATGGACGGCAATGAACTTCGCGAGGCTGTCAGGGTGCGTCTCGCATATCTGGACCAGTGCTTCCGGTGGCGTGGACATGCCAATCGGCGAACCCTGACCAGCAGGTTCGGCATCTCGCCAGCGCAGGCGGCGATCGATTTCCGCGACTATCTGAAGCGTTGTCTGCAGCCGCTGCCCCTCTACGACACCGTCCGCAGGACCTATGTCGCGTCGGACGGTCATCTCGGCCTCGAGGATCCGGGCGACCTGCCGTCCATGCTCGACGTGATCGCGGATGGGGCGGGGGACCGCTTCGACGCGCTGCCGATGCCGCGTCGACAATGTCCGGCCACGGTCATGCGCCGCCTCTACCAGGCGATGGATTGCAACCATCGGATCGAGATTGACTACGTGTCCATGAGCTCGGGTCAGACCACGTCGCAATGGATCGCGCCCGCGCGGATCGGCTTCGATGGCGAGCGACTTCACTTCCGTGCGTGGAGCTACCGGCACGATGAGTGGCGCGACTATCTGCCGGTCAGAGTGTCAGAGGACAGCAGCTTCGCCACCGAGCCTCTGCCCGCGTCCCTGTCCCGCGACGAGGAGTGGGAGACGATGCTCGGCGTCAGGCTTCGCCCGCGCGCCGATCTCTCCCCGGAGCAGCAGCAGGCGGCTAGAAGCGAATACGGTTTCGACGGCAAGGATGCGCTCAAGATCGAGGTTCGCGCCGCGCTCGCCTTCTATCTCGACCGACGCTGGGGGATCGACCTTCCAGGATGCCGGCTTGAGCGCGCTTAGGGCGTCTGAATGTTGGTTCCCGTCGATCTGACACGCCGTTCCAGATGCGAGTGGCTGGGCAGACCACCGCCTGCCCACGACGTCCAGCCTCTACCTGTCTGTTCCTGCCCGGTGCCCATCCTAGACCGGGCATACCTGCATTTCCGATACCCCGTGTCTTACGGGCCATTGCGGAAAAAGCGTTCGGGAACATGTTTTGAGAAAACTGCCCCCTGAGACGGATACAGCGCGCCTGGCAGGCTCGATTTCGCCGATAAGTGTTTCAAGTCGGGACGGCAAATGCCGACCAACTCAAGACGTTCGCCGATCGGTGCGTGAACGACTGCTCTGGCGGAAACCTGCCATTTGCGCTTTATTGAACCGGCTTCGGTCGATGAGGAAGACGAGGTCATCAAACCGTGGTCGGATCAGCTGGTAGCGGGACCGCCGTGATCAGGATCAGCGCATAGCGCGGTGTCTTGCGGCCGTGTTGCGCAGGCGCGGTCGCTTGGTTGCAGGCCATGGCGAGTTCGGTCATCGCGGACGCTTCGGTTGGTATCAATTCTATGTGATGCGGGAGGCAGATGACGACCGAAGTCGTTTCCTGCTTGGACCGAGGCGGGGTTGCAGCTGGCGGGCGGGGCCTCGGAGATTCTCGATCGGCGCCCGGTTGCGTTAATGATCAGAAACGACCTTCCTGCAGTGTCCTTGGGCTTCCGGGCCGGCCGGCGGCGGAGCCATCCACACCGCACCTCCGACATTGCTCGCGGATTGGCGGTCTTCGGTTGCAGGCCGTCTCGCGCCATCAGGCGGAGATTGTCGAACTGCATCCAGAACGGGCTCTTTCTGCGAATCCTGTGGAGAAGTCCGGAAGCCGACATTGAAAGCAACAGCAGCGATGCCTACAGGAACAAATAGGGAAATGATTTCGAGCGGGGACTAATCGATGCCTTCGGCCAATGCGTCATCTAAGCGTTATGTCGCCGCGCTCGCGGAAGAGCTCGACATTAGCGAAACGCGCTACGAACAGGCCGAGAAGAGCTACAATTCGCTCGGTCGCTGGCTGAATAGGCCGGAGTCCACACTGAAGGACTACGGTCCGGCGGTCTACGTGCAGGGCTCCTTCGGCCTCGGCACGGTGATCAAGCCGCTCAACGAGGACGAGGAGTACGACGTCGATGCGGTCTGCGAGCTCAAGTATCTCGGCAAGACGCAGCTGACCCAGCAGCATCTCAAGGAGTTGCTGCGCGTCGAGATGGAGTCCTACCGGCGTTCCCAGAGCATGCACAAGCCGTTGCACGAGGGGCGTCGGTGCTGGACGCTGAATTACGCGGATGGCGCGCAGTTCCACATGGACGTCGTGCCGGCGCTGCCCAACGGGGAGAGTGTGCGCAGGATCCTGCAGGCCAACCGATACGACGCTCGCTGGGCCGGGACCGCGATCGCCATCACCGACAATGAGCGCAGGAACTATCGCCAGATCACCGACGATTGGCCGCGCTCGAACCCGAAGGGCTACTTGGAGTGGTTCAAGACGCGGATGGTCGTCGTCCTCAACGAGCGCAAGCGCGCCCTCGCTAAGTCGATGAACGCCAGCGTCGAGAATATACCGGACTACAAGGTGCGGACGCCGCTCCAGCACTCGATCATGATCCTCAAGCGTCATCGGGACATGATGTTCGCGATGGACGAGATCAACTGCTGCCCGATCTCGATCATCATCACGACATTGGCCGCGCACGCGTACGAGGGTCAGGAGGACGTCGCCGACGCACTGCTCTCGATCCTGTCCGGAATGGAGCGGCACATTCTGCGCGATAGTCAGAATCGCGCCCACATCGCGAACCCGAGCGATCCCATGGAGAACTTTGCCGACAAGTGGGCCGAGCATCCGGAGCGCGAGCGGGCCTTCTACACGTGACTGCGCCAGGCCCAGGCCGACTACGCGAAGGTACGCCGCGCTGACCGTCGCCTACGAGGGCGGTCCGCTCGTCGCCGAATCCGGACTGATGACGGGCCGCACGATGACGCCGGTGGCCGAGGGGCAGAGCTTCAGTGTCTCGCTCACCGACAAGTCCTGATCCGCAGCTGACGCGCCTGCTCGACGAGGGTTACGACGTGACCCTCGTCGACGGGATGCTGATCGTGCGCCACGTGCCCTACGTCGCCCCCGCCGGGGGCGGCGTCAGGACCGGCACGCTCGCCGTCATCGCCTCGCTCTCCGGCAACGTCCTCGATCGTCCCCGCTCGCACACGGCCTGGTGGGTCGGCGCGCGCCCCTGCGATGCGAACGGGCGTCCGCTCGAGCTGCTGATCGTCGGTGACGATCCGCGGCGCATCATGCCCGGCGTCAACGCGGACCTGCAGCTCTGCAACAAGCCCAAGGGTCGTGAATTCCACGACCATCACGAATACGTGACCACCTACGTCGCGATCATCTGTGCCCATGCGCAGCGCCTCGATCCGCTCGCCACCGCCCGCGTCGGCGGACCGCCGGGTCGCACCACGGCGGCCGGTCCGTTCCGCTACGCCGACACCGCAACCGCGCGCGCCGGAACCGGCGAGGCGGCCGAGCGGATCGCCGGACGCTCCATCGGCATCGTCGGGCTCGGCGGCACCGGCTCCTACGTCCTCGACCTCGTCGCCAAATGTCCCGTGCAGGCCATCCACCTCTACGACGCCGACCGCTTCGAGCAGCACAACGCCTTCCGCTGTCCCGGCGCCTTCGCCATCGAGGATTTGCGCGCCGCTCCGGACAAGGTCGACCTGCTGACTCGCGTCTACTCGCGCCTGCACCGCGGCATCGTTCCGCATCCCATGCGCATCGATGCGGCCACCGCACCCATGCTCGACCTGCACGACTTCGTGTTCGTCTGCGTCGACGACGGCGCCGCCCGTCCGCCGATCCTCGCCCACCTCGCCGCACGCGGCATCCCCTACGTGGACGTCGGAATGGGCCTGTCCATGACGGGTGACGGGATCGTCGGCGCGGTCCGCACGACGCTGGGCACGCCGGCGACGCATGACGCGGTGGCGTCGCGCATCCCGTCGACCGGCGACCCCGCCGGCCTCTACGCCGCCAACGTGCAGATCGCCGAACTCAACGCGCTCAACGCCGCACTCGCCGTCATGGCGTGGAAGCGGATGGCCGGCTTCTACGCCACCGGTCGCGATTTCGACCACGGCGTCTTCGTCGTCGAAACCGGAGCGATGCACCGCGAGGGGCGGGGCGACCGGGAAGCGCGGAGATGACCACGCCGAACAACGGCGGTGGCGAGGGTGCCGGTGATGGAGGCGGCGGCGACCGCAGCGATGACCGGTGGAACGGCCGCCGAGGGGTCGACCGGCGCATCGGTCGCGATCGTTCCGTGCATCATCGGCCGGCGGACGCTGACGGCGGCGGGACGCGCGCCGGGCGATCGCCATCGTTCGAGGCGAAGCTCCGACGCCTCGACGCGCACGTTCTCGAAGCCGTGGAGTTCGGCGGCGTGCTGGCCGAGGAGAGCCTCGTTCCGCACGTCCGGCTCCGCGGCACCTCCGTCCTGCGCGGATCCTCGAGCGTGATGGTAGACCTGCTCGATCCCGCGATCCTGTCGTCCTTCCGTCGGCAGGGACTGCTGCGCCGATGCGCCACCTTCCGGTGCTGGACGGTCGACCGGCGTTGGTCGGAGGCCTTCGTCGATCAGCACGCACGACCAGCGTTCGTGGTGCTAGTCGTGCAGAACGACCGACGGGCCGTCGAATGGACCGCGCCCATGATGTGAGCCGTTGGGCCGCCGTCGTAGCCGGTGGTGAGGATGGCCTAGGTGTTTGATCCCACGGTTTGATGGTGCGATCCTTTCGTTGGAATGGAAGGAAGCCGCATGGGACAGGTTCGTCACGGGAGCGCCACGACCACGCACGCCATCCGAGCAGCAATACAGCGATCGCAAGCTTCGCTCGCGACGCTGAGCCGTGAGTTGACCGCCTCCGCCATCACCGATAACGACGTCGACCTGCCGCCGGTCCTGCGCATTCCGCATCCGCGCGAGTGCCGCCGTCCGCGCCCGCGTCGCGAACCGCGCTGGTGTCCGCGCGTTTCGGCCGACGATGCGCGGCAGCCGAAGCGGTCGATCGTCGAGAACTGGCGCGACCCCCGGCTGGAGGCGGCTCCGGACACGGGACAGCTGCGCGTCAACTTCACCTACGGCGGTCCCTTCGGCCGGACCGCGGGCTTCAGCACCAAGGCGCGACGCGCGGTCTACCACGAGGGGCCGGTCGAACCCGCGGCTTGGATCGAGGCCGAGGCGCTCACGTCCCGGCTCGATCTGCGGTTCCAGCCGGTGCGGATCTCGTGGCGGCGCGATCACGGTCGCACGCGTCACGTCACCCTCGACGCCGGTTTCGAGATGGAGGACCACTCGATCGTGTTCGTCGAATACAAGGGGCACCGCTCCTTCTTCGAGGAGCCCCGGACGGCGGACCTGCTCGACGAGGCGGAGCTGGTGCTCGCCACGCACGGTGCGACGCTCCGCCGGGAAACCGGCACGGAGCTGCTGGGCACCATGCTCCACCGCACGCTGAAGGACGTGTTCGACGATCGCGACACGGCGTTCGACCCGCTCTTCGACGTCGCCACCGTTCGCGATGCCGTCCTGCGCGAAGGCGGCACGGCGCCGCTCGGCGTGGTCCTGGAGGCGCTCGGCGGCCGGACGCGGATCGCGCAGGCCAGGCTGAACGCGATGAGCGTGCGGCGCGTGGTCCGCATCGATCCGGCGCGCCCGCAGATGCCCGACACCCCGGTCGACCTCCCTCCGGCGCGGACGCCCGGTCGTCTCGAGGCCTTCCTCGCGCATCACGCTCGTCGCGAGGACGACGAGTGACCCTCTGCCTGCCCTCCGGCATGCGGCTCGTGCACGAAGGCCGCCTGCTCACGCTGCTCGGCACGGACGGCTGGTCGCTCGACATCGTCGACGAGGACGGCGAGCCGCTCCTGCTGCCCATCGGGCCGGCCGGCGCGAAGGTGCGGGGGGACATGGACTGGCTGCTCGGTGAGAGTCACGCGCAGCGTCTCCATAACGCCGACGATCCATACGCCATCCTGGGCGGCGAGCGGGGACGGTTCATCGGACTGGATCGTTCGGCGTGCGTCGAACGCGACCCCAAGGCCGCGTGGCGTCACGGCTGGGCCATGGCCGCCATTGCCGAGGACGTTCCCCGCAGCAGGCACGCGATGGAGGCGTTCGTCGGACGCAAGCCTGCACCGGCGCCCGGCCCGCGTCCGAAATGGCGGTCGCTGGTGCGCTGGGTGGCGAGGCTTCTGGAGGATCCCTACCGCCGGATCGGCAACCTGGTCGCCACGTCGGGTCGAGAGAGGGGTGCATTGCAGCTACCGTCGCGCATGGACGTCGTCGTCCATCGCAGGGCTGTCGGCTTCTGGACTGGGGAGCGCGACCCGTGGAAGTCGGACGCGGCCGCGCGCGTCGTCGCCGAATGGGACGAGCTGAAAGCCTCCGGCGCCACGGACATAGGCGATGCGCCACCCTCCCTCGAATGCGTCCGTCGGCGCATCAACGCGCTGCAGACCCGAACGAGCTACGCAGCGCGCAACGGCACGTTCGAGGCGGAGAAGCTCTACGGGGCCGTCGGTGAACCCGTCGGCGCCGAGCACGTCCTGGAGCGGGTTACCCTGGACGGCGTCGTCTTCAAGCACGCGTGCCTCTTCTCGGATGACTGGGACATTCCGTCGGCGCGGATGAAGGGTGTCTTCGCGATGGACTGGAAGAGTTCCTTCGTGTTCGATGGCCCCGTCTTCGCCGGCCCCTTCCGTCCCGAGGTGACGGAGCGTGCGCTCCTGGGCCTCATGACGCCTCCGCGACTCACGCCCGAGCAGTTCGAGGTCAACCCCGACCGCGCCCTGTGCTTCGGCCTGCCCAGCCAGCTCCATCCCGACAACGAGAAGGCGCTCCTGCCTCCGTCGATGGTGCCGAACCTCGTGAACATCATCTCCTACCTCGAGCTGCCCGAGGGCTACCATAGCGACGCCAAGGCGAAGCACGAACGCTTCCACCGCTTCCTCCACAGCACCGTCAGGCATCTCAAGGGCCGGATCCATGGCCCGGGCCCGATCCGCGATCCCCGATACGACCCCTTGGCGAGCGCGGACGTCTCGAGGGCCCAGTTCGCGTTCATGATCCAGGCGGCCCGGAACGCCTGGAACGAGCGTCCCAAGAAGTTTCTGGGCTGGCGCTCGCCGATGCAGATCCTGCTGGAGGGACTGACGGCACGGCGCTCGCGCGGAATGCCGCCGGAGGAGATCGAACGGCATCTCTCGCGCACGGTCGACGTGGTCCTGACCAACAACGGAGTCGAGTTCGACGGGCTCCGCTACCGCTGGAACGAGCGGGGCGTCGAGAAGGCGCTCGACGCGAACCTGCGGCGGCAGCCCTTCGCCGACCGCCTCGGTGCGACCGGCCGCTGCTCCATGACCGCTCGCGTCTGGGATTCGGATGTCGACCACATCGACGTCTACGACCCCGAGCAGCGGCAGTATCACCGCCTGCATTCGACAGACCCCGACTATTCCGCCGGTCTGACGCGCTGGGAGCACCACGAATACCAGAAGATGCTGCGTGCCGGGAAGGGCGGCGGCACCAGCGTCACCGATCGGCTGCGTCTGCGCAACCGGCTGCTGCGCGACCAGAAGGCCGCGATGCCGAAGCAGGCGTTCCGCGAGCGGGCCGCGACGACGGCGCTGCTGGAGCACGAGGAGATGCGCAGAGCGGCGGGCGCGCTCGGCCGCTCGCGCGTCTACGATGAGATGATCAGGGCCATCGTGCCGACCGAACCCAGCGGTGCGCTTCGCGAGGACGTTCCGAAGGCACCCTCGCAGACCGCCGACGCGCGCCGGGCTCACCGCGACGACGATATCGATGTCGGGGACGGCGTGCCGCCGCCCGACCGATCCGATGCGACCTATCCCGTCAGCGATCGCGGGGCGGGCATCGAGGATGGTGACGCCGAGGGCCGCCCGGCCAGCATCTGGGATGACGATTACGCCGATGACGAGGAGGATTGACGATGGCTGCGAAGGATCCGCTCGGCGTCCAGCCGGCCCCGCTCACCGGCGGCAGAAACGCCCGTTTCGGCGACGCCGACGCGCGACGGCGGTCGTCGCTGGCGACCAACCTCCTGCAGGACGAGTGGATCGAGCACGCTCCGCAGCGGGCGATCATCGACGAACTGATGCGCTACCGCGACGACACCAGGGGCCGTCTGGGTAGTCCCCTGACCGGTCGGCGCCTCAGCCAATTCTCCCAGGCCGGGAAGAGCCGGACGATGGAACGCCTCAAGACGGAGATGGCCATCGAGCGCGAGGCCGCCGGGCTGCCGGGCTGCCGGGCTGCCGGTCAATCCCTATCAGGTGGTGATCGTCGAACTCGATCGTCGCATGACGTTGAAGGGTTTCTATCAGGAGGTCCTCAGGAAACTCGACGACGACTTCTGGGACGAGAAGGTCAACGCCAAGGTGCTCGAGAACCGCATCGCCGACTTCGTCCGGCGGCTCGGCGTCGAGATCCTCGTCGCCGACGAGGTCCAGCACCTCAGGCGCCGAGCGAACGAGGCCGGCGAGGTCACGGATCGACTGAAGGTATTCCTCGACCGAGGGGTGGTGCCGCTGGTGCTGGTCGGGGACGAGGACTCGGTGCCCTTCTTCGGCGCGAACGGGAAGCTCGCCGCCCGATTGGGACGTCCCCTCGAGCTGGCTCCACTCAAGCGCGTCAGATCCGATGCGAAGGTCTTCAAGCAGTTCTGCGTCAACATCGACACGCTGCTCGTGTCGAGCGGTGTCTTCGCGGTCGCATCGGGTTTGGACGACAGCGACGTCCTCGACGCCCTTCTCACGGTTTCCAGCGGACACGTGGGTCGCGTCGCCCGCCTCGTCGGCCTCGCGGCGTCGGAGGCGGCGCTGCGCGGTGCGGACGGCATCGAGGCCTACGATCTGAGCCGCGCGACCAGGGAGTTCGCGATCGGTGCGGGATGGCTGACGGACGATCCGTTCTCCCGAAAGGCCTCATGATGGACGCCCGCTCCATCCCCGCTCACGCCCCGCCCCGACGGCACCTCCGCTTCGCTCTCGATCTCCGCGACGACGAGAGCGTGCCCGGCGCGATCGCGCGCGCCGTCGCGGAACACCACCTCGTCAGGATCGGCGCCGTGCTGAAGGGGTCCGGCCACGGCAGATACGCCGGGGCGACCCAGCTCGCGGACGCGACAACCCTGCGCCGCATCGCCCAAGTCATCCGCTGCGATCCCCAGCACCTCGTGACGCAGGCCGGGCGTCGGCTCGTGGAACCCGGTGATCGCCGGCTCCAGCACTTCGTCGACTTCGACGGCCTCGTCGTCCCCAGCGGACATCTCGAGCTGAAGCGCCGACGCATCGCACCCGGCGCGCTCCTCGCGTCCCCGCACCACAGGCAGGACTGGATGCTGAACGTGCTGCCCTACTCCACGGAGACGCTCGAACGGCTCGTCGACGAGTGCCCCGCCTGCGGCGTCGCGCTCGGGTGGACGCGAAGCGTCGGCATCGGCCGGTGCGAGCACTGCCTCGCGACCGTCCCACCAAGCCCCCTGCCCTCGCTGCCCGCCGAACTCGCCGCCGACTACCGACTGTTCGCCTCGCTCGTCTCGTTGCGCTCCGCCGGACGCGCGGCTGCCGTCGAGGCGCTGGCGCCTCGGCTTCGCGACATGACGTCGGGTGGCCTCGCGCGCTTCGCCATGCGCCTGGGCCTCGATTGCGGCGAGGACGAGGGACGCCGCGCGTGGCAGACCCGCGCGGGACACATGTCCCCGGAAAGGCTCGCACGGACGGTGTGCCGCGGCATCGGACTGCTGCGCACCTGGCCCGAGGGGATCGTCGAGTGGGCCCAGGAGCGGGTCGACCACGCTCGAGACGAGAGCGCGTGCCGCCGTGACCTGAACCGCAGGATCCGGCGCATCGCCTGGGGGGATTCCGGCTTCGAAGATCAGCGCGAACTCGTCCACGAGGCATTCCCGGCGTTCGCATCGCCGCGCGCGCGCGCCGATCTCGGCGGACGCCTCTACACGGGACGCGAGGCCGACCGCATACTTCCCGGCTTCGCCACGCACGCCCCCGAGATCCGGCGGCTCGGCCTCGTGACCAGCCGCTCCGACGGCGCCCGCGGAACGATGGAATCGTTCATATACCACTCCGCGCCGATCGACGCCGCCGGTGCCTCCTGGCGTGACGCCACGCCCGTGACCACGATCATCGCCCGGCTCGGCCTGCCGCTTTACGCAGTCGAGCAGATGATCGGCTCCGGGCTGCTCGGCCTCCACGACGACCCGATCCTCGCAGTTGTGATGCGGCGGAGGCAGGCCGTGGCCTCGATCTTCGACGACCTCCTCGCACGGCTGAGACGTCGGGCTCGTCGTCGTGCGCCGCCCTCCTCCACCCTGCCGATCGGCTGGGAGAGCCGCAGGATCGGCGGCGGCCCTAAGCCCTGGTCGGAGATCTTCCACGGCCTGCTGGACGGGCGCATCCCGTTCTGGCTCGACGGCGAACCGGACGCGGAACATTTTTTCGTGGAGCGGAACGGTCTCGACGCCTTCATCGATCGGCCCCCGCCCGTCCATTCGGAGAATCGCCCCCTCTCCCCCGCCATGTCGACCGGTGACGCTGCCGAACTGCTGAACGTCGTTCCGAACCACGTCGTCCGCCTGGCGTCCGCCGGTGTGCTGACCCGGACGGTCGGACTGCGCGCCATGACGATCGCGAGGGACGAAGTGGAGCGGCTGGCACGTCACCACGTCTCGCCAGCCGAACTGGCACGTCGAGCGCGGACGTCGGCGGAAGCGGTGAACGACCGTCTCCGGATCGCGGGCTTCACGTCATTTCACGGCCTGTGGGATCGAACCGCCGCCCTCGACGCGCTGCCGCTCGCGTGACGACGGCGTTCGTCACTTGAATCGCGCTGTATTTCCGCAAGGGCGCTACGGCGGAAGGGCTCAAGCGCCAGGCGGGACCACGCCGCGGCATCGCCCCGACATCTTCGATTTGCGGCCGGATGGATTTCTGCCGATATCGGCAATTGAGGGACATGACATGAAAAGTCCGGTGCTGAACCACCTGAACGCCGACGATCAGTCCCGCGTAGTCCAAGCGCTCGAAGCCACACTCGATGCGCTGCCGGACCTCTCGCTGTCCTGTGCCGGATGGGGCGATCGCGGCCGCAACTTCATGGAGTTCCGGCACCCTCGGGCGGGCGGCCCCTCGAAAGATGAAGTGCATCTGACGGTCGATGCGACCCAGACCATGCTCCGGTATCGGCGCGTCGTCGACGGCAGGCGGGTTCGCACCACCATCTTCGAGGCGCTGGACGGCATACGCCGAACGCGCGGGGAGACGATGGAGGATGCCGTCGCGCGGGTCCGAGGCTGGCTTGAGGAGGCCGGGCATGTCACCAGGTCGGATCGGGTCGAGAAATACGGAAGCGCCAGGCGAGCTTCATCGACGGCACTACTCGCAGCGGCGTGCCGCCTGGACGACGGCTGGTCGAGCGCCCTGGCGGAAATGGGATCGGCGGGTTCCCCTCCCTGTGTCATGCTCGGCTACCCGGACGATCGCAAACTCGCGCGATACTGCATTGTGGGCGAGGCTCCTTGTGACGGCAGATTGTCGGATGAGCTCGCGTCCGTTTTACGGTCGGGAACCCCAAGACGCCACGTCGTGTCGATGAGGACCGTCTCCGACCCCGCGCCGATGTTCCGGTTCGGCCCACCTCCGATCATCCGCATCCGGAGCGACGACGTCACGCCCGTCGCGCGCCTCACCGCAATCGCGGACGCGTTCGACCGCGGTTACGAGCTGATCCCGAACGAGGGTGAGGGGATCGGCGGGGTTTGAAGCGGTTTGGCGGACGGGTGGGAGTCAGCGCGGCGGCGGAGCAGCGCGGCGAGTGTCATAATAAGGTTGTGCCAACGATCGCCCGCCGCCTTACCGGCGGTTCCCCAGCACCTCGCCGATCGAGCGGGATACATCCCATTGTTCGCCATTCGCGACGGGATCATCGGCGAAGCGGACGACGATCTTCGCGTCCACCACGGCGGCGCGCAGCGGCAGGCCGAAACTGCGCTCCACTGCACGACGGGTGGCATCGCGGGCAAAGCGCAGCGCGGTCGGTTCGCGCGCCTGCCGCAACAGCTCGGCCTGTCCGCGCGCACGGTTGACGGCGTCGAGCCGCGCTTCGGCATCGGTAAAGGTCGTCAGCACGCCGCCACTGCCATATTCACGGATCGCCGCCAGATCGACCTGAGGGCCATCGACCTGGACCGGCGGCAGCCGCACCGCCAGCGTCCGGGTGCCCGCATCCCACGCCACGTCGCGCTCCGTCAGCTTGCCGAGATCGACCTCGTACCGGACGGAGCCGGGCATGATGAGCGTCTTTTCGGTCGAGAACCCCAGTTGCGACTGGCGCGAGGTGACGACCGCGACATAGCGCGCGGCAAAGGCCGACAGTCGGTTCTGTTCGCGCAAACCCTGCAAACTGGCGCTCGCGATCGTCGTCGGATCGGGGGTCAGCCGTTCGTCGACATAACGCTGCACACCCCACAACCCGATCAGGACTGCAAGGACGAGGATCAGCACCACCCCCGTCGCCTTGATCAGGAACGCGCCGATGCCAGCGCGTGCGGGCTGGTGTGCGGGATGCTGGGCCACCGGCTCGGTCACGCTGCGATCCGCCATGTCTCTCCTTCCCCGATCACCAGCCCGCGCCGGCCAAGATCGTACAGATGCGCCAGCACCGATCGCTCCGCCGCCGGTACCAGCCGCGGATCGAGCCCGGCATACATCCGCCCGACCATCGCGCCGATCTCGCGTGCATCTTCACGTAACAGCCTCAATATCTGGCCCTCGCGCTGCCTGCGATGGCCCAGCATCCCGCGCACCAGCCGACGCGGATTTTCTACCGCCTCGCCATGGCCGGGGTAATAGACGCGGTCGTCCCGCTCCAGCAGTCTTTCCAAACTCGCCATATAGGCCCCCATGTCGCCATCCGGCGGCGAGACGACGCTGGTGGCCCAGCCCATCACATGATCGCCGGAAAACAGCGCTTGCGTCTCGGCCAGCGCAAAGCACAGATGGTTGGACGTATGGCCCGGCGTCGCCAACGCGGTCAGCGTCCAGCCATCGCCGCCCACCGTATCGCCCTCCGCCAGCACGCTATCGGGCGCATAGGCGTGATCGAACGAGGCATCAGATCGCCCGACATCGCTGGCGGCGGCGAACGGCGTGGCGCCGACGATCGGCACCCCTGTCGCGGCGGCGAGCGGACGGCTGGCGGGGCTGTGGTCGCGGTGATGATGGGTAATGACGATCGCGCGCACCGGCCGATCGTCGATCGCCGCCAGAATCGCCGCGAGATGCGCGGGATCGTCGGGACCGGGATCGATCACCGCCACGTCCCGGTCGCCGACGATATGCGTCTGCGTGCCGGTATGGGTATAGGGGGACGGATTTGGCGCAAGGATGCGCGTCACCAGCGGTTCCAGCCGGATCGGCAGGCCGGTCGGCAGATCGGCCATCGTCAATCGGCCGCGTTCAAACCGTAAAGCTTTCGCCGCAACCGCACGCGCCCTTGGCATTGGGGTTGGCAAAGACGAAGCCGGCGGTGAAGTCATCCTCCACCCAGTCCATCGTCGATCCGATCAGGTACAGGATCGATCCGCCATCGACGAACAGCACGCCGCCCGGCGTCTCGATCCGCTCGTCGAAGGGCTTGCCCTCGGCGACGTAGTCGACCGAATAGGCGAGACCGGAACAACCGCGCCGCGGAGTCGACAGCTTCACGCCTACCGTCCCCGCCGGCGCGCGCGCCATCAGGTCGGCGATCCGCGCTTCGGCAGCGGACGTCAGGTTCAGCGCGGCGGGACGTGCGCGGAGCGTGGTGGCCATTACAGCATCCCCAGTTCTAGCTTGGCCTCGTCAGACATCTTCTGCGGGTCCCATGCCGGGTCCCAGACGAGATTGACGTCGGCGGTGGAGACACCCGGCACGGCGGAGACACGCAGCTCCACCTCGGCAGGCATCGATTCTGCGACCGGGCAGTTCGGCGTCGTCAACGTCATGGTAACGGCGGCATGCCCGTTTTCGGTCACATCGACGCCGTAGATCAGGCCGAGATCGTAGATATTGACCGGAATCTCGGGATCGTAGATTTCCTTCAACGCCTCGATGATGCTCTCGTACAATGCACCGCCAGGTTCGCCGGGGGCATCCTCGCGCGGGCGCTGGGCTAGGAAACCCGACAGGTAATCCCGTTCGCGCGGAGGCTGCGCATCGTCGACCCGCGCCTTGGGCGGGGGCGCTACGCCGTCCACTTCCTCGACCTCGAAGCCGCTCATGCCGTCATTCCTATCCAAAGATTCGCGTGACCCGTTCGATACCGGCGACCAGCGCATCGACATCCTGCGGACCGTTATATACGCCGAAGCTGGCTCGTGCGGTCGCCTCCACGCCCATCGCCTCCATCAGTGGCTGCGCGCAGTGATGCCCAGCGCGGATCGCCACCCGGCCCTCATCCAAGATGGTGCCGATGTCGTGCGGATGCACCCCCTCGATCGTGAAACTCACGATCCCGGCGCTGTCGGCAGGACCGAGCAACCGAACGCTGTTGATCGCGCCCAGCGCCTCGCGCGTGCGGGCGACCAGCGCCGTCTCATGCAAATGGATGCGATCGCGGCCTATGCCGTCGACATAATCGATCGCCGCATGCAGCCCCAGCGCGCCGACGATGTGCGGCGTCCCCGCCTCGAACCGGCCGGGCGGCGGGGCATAGGTGGTACGCTGGAAACTGACCCGATCGATCATCGATCCGCCACCCTGCCATGGCGGCATCGCGTCCAGCAGTTCCGGCCGCGCCCACAGCACGCCGATGCCGGTCGGGCCGTAGAGCTTGTGCCCCGAAAAGACATAAAAGTCGCACCCGAGCGCCGCCACGTCCACGCGCAGGCGCGGCACCGACTGGCATCCGTCGATCAGGATCTTCGCGCCGACGCCGTGCGCCAGCGCGACCGTGCGCTCCACGTCGAGGACAGAGCCGAGCACGTTGGAAACATGCGCCAGCGCGACCAGCTTGTGCCGTTCGGTCAGCATCTTGGCCATCGCATCCAGATCAATGCGGCCGTCCGCGGTCAGCGGCGCGACGTCGATCGCGGCGCCGACGCGTTCGGCGATCATCTGCCACGGTACGATATTGCTGTGATGCTCCAGCATCGACAGCATGATGCGGTCGCCGGCCTTGAGCTGCGTCCCCGCCCAGCATTGCGCGACGAGGTTGATCGCCTCGGTCGCGCCGCGCACGAACACGCATTCCTCGGGGCTGCCCGCACCGATGAACCGCGCGACACGCGTCCGGGCGGCCTCGTATGCCAACGTCATGTCGGCCGAGCGCTGGTACACGCCGCGATGCACGGTGGCGTAGGTCTCACCATATGCGCGGGTGATCGCGTCAACGACCACCTGGGGCTTCTGTGCGGTGGCGGCAGTGTCGAGATACGCCCAGCCTGCCGGAATCGCAGGAAAATCGGCGAGTGTGTCGAGGGGGGCTGTGCCGTTCATAACGCTTGCCCCAGCCATGCCTCGGCATCCGCCGAAAATGCATCGCGCACCGTCTCATCACCGATCCGGTCGATCGCATCGGCCACGAACGCCGTCGTCAGCAAGGCCTGCGCGCGCGATTTGGGAATGCCACGGCTCTCCATATAGAACAGCGCGCGGGCATCGAGTTCGCCAACCGTCGCGCCGTGCGCGCACTTCACGTCGTCGGCGAAGATTTCCAGTTCCGGCTTCAGATTGACGGTGGCGGTCCGCTTCAGCAGCAGGCCGCGCAGCGACTGGACGCCATCAGTCTTCTGCGCATGGCGCGCCACCTCGACCCGCGCCGCCAAGCTGGCGGTGGAGCGATCGGCGGCGACCGCGCGCCACACCTGCTGGCTGCTGCCGTTCGGTTCGGCATGGCGGACGGTGACCGCGCATTCCTGCTTCTGTTCGCCGGCGGTCAGCAGCGCGCCGCCATAATCGGCGAACGCCCCCTCGCCCGCGACGATCGTTGCGTCGATCCGCGTTCCCGCCGCCCCTGCGCCGAGGAAGATGGTGACGAGGCTGGCCCCGATGCCGAGCGCCGCATCCTCACGCAGCGAGACGAACCCGCCATCCTGCACCAGCCGCACCGACCGCATCAGCCCCGCCGCCTTGCCCAGTGTGACGCGGAGATACCGGTTGGCCCAGCCCGCGCCGATATATGTTTCGATCACCTGCGCGGCGGCATCGTCGGCCAGTACGATTTCGGACGGCAGGTGATTGGCCCCGCCGGTGGAGACATGAACGATCTGCACCGGATGGGCGGCGGCATCCTCGGCGAGATGCAGCGCCCAGCCGGCGCCGGTCGCCCGCGCGCCCAGCGCATGCTCGCCCGCCTCGACGCTACGCAGTTCGACGCGGTGCAGGTCGCTGGCGACAGTGTCGATCACCCCGTCACGCACCACGATCCGCGCGCCCGGCAGGTCGAGCCAGTGCCCGGCCACATCCAACGATACGGCCGCACGCGGCAGCGCGGCGGCGGTGGCGATCGCATCGGGATCGGCCCAGCGCCAGGCCTCCTCACGGGTGGAGGGGAGTTCGATCACGCTCACGCGGTCACCTGCGCATAGCCCTCGCGCTCCAGTTCGTGCGCCAGTTCGGCCCCGCCGGACCGGACGATGCGGCCATCCGCCAGCACATGGACGACATCGGGCTGCACGTAGTCGAGCAGGCGCTGGTAATGGGTGATGAGCAGCACCGCCTTGCCGGGCGCGCGCATGATACGGTTGATGCCGTCGCCGACGATGCGCAGCGCATCAATGTCGAGCCCGCTATCGGTTTCGTCGAGGATCGCGAACTTGGGGTTGACGATGCCCATCTGCACCATCTCGTTGCGCTTCTTCTCGCCGCCGGAGAAGCCGACATTGACCGGGCGCTTCAGCATCTCGGCATCCATGTCGAGCTTGCGCGCCTCCTCGCGCGCCAGCTTCAGGAACTCTGCGCCCGACAGCGGCTTCTCGTCGCGCTGCCCCCGCTGCGCGTTCAGCGCCTCGCGCAGGAACTGCACGTTGGACACGCCGGGAATCTCGACCGGATACTGGAAGCCCAGGAACACGCCGGCGGCAGCGCGCTGGTGCGGCTCCAGTTCCAGCAGGTCCTGCCTGTTGAACTCGATCGACCCGCCGGTCACCTCGTAACCGGGCCGTCCGCCCAACACATAACCCAGCGTCGATTTGCCCGCCCCGTTCGGCCCCATGATCGCATGGATTTCGCCCGCGTTCACGGTGAGGGACAGGCCCTTCAGGATTTCCTTGCCGTCGATCTCGGCGTGAAGGTCAGTGATTTTAAGCATATCTCTTTCAATCGTTCCGGGCTTTGTCTGACTGTACGGCGACGACAATGCGATTATTTATGCAGCGAAGCAGCGTTCGGGATTCAACGACGCCACTAGATACGCAGGAGTAGGCACCCTTGCACGCCTGATCATCTATAAAGCGATTGCCGCTACTCACTGACACGCGACACCCTTTTAAACGGTTGTCATTAATCGCAAGATCCAGGCGAAGCTTTTCAAGCCGGCGGCCCATTACCTCAATATTTTCCGGCGGGACGGCTGCTTCAGGCGTCAGGGCCGTGGACACCTGAAGCATCAAGATCAGCACGAACGCGATCATCCCACCGAACCTTCCAGCGAAATCCCCAGCAGCTTCTGCGCCTCGACCGCGAATTCCATCGGCAGTTGCTTGAGCACTTCGCGCGCGAAGCCGTTGACGATCAGGGCGACCGCCGCCTCCTGATCCAGCCCGCGCGACATCGCGTAGAACAACTGGTCCTCGCTGATCTTCGAAGTCGTCGCCTCGTGCTCGATCTGCGCGGAAGGATTGCGGATTTCGATATAGGGGATTGTGTGCGCGCCGCACTGGTCGCCCAGCAGCAGGCTGTCGCACTGGGTGAAGTTGCGCACCCCCTCCGCCGTCGGGGCGACGCGCACCAGCCCGCGATAGGTGTTGTCGCTGCGCCCGGCGCTGATCCCCTTCGACACGATCGTCGACTTCGTGTTTTTGCCGAGGTGGATCATCTTGGTGCCGGTATCGGCCTGCTGACGATTGTTGGTCACCGCGACCGAGTAGAACTCGCCGACCGAACCGTCGCCCGCCAGCACGCAGGACGGATATTTCCACGTGATCGCGCTGCCGGTTTCCACCTGCGTCCACGACACCTTGCTGTTGCGCCCCTGGCACAGCGCGCGCTTGGTGACGAAATTATAGATGCCGCCGACGCCGTTCTCGTCGCCGGGATACCAGTTCTGCACGGTCGAGTATTTGATCTCGGCATCGTCCAGCACGACCAGTTCCACCACCGCCGCGTGCAACTGGTTCTCGTCGCGCATCGGCGCGGTGCAGCCCTCCAGATAGCTGACATAGCTGCCCTTGTCGGCAACGATCAGCGTCCGTTCGAACTGGCCGGTATTTTCCGCGTTGATGCGGAAATAGGTCGACAATTCCATCGGGCAGCGGACGCCCTCGGGAATGTAGACGAACGTACCGTCCGAGAAGACCGCCGAGTTCAAGGTCGCAAAATAATTATCCCGCTGCGGCACCACCTTGCCCAGCCACTTGCGGACCAAGTCGGGATATTCCTTGATCGCCTCGCTGATCGAGCGGAAGATGACGCCAGCGGCCTCCAGTTCCTTGCGGAAGGTGGTGGCGACCGACACGCTGTCGAACACCGCGTCCACCGCGACGCGACGCTTGGGCTTGCCGTCCTCGTCCAGATCCTCGACGCCCGCGAGCATCTTCTGCTCGGCGATCGGGATACCCAGCTTCTCATAGACGCGCAGGATTTCCGGATCGACCTCGTCCAGCGAACCCAGCTTCGGCTTCGCCTTGGGCTCCGCATAATAATAGGCGTTCTGGTAATCGATCGGCGGCACGTTCAGCTTCGACCAGTCGGGCGCGTCCATCGTCTGCCACAGGCGGAACGCCTTCAGCCGCCAGTCGAGCATCCACGCCGGCTCGCCCTTCTTGGCGGAGATATAGCGCACGGTATCCTCGGACAGGCCCTTGGGCGCGAATTCCTGTTCGATGTCCGAGGAGAAACCCCATTCATACGTCTTGGATACGGCGGCATAGGCCTCGGCGTTCTTGGTCGCCATCATGCAATCTCCACATCCGGCATATGGTCCGGTAATTTGGGGGCCGATAATTGGGGAGCCGACAGCTGGGCGAGGCTGACCCCGGCCAGCGCCCCCCGCACCGCGCCGTTGACGACGCTCCAGTGCGGTTTGACCCGGCAGCTCCCCTCGATCGCGCAATCGTCGGCCCGGTGGTCGACGCACGCGGTCAGCGCAATCGGCCCCTCGACTGCCTCGACGATGTCGGCGAGGCTGATCGCCGCCGCCGGCCGTGCGAGGCGGAAGCCGCCACCGGAGCCGCGCGTGCTTTCCAGCAGGCCGGCCGCGGACAGGCGGCTGACCAGCTTCTGCGCGGTGGGCAACGGCACGCCGGTTTCCTCCGCCAGCATCGTGGCGTTGCACCGCCCCGCCGACCCGCAACGGCGGGCGGCAGCGGACAGCATCACGACCGCATAGTCGGCAAGGGAGGACAGGCGCATGAGCTAATCAGACCAATTCATTCCGATTGGCAAATGGTGCAGCGCAGGAGGCGAATCAACCGCTATCTTTGCAAACGACTCGCAGGCGATGTGCGCGGTCACCACGCGAACGCCCCTTCTCGTTTCACGCTGTACAGGGCAGAGGATCGGCATGGCCTTCTATCATCCCGTCCTCTTCGCCCTCGACGCTGAACGAGCGCACCGCCTGACAATCCGGGCACTGGCACTGCGCGGCAAGTTGGGGACGCCATATACGCCCAATCCATTGCCATGGCCTCGGCTGGCATCGACGGTAGCAGGACTATATTTTCCCAATCCGCTGGGGATCGCAGCGGGCGTGGACAAGGACGGCGAAGCCATTGACGGCCTGTTCTCGCTCGACGTCGGCGCAGTAGAGATCGGCACGTTGACGCCGTTGCCGCAGTCGGGCAACCCGAAACCACGCCTGTTCAGACTGGTGAAGGATCGCGCGGTGGTGAATCGCTTCGGGTTCAATAATGGCGGACTGGCCGCAGCTCTGCCGCGGGTGGCTGCCGCATCGCGGTTAGGCAGCCGAGGACGGATCGGCATCAACGTCGGCGCCAACAAGGATTCCGCCGACCGCATCGCCGATTACGCGCTGGGCGTCGCGGGGGCCGCGCCGGTCGCGGATTACGTGACGATCAACATCAGCTCCCCCAACACGCCAGGCCTGCGTGATCTGCAATCGAGCGCGGCGCTGCGCGACCTGTTGGCCGCGTGCGCGCAGGCGCGGGGCGATACGCCGTTGTTTCTGAAGGTCGCGCCCGATCTGGATGCCACCGAAATCGATGATGTGGTGCGTGCCGCCGCGGACCACCGGGTCGATGCGATCATCATCGGCAACACCACGATCAGCCGCCCGGCGCTTCGCTCTGCCAACGGCACGGAGACGGGCGGCCTGTCGGGCGCGCCGCTCGCCCCGCTCGCCCGCCAGCGGCTCGGCGATTTCCGCCGGGCAACGGGTGGCGCGATCACGCTGATCGCCGCCGGCGGGATCGGCGACGCGGCCGAGGCCTATGCCCGCATCCGCGCCGGCGCCAGCCTGATCCAGTTCTATACCGCGCTGGTCTATGAAGGGCCGGGCCTGCCGGCACGGATGCTGCGCGATCTGGACGCACTGCTGGCGCGCGACGGTTTCGCACATGTGGCCGAAGCGGTCGGGATCGACGCCTGACGGGTTGCCCGTGGCGGCGGGGACGTTACGGTCTGCGGCCATGAAGACGATGCCCGCGCTGCTTGCGCTCCTCCTGCCTCTCGCACCCGCGAATGCGCGCGACACGGCACCGCGTCCGGATCAGGGCATGGTCAGCGCCGCCGATCCGCGCGCGGCGATGGCAGGGGTGGAAATCCTGCGGGCCGGCGGCAGCGCCACCGATGCCGCGATCGCGACGATGCTGGCGCTGGGCGTGGTGGAGCCCCAGAACAGCGGGATCGGCGGCGGCAGCTTCTGGGTCAGCCACACCGCCCGCGGCGCGAAGACGACAACGATCGATGCGCGGGAAACCGCCCCCGCCGCCGCCGACCCCCGCTGGTTCTATGACGATGCCGGCCGGCCGATGAGCCATGCCGATGCGGTGCCGGGCGGACGCAGCGTGGGGGTGCCCGGCGCGCTGCGCGGCATGGCGTTGGCACATCGGCAGTCGGGCGTGCTGCCTTGGGCAGCGTTGTTCGGCCCCGCGATCCGGCTGGCGCACGATGGCTTCGTGGTTACGCCTCGTCTGGTGAACGGCCTCGCCCGCAACGGCCGCCACGTCACGCCGGAAACGCGGGCGCTCTATACCGCCGCGGATGGATCGTCGCTGAAGGTGGGCGCCATGTTGCGCAACCCGGCGCACGCCGCGCTGCTCGAACGGATCGCGCAGACCGGCGCGGACAGTTTCTATGTCGGGCCGCAGGCGCAGAAGATCGTCGCCACCGTCAACGGCGCGGCACGCAATCCGTCGAGGATGACGACGGGCGATCTCGCCACCTATGAGGCGAAATCGCGCCCGCCGGTGTGCGTGAAGTACCGCGTCTATCGCATCTGCGGGATGGGGCCGCCCTCGTCCGGGGGGATCACGGTATTGATGATCCTGAAACAACTCGAACGGTTCGACATGGCCGCGCTGGGCAAGGACGATGCGACCGCGTGGCATCTGTTCGCTGAATCCTCGCGTCTCGCCTATGCGGATCGCAACCTGTACATCGGCGATCCCGATTACGTCCGCGTGCCGGTGAAGGGGATGCTCGATGCACGCTACCTTGCCTCGCGATCGGCGCTGATCACCCCCGACCGCACGATCGCGACCGTCGCCGCCGGCACCCCGCCCGGCGCGCGCCGGCGGCTGCCGGTACCGGCGTCCGAGGTCGCGGGCACCAGCGATCTCGTCGCGGCCGACCGGCAGGGCAACGTCGTCGAGGTGACGACCACGATCGAGGGTTATTTCGGATCGGGGCTGTCGGTGGACGGCATCCCGCTGAACAACGAACTGACCGATTTCGACACGGTGCCTGCCAAAGACGGCTATCTCGTCGCCAACCGGGTGGAGGGCGGCAAACGGCCGCGCAGTTCGATGGCGCCAACGATCGTCTATAACCCAGACGGCAGCGTGCGGCTGGCGCTGGGGGCGGCAGGTGGCCCCACCATCATCGCGCAGATCGCCAAGGCGCTGGTCGGTGTGCTCGACTGGAAGATGACCGCGCAGGACGCGATTGCCATGGGCCTGCTCTATGCCCCCGGCCCCGGCGCGACCGCCGAACAGGGCACCGCGCTGGAGGCGATGGTGCCCGCGTTGCAGGCGCTGGGCGAAACCGTGAAGGTCGCGCCGCTGGGGTTGAAGGCGAACGCGATCGAGCGCGTCGGCGGCCGCTGGGTCGGCGCCGCCGATCCCCGCAGCGAGGGCGTGGCGATCGGCGAGGACGGCCGGGTCACCGAGATCAAACGCGTCGGCAACGCGCTTAGCCGTCCGCCGGAATGACATAAGAACGGCACGCAGAAACGCGCCGATGGGAGAGAGAATGCGCCGCTTCGAACATTTCCCCAACCTCGTCACCATGTTCTTCACCCGCGCCACCGAGCGCGGCGATACGCCGTTCCTGTGGGCGAAGAAGAACGGCACCTGGGTGTCGACCAGCTGGGCGGAGACAGCGCGGCAGGTCGCAGCCCTTGCCACTGCGCTGACGGCGATCGGGCTGAAGCGTGGCGACCGGGTGATGCTGGTATCGGAGAACCGGCCGGAATGGTGCATCGCCGATCTGGCGATCATGGCCGCGGGCTGCGTGACGGTGCCGACCTACACGACGAACACCGAACGCGATCACCTGCATATCCTCGAAAACTCCGGTGCCTGCGCGATCTTCGTATCGACGGACAAGCTGGCGCGCGTGCTGCTGCCCGCCGTGCTGCGATCGAACCAGGGGCAGACGGTGATCGGCATCGACGCGATCCGCGCGCCCGCCGCCAGCCTCGACGTGCATCAATGGGACCGGTTGATCGCCGACCATGCGGCCGATCCCGCCACGGTGGCGGGGCAGGCGGATTTCCAGCGCAGCGATCTCGCCTGCATCATCTACACCAGCGGCACCGGGGGCGCGCCGCGCGGGGTGATGCAGCATCACGGCGCAATTCTGCACAATGTCGGCGGCTGCGTCGCGGTGATCGCGGAGGATTTCGGCTGGGGGGACGAGGTGTTCCTGTCGTTCCTGCCCCTGTCCCACGCCTATGAGCACAGCGGCGGCCAGTTCGTCCCAATCGGGCTGGGCGGCCAGATCTATTATGCCGAGGGGCTGGAAAAGCTGGCGGGCAATATCGAGGAGGTGAGGCCGACGATCATGTTCGTCGTCCCCCGCCTGTTCGAGGTGCTGCGGACGCGGATCAGCAAGACGATCGAGAAACAGGGCGGCCTGCCGCAGAAGCTGCTCACGCGCGCGCTCGACATCGGCGGGCGCCGGCACGAAGGGCGGTTGCGGCTGATCGACCGGCCATCGCAATGGGCGGTGGACCTGCTGTTCAAGCCGAAGATCGGCCGAAAGTTCGGCGGCCGGCTGAAGGCGATGGTATCGGGCGGTGCGCCGCTCAATCCGGAAATCGGCGTGTTCTTCCAGTCGCTCGGCCTCACATTCCTGCAAGGCTATGGCCAGACCGAGGCGGCGCCCGTCATCTCGTGCAACCGGCCCGCCGCAGGTGTGAAGATGGACACTGTCGGCCCGCCGCTCGCCGATACCGAGGTGGTGATCGCGGCGGATGGCGAAATCCTCGTGCGCGGCGAGTTGGTGATGCACGGATACTGGCGCAACGAGGCGGAAACGGCACGGGTGCTGCAGGACGGCTGGCTGCATACCGGCGACATCGGCGAGTTCGACGCGGCCGGCCGCCTGCGCATCACCGATCGCAAGAAGGACCTTATCATCAACGACAAAGGCGACAATGTCGCACCCCAGAAGGTGGAAGGGATGCTGACCCTGCAACCCGAGATCGGACAGGCGATGATCGCCGGCGACCGCCGCCCCTATATGGTGGCGCTGCTGGTGCCCGATCCCGACTGGACGCAGGAATGGTGCGCGAAGATCGGGCGCGGCTGCGATGCGAAGGCGCTGATGGACGATCTGGACTACCGCGCGGCGCTGTCGGCGGCGGTGGAACGCGTGAACCGCGACCTGTCCGTGACCGAACGGGTCCGCCGCTTCATCATGGCCGACGAACCCTTCACGATCGAGAACGAACAATTGACGCCCAGCCTGAAGATCAGGCGTCACGTGATCCGGCAGATGTATGGCGAGCGGCTGGAGGCGTTGTACAAGGGCTAGGCGGCCGGCGACTGCTTCTCCCCTCCGTCCAAGAGAGGGGAGAAGCAGGTTACTTAGCGACCGCCGCCGCTTCCTTCCCCTTTGGCACCACCGCCAGCGTCCAGTCCGTCTCTGGCCGGAGGTAGCGTGCCGCCAGTGCCTGGATATCGCCCGGCGTCGTGCCCATCAGGTCGCTGCCCAGCGTACCGATCGCGCTCAGGCGACGGGGGTCGACGGTACCGCCGCCCATCTGCTGCATCCAGAACTGGCTGGAGGTGGAGGCGCGCATCAGTTGCTGGCCCATCGGCTTGATGGTGCGCTCCAGTTCGTCTGCACCGACCGGGTTCTTTGCCAGATCGGCCGCGATCTCACGCGACAGGCGGAAGAACAGGCCGACATTCTCGGGCGCGACCTGCCCGATCGCAACCAGCCGGCCGCCGTTGGTCGATCCCATCGGCCACTGGCTCTGTACCGAGGGGCTGTAGCTGGCCCCCGATGCCTGACGCAGCCGCTCGAACAATCGGTCGGAGAACAGTTGCGCCAGCACGTCGAGCTGGCGGCTGGTGCGGATTTCCGCAACGCCGCCCGCGGTCGGCCACGCGATCACCGCCGCCGCCTGCGTATCCGCGCCGTCATGGGTACGGATCACCGGGGTCGCGACGTGTGCGGGGAAGCGCATCGCCGGGGCGGGCGGCAGGTTGCCATCCCGCGGCTTCATCGCCCCGAACGTCGCGGCGACCGCGGCGATCGCCTCGTCGGTCTTCACGTCGCCGAACACCATCACCTCGACCGGGCCGGTGGCAAGCAGCGGCTGCCACAGCTTGCGGAAGTTCTTCGGATTCAGCTCGCCGATCTGCTGCGGGGTCGGCGTGGTGAAGCGGGGATCGCCGTCACGCAGCAACCCTTCCAGATCGCGACCGAGCACGCCCGAGGGAGAAGCCGAGAAGCCCGCCTGCGCCGCCAGCGCCCCGGCCCGCGCCCGCGCGATCGGCGCGGGGTCCCAACCGGGATAGGCCAGCTTGGCGGCCATCAGCTTCAACTGGTCCTTGTAGTCGGCCGGCGAAGTCATCGCACCCAGCAGGAACGCATCGTCGTCGATCCCGAAATCCAGCCCGATGCGCCGCCCGGCCGACAGTGCCTCCAGATCGCCTTGGTCCAGCTTGCCGACGCCGCTGGCCACCAGCGCGTTGTCGGCGGCCCAGGCCGGGGTCGGCCGGTCGGCCGGCAGCGCGCCGTAACCGCCGCCGAAGCGGGTGCGGACATAGACACGCCCCGTCTCGGACGGATTGGAGAAGACGAGCAGCCGCACCCCGTTGGCAAAGGTAACGCGTTCCAGCCCGATCCCGGCCATCGTCGTGCGGCCCGTCACGGCGCCGGGCTGGCCGAGCGACGGGAGGCTGGAGAAATCGACCGCCGCCTGTACCCGCCGCTTGCCGGCAAGACCGGTCACGTCCGCCTTCAGCGCGGCATCCAGTTTTGCCGCGACCCCGGTTTCGGGCGCCGGCGTGTTGACGATCGCGCGGGTGGCATCCCCCTGGAAGATGCGGCGGGTAGAGGCGAGTACGGTATCGGGGGTAAACATCCCCTTGTTCCGCGCATCCTTGAAGATCGCATAGGAGGTGGTGGGCGCAGTCACCGTTTCGCGGATGTCCAGCGCCTCGGCCATGTCATCGGCCTGCTTGCCCCCCGCCTCGACGCGCGAGGTTTCGACCACGGTCCGCAGGATGGTGTCATAATCCGCCAGTTCGCGGTCGATCTCGCCCTGCGTCGGCGGCTTGGCGAGCGCATCGGCGACGACCGCGCGCACCTCGCGTAACGCGGCGTCCCATTGGTTGCCGACCGGCACGATGGTGGTGAAGGTACCGTTGGCGGAGCGTTCCTGATCGTCGAGCGAGATCGACGCCTGGAGGAACGGCGCGCCGCTTCGTGCGCGTGTCTCCAGCCGGCGGCTGACGACGCGGGTGGCGATCGTGTCGACCATCCGCTTCTGGTTGAAGACGATAGTATCGGCGTTGAACCGCCACGGCCGCAGCACCGCCATCGCGACCACGGAGGGCAATCCCGGCTCGACGATCGTGGCGGTGGCGGGTTTGGCGGGATCGGGCTTGCCGAAATCGGGATCGGCGGGGTCGGGACCGATCGGTTTCCAGCCGGCGAAATGCTTGACAACGAGGCGCGACAGCAGCGCCGGGTCCATGTCACCAGAGATGATGACGACCGCGCGGCTCGGGCGATACCAGCGATCGTGGAACGCCTTCATGGCGGTGCCGTTCGCGGCCAGCAGCGTCTTCTCGGTGCCGATCGGCGACCGTTCCGCCAACCGCTGCCCGGCGAAGAACGTCTCGCGCAACGCATCCTGGAAACGGACCTGCGGGCCGGGCTGCTCGCGGCGCTCCGCCAGCACGATCGGCCGTTCTGCATCGACCGAGGCGTCGGTCATCACCGGTGCCGCCATCATGCCCGACAGGATGTGAAGCGACTCGTCGATCCCTGCCTCGGTCGCGGAGGGCAGATCGAGCTTGTAGAGCGTCTGCGTGGGCGTGGTCTGCGCGTTGGAATCCGACCCGAAGGTCGCGCCCAGCCGCTGCCATACCCGCTTCGCCTCGCCATCCGGGACATAGGCCGAGGATCGGAAGCTCAGATGCTCGATGAAGTGTGCATAACCACGCTCGGCATCCGTCTCGTGCAGCGAGCCGACGTCCATCGCGACCCGTACCGACACCTGCCCCGGTGGCACGCCGTTGCGCCGCACCGCGAAGCGCAGGCCGTTGGGCAGGGTGCCGAAACTCCACGCCGGATCGGGGGCGATGTCGCTGCCCTTGTACAGCCAGGCGGTCGTATCGACGACGACCGGCGCGGGCGTTGTCGCCACCGGGGCCGGCCGGGGTCGTGCCGCGCGCTGCTGGGCGACCAGCGGCGACGTCGAGACGAGGAGGAAGGGCAGGATGGAAGCGCGGAACGCGCGCGACAGGGACGTCATCCCTGCCATCTAGCGATACCGGGGCGATCCCGCCATGACCTGTCGCGATTTCCGCGTGCGAATACGTGTCGTTTCGATCCGCAACGGGTTGATCCCCTGCCCCGGTCGGGCCACATGCCGGATATGCTGATCGAGACAGAATCCACGCCGAACCCGGCGACGCTGAAATTCCTGCCCGGCCGCCAGGTGATGGATGCCGGCACCCGCGACTTCGCGACGCCCGAGGAGGCGGAAGCCAGCCCGTTGGCCGAGGCGCTGTTCGGACTGGGCGACGTGACCGGCGTGTTCTTTGGCCGTGACTTTGTGTCCGTCACGGTCGCGCCGGGGATCGACTGGCGCGATGTGAAGCCCGACGTGCTGTCGATCCTGCTCGATCATTTCACCGCGCACATGCCCCTGTTTCGCGGCCCCTCCGCCGGTTTCTCGGTCCCGGCCGAGGAGGAAGCATTCGCTGACGATCCCGCCGATGCGGAGATTGTCGCGCAGATCCGCGAACTGATCGAGACGCGGGTGCGCCCGGCAGTGGCGAACGACGGCGGCGACATCGTCTATCGTGGGTTCGACAAGGGCAAGGTGTTCCTGCGGATGCAGGGTGCCTGCGCGGGCTGTCCGTCGTCCAGCGCAACGCTCAAGAACGGCATCGAGCAGTTGCTGCGGCATTATGTTCCCGAAGTCACCGAAGTCAGGGCCGTTTGATGACCGCGATCGATCCCGCCGCCATCGCACAGCTGTTCACCGAGGCGCGCAGCTTCAACCACTATACCGACGAACCGGTATCGACGGCTGATCTGCATGCGATCTGGGACCTAATGAAGATGGGGCCGACCAGCGCCAACCAGCTTCCCGCCCGCATCGTCTGGTGTACCAGTGCGGAAGCGAAGGAGAAGCTCGCCGCCTGCGCCAGCGATACCAACGCCGACAAGATTCGGCAGGCGCCCGTCGCGGTCGTCATCGCGATGGATCACGAGTTCCACGAGCATCTGCCGGAGTTGTTCCCCCACACCGACGCCAAGAGCTGGTTCGACGGCAATGCCGAACTGCGCGCCGCCTCCGCCTTTCGCAATTCGACGTTGCAGGGCGCCTATCTCATCATGGCGGCGCGCGCGCTGGGGCTGGATACCGGGCCGATGTCCGGGTTCGATGCGGGCGCGGTCGACAAGGCGTTTTTCAGTGACCAGCCGGCGGTGAAGACCAATTTCATCGCAACGCTGGGCCATGGCGATCGCGCGACGCTGCACGGCCGTTCGCCGCGCCCCGCGTTCGACCGGTTCAACACGATCGCCTGAACGGCCGCGAAGGAAGCGCCGTGCAGGCCGACACGCTGGTCATCGAGACCGCCACCGCCGCCTGCTCGGTCGCGCTGCTCGCGAGCGGGCAGGTGATCGAGGCACGGTATGAGGAGATTGGGCGGGGCCATGCCGAACGGCTCGTTCCGATGATCGCAGAACTGTCGGGTGGCGGCCGCGCCCCGCGCATCCTGGTCGATGTCGGGCCGGGCAGCTTCACCGGCGTGCGCGTCGGCATCGCCGCGGCGCGCGGACTGGCGCTGGGCTGGGGCAGCGAGGTGCGCGGCTTTTCCTCCCTGGCGCTAGTCGCCGCCGCCGCACTGGCACGCCGGCCGTCCCCATGGATCGCCGCGCTGCTCGAAGCCGGTCATGGCGAGGTTTTCATGCAGATGTTCGATGTCGCGCTGACTCCGCTTGGCGAGGTGGTTTCGCTGCCCCCTGCTGCCGCCGCGGCGGCGCTGGCGGGTTGTCCGGCGGTGGGCAGCGGCGTGCGTCGGCTGGCCGGGATGGCGCCCAACTTGACCGGCGATCTGACCGATGCGCTGCCCGACGCGCGCGACGTGCCGCTGCTGCCGATGCGGCTCGCCGATCTCGACCCGCGCCCGCTCTACGGCCGTGCGCCCGATGCGAAGCTGCCCGGCTGATGGCGACCCGGCTCGTCACGCTGCGTCAGGGCGATGCCCGCGATGCCGGCACCGTCGATGCGCTGATGGCGGCGGCGTTCGATCCTCGTTTCGGAGAGGCCTGGACGCGCAGCCAGTGCCTGGGCGTACTGGCGATGCCGGGCGTGCGGCTGTTGCTGGCGATAGTCGATGACGAGCCGGCCGGCTTCTCGCTGACCCGCGCGATCGCAGGCGAGGCGGAGCTGCTGCTGCTCGCGGTGGCGCCGCCGTTCCGGCGCACCGGCGTCGGCCGTGCGTTGATGGAGGCGGTGGTCGCGGATTGCCGGATTCAGGACGCCACCATCCTGCATCTGGAGGTGCGTGCCGATAACGACGCGCTGTACCTCTACCGCGCCACCGGTTTCGCCAAGGTCGGCGAACGGCGCGGCTATTATCGCGGTCGCGACGGCCGGCAATATGACGCGCATACCTATTCATTGGCGCTTGGATCGACCTGATCGGCTTATTGCGAGTCGGTATCTCTTTTCGCAACAAGCGTTCCGGCCTACAAGGACGGTATCGAAGGGATTTCACGACATGCCGCGCAATATCGATCTGGAAGCACTCTGCCATGAAAAGGGGCTGCGCATCACCGAGCAGCGCCGCGTGATCGCGCGCGTCCTGTCGGAGGCGGAGGATCACCCCGACGTCGAGAAGGTGTACGAACGCGCCTCCGCGATCGACAAGGGCATCTCGATCGCCACCGTCTATCGCACCGTCCGCCTGTTCGAGGAGGCGGGTATCCTCGACCGCCACGATTTCGGCGACGGCCGCGCCCGGTACGAACCCTCGCCCGAGGCGCATCACGATCACCTGATCGATGTCGAGACCGGCCGCGTGCTCGAATTCGTCGATCCGGAACTGGAGCAGCTCCAAAAGGCAATCGCCGAGCGGCTGGGCTTCCGGCTGGTCGATCACCGGATGGAACTCTACGGCGTCAGCCTCGACCGCAAGAACTGACCGCACGTGGGGGCGATCCGCGCCGGTCTCCGCCTGATCGCGCTGGCCGCCCTGCTGCTGACGTTGCTGCCGGTCCACGGCGTCTGGCGACTGGCGCGGCGGCCCTCCTCCTGGCCCCGGCGTTTTCTGGCAACGTGCGCGCGGATCGTCGGCGCGCGGCCGGTGACGATGGGCACGCCCCTGCCCCGCGACGTGGTGATCCTTGCCAATCATCTGTCATGGATCGATATCCTGTTGCTGGCCGGGTTCGCCAATGCGGTGTTCGTTGCCAAGGGCGAATTGCGCGCCGTCCCGCTGGTCGGCTGGCTGGCGGCGCTGAACGACACGATCTTCGTCGCGCGGAGTGAACGCATGGCGGTGGGCGCGCAGGTGGATGCGGTGCGCGCCGCACTCGGCCCGCGCCCGGTGGCGATCTTTCCGGAAGGGACGACGGGCGCCGGGGTGACGCTGCTCCCGTTCAAGTCCGCCCTGCTCGCCGCACTCGATCCCGCGCCACCGGGGGTACGGGTGCAGCCGGTGGCGATCGATTACGGCGCGGCAACGCGGGAACTGGCATGGACGGGCGGCGAAACGGGGGTGGCCCATGCACTGCGCGTCCTGCGGCGGCGCGGTGGCTTTACCGCGCATCTCCGCTTCCTGCCGCCGATCGCCCCGGCCGGCCGCAAGGCGATCGCGGCGGATGCGAGGCGGCAGATCGAGGCGTCGTGGGCACCGACCGTCGGATAGTTCACGCGCGCATCTTCTCCGACGTGACCGGGGAAGCCCCCTCCCCCCGCGCCGCCATTTTTGCTACGGCCCCCGGATGAAACCCGCCCCCAAGACATTCCACGTCAAATCCTTCGGCTGCCAGATGAACGTCTATGACGGCGAGCGGATGGCGGAACTGATGGCGGCACAGGGGATGATCGCGACGGCGGCGGGCGAGGCCGATCTGGTCGTGCTCAACACCTGCCACATCCGCGAACGCGCGACCGAGAAGGTCTATTCGGACATCGGCCGCCTTCGCAAGGACGCGCGCAAGGTCGGTCGCGACCCGATGATCGCGGTCGCCGGCTGCGTCGCGCAGGCGGAAGGGGCGGAGATCGTAGCCCGCGCCAAGGTGGACGTGGTGGTCGGCCCGCAGGCCTATCACAACCTGCCCGGCCTCGTCGCGCAAGCCGCCGCCGGTCAGGCGGCGCTCGACACCGATATGCCGCTCGCCTCCAAGTTCGGCCGGCTGCCGGCGCGCCGCCGGGTCGGCCCGTCGGCGTTCCTGACCGTGCAGGAGGGATGCGACAAGTTCTGCACCTATTGCGTCGTGCCCTATACGCGCGGGGCGGAGATCAGCCGGCCGTTCGCCGCGATCGTCGACGAAGCGCGCGCATTGGTCGATGCCGGCGCGCGGGAGATCACGCTGCTCGGCCAGAACGTCAACGCCTGGACCGACGGTGCCGAGGAACACAACCGGCGTGGCCTGCACGATCTGATCCGCGACCTCGACCGGATACCGGGGCTGTCGCGTATCCGCTACACCACCAGCCATCCCAACGACATGACGCAGGGGCTGATCGACGCGCACGGCGATGTCGAAAGCCTGATGCCGTTCCTGCACCTGCCGGTCCAGTCCGGTTCCACCCGCATCCTGAAGGCGATGAACCGCAGCCATGGCCGCGACGATTATCTCCGTCTGCTCGACCGGGTGCGCGCGGTACGGCCGGACATCGCGCTGTCGGGCGATTTCATCGTAGGTTTCCCGCGGGAAACTTCCGACGATTTTGCCGACACGCTCAGCCTGGTCGACGCGGTCGGCTATGCACAGGCCTTCTCGTTCAAATATAGCCCCCGCCCCGGCACCCCTGCCGCCGACATGGACGACGAGGTGCCGGAAGCGGTGATGGACGAACGGTTGCAGGCGTTGCAGGCCGCGCTCGGTCGCGACCAACAGGCGTTCAACCGCGCCAGCGTCGGGCGGACCTGTACCGTGTTGATCGAACGGCCCGGCAAACTACCCGGACAGATGCTCGGCAAATCGCCTTGGCTACAATCGGTGCATGTGATGGGCGACCATACGATCGGCGATCTGGTCGAGGTGGAACTGACCGCCGCCGGCCCGGTGTCCCTGTCGGGGAGGGTGCGGCGATTGCTGGCGGCGTGAGTCTTCAATCCGTCACGCCGATCGCCTAAGCGCTCCTGATAAAAGGGAGAAAATCACATGACCATGTTGCGTAAGCTGGCGCTCGGCACGCTTGCCGCCCTGTCGTTGGCCAGCACGTCCGCGGCGGCGGCGACGATCGATACCACCTCGGGGCTCTTGCGGGGCGCGGCGCTCGGCCGGTTTGGCAATGCCGCAGGCCAGAGCTTCACAGCGGTCGACAATGTCCTGACTTCGATCGCGTTTCAATTCAGCGAGGCCAATCGCGCCAACGCCAACGATGCCTATACACTCGACCTGCTGACGGGCGACGGACTGGCGGGCAGGTCGCTGCTGGGGACGCCGATCAGCTTCACAGTCACCACGACAGGTCGTGGGTTCACCTTCACCAGCGTCGCGCTGCCCAACATCGCCGTGACTGCCATGGAGCGCTACACGGCAGTGCTGCGCAGCACGAACACGCGCTATGCCGTGGGTCTCGGTCCCGATGTACAGAGCGGCGTCACCCGCGACGCCTATACCGGCGGTCAGGCTTATTTCGCCGCTGCTCCCTATCCGAACTGCGCGAACGCCAGCACCAGCAATTGCGATCTGAATGCGCGGATTACAGGCACCACCGTCGCCGCCGTGCCGGAACCTGCGACCTGGGCGACGATGTTCCTCGGCCTGTCGCTGGGCGGGGTCGCGCTGCGCCGGCGTGCGCGTCGGCCGGTACGGCTCGCAGCCTGAAGAAATCGTGCGCAAGCGTCCGCCGCGCGGGCGGCGGACGCTTGCGCATCGGCCGGAGAGTGGCCACCTTTCCGGCTGAGAATTCCACGGAAAGGACCGCATGAGTCGCAAGCCAGTACCCGCCCAGGCGGGTGAACGTTCCCGCGTCGAGGTGCTGTTCGACAGGCCACAGGCGCTGGCGCAACTGTTCGGGCAGTACGACCAGAATCTGGTCGCGCTCGAAAACCGGCTCGGCGTCTACATCACCGCGCGGGGCAACCGCATCGGGCTGCAGGGCACCGCCGAACAGGTCGCGATCGCGCGCGACGTGCTGCGCGATCTGTACCGCCGGATCGAACGCGGCGAACAGGTCGATACCGGGCTGGTCGATGCCGCGATCGCGATGGCGAACGAGCCGACGCTGGACGGTATCGTCTCCGCCGAGGGGCAGGGGCGCGGTGGTCCCGGCATCATGATCCGCACCCGCAAGAAGACGATCGTGCCGCGTACCCCGGCGCAGGCGCATTACATGCGCGAACTGGTGGCGAACGACATGATCTTCGCCCTCGGGCCGGCAGGTACCGGCAAGACCTATATCGCGGTCGCGCAGGCGGTGGCGCAGCTTATCACCGGCAGCGTCCAGCGGCTGATCCTGTCGCGCCCGGCAGTGGAGGCGGGCGAAAAGCTCGGCTTCCTGCCCGGCGACATGAAGGAGAAGGTCGATCCCTATCTCCGTCCGCTGTACGATGCGCTGTACGACTGCCTGCCCGCCGAACAGGTGGAACGCCGGATCGCCAGTGGTGAGATCGAAGTGGCGCCGATCGCCTTCATGCGCGGCCGGACCTTGGCGGATGCCTTCGTGATCCTCGACGAGGCGCAGAACACCACGCCGGCACAGATGAAGATGTTCCTGACCCGGTTCGGCCAGAACAGCCGCATGGTGATCTGCGGCGATCCCAATCAGGTCGACCTTCCCGGCGGCGTCGCGGCCTCCGGCCTCGCCGACGCGGTTCGCCGGCTGGAGGGGGTGGAGAGCATCGCAATGAGCCGCTTCACCGCCGCCGACGTGGTCCGCCATCCGATCGTCGGGCGGATTGTCGAAGCCTATGAAGGGGTCGGCGGCACCGGTTGATGGCGGAGATATACCGGAGGCGGGCATGGCATTGTTATATGTCAGGGATAAGGAAACCAGTCGGCCGGTTCAAGAACTGGCGAACCGCCGCAATCTGACCAAGACGGCGGCGGTTCGGCTGGCGCTGACCAATGAGTTGGAACACTACCAGCCTCGGCAGTTTGCGATGGAGATCACCGATGAATTTCATCGAATGTCGACACTCAGATCCGATCCGTCGGTCATGATCGACAAGGCCTTCTATGACCCGTTGAACGACGAGGAAGAGGATTGACGATCCTCATCGATGCGTCGGCTTTCGTAGCCATTGTTCGCCGTGAGCCGGGGTGCATGCAATTGGCAATTGCCATCGATGCCGATCCCGATCGCCTGACGAGCAGTATCGCCCTATTGAAAGCCGCCCGGGCGTTGGGTCGACCACCGGCAAAAGGGATCGCGAAAAGAATGGTGGAAGCGGTGCGATATTGTACCGCCCTAGATATTCTTATCGTGCCGTTCGATGCCGTAGAATCACGCGAAGCGACCCGCGTCCATGACCGTTACGGCAAGGGCGCCGGCCATCCCGCCCGGCTCAACATGGGCAATGGTTTCACCCATGCCTGCGCCAAGACTCACGAGGCGCGCCTGCTCTACAAGGGCGACGATTTCATTCACACGGACTTGGGCTAGGACACGGGCATGATCCAGATCGAACTCTCCTGCGAATCCCCCTGGCCCGATGGCGACTGGGACGCACTGGCCGATCGCGCCGCGCGCGCCGCGATCGAGCGGACGCCGCACGGCCCCCTGCTCACCACTCCTGCCACGATCGAGGTCAGCGTGCGCCTGACCTCGGACGAGGAGGTTCATGCGCTGAACCGGCAATATCGCCAGAAGGACAAGCCGACCAACGTCCTGTCCTTTCCGATGGTGCAGCCCGACCTGATCGACACGATCAGCCAGAATTCCGACGATGGCGAGGTGTTGCTGGGCGATATCGTGCTGGCGCACGGTGTCTGCGTCGCGGAAGCGGCGGAACGCGGGATACCGGTGGAGGCCCATGCCACCCATTTGATGGTGCACGGTGTGCTCCACCTGCTAGGCTATGACCACATGTCCGATGACGAGGCGGAGGCGATGGAGGATATCGAGCGGCAGGCGCTGCACGGTCTCGGCATCGCTGACCCTTATCTGATACGCGAGGAATAAGTGTCCGAAGACCGAAGTAGCGCCGCGGGCGGCGACAGCGACAGCATCTGGCGGGGGTTGAAATCCCTGATCTTCGGCAACGATGCCGAGGAATCCCTGCGCGACCAGCTGGAAGAGGCGATCGACCGGCACGAGGGCGATCCCGCCCCCGATGCCAAGGGCGATCTGAGCCAGTTGGAACGGCAGATGGTGCGAAACCTGCTCCATTTCGGCGAGCGCGATGCCGGCGATGTCGGCGTGCCACGCGCGGATATCATCGCGGTGGAGGAGAAGACAACCTTCGCCCGTCTCGTCCAGATCTTCGCGGAGGCCGGCCACAGCCGCCTGCCGGTGTACCGCGAGAAGCTCGATACGATCATCGGCATGGTCCATATCAAGGACGTGTTCACGATCCTGGCGACCGGGGCGCCACACCCGGAGGACCTGTCGGGTCTGATCCGCGAGCCGTTATATGTGCCGATGTCGCGCGGCGCGCTCGACGTGCTGGCCGATATGCGATCGAAGCGGGTACATCTGGCGGTGGTGCTCGACGAATATTCCGGCACCGAGGGGCTGGTGACGATCGAGGACCTGATCGAGGAGATCACCGGCGATATCGAGGACGAGCATGACGATGCGCCCACCGCGCTGCTGATCCCGCTCGATGGCGGTGGCTGGGATGCCGATGCCCGCGCGCCGCTGGAACAGGTGGCGCAGGTGGTCGACGAACGGCTGGGTGAAACCGAGGAGGATGTCGATACGCTGGGCGGCCTTGCGGCGGTGCTGGCGGGGCGGGTGCCACCGGTCGGCGAGTGCGTCGATCACGTGTCGGGGTGGAAGCTGGAGATCACCGATGCCGACGAGCGCCGCGTCCACCGCCTGCGCCTGCATCCCCCGGTCGCATTGGCCATCGAAGAAGACTAAGCATCTGGATGAAGGCGCATCCCGGTGCGGCTTCATCCCTGTTCGCTATCGATCCGATCATCGTTTTCGCCGCACGCATCATCGTCATATACAATGACCGCCATGTCATTGATCGAGCCAGCCACTTAAACCCATCAGGCTAAATCGTTGCCGTTCTACCCCCGAATCCCTTATCTGGTTGGCAGCATACGATAGCGCGATCGAGGAGAGAGACATGGACGCGATCACCGAAGGCAGCCCGATCAATGATCCCGCCAAGCAGCCGGCTGCAAAGCGCGCGCTGCTGGGCCGCACGGCCCGCGACTGGTGGCCCGATACGCTACCGCTGGAAATCCTGCAGGGTCCGGGGCTGGCCGTCAGCCCGCTGGGTGATGATTTCGATTACCGCGCCGCGTTCAAGACGCTCGACTATGCGGCGGTGAAGGCGGACATCACCGCCCTGATGACGGACAGCCAGCCGTGGTGGCCGGCCGATTACGGGCATTACGGCCCCTTCTTCATTCGCATGGCATGGCATTCGGCCGGCACCTACCGCACCGGTGACGGGCGCGGCGGTTCGTCGTCGGGCGCGCAGCGATTCGCGCCGCTCAACTCGTGGCCCGACAACGGCAATCTCGACAAGGCGCGCCGCCTGCTCTGGCCGATCAAGCAGAAATATGGTCGCGCGCTCAGCTGGGCGGACCTGTTCATCCTGACCGGCAACGTCGCGATCGAATCGATGGGCGGCCCCACTTTCGGCTTCTCCGGCGGTCGTGCCGACGTGTTCGAGCCGTTGAAGGACATCTATTGGGGCACCGAGGAGGAATGGCTCGGCCAGACCCGGATCGACGAAGAAGCCGGCATGGCGCTGGAGGAGCCGCTTGCGGCGATCCAGCATGGTCTGATCTACGTGAACCCCGAAGGCCCCGGCGGCTGCCCCAACCCGATGGGATCGGCGCGCGACATGCGTGAGACGTTCGCCCGGATGGGCATGGACGATGTGGAAACCGCGGCACTGACCGCAGGCGGCCATACCTTCGGCAAGGCGCACGGCAATGGCGATGCGTCGAAGGTCGGCAAGGAGCCGGAAGGCTCGGACATCGCCAGTCAGGGGCTTGGGTGGACATCGACCCACGGCACCGGAATGGGCGACGATACGATCACCAGCGGGATCGAAGGCGCGTGGACGCCGACGCCGATCACGTGGGACATGACCTATTTCGACATGCTGCTCGACCATGAATATGAACTGGTCCGCAGCCCCGCCGGCGCGCATCAGTATCAGCCGGTCGGCAACCCTGCGGAGACGCTGGCCCCCGGCGCACATTCGCCCGACAAGCGCGTGCCGACGATGATGACTTCCGCCGACATGGCGCTGAAGGTCGACCCGGCATATCGCGCGGTAATGGAGAAATTCCGGGCGGACCCCGAATATTTCGCCAACGCCTGGGCGCGCGCCTGGTTCAAGCTGACCCATCGCGACATGGGCCCGAAGCAGCGTTACCTCGGCCCGGAAGTGCCGACCGAGGACCTGATCTGGCAGGACCCGATCCCCAAGGCGGATTACAAGCCGATCGACAGCTTCGACGTCACCGATCTGAAGAAGGCGATCGCCAATTCCGGTCTGGAAATCGCCGAACTGGTCAGCACTGCCTGGGCATCGGCCTCGACCTGGCGCCGGTCGGACCATCGCGGCGGTGCCAACGGCGCGCGCATCCGTTTCGCGCCGCAGAAGGACTGGGACGTCAACGAGCCCGAACAGCTCGCCCGCGTGCTGGCGGTGTATGAGGGGATCAAGGCGGAGTTCGACGCGAAGGACCCGAGGGAGGGTGCCAAGCGCGTCTCGATCGCCGACCTGATCGTGCTGGGCGGTTCGGTCGGGATCGAGGCGGCGGCGAAGGCGGCCGGCCATGAGGTCGAGGTGCCCTTCACCCCCGGCCGCACCGACGCGACCGAGGAACAGACCGACGCCGAGAGCTTCAAGGTGCTGGAGCCCAAGGCCGATGCGTTCCGCAACTATCTCCAGACGCGCTTCACCGTGCCGACCGAGGAGTTGATGGTGGACAAGGCACAGTTGCTCGGCCTGTCCGCGCCGGAGATGACGGCGTTGATCGGCGGCCTGCGCGTGCTGGGCGCGAACCATTCGAGCGCGAAGGCGCACGGGGTGTTCACCGACCGGCCGGGTCAGTTGACCACCGACTTCTTCGTCAACCTGCTCGACATGAATACCGCGTGGAAGCAGGTCAGCGAGGAGAGCGATCAGGAATATGTCGGCACCACCCGCGGCACGCACGATCACCGCTGGACCGCGTCGCGCACCGATCTGGTGTTCGGCTCCAACTCGCAGCTCCGCGCGCTGGCGGAAGTCTATGCCTGTGCCGATGCCGGGCCGACGTTCGTCGCCGACTTCGTGACGGCGTGGACCAAGGTGATGAACGCTGACCGTTACGACCTGCTCGACTGATCGGGCGCACGACGAATGATAAAGGGGGCGTCGGCAGCCATGTCGGCGCCCCCTTTCGTTTGCCGCGCGTCTTTCCTTCGCGGCATTGCCGCGCCCGCGCCTGCCGCCTAGATATCGTCCATGCTCAAACACGTCCTGCGCGTCCTCGCGCTCGTCATCATCGTCGGGGGCGCGATCGTCGCCTATATCGCGTGGCCGGACACCGCGACGCTGCCGATCGCCGCCGTGCAGGGCGACCGGCCGGATATCTCCGCCCCACGCGTGCAGACCATCCCTACCGTCAAGGTCGCCGATGTGGTCGGCTGGCCCGCCGGCACCACGCCGACCGCCGCCGCCGGCCTGCGTGTCGGGGCATTCGCGGCGGGGCTGGATCATCCCCGCTGGCTATACGTGCTGCCGAACGGCGACGTGCTGGTCGCCGAAACCAACAGCCCCCCGCGCAAGGGCGGCGGCATTCAGGGCTGGGTGATGGGCCTGCTGATGGGCAAGGCGGGGGCGGGCGTCCCCTCCGCCAACCGCATCACCCTGTTGCGCGACACCAACGGCGACGGCGTGGCGGAGACGCGGTCGGTGTTCATGTCGGGGCTCAACTCGCCGTTCGGCATGGCACTGATGGACGGGCAACTCTACATCGCCAACACCGATGCGCTGGTGCGCGTGCCCTATACCGAGGGCGCGACGAAGATCACCGCGAAGCCCGAACTGGTCGTTAAGCTGAACGGCGGCGGCAACCACTGGGCGCGCAACGTCATCCCGGCGGCCGACGGCAAGACGCTGTTCGTCAGCGTCGGCTCGGCCAGCAACATTGCCGAAGGCGGGATGGAGGCGGAGAAATACCGCGCCAACATCCTGCAGATATGGCCCGACAAGAACTGGCGCATCTATGCCGCCGGCCTGCGCAACCCGGTCGGCATGGCGCTGAACCCGACGAACGGCAATCTGTGGACGGTGGTGAACGAGCGCGACATGCTCGGCTCCGACCTCGCTCCCGATTACCTGACGCAGGTGGAGTTCGGCGATCAGTTCGGCTGGCCCTGGTATTACTGGGGCGGCTATCCCGATGATCGGGTCGAGCCGAAGCGGCCGGAGCTGCAGGAATATTCCAAGCGCCCCGATTACGCGCTGGGACCGCATGTCGCGGCATTGGGCCTGACCTTCGCGAAGGATGCGAAGCTGGGCGACCGGTGGACGCAGGGTGCGTTCGTCGGCGAGCATGGTTCGTGGAACCGCAAGCCGGTGTCGGGATACAAGGTGGCGTGGGTGCCCTTCGCCGCCAACGGCTATCCGGCGAAGGGGGCCAAGCCGGTCGACGTGCTGACCGGCTTCTTGGACGCGGAGGGCGATGCGCGTGGCCGCCCGGTTGGCGTGACCATCGACCGTGGCGGTGCGCTGCTGGTGGCGGACGATGTCGGCAACCGTATCTGGCGGGTGACGGCGGCCCGCTGAGGCCCCGCCCCTTTCCTTTCGGTCCGGCCCCTGTCCGCCGGACGCCCATGGAGATGCCCGGGATGACCCAGTGGACGATCGGCATCATCGGCGGCTCCGGCCTGTACGGCATGGAGGGGCTGACGGATACCGAATGGCTCGACCCCGACACGCCGTGGGGGCCGCCGTCGGACCGGTTGCTGCGCGGGCGGATCGGGCCGGTCGGTTTCGTCTTCCTGCCGCGTCACGGCCGGGGCCATCGCCTGCCCCCGGCCGCGATCAACGCCCGCGCCAATATCCACGCGCTGAAGGCGGCGGGCTGCACCGATCTGCTCGCGATCTCGTCGATCGGATCGTTGCGGGAGGAACTGGCGCCGGGCCGGTTCGTGGTGGTGGACCAGTTCATCGACCGCACCGTCCACCGCGAATCGAGCTTCTTCGGCCCCGGCCTCGTCGCCCATGTCTCGATGGCCGATCCGGTCTGCCCGCGCCTGTCGGCGCTGGTGGCCGATGCCGCCATCGCGGCGGGCGCTGACGTGACGCGCGGCGGCACCTATCTGGCGATGGAGGGGCCGCAATTTTCCACCCGTGCCGAAAGCCTGTTGTACCGGCAATGGGGCGCCGACGTGATCGGAATGACCGCGATGCCGGAAGCGAAACTGGCGCGGGAGGCGGAGCTGCCCTACGCGCTGCTCGGCATGGTCACCGATTATGATTGCTGGCGGCCCGATACCGCCCATGTCGAGGTGGCGGAGGTGCTGGCCCGCGTCGGCGCCAACGGCACGCTGGCAAAGGCCGCGATTGCGCGGCTGGCCGACATGCTGCCGGTGACCCGTACGGCGTCACCGATCGATACGGTGCTGGATCAGGCGATCATCACCGCCCCCGCCTGTCGAGATCAGGCGATGCTGGCCCAACTGGGCCCGATCGTGCAGCGAACGGTCGCCGCCTGATCTCCGCACCCTGATCCGGGTGTCAGACCTTGGCGGCGAACAGCAGGCGGTCGGGACCAAGCCGCGCGAAGACTTGGTCCAGATCGCTCTCGCCGACTGCGAAACAGCCTTGGCTGCGCCCCAGCATCCCGTGCGTGCGGATCATATCCGGGTTGGCGTACCATGCGGAATGGATCACGATCGCGCGACCGAGCGCATTGTTGTTGGTCGGGTCCAGCCCCTGCAGCCGCTGCGACCGGCCGTGCTTGCCTACATAATAATCGGCTGTGACGAACGCCCCCTCGCATGAGGCGTTGGAGCCGAAATCATTGGAAAAGCGCCGGACATAGCCCGTGTGCGAGGGATCGGAACCGCTGCCGTGCGACACCAGCAGCGATTCGCTGCGCCCGCTGGCCAGATCGACGAAATGGAAGCGCGGCTGCGACGATCCAGCGGTGAAGTCGGCGATCGCGATCCGGTCGCGCTTGCGGATGTGCGCGCCATGACGGTCAAGCGAGGCAATGGCGCGGCGCAACAGTTCGGGGCGCACGACGCGCGACGACACGATCGGGCTTGCCGGCATCCGCTGTGCGGAAGCGCGGTTAGCGGCAGCGGTTTCGCTGTCCCGTCCGGCGGCGGGACGGATCGCGGAGGCCACGGCCCCCGGTACGGCCAGCGATCCCGTCAGGATCAGTCCATTGGATAAAAAGGCGCGGCGCGTGCGCGCGACATCATGATCGTGCATCGATTACCCGAAAATATCGTGGGCCCCTATGTCATGCTTAATAGCATGGAATGCCGGCGATTCCGCCCCGTTGCAGCTTGATTGTTCCCGAACCGGGCTCGCCCTGCCGCAAGGAATACACCATTCGCCCGGCACCGACGATGGCACGAAATGCTGCATAACGCGTTTGGCAAGTCAAGACAGTGAAAGCGTAACAAGGATCAAGTTGCGATGAATCGCATTCTCTCTCTCGTCGCCATGACGACCTTGGTCTTGGCCACCCCTGCCAAGGCAAGCAATACCCATGATGCAACGATGGCGGTCGAAACCGCCGCGGCGACGCTGGCGCCCAACCGTTTCGTCTGGCCCGATGCCAGCCTGGTCGATCCGGTGATGCGCCCGGTAACCGTCGTGGTCAGCATCCCGTTGCAGCGCGCCTTCGTCTATCGCGGTGACACGCTGGTCGCCGCGTCCAGCGTGTCGACGGGCAAGGACGACAAGCCGACGCCGGTCGGCATCTATCCGATCCTGCAAAAGAACGAGAAGCACCGGTCGAATCTGTACAACGACGCGCCGATGCCCTTCATGCAGCGACTGACCTGGGATGGCATTGCGCTCCATGCCGGTCGTAATCCGGGCTTCCCCGATTCGCATGGCTGCATTCGCCTGCCGACCGAATTCGCCAAGAAGCTGTTCGCGATCACCGATGTCGGCACCACCGTGGTCATCACCGATGATTTTGTCGAAGGCAGCACCCTGGATCGCAACATGCTGGTGACGGAAGTGATGCGGGCCAATGCCGAACAACTGGCTGTCCTGCCTTGAACGGATCGATCAGGCCGGAAAACCCAATGCCCGCAGTCGTGGCACAAGATCGTCGATGCCGGTGAATAGAATGCCGGTCATCCCCACCGCGTCGGCACCGGCGACGTTGGCAGCGTTGTCGTCGATAAATACCGTTCCCTTGGCCGGCAAGCCGAAACGGTCGAGCGCCAGTCGATAGATCGCGGCATCGGGCTTCACCAGCTTCTCCTCGCCCGACACGACGATGCCGCGGAACCGGTCGAACAGCGCCGCCTCCGTCGCCCGGAACGGCGGGAAGAATTCGTGGCTGAAATTGGTGATCGCGAACAGCGGCACCCCGGCGGCATCCAGCCGCGCGACCAGATCGTGCATGCCGGGGATCGGGCCGGGAATGCTTTCCGCGAACCGCGGCCCCCACGCGGCGATCAGATCGGCATGATGCGGATGCAACGCGGTGAGTTCCGCCGAGGTATCGGCGAAATCGCGCCCGGCATCATGCTGGAAATGCCAGTCCACGGTGACCACATCGCGCAGGAACGACTCGAGCGCCTCACCCCTGGGGATGAGACGCTCGTAAAGAAACCGTGGGTCCCAGTCGTAGAGGACCCGGCCGATGTCGAAGATGATCGCCGACATGTGTGTGGCCGGGGCCGGGCGGATCAGCCCTGGCGTGCCTTGAACCGGCGGTTCGTCTTGTTGATGACATAGGTGCGCCCGCGACGACGGATCACGCGGTTATCGCGGTGACGGTCCTTGAGCGACTTCAGCGAATTGCGGATCTTCATGGGTTGCGCGCTTCTGTTGGAATGGTTCGGAAAGTGCTGGCGCCTAGTGTTCGCAGGCGCTCAAGTCAAGCAACGGACCACCGGTTCCGTGCGTTCCACCTTCGCAACGTTCATGAGGTATCGATGTCCATCCGCCCGACCGCCCTGCTTACCCCCGCCCTTCTTGCCGCCGGCCTCGCGCTGTCCGGTTGCGCCACGGGTGGTGCGCTGCCCCCGACCGAGGTGATCCGCTACCATCTGGGCGCCCCGCTCGATCGCGGCACGATTCGCGTCGAGCCGCTGACCGCCGGCACCGCCAGCATCGAGTTCAAGACCTATGCCGCCGCGGTCGAGACGCAACTGCTGCGCAACGGCTATACCCTGCCCGCGCCGGGTGCGCAGCCGCTGCTGGTGGCGACCGTCGGGTTCAACCGCGCCAACCGGCTGGGGCCGCCGCGCCAGTCGCCGGTCACGGTCGGGCTGGGCGGCGGATCGTTCGGCGGCGGGCGTGGCGGCGGCGTCGGTCTGGGCGGCGGCATCGGCTTCCCGATCGGCGGTGGCGGCGCACGGGAACTGGTCGCGACCGAACTGGTGGTGACGATCAAGCGCCGGCTGGATCAGTCCCCGGTCTGGGAGGGGCGCGCACAGGCGATCAGCGACCCGCGCAAGCCGGATGGGGATGCGGGGATGATGGCCGGAAAGCTGGCGACCGCACTGTTCACGGGGTTTCCGGGAGAGTCGGGGCGCACTATCGAGGTGAAATGACGCTCACCACCTCCACCGCCTCCACCCCGGCTCCGGCCCCGGCGCTGCCCGTCCCCACCATCAATGCCGCCTTTGACGGCGGCAACATCCAGGTCGTCTCGATCGACGACACCGGCCCGGAAACCCGGATCGACCTGTCGATCGCCACCGATCGCGACTCGGATTTCTTTCAGTGGTTTTATTTCCGCCTCGCCGGCGTGGCGGCGGGGCGGACGGTGGTTTTCCGCATCCTGAACGCGGGCAGGTCGGCCTATCCGTTCGGCTGGCCCGGTTACAAGGTGCGTGGGTCGACCGACCGGACGGCATGGCGAATGGTCGATACCGGCTATGCCGACGGGGTGCTGGAATGGCGCTGGACCGCGCAGACGCCGCTGGCGTGGTTCGCCTATTTCCAGCCCTATACGATGGAGCAGCACGAGGCGCTGGTTGCCCGGATCGCGCAGGCGCCGGGGGTGTCGCACCGCGAACTGGGCCAAAGCCTCGACGGGCAGGCGATCGATTATCTGCGGATCGGCACCGGTCGCAAGCAGGTTTGGCTCTATGGTCGCCAGCATCCCGGCGAATCGATGACCGAATGGTGGATGGAAGGCGCGCTGGAACGGCTGACCGATCCCGCCGATCCGGTGACGCGCGATCTGCTGGCGAAGGCCACCTTCCATGTCGTGCCCAACATGAACCCGGATGGCACCCGTCGCGGCCATCTGCGCACCAATGCGGCGGGTGTGAACCTCAACCGCGAATGGCATGCCCCCTCGCCCGAACGCAGCCCCGAAGTGCTGTGCGTGCGCGCCATGATGGATGCCACCGGCATCGACGTGGCGATGGACATCCATGGCGACGAGGCGATCCCCGCGAACTTCGTTGCCGGGTTCGAGGGCATTCCGTCTTGGACCGATGAACATGGCGAGAAGTTCTACGAGTTCGGCCGCCGGCTCGCCGCGCACACCCCCGATTTTCAGACCGAGCAGGGCTATCCCAAATCTGCGCCGGGCACCGCCAACCTGTCGATGTCGACCAACCAGCTCGCCGAACGGTTCGGCGCGGTATCGATGACGCTGGAGATGCCGTTCAAGGATCATGACCCCAATGCCGATCCCGAATTCGGCTGGAGCGGCGAACGGTCGAAGAAGCTGGCCCATGCGATGCTGGAAACCCTGGCCGGCATGATCGACGAGATATGACCGACGGCCTTGTCATCCGGCCCGACGATCCCGGCGCGGCGCATGTCGCGGATCTGCTGGTCTACCATCTGGCCGAACTGCGCGGTCATATGCGCGACTTCGCCTTCGCACTCGATGCGAACGGGCTGTCGGCCACCGGCGTCTCCTTCTGGACGGCGTGGCGGGGCGACATGCTGGTCGGCTTCGCGGCGCTGAAGCGGCTGGACGACGAGGTGGCCGAACTGAAGTCGATGCGCGCGGCCCCCGCAGCGCGGAGCACCGGCGTGGGCCGCGCGCTGCTGGCGCATGTCGTCGCCGTTGCCCGATCGCGGGGGTATCGTCGCCTCTATCTCGAAACCGGCACGGCGGCGCTGCACGCGCCGGCGGTGGCGCTGTATCGCAGCGCCGGTTTCATGGACTGTCCGCCCTTTGCCGACTATCAGCCCAGCCCGCACAACCAGTTCATGTCGCTGCCGCTCCAAGGCAGTTCATAATACTCCCGCTCGAAGGAAACCGTATGCCTCAGCTCGTCCTCATCCGTCACGGCCAGTCCAGCTGGAATCTGGAAAACCGCTTCACTGGCTGGTGGGACGTCGACGTGACCGAGCAGGGCGCGCGCGAGGCGAAGGCGGCGGGCGAGCTGATGGCGGCGAAGGGCCTCGACTTCGACCAGACCTTCACCAGCCTCCAGCTGCGCGCGATCAAGACCCTGAACATCGCGCTGGAGGCGATGGGCCGCCTCTGGCTGCCGACCGAAAAGCACTGGCGCCTGAACGAACGCCATTATGGCGGCCTGACCGGCCTCGACAAGGCGGAGACGGTGGCGAAGCATGGCGAGGCGCAGGTGAAAATCTGGCGCCGCAGCTTTGACGTGCCGCCGCCGCTGGGCGAGCCGGGCGGCGCGTTCGACCTGTCGAACGACCGACGCTATGCGGGCATCCCGATCCCGCAGACCGAAAGCCTGAAGGACACGATCGCCCGCGTCCTACCCTATTGGGACGATCGCATCGCCCCGGCGCTGCGCGACGGGCAGCGCGTGCTGATCTCCGCCCACGGCAATTCGCTGCGCGCGCTGGTGAAGCACCTGTCGAACATCCCAGACGACGAGATCACCGGGCTGGAGATTCCGACCGGCCAGCCGATCGTCTACGAACTGGACAATGGCCTGACCCCGACCGACCGCTATTATCTGAGCGAACGTTGATCGCCGGGGCGGCGCACGTCCCTCGCCGCCCGACCGTCATTTCCGCCCGCGCGGGAATGACGGCGGCGGCGAAACCAACCGTTGCCCCACCCCCCCGGCATCGCTAGTCAGCCCGCTTCGGTGGAGGGCAATGTGACAGCGCAGGTCGGCATCATCATGGGCTCGACGTCCGATTGGGACACGATGTGCCATACCGCCACGACGCTCGATACGCTCGGCATCGCGTATGAGACGAAGGTAGTATCCGCGCACCGCACCCCGCAGCGGCTGGTCGACTATGCGACGACGGCGGCCGATCGCGGCTTGCAGGTGATCGTGGCGGGCGCCGGTGGTGCGGCTCACCTGCCGGGGATGGCGGCGGCGATGACCCATCTGCCGGTGCTGGGCGTGCCGGTGGAATCCAAGGCGTTGAAGGGCATGGATAGCCTGCTCTCGATCGTGCAGATGCCCGGCGGCATTCCCGTGGGCACGCTGGCGATCGGCAAGGCCGGTGCGATCAACGCCGCGCTGCTCGCCGCCGCGATCCTCGCCTTGGCGGACCCGGCCCTGGCGGAACGGCTGAAGGCATGGCGCGCGGCCCAGACCGACGGCGTCGCGGTCGACCCGGCATGATCGCGCCCGGCGGCACGATCGGCATCCTGGGCGGCGGGCAGTTAGGCCGGATGCTCGGCGTCGCGGCGGCGCAGCTCGGCTATCGCACGCATGTGCTGGCGCCGGACCGCGAAAGCGTGGCGGCGCAGACCGCGTCGAGCATGACCCGCGCCGACTATCACAACCGCATCGTGCTGGCCGATTTTGCCGCCGCCTGTGACGTGGTGACCTACGAGTTCGAGAATATCGCGCTGGCCCCGGTCGAATGGCTGGCCGAGCGCGTGCCCGTCCACCCCCATCCCCGCGCGCTGGCGGCGGCGCAGGAACGGATCGCCGAGAAACGCTTCGTCGAGCGGGTCGGCGGCCGGCCGGCACGCTGGGCGGCGGTCGACAGTCTCGCCACGCTGGAGGCCGCGATCGCCGAGGTGGGCACCCCGGCAGTGCTGAAAACCGCGCGTTTCGGCTATGACGGCAAGGGGCAGGTGCGCCTCTCCTCGCCCCAGGATGCGACGGAAGCATGGACGGCGATCGGCGGTCCGGCGGTGCTGGAGGCGTTCGTACAGTTCGAGCACGAATTCTCGATCCTGATCGTGCGCGGGCAGGACGGCGATACCCGCCGCTATGACGCCCCGCTCAACATCCACCATGACGCGATCCTGCGCACCTCCACCCTGCCCGCGCCGCCTGCAGTGCTGGCGCAGGTGGAGGAAGCCAGCACGCTGGCCTGCCGGATCGCCGCCGAGCTGGATTATGTCGGCGTGCTGGCCTGCGAGTTCTTCGCAACCTCCGAAGGCCCGGTGTTCAACGAGATGGCGCCACGCGTCCACAATAGCGGCCACTGGACGATCGAGGGGGCCGAAACCTCGCAATTCGAGAATCATATCCGCGCGATCTGCGGCCTGCCGCTCGGATCGACCGCGCTCACCGGGCGGGAGGTGACGATGCGCAACCTGATCGGCGACGACGACTGGCAAGGCGTGCTGGCCACGCCGGGCGAACATCTCCACCTCTATGGCAAAGGCACTGCCCGGCCGGGCCGCAAGATGGGCCACGTCACCACGGTGAACAGGCGCGCGGATCGCGGCGTGGCGGAAAGCGACGTTACCGGATAGGAACGTGGCATGAACGCCCGCCTAATGCTCCTCGCCTGTTCGCTGCTCACCATCGCGGCCGCGCCGCAAACGGCATCGCCGCCAGCACCCGCGCCGTCACCCACCGCCGCACCCCGCCCCTATGCGACCGTCGCGGTGACGATCACCACCACCGAGGGGCCGATCACGCTGGCGCTCGAACGGGAGCGTGCGCCCATCACCACCGCCAATTTCCTGCGTTACGTCGATAAAAAGCGGTTCGACGGCACCAGCTTCTACCGTGCGATGCCGCTGGGGGAGAGTGCGGGACTGATCCAGGGCGGCGTGCGCAATCGCAGCGACCTGATCCTGTCGCCAATCGCGCACGAGCCGACGACGACGACCGGGCTGACGCATGACGATGGCGCGATCTCGCTGGCGCGGGCGGCGCCGGGCAGCGGGCGCGGTGATTTCTTTATCGTGGTGGGATCGGTGCCGACCCTCGACGCAAATCCGGCGGCGAGCGGCGACAAGCTGGGCTATGCCGCGTTCGGCCATGTCACCGCCGGCATGGACATCGTCCGCCGCATCCTCCGCGTCCCGACCGCCGCCGGCGGCCCGCCGGGCATGACGGGGCAGATCCTGTCGGCCCCGGTGAAGATCGTCAGCGTGCGGCGGACGGCGGCAGCGCGTTAGGCCCGTTTCGTCATTGCGAGCGCAGCGAAGCAATGACGATCGGTTGGACCAGGCAGGAACCTCAGCGCCGCACGTCCAGCCCGCCCGCCAGATAGGCGTCGAGATCGGCCTGCCGGAACAGCCCGGCATCACCCGGCAGCGAATGCTTGAGCGCCGCCAACGCCACGCCGGTCGCGGCAGCCTGCGCGATGTCGTGTCCCGATCGCAAGGCGTGGAGCACGCCGGCGGCGAAGGCATCACCGCCACCGATCCGGTCGACGATCCCGGCCAGCACGACCTCCTCAGTCTGCGCGGTGCCATCGCGCGTGTCGATGCGCGCGGCGATGCGGTGGAGATCGACATGCTCGACATGACGCGCGGTCGACGCGATCGTCTGCAGGCGCGGAAAGGCTTCGAACGCCGCCTCGGCGGCATGGCGGCGGCGATCCTCGCCATCCCCGGAGAAGTCGTCGCGACCGAGCAGCAGCGCGATATCGCGGTGGTTGCCGAACATCAGGTCGGCATGGGCCACCAGTTCGGTCAGGATCGCGCGTGGGTTCGAATCCCACCGCTCCCACAATTTGCCGCGCCAGTTGCCGTCGAACGATACCGCGATGCCGCGATCGGTGGCGGCGCGGGCGGCGGCGATCGCGCTGTCGGCCGGCACCGGCCCCAGCGCGGGGGTGATGCCCGACAGATGCAGACGGTCGACCCCCGCCAGCAGCGCGTCCCAGTCCCATGCTGCCACCGGCGCCTGCGCGAACGAGGACCATGCCCGGTCGTAGATCACCTCGGTCGCACGCATCCCGGCGCCCGAGGTGACGAAATACAGCCCCATGCGATCGCCACCCAGCGCGATCGTGCCGGTATCGACGCCGTGTCCGCGCAGGGTGGAAATTGCGGCACGGCCCAGATCATTGTCGGGTACGAGCGTGGCGATGCCGGCATCATGGCCCAGCTTCGCCAACTGGGTGACGACGTTCGCCTCCGCCCCGGCGACCCACACGTCGAACCGGGGCGTCTGCATCAGCAGTTCGCGGCCGGGGGGCGACAGGCGCAGCATGATCTCGCCGAACGCCAGAAACTTCGCCATGCCCTACTCCCTTGCGGCGCCCCGGCGCCTCGTTACCCCGCCACCGGCGGGGGCCGTGGTCACCGTGCCAGCCAGCCGCCATCGACGGCCAGGATATGACCCTGCACGTAATTCGCCGCGCCGCTGGCGAGGAACACCGCCGCGCCGCCCAGATCGTCGGCATTGCCCCAGCGCGCGGCGGGGATGCGGTCGAGGATCGATTTGTTGCGTGCCTCGTCCGCCTGCAACGCCGCCGTGTTGTTGGTGGCGATATAGCCTGGCGCGATCGCGTTGACGTTGATGCCCTTGCTTGCCCATTCGTTGGCCAGCAGCTTGGTCAGCCCGCCAATCCCGCTCTTGGACGCGGTGTAGCTGGGCACGCGGATACCGCCCTGAAAGGTCAGCATCGACGCGATGTTGATGATCTTGCCGCCGCCGTTAGCGATCATGTGCCGGCCGGCGGCCTGGCACAGGAAAAACACCGATTTCAGGTTGGTGTCGACGACCGCGTCCCAATCCTCCTCGCTGAAATCGACCGCGTCGGCGCGGCGGATGATGCCGGCGTTGTTGACGAGGATGTCGAGCCCGCCGAGCTTCGCGACCGTCTCGTCGACGACGCGGCCGACCGGCTCGATCGTGGAGAGATCGGCGGAGATCACCTCCGCCTTCCGGCCGAGCGCACGGATTTCGGCGACGGTTTCCTCGGCCGGGGTACGACCGACACAGGCGACATCGGCCCCGGCGGCGGCAAGGGCGACGGCGATGGCCTGACCGATGCCGGTATTGGCGCCGGTGACGATGGCGACCTTGTCGGTCAGATCGAAGGGATTGGTAATCATCATCATCTCCTCCCCTGCCGGTGGCGGCAGGGGTCGAGGGGGAGCATACGGAACGGATGCCCCCTCCCGCCGGACGGGAGGGGGCATGCCGGTTACGCCAGCTGGCAGATGTCGAGGACGTTCATGTCGGTATAGTCCTGGTTCTCGCCCGCCATCGCCCAGATGAAGGCATAGGCGCGCGTGCCGGACCCCATATGGACCGACCAGGGCGGCGAGATCACCGATTCCTCGTTGCCGACGACGATGTGGCGCATCGCATCGCCCTCGCCCATGTAATGGAACACCTTGTCGTTGTCGGTCGGCAGTTCGAAGTAGAAATAGATCTCGCTGCGGCGCTCGTGGATGTGCGGGGGCATCGTGTTCCAGACGCTGCCCGGCTTCAGCACGGTCAGCCCCATCACCAGCTGTGCCGAATCGCACACGCCGGGGATCACGAGCTGGAAGATCGTCCGCTCGTTCGATTCCTCCAGGCTGCCACGCTCCAGCGCGTTGGCGTCGGCGATGCCCAGCTTGCGGGTGGTGAATGCCTTGTGCGCGGGGCACGACGCCAGATAGTAACGCGCGCCTGCACCGGCGAACTCGACATCGGTCGCGCCCATCGTGACGTACAGGCAATCCTTGTTACCCAGCGTGAAGGTTTCGCCGTCGACGGTCACGGTGCCCTCGACCTCGCCGACGTTGACGATCGCCAGTTCGCGGCGTTCGAGGAAGGGGTGACCCTCCGCCGACTTCGGCTCGGTCTGCGTGGGCAGCTTCACCGGCGCGCCGGCTACGGCGACGCCGCCGATCACGAAACGGTCGGCATGGGTGTAATTCAGCACGCACTCACCGTCGCGGAACAGCCCCTGGATCAGGTAACGGTCGCGCAGTTCGTCGTTGGAGACGCACTCCATCATGTCGGGATGCGTGGCGTAATAGGTGCGGTCAAACATCGTGTCACTCCGGTTTCGGCGGGGCCGGAAGCCGCTCGCCCTGACAGGGGGACGCCGGGACGGCCGCCCCGTCAAGGACGGCCGCCACCATAGCGCTTGTGCGTCACATCGCACATGCTGGAATGTTTTCCCAAATGATTATTGAGGGTCGGCAGCCGCCTCGTCCGGGAAGGCATTGGTTGGCTTGCTGCCCCACAAGGCATAGAACAGAATATACAATTCGCAGATCGCGGTCAGGATGAAGGACAGCTGCAGGCCATATTCGTCGGCCAGCCAGCCCTGCACCGCGACCAGCGCGCCACCGGCGATCGCCATGATGAGCAGGCCCGAGCCTTCTTCGGTCAACGGCCCTAGCCCCTTGATGCCCAGCGTGAAGATCGTCGGGAACATGATCGAGTGGAACAGCCCGACGAGGATCAGCGACCACATCGCAACATGCCCGGTCGTCACCACCGTGATCGACATCACGATGAACGCACCGATCGAGAAGAACGCCAGCACCTTGTCAGCCGCCACCTTCTGCATGATCGCGGAGCCGGCGAACCGGCCGATCATCATGCCACCCCACAGGAACGTCAGGTAACGCCCTGCCTGTTCGGTGGTCATGTTGCCGATGTCAGGCCGGCTGACGAAGTTCACGAACAGGTTGCCGACGCCGATCTCGGCGATCAGGTAGATGAAGATCGCGGGGATGCCGAACACGAGGTTGCGATGCTTCCACAGCGAATGGTTCTTGCGATCCGCCTTGGCGACGCGGCTGGTGGCCGATCCCATCGCCGGCAACGGGAAACGGGCGATGATGATCGCCAGCACGACCAGCACGATCGCAACCAGCGCATAGGGCAGAATGACCGACTGCGCGTCGGCCAGCCGTTCCGCCTCCGTCAGAACGACGCCGGCTTCCGCCGTGCCCCCCTTCGAGCGGCCGAGGATCAGATAGGCACCGAATAGCGGCGCGAGCATCGTGCCCGCCGAATTCATCGCCTGCACCAGATTGAGCCGTGACGACGCGGTCTTGGGCGACCCCAGCACGGTGACATACGGGTTGGCCGCGACCTGCAACAGCGTGATGCCGCTGGCGATCACGAACAGCATGACCAGCGTGACGCCATAGGACGGGATGCTGGCGGCCAGGATCATGCCGAGCGCACCGGCCGCCATGATGAGCAGACCCACGACCAGCGACTTCTGGTAGCCGATCCGCTCGATCAGCTTGGCCGACGGGATCGAGGCGAAGAAATAGGCGATGAACCACACGCTTTCGATCAGCGCCGCCTGAAAATAGGTGAGTTCGAACACGCTGCGCAGATGCGGCAGCAGTGTACCATTGATGACGGTGATGAATCCCCACATGAAGAACAGGCTGGCGAGCAGCCCGAGCGCGCGGCCATAACTGGCCCCCGGCACGGCGGATGCCACATGTGCGGTACTGGTTCCCACTGGTCCGGCCATCTGGCGGTCCTCCCTTTGAATACGTTCCGGTTTGCCCGGCGATCGCCACCCCACTGGCATGGCCGCGCCCCGACGTCGAGGCTTGCCCCCGATCATCTTGTCAGACTATAAGTCCGCATGAGCAACGTCAACGGCCGGGAACGGGCCGATCAGGGAGAGCCCAACGTGAATATCCTGCCCGCGGCCGGTGCCGCCGCCCTCGCGCTTGCCGGCGCCGCCACCGCCCAGGCGGAGGTCAAACGCGCGCCCTTCGGCACGTTGGCCGATGGCCGCGCGGTCGAATCGGTAACGCTGACCAACGGCAAGGGCGTCACCGCCCGGATCATCAGCTACGGCGCGATCCTGCAGTCGGTCGAGGCCCCCGATCGCACCGGCAAGATCGCCGAAATCACGCTGGGTTACGACAGAATCGACGGCTATCTGAAAGCGCCCAATTATTTCGGTGCCACCGTTGGCCGTTACGCCAACCGGATCGCGAACGGCCGTTTCGCGATCGACGGCAAGACGTACACGCTGGCGCAGAACAACGGCGTCAACGCGCTGCACGGCGGCAAGGTCGGGTTCGACAAGGTGCTGTGGCGGATCGTCGCGGTGAAGGACGGTCCCGCCCCCGCCGTCACCCTCGCCTATACCGCCGCCGATGGCGAGGAGGGCTATCCCGGCAAACTCGACGTCACCGCCACCTACACGCTGGGCGCCGACAACGCGCTGACCGTGGAGTACGAGGCGACGACCGACAAGCCGACGATCGTCAACATCACCAACCACAGCTTCTTCAACCTGTGGGGCGAGGCATCCGGCAAGCAGATCGTCAGCCATGTACTGACCATGCCCGCCGCGCAGTTCACGCCCGTAGGCGAGACCCTGATCCCGACCGGCGAGCGCCGGTCCGTGGCGAACACACCGTTCGATTTCCGCGCACCCCGCGTGATCGGCGACCGCATCCGCGACGGGCGCGACGACCAGATCCGCATCGGCCAGGGCTATGACCACAACTACATCCTCGGCGCTCCCGATGCGAAGGGGATGCGGCTCGCCGCGCGGGTGGAGGAGCCGGGCACCGGCCGGGTGATGGAGATTTCCACCAACCAGCCCGGCGTGCAGTTCTATACCGGCAACTTCCTTGATGGCACCGCGATCGGCCGTTCCGGCCTCGCCTATCGGCAGTCGGACGGACTGGCGCTGGAGCCGCAGGTATTCCCCGACACGCCCAACCAGCCCGCGCTCGGTTCCGCCCGGCTTGACCCCGGCCAGACCTATCGCAGCGTCATCGTCTATCGCTTCTCGACCAGCGCCCGCTGATCCAACCCGGACCTGCCTCCATGACCGATCCCACCCCCTTGCGTAGCCGTGCCTGGTTCGACAACCCGGCCAATATCGACATGACCGCGCTCTATCTGGAGCGGTACCTCAACTTCGGCCTGTCGCTGGAGGAATTGCGCTCGGGCAAGCCGATCATCGGCATCGCCCAGACCGGCAGCGACCTGTCCCCCTGCAACCGCCATCATCTGGTGCTGGCGGAACGGGTGCGCGACGGCATCCGCGACATGGGCGGCATCCCGCTGGAATTCCCGGTCCATCCGATCCAGGAAACCGGCAAGCGGCCGACTGCCGGGCTCGACCGCAACCTCGCCTATCTGGCGCTGGTCGAGGTCCTGTACGGCTATCCGCTCGACGGCGTGGTGCTGACGATCGGCTGCGACAAGACGACGCCGGCGTGCCTGATGGCCGCCGCCACCGTTAACATCCCGGCGATCGCGCTGTCGGTCGGCCCGATGCTGAACGGCTGGCACAAGGGCGAGCGGACCGGTTCGGGCACGATCGTGTGGAAGGCGCGGCAGATGCTGGCGGCGGGCGAGATCGACGATGCGGAGTTCATCCGCCTCGTCGCGTCGTCGGCACCGTCGACCGGCTATTGCAACACGATGGGCACCGCCACCACGATGAACTCGCTGGCCGAGGCACTGGGCATGTCACTCCCCGGCTCCGCCGCGATCCCCGCCCCTTACCGCGACCGGCAGGAAGTGGCGTGGCGCACCGGCAAGCGCATCGTCGAGATGGTCGCCGAAGATCTGAAGCCCTCCGACATCCTGACGAAGCCCGCGTTCCACAACGCGATCCGGGTCAACTCCGCGATCGGCGGATCGACCAACGCGCCGATCCATCTCGCCGCGATCGCCCGCCATATCGGCGTCGATCTGCCGCTGAAGGACTGGGAGACGGAGGGGCACAAGGTGCCGCTGCTGGTGAACTTGCAACCCGCCGGCGAATATCTGGGCGAGGATTACTATCATGCCGGCGGCGTGCCGGCGGTGGTGAACCAGCTGATGGGTCAGGGCATGATCCATGAGGACGCGCTGACCGTCAACGGCCGTACCATGGGCGACAATTGCCGGGGCGCGGCCATCGAGGACGACAAGGTCATCCGCCCGTTCGACCGGCCGTTGAAAGAGGATGCCGGCTTCATCGTGCTGTCGGGCAACCTGTTCGACGCGGCGGTGATGAAGACATCGGTGATCGGCCCCGAATTCCGAGACCGCTATCTCTCCAACCCCGACGATCCCGAAGCGTTCGAGGGGCCGGCGGTCGTGTTCGACGGGCCGGAGGATTACCATCACCGCATTGACGATCCCGCGCTCGGGATCACGCCGGAAACCCTGCTGTTCATGCGCGGCGCCGGCCCGATCGGCTATCCCGGCGCGGCGGAGGTCGTGAACATGCGCCCGCCGGCGTACCTGATCACCGAGGGTATCCATGCCCTGCCCTGCATCGGCGACGGTCGCCAGTCGGGCACGTCGGGCTCGCCCTCGATCCTGAACGCCAGCCCCGAAGCGGCGGCGGGCGGCACGCTGGCGCTGCTGCGGACCGGCGACCGCGTACGGATCGACCTGAACAAGGGTACAGCCGACGTGCTGATCCCGCTGGAGGAACTGGCGGAACGGCGCGCGGCGTTGCAGGCAGCGGGTGGCTATGCCTATCCCGCCTCGCAGACCCCATGGCAGGAAATCCAGCGCGCCACCGTCGGCCAGATGAATACCGGTGCGATTCTGGAGGGTGCGGAGAAATACCAGCGCATCGCCCAGACCAAGGGCCTGCCGCGCGACAACCATTGATACCTGATCGGGGCGTGGACGCTTTAACCGCGCCCCGATCATGCGCTCAGAAGTCAGCGGAAATCCCCAGCCACAGCGTCCGGCCGTAATTCACGGTGCCGTAGGTCGCATCGTCCAGCCGCTTGTCATTGACGTTGTAGATGCCGCCCTTCAGCGTCAGCCGCGGCGTGAGCGCATGTGAAGCCAGCAGGTCCGCGGTCACATAGGCGGGCGCGGTGGTACCGGTGACCGTCGCCTCATATTCGCGGCCATAGTAGTTGATTGAGGTCCACAGGCGCGTCGCTGGATCGATGTCCCAGTCGCCGCGCAGATTACCCTTCCACTTCGGGGTAAGGGCGAGCGGTGCGCCCTTGTTGGGGCCGCTTTTCTGCTCGGAATCGAGATAGGTCACGTTGCCGCGGATCGATATGGCAGGATCGATCCGCCACCGCCCGCTCAACTCGACACCCATGATCGCCGCCCGGTTGATGTTGATGCGATCGAGCACCTGCAATCCCTCCCAGCGACGCGTGGTGGTCACGGTCGACAACTGGTCGCGAAAGTCGTTGTAGAAGATCGTCGCACCGCCGGAGAGGCCGGCGCGGTTCGACCACATGGCCGTCGCCTCGTAATTGATGCTGCTTTCCGGTTTCAGGTCGGGGTTGCCGAACTGTACCAGTGTGTTGCGGCGGACCACCGCATAGCCGGGGATGACGGCGCGGAGTTCCGGCGCCTTGAAGCCGCGAGCGACCCCGCCTTTCAGCGTCCATCGGTCGGTCGGATGCCACACCGCATAGGCCCGGGGATTGACGTGGTGGCCGTAACGCTGGTGATCGTCGAGCCGGATGCCACCCGTCAGGCTGAACCGGGGCAGAAGCTTCCATTCGGTTTCGGCGAACACCGCTTGCTGGACCACGGAATAGCGTTCGTAGGTGCGCTCGTTCGGCGTGCCGCGATTGGCCTGATTCCAGTCGCGCAGCCCGGTCTTCAGCCACTGCACCCCGATCGTGGTGGTATTGGCAGCGGTCGGCAGCACCAGCTTGCCGTCGAATACGCGGTTGCGCACTTCCGGCCGGCGACCGAACACGTCGGTCTGGTCGGGCGTGGCCAGCCCCTCGCGGCTCGTCTTCTCGTCCAGCCATGACAGGACCGAGGCGAGCTTTCCCCAGCGGCCGTTATGCATCAGCGACCAGTAATCGCGATTATTGTCCTGCTGGCGCGTCGACCAGTTAGGGCTTACCCCCTCACCGTTGCGCAGCCGCGAAAGCCCGGCTTCGAGGATGACCTGATGGTCTACAGCCGGCGTCAGGACCGCCCGCCCCGTGATGGACCGGTTCCGTGCGCGAGCGAAACCGTTGGTTACGATGACATTCTCGTCGGCGCCGCGATGCAGATAGCTGCCCCAGGCCTGCACACCAAGGATGTCCGCGATCACCGGGCCGCTGACGAAGACCTGTGCATTACCGGCATTGCCCTGATCGCCGTCCTGACGCAGCGAATAATCGTAGGACAGGCTGCCGGTCCAGACCGGCGTGGGACGACGGGTGATAACGTTGATGACGCCGCCGATCGCATCCGATCCATAGAGGGACGACATCGGTCCGCGTACCACTTCGATCCGCTCGATCGCGGCGGCGGGCGGCGTGAAGCTCTGCTCGTAGCCACGATTGCCGTTGACCCGCGATTCGCGCGCGCTTTGCCGCCGGCCGTCGACCAGCATCAGCGTGTAGTCGCCCGGCATACCCCGGATCTGGATATCGTTTTCGTTGGCTGCGCCGTTGACCACGATACCTTCCACGTCGCGTACCGCGTCGCCGAGATTCTGGATCGACCGGCGGCGGAGGTCCTTGCCATCGATGACCGTGATCGACGCCGGCGCATCCTCCTGCTTCTGGCGATAACCGGTCGCCGTCACGACGATATCACCGTCGCCGCTTACCTCGACCGCCGTTGGCGTCGTGCTTTGGGCGGATGCGGGCGCGATGGCGAACGCCGCCGACAGGGATACGGCCGACAGGAGCAGGCCAGCAGGATACGACCGCGCAAATGCACGTGGAAAGGCGACGGATAGCATGGTTTCCCCCTTGAGAAGTTTGCCTCTCCCAAAGCGACGCCGCCATTAGTGATATTGCATGTCGTTCGCAAATCATAATAGACGTAATTTTATGTCAGTATTGCATCACTATCAGGCTCACTGCTTTCGGCAGCATCGAATTCGATAAGCGAATTGGACAGATTAGCCGACAGTATCGGCAGTCATAAAGGGAGAAATAACTGGAACTTACGCTTTCCGTATCATCCCATATAACGAGAATGGAGGCGATCCTTGTTGGATGCAGCTAGCATGGTTTGGATACGAGCAGGGTTTCCACCGACCAGTTTATGATCGACGCTTGCCGATACGATTCATGGAGCCTCGGCGGCAAACGCTTCACGTTCCCCCGAATCATCCGGGCGGCGGGATCGCCGGTCGAAGGAAATGACGACGGGGCGCCTTCCATGTGGAAAGCGCCCCGTGGCATGGGTCCTGTCAGGCCCGGTGTCCCAGGCGGGTGGCGCTGGCGCGCCGTCGGCGATCAGTAGTGGAAGTCCTCCACCGTCACCCGCCGCCCCTTCATGAAGGCATCGGCGACATGCGCGAGCGGTACGGTATCGGCATCCACCGCGCCGCCGTCACGGATCAGCCCGGCGAAGCGGGCGTAAAGGCCGCGATATTCCGCCTCCGGTTCGGTCGTCTTCAGCTCGCCGTCGATCCACAGTTCGTTGCCGCCCTTGGCGAGCAGCATCGTGCCCGCTTCGGTCTGGGCGTGGACATCCCAGTTGTGCGGACCGGGCTGGCGGAAATCGAACGTCGCGCCGATCGGCAGGCCGGTGGCGTCGGTGTAGGTCAGATCGGCCGCGATCGGCGCATGACGGTTGGCGGGGTATTCCAGCACCGCGTCGCGCAGAAAAAAGGGCCGTGGCAACAGCGCGGTCAGCACCGAGAGTGCGTTGATACCGGGATCGAACACCCCCAGCGCGCCCTGCTCCCACAGCCACTCCTGGCCAGGATGCCAGACGCGCACGTCCTCCTTCCACACCGCCTGGATACCGTGGACCGTCGTGGCGGCGAGCCAGTCGCGCGCCGCATCCATCGCCGCACCGTAACGGGAGTGCCAGCTGGCGAACAACGTCACGCCTCGCTCGCGCGCCAGATCGGCCAGCGCCACCACTTCCGCCTGCGTGGTGCCAGGCGGCTTTTCGAGGAAGACATGCTTGCCCGCCTCGATCGCCAGCTTCGCCGCGTCGTAGCGGACGTGCGGCGGCTGGCACAGGGCGACCGCGTCGACCTGTTCGCCGTCCAGCATGGCCTCGATCGAGGTATAGGCGGGGATACCCTCGACACTGCCCTGCCGGCTGGCGGTGCAGACCAGTTCGTAATCGGGCGACGCCTTGATCGCAGGAATATGCTGGTCGTGCGCGATCTTGCCGACGCCGACCAGCCCGAGCCGGATCGTCATCAGAGCGCCCTCACCGACACCGGTTCCGCCGCGTCGATCGCGATCGGGTTGCGCAGCGGCAGCGCGAAGGGCGCGGCCTCGATCTCAAACACGTCGCCTGCCTGCGTCGTCACGCCGTCGCTGAACGACAAGGTGGCGGTGCCGAAAAAGTGAACGTGGACATCGCCGGGCGACCGGAACACGCCGTATTTGAAATGATGATGTTCCAGATTGGCGATGCTGTGCGACATGTTCGCCTCGCCCGACAGGAAGGGCTTCTCCCACAGCGTCTCGCCATTTCGGACGATGCGGCTGGTGCCGATCACCTCCTGTGGCAGGTCACCGACCAGCAGTTCCGGTCCGACCGCGGCGGGACGCAGCTTGGAATGCGCCAGCCACAGGTAATTGCCGCGTTCGGTGACATGGTCGGAAAACTCGTTGGCCAGCGCGAAGCCGAGCCGCACCGGCGTCCCGTCGTCCGCGACCAGATAAATACCCGCGATCTCGGGCTCCTCGCCCGCATCCTTGGCAAAGGCCGGCGAGCGCAGCGGCGCGCCAGGGGCGACCAGACCGTGACCATTACCCTTGTAGAACCATTCCGGCTGAGCGCCGACGGTGCCATCGGCGGGCTTGCCGCCCTCGACTCCCATGAGGAACATTTTCATCGAATCGGTCGGTGCGGCGTCCGCCTTGGCGGCTCGGTGCATCTGATCACGTCCCTCGGCGGAACCGAGATGCGTCAGGCCGGTGCCGGTCAGCACGCAATGCGCGGGATCGTCATGATCGATCGGCGGCAACAGCGTGACGGCATCGAGATCGACCACCTTGCCCAACCCCGCCGCCGCGACGGCATCGGCGAGACCATGCCCGGCATCGATCGCCCCCTGTGCCAGCGCGCGCGTGGTTTCCACGCCGGTGACACGGCGAGGAACGCGATCCTCACCCAGCGCCGCGACGCCCCGCACACCCGATCCATCCCGAAATTGCAGCAACGACAGGCGCATTGGCCATCCTCTCCCTTGCAGGCCCTTGGCCTATTACTCGGACAAGTCGTAGCGGGTTGATCGTGGGGGGGCAAGATGGCTGGCGTCAGCGCGATCCCGTGCCAGATGCCGGGTGCGGTATCAGACCCCTAGCCCCAGCCGGTACACCCGGTCCGCGTTACGTCCCCACATCGCCCGGCGTTCATCCTCTGAATAGCCGGCGATGATCGTGGCATAGGCATCCAGCGTCGCATCGAACGTACCGAACAGCCGGTCGGTCGGAAAGTCGCTGGCGATCAGGCAGCGGTCCGGCCCGAACAGGTCGATCGTCTCCGCGATCCACGGCCGCGCGTCGTCCACGGTCCACGGCCGTTGCACGAAGCCGAAGCCGGATATCTTCACCGCCACCTGCGGCAGCGCGGCGAGCGCCGCCATGCCGGTGCGCCACTGCGCGCGGCCGTCGGGATCGTCGGCCACCGGCATCCCCAGATGATTGATGACGACCGGGGTATCGGGATACGCCGCCAGCAGCCGGGCGAGTGCCAGAAACTGGCCCGGATAGGCCTGCAGGTCGAACGACAGGCCGTATTTGCCCAGCAACGCGAAGCCGCGCGCCCAGTCGGAATGATCGGTGATGTCGCGCGCCGTATAGGTTCGGCGCGGATCGGCGTGCCAGTTGACGATGTGGCGGATGCCGCGCACCCGGCCATGCCCGGCATGGGCCGCCAGCAGCGGCTCGACGTTCGGATCGTCCAGGGCGGCGAAGGCGACGATGCCGGTCGGCAGGCCGCCCTTGTCGGCCAGCCCCTCCAGCCATTCGGTTTCCGCCAGCGCGTGGGTCGCGTCGGCGCCGGCATCGACATGGACGATGCCGGCGACGGTCCAGTTCATCGATTCGGCGCGGTAATCGGCGGGCAGATAGGTCGTCGCGATCGCCTCGACGCTGCCATTGGGACCGTCGTCGCCGAACGGCCCGGTCAGCCAAGGATAGCGCAGATGGTCGAGGTCCCACAGATGGACATGGGCATCGACGAACGGGATGTCTCGCATCCGCTCGGGCGGGGTGTCGCGCATGACGTTATGCTCCGCGATAATTGCCATAACCGATCACGATGGTGGCGAGGATCAGGATCGCGACCCCGCCCCACACCATGCCGCGCACGCGCGGCGCGGCATCCTTCCATTCGCGGAAGGCGAAGCCCCACAGTGTGCCGAAGATGATGATCGAGGCCATGTGCAGCGTCCACGACGAGAAGCCGTAGGTGCCCATCTGGCTCTCCCCCATCGTGTAGAAGAAGAACTGGAAATACCACGCGATGCCCGCCACCGCGCACAGCAGGTAGTTGCGCAGCATGGGCGCTTTCGCCGGCGTGGTCGATCCGGCGGCGATGGCGGCCGGCTCGAACGTCGCGCCATGCTCGGGCGATGCAGTCTGCGCGGCGGGATCGGTGGCGACCCCGCGGCCGAACCACTGACCGGCGCTGCGGTTCTTCACCACGAGGTATCCGCACCACAGCGCGTTGGTGAGGAGCCCGCCGAACATGACGAGGCACAGCACCGGCAACCCCGTCCACAGCGGCCCGGTACCGGCGGCGGCGGACAGCGCCTTGATCGGCTCGCCCGCCGCCAGCCCGAACGCGAAGCAGGCGGACATGATGCCCGCGAAGATCGCGACGACGATACCCTTCCTGAAATTGAACTCCGCGACCGCTGCGGCCTTTTCGGCGTCGGACAGAGCGGCATCCTTGCGCGCACCCGCCATCGCGACGACGATGATGCCGACCAGCGTCAGCAGGATACCGGCGAGGATGATGTTGCCCGACGTGGTCGCCAGCAGCTTCTCATGGAAATCGCCCAGGAACAGTGGCGGCACCAGCGTGCCGAACACGGTGCACAGCCCCAGCACCACCGCCATGCCCAGCGACAGCCCCAGATACCGCATCGTCAGGCCGTAACCGAGCCCGCCGAACCCCCACAGCACACCGAAGAACACCGGCCACCAGATGTTGGGCAACGGTGTCGCCGCCAGCACGCCCAGCAGATCATTGGTCTGCACGCCGGCGAAGAACCACGGCGCCAGCAACCACGAGAAGATGCCCCCCGTCAGCCAGTACACTTCCCACGACCAGCGTTTCACGCCCCTATAAGGGACGTAGAAACTGGCGGAGGCGAGCCCACCCAGCCAGTGGAAGGCGACGCCGATCAGGGGATTGCCCATTTTCTCTCCGTTGTTTTCCCCCTCTCCTTCAGGGGAGGGGTCGGGGGTGGGGCGTTTCCGCAAACCCGGCGCTTGGGGAGAAGCCCTCCCGCCCCGCCCCTAAAGGGGAGGGGCGGGGAATAGTCAGAACGTCGTCCGCCCGCCCGACGTGTCGAACGTCGAGGCCGTGGTGAAGCTGCACTCCTCGCTGGCCATGAAGCACACCATCGCCGCCGATTCGTCGATCTCGCCCAGCCGGCCCATGGGAATCTTGGACCGCATGTAATCGACCTGGCTCTTGGGCAACTGCTCCAGGATTGGGCTTTCGAACGTCGCCGGCGTCAGCGTGTTGGCGATCACGCCCTTGCCTGCCAGTTCCTTGCCCAGCGACTTGGTGAAGCCGATCACGCCCGCCTTCGACGCGGAATAGGCGGAGGCGTTGGGATTGCCCTCCTTGCCCGCGACCGAGGCGACGTTGACGATGCGGCCATATCCGTTCGCCAGCATCAGCGGCACGACCGAACGGTTGCAATAGAACAACCCGTTCAGGTTGATGTCGACGACGCGCAGCCAGCTGTCGATCGGGAATTCGTGCACCGGCACCGTCGCGCCGGTAATCCCGGCCGAACAGACCAGCACGTCGACCCGGCCGCCGAGCGCCGCATTGGCTTCGGTGGCGGCGCGGGCCACCGCGGCATGATCGGACACGTCGATCGCCACGGTGTGCGTTGCGCCGACTTCATCCTTCGCAGCGGCGAGCGCGTCGGGGTTCAGGTCCCACAGGCACACCTTGCCGCCCTCAGCGACGATGCGCTTGGCGACCGCCTTGCCGAGGCCGGAGGCGCCGCCGGTGACGATCGCGGTACGGCCGTCGAAGCGACCTGCGAAGGACGTCATGCGGCAGCGCCCGTGCGTGGATGCGCCCAAGCGACGACGGCCTGGGTCTGCGTGCCCAGCTTGTCGATCGTCAGCGTCATCGTGTCGCCCGCCTTCAGGAAGATCGCCTCGGGCTTCTTGCCCTCGCCCACGCCCGGCGGCGTCCCGGTGATCAGCAGGTCGCCCGGCTCCAGCGTGACGTACTCGCTGACATACGCGATCAGTTCGTCGATCGCGAAGATCATCGTCTTCGTGTTGCCGGTCTGCATCCGCTCGCCGTTCACGTCGAGCGCCATGCCCAGATCCTGCGGGTCGCCCACCTCGTCCGGAGTCACCAGCCACGGGCCGACCGGGCAGAAAGTGTCGTGGCCCTTGCCCTTCGACCACTGGGTGCCGCGCTGCTTCTGGTTGAACCGCTCCGACACGTCGTTCGCCAGCACGTAACCCGCGACGTGATCCATCGCCTCGGCCTTGTCGACATAGCGGCAGGTCTTGCCAATGATGACGCCCAGTTCGACTTCCCAGTCGCTGTGCGTCGAATTCTTCGGCAGCATCACCTGATCGTTCGGGCCGGTCAGGCTGGGCAGCGCCTTCATGAACATCATCGGTTCGGTCGGGATCGGCAGGTTCGATTCGATCGCATGGTCGCGGTAGTTGAGGCCGATCGCGACGATCTTGCCGATTCCCGACACGGGCACGCCATAACGCGGGCTACCCTCGACCACCGGCAGGCCGGCGGCATCGACGCCGGCCAGTGTCGCCAGCGCATCGACGGTGATGTCGTCGACCTGCGCGGACAGGTCGCGGATGCGGCCGTCGTCGTCGACCAGACCGGGTTTCTCGGCGCCCTTCGGGCCATAACGGCAGAGTTTCATCGGGTAGTCCTTGGCTGTAAATGCGGTTCCCCTCCCCGGAAAGGAGGGGTTCGAGGGATCAGTGCGTGTAGGGCCGGTGTAGAGCGACCTCGGGGTTCAGCTCGACACCAAAGCCCGGCTTGTCGAGCGCCGACGCCTTCAGCCGTCCGTTCTGCGGCACCGGCTCGCCCAGCAGCTGCGGGCTGAACATCGGCACCACCTCGGTCGGCCCCGGATGCATCATCAGGAACTCGGCGAAGGGCGAGTTGTGGCGGGTGATGACGAAATGGTAGCTGTAGACCGACGATCCGTGCGGCACGACCATCTTGCCCTTGGCATCGGCCAGCGCGCTGATCTTCAGCAACTCGGTCACGCCGCCGCACCAGCCCACATCGGGCTGGATGATGTCGCAACAATCCATCTCCATCAGCATCCGGAAGCCCCAGCGGGTCGCCTCATGCTCGCCGGTGGTCACCAGCATCCCCTTGGGCACGTTGCGCTTCAGTTCGGCATAGCCCCAGTAATCGTCAGGGCTGATCGCCTCCTCGATCCACTTCAGCCCATGCTCGTGACATGCGATCGCCAGGCGAGTGGCGTAGTCCACGTCCAGCGCCATCCAGCAATCGTACATCAGCCAGAAATCGTCGCCGACCTTGCTGCGCATGTCGGCCAGCAGCGCGACGTTCTTGTGCAGCCCCTCCAGCCCCTCGGCCGGGCCATGGTGCAGCGGCAGCTTGCCGCCGATGAAGCCCAGTTCCTTGGCGATGTCGGGCCGTGCGCCGGTGGCGTAGAATTGCAGCTCGTCACGCACCGCGCCGCCGAGCAGGTGGTACACCGGTTCCTGCCGCAGCTTGCCAAGCAGGTCCCACAGTGCAAGGTCGACGCCCGAGATCGCGTTCACGACCAGCCCCTTGCGCCCGTAATATTGCGTCGAGAAGTACATCTGGTCCCAGATCTTCTCATATTCCGCCGGGTCGCGCCCTTCGAGGAAACGGGCGAGATGCTTTTCGACGATGAACGCCGCCGGCTCGCCGCCGGTCGTCACCGCGAAGCCTACCGTGCCGTCCTCCGCCTCGATCTGGACCACCAGCGTGCCCAACACGTTGATCCCGAAGCTTTGTCGCGACTGACGATATTCGGGATAGCGGCTCATCGGCGTCGCGATGTGATCGTCGATCCAGTGGCCTTCGCCCTGATCGTGATAATCGGCACCGCCGCCGCGCACGACGAACGCGCGAACATGCTTGATCTTCGACAAAGTCATGCGTCTTCTCCGGCCATGAGGGGCAAGCCGCGCGCATCGATCGACACGCACCGCAAGACGGTGTCGCCGCGTGATGGCTGACGATGGCTGCGCATGGCCCCTCCCCTAACCGCTTGCAGCGGCCTTACTTCCACATTATGGAATTGCGTATTACGAAATGAAAAACTCTCCGTCAAACCCCGAATCCGTCGAAACGGCCGCGAAAAGTCCCCCCGGCAGCCAGACGCTGCTGCGCGGGCTGGATGTGCTGGACGCCGTCGTCGATGGCCCGATCGCGCTCGCCGATCTGGCCGCCAAGCTGGGACTGACCCGGTCGACCACGCATCGCCTTGCCAACGCGCTGATCGATCGCCGCTACCTGACGTTCGTGCCCCGGCTGGGCTATCAGTTCGGGCCGAAGCTGCTGGAACTCGGCTTCCTCGCGCAGCGGCAGGCGGACGTGGTGCAGATCGCTCGCCCGCATATCGAGGATCTGGCGCTGGCGACGGAGGATACCGTGCATCTCGGCATCCTCGACGGCGAACGCGCGCTGTATCTCGACAAGATACCCGGTCGCCGCCGCGTGGAGATTTCCAGCCGCGTCGGCGATCGCCAGCCGCTGACCGCGACCGGTCTGGGCAAGGCGTTGCTGCTCGACGATGCGCCGACCCGCTGGCAGTCGCTGTTCGACGGCGACCGGATCGCGGGCGCGCCGGAAGCGGATTACGGCATCTGGACCGAGCGGATGAACGGCTATGTTGCGGCGGGCCGCGCCTATGACCTCGAAGAGAATCAGGACCAGATCCGCTGCGTCGCCGCGCCGATCCGCGACGCCTCCGGCCGCATCGTCGCCGCGATCAGCGTGTCGAGCGCGGCGCAGTACATGGCCGACGACCGGATGGAGTCGCTAACTGCCGAGGTTTGCGCCACCGCCACCGCGATCAGCCGCGATCTTGGCTGGACCGACGAGACACCCCGACCCAAGGTCAGGAAGTAGAACAGTTTTTTGTTAGGAGAGTTCGCGTGAAGCTTCTGGAAGGCAAGACGGTGCTGGTCACCGGCGCATCAGCCGGCATCGGCCGCGCTGCCGCGATCGGCGCGGCGCGCCACGGCGCCGACGTGGTCATCAACTTCTCGCGTGACGAGGCGGGCGCCGCCTCGGCGGTCGCGGAGATCGAGGCGCTGGGCCAGCGCGGCCTGTCGGTGAAGGGCGACGTGTCCGACCCGGCCACCGCCAGGGACTTCATCGCGCAGGCGGTCGACGCGTTCGGCAAGGTCGACGCGTTCGTCAACAATGCCGGCATCTGTCCCTTCCACGCGTTCCTCGACATGCCGGTCGAGACGTTCGAGCGGACGATGCGCGTCAACCTGCACGGCGCCTATTTCATGGTGCAGGCGGCGGCCAACCAGATGGTAAAACAGGGTCATGGCGGCGCGATCGTCGCGGTGTCGTCGATCTCCGCGCTGGTCGGCGGCGAGTATCAGACGCACTATACGCCGACCAAGGCGGGGCTTCATTCGCTGATGCAGTCGACCGCGATCGCACTCGGCAAATACGGCATCCGCTGCAATTCGGTGCTGCCGGGCACGATCCTGACCGACATCAACAAGGATGATCTCGCCGACATGGACAAGCGCGAGCGGATGGCCGCGCGCATCCCACTTGGCCGGCTCGGCCAGCCCGACGATCTGGAGGGGCCGATCGTCTTCCTCGCCTCCGATCTCGCCAAATACGTCACCGGCGCCTCGCTGCTCGTCGATGGCGGCGCGTTCGTGAACCTGCAGTAAGGCACCGACTATGGCGAAGGCGGCATCCGCGCTCGATTACCGGGAACTCGCGCGGCGGCGGCTGCCGCACTTCCTGTTCGAATATATCGACGGCGGTTCCTATGCGGAGGTGACGCTGCGCCGCAACGTCGCCGATCTGGAGGCGATCGCGCTGCGCCAGCGGGTGCTGACCGATGTCTCGACGCTGGACCTGACGACGACGCTGTTCGGGCGCGAGCAGCGGCTGCCTGTCGCGCTCGCCCCGATCGGCCTCGCTGGGATGAACGCCCGGCGGGGCGAGGTGCAGGCGGCGCGCGCGGCGGAAAAGGCGGGCATTCCCTTCTGCCTGTCCACCGTCTCCGCCTGCCCGATCGACGAGGTGGCACAGGCCAGCACCCAGCCGATCTGGTTCCAGCTCTACATGATCCGCGACCGGGGCTTCATGAAGGACCTGCTGGCACAGGCACGCGCGGCGGGGTGTTCGACCTTGGTCTTCACCGTCGACATGCCGGTGCCGGGATCGCGGTACCGCGACTATCGGTCGGGGCTGGCCGGCGCCTCCGGTTTCGCGGGCTCGTTCCGGCGGACGGTGCAGGCGATGCTGCGACCCGCCTGGGCCTATGACGTCGGCGTCCGCGGTCGTCCGCACCAGTTGGGCAATGTCGCGCCGGTGCTCGGCAAGAACACCGGGCTGGAGGATTTCTTCGCGTGGATGCGCAATAATTTCGACCCCACCGTGTCGTGGAAGGACCTGGAGTTCATCCGCGACAGCTGGGACGGCCCGCTGGTCATCAAGGGCATCCTCGACCGCGAGGATGCGATCGCCGCCGCCGATCTAGGCGCGGACGGCATCGTTGTGTCGAACCATGGAGGCCGCCAGCTCGATGGCGTTCCCTCCACCGCGCAGGCGCTGCCCGCGATCGCCGATGCGGTGCGTGACCGGCTGACCGTACTGGCCGACTCCGGCGTCCGATCGGGGTTGGACGTGGTGCGGATGCTGGCACTGGGCGCGCACGGCGTGCTGCTCGGCCGCGCGTGGGTCTATGCGCTGGCGGCGGCGGGCGAGGCTGGCGTCACCCACATGCTGCAACTGGTGGAAGCGGAGATGCGCGTCGCGATGGCGCTGACCAGTTGCACCCGCATCGACCGTATCACCCGCGATGCGCTGGTGAACCTGCGCGCCTGATCGAACAAAAAGGTGGGTTCGCGCGGAGAGGCGGACAAGGAGGGGGCGGCGATTAGGATGCTTGATCGGCCCTATCGTGATCCTGCGGGCTTGTTTCATTCAGACGCTTGCAGCGTCAAGAACCAGCCGCGCGCAGCGCCTCCCCCCTTTCTTCTTGTCTGCGTCTCCGCGCCTCCGCGCGAAACCACCTTTTTCAGACCACATAATTCGCTTGCATCATGTGAGATAGAGTCCGATCATCTGGGATGAAGGCGGCCGAAGATCGCCCTGCGTTTCCCAAGGAGTGGTGCATGAAGTTCGCGTCCCTGTTGCTCGCCTTGGCGTTGCCGGCCGCCGCCCTCGCGCAGGCGCCCGCGCCGGCTGCGTCGGCCACGTCGAAACCCGCGTCGTGGATCGACGCGAAGACTGGTCACCGCATCATCCGCCTGTCGGATGCACCGGGCAATTACGCGCTCTATTTCAACTACAACGCCTTCACCCCGCAGGGCGACAAGATGATCTTCTCCACCGCCGAGGGCATCTCGGTCGTCGATCTGAAGACATGGGCCGTGAAGTCGCTGATCCGGCAGAAGATCGTCCGCCTGCTGTTCACCGGCCAGAAGACGCGTACCGCCTATTATACCGTCCGATCGACTGGCAAGGCCCTTGCCGCCGGTGCGGGATCGGACGGGCAGCGCGAGCCGCTGGAACTTTGGGCCGCCGACATCGACACCGGCAAGGCGCGCAAGGTGATCGACCTCCCCGCCGGGCAGGTCGACACGATGAACGCGGACGAGACGCTGGTAGCGGGTCAGGTCGCGGCGCGCGCGATGCCGCTGCAACCGGGGCGCGAGGGCCGCAGCGGCAAGACCGATCAGGCCGAATACGCCGCCAACGGACCCGACGGCAAACCCCTGCCCTTCGCAGAGGCCAAGGAAGTGCGCCTCAACGACCGGCTCGAAGCGCGCATCCCGATGGAGATCTTCACCGTCGACCTGAAGACCGGCGAGCGCAAGGTCGTCCACAAGGCGACCGACTGGCTCAACCATCTGCAATTTTCGCCGACCGATCCCGGCCTGCTGATGTTCTGTCACGAAGGACCGTGGCACAAGGTCGACCGCATCTGGACGATCCGCACCGACGGCACGCAACTCACCAAAGTTCACCAGCGCACGATGAACATGGAGATCGCCGGCCACGAATGGTGGAGCCCGGACGGCAAGACGATCTGGTACGACCTGCAGACCCCGCGCGGGCAGGTGTTCTGGGTCGCCGGCTATGACGTCGATACGAAGAAGCGCCGCTGGTATCATGTCGAGCGCGACCAGTGGTCGGTCCACTACAACACCTCGTCGGACGGCAAGACCTTCGCCGGGGATGGCGGCGACAGCGAGATGGTCGCCCACGCCAAGGACGGCAAATGGCTCTACTTGCTGACCCCCAAGGCGATCCCCGACGTCGCCGGTATCCACGCTGCCGACGCCGACCAGTTGATCGCGCCGGGCACGTTCGAGCCCGAACGGCTGGTCGACCTCTCGAAGCACAACTACCAACTCGAACCCAACATCCACTTCACGCCGGACAACAAATGGCTGGTCTTCCGGTCGAACATGGAAGGCCGCACCGGCATCTACGCGGTCGAGATCGCCAAGACAGGAACGGTACGGTGAACCGCCTGTCGATCCTCGTCGCCCCGCTGCTCCTGCTCGCCGCGCCCGCGCTGGCGAGTGACAGGGTGCCGTTCGATGCCGACTGGCGCTTCAACCGCGGTGACGTGGCCGGGGCCGAAGCGCCGCAGTTCGGCGACACCGGCTGGACCGCGGTCGACCTGCCGCACGACTGGGCGATCGCCGGCCCGTTCGACGAACACGCCGCCGCGACCGGATCGGGCGCGTTCCTGCCGACCGGCGTCGCCTGGTATCGCAAGCATTTCACCGTCACCCCCGACCTGCGTGGCAAACGCGTGTTCGTCGAGTTCGACGGGGTGATGGAGCGTTCGGGCGTGTGGGTGAACGGCGTGCATGTCGGCCACCGGCCCAACGGCTATGCCAGCTTCCGCTACGAGATCACCCCGCACCTGAAGGCGGACGGGGACAATGTGATCGCGGTGCGCGCCGACACGTCGTCGCAACCCGCGTCGCGCTGGTATGCGGGGGGCGGCATCTATCGCCATGTCCGCCTGATCGTCAGCGGCGACGTGCATGTCGATACCGACGGCACCTATGTCACCACCCCGACCCTGACCGCCGACGCCGCGACGGTGGCGGTGCGCAGCAGCGTGGTGAACCAGGGTACGACCGATCGCACGGCGCATCTGGAGATCGACCTGCTCGGTCCCGACGGCCGCCGCGTCGCCACCGCGAAGGGCGCACCCGTCGCCCTGCCCGCCGGCCGCACCATCGATCTGTCGGCACAAGCCGCCGTCACGAAACCGCGCCGCTGGGACATCGCCGACCCCGCGCTCCACAACGCCGTGGTTCGGGTCGTCGCCGACGACGGCGCGGTGCTGGACGAGGACCGGGTTACCTTCGGCATCCGCGACATGAAGTTCGAGGCGTCGACCGGCTTCTGGCTCAACGGCCGCAACATCAAGCTGAAGGGCACCGCGATCCATGCCGATGGCGGCGCGTTCGGCATGGCGGTGCCGTTGTCCTTCTACGAACGCCGGCTGAAGGGCCTCAAGGCGCTGGGCGTCAACGCGATCCGCACCGCGCACCACCCGTTCGGGCCGGAATTCCTCGACCTGTGCGACCGGCTGGGGCTGGTAGTGATGGACGAGGCGTTCGATATGTGGACGGTGGCGAAGAACCCGCAGGATTATCACCTGTTCTTCACCGACTGGTCGACGATCGATGCCCGCGCGATGGCACGGCGCGATCGCAACCACCCCTCGATCGCCTTGTGGTCGATCGGCAACGAGATCCACGACACGCCCTATCCGCTGGTCGCGCAGTCGATCATCACCCGCCTGCGCGACGTGTTCCATGCCGAGGACCCGTCCCGCCCGGTCACCATGGCGTTGTTCCGCCCCAACGTGACGCATGACTACGAGAACGGCACCGCCGACCTGCTCGACGTGGTCGGCCAGAACTACCGCGAGAACGAACTGGCCAAGGCCCATGCCGACAAGCCGAGCCGCAAGATCGTCGGGACCGAGAACAGCAAGAACCGCGGGAGCTGGACGATCGTGCGCGACGATCCCGCCTATGCCGGCATGTTCCTGTGGACCGGCGTCGATTATCTGGGGGAGGCGGACCGCGCCGGCTGGCCCGCGATCAGCAACCCGTCGGGTCTGGTCGACCGCACCGATGCGGTGAAGCCGATCGGCTGGGAACGCGCCAGCTGGTGGTCCGACGCCCCCGTCGTGAAGATCGCGCGGCGCGTGACCGAGGTGATCGACATCAGCGAACTGCCGACGATGGTCGGCGTCGCGCTGCCCCAGCCCAAGGGACCGGGCGCGCTGGCCGACTGGTCGCCCGCGAACCGCGGCGCCCATCCCGAAACGGTCGAGGTCTACAGCAACGCGCCCGAGGTGGAACTGTTCGTGAATGGCCGTTCGCAGGGGCGCAAACCTCGCCCGAAAGACGACAGCGCGCGCAGCTGGCAGGTGACCTATACCCCCGGCGAGGTTCGCGCGATCGGCTGGGACGGCCGGCGCAAGCTGGGCGAGGACCGGTTGCAGACCGCCGGCCCGGCGGCGGCGATTCGACTGGTGCCGGAGGCGAAGGCGATCGGCACCGGCTTCGATGCGGTCGGCTATGTCCGGATCGAAGTGGTGGATGCAAAGGGCGTGATCGTGCCCGACGCGGCGGTGCCGGTGACGATGGCGGTCAGCGGCGGTACATTGGCGGCGTTCGACAATGGCAGCGTGACCGATCACACCCCTTTCGCCAGCCCTACCCGCACCACCAATGCCGGTCGCGCGCTGGCGATGGTACGGGGTAGCGGCGGCGCTGTTCGCATCACCGCCACCGCCCCCGGCCTGCGCACCGCCGCCACCAGCCTGACGAGCAAGCCATGATCCCGATCGCCCCGCCGCGGCCGATCCGCATTCCCTATGAATCATTCATGGGACAAGCCGGACTATTAGTTACTGCGCTGTTGCTGATGGGCGCGGCACCCGCACCCCGCATCTTCATCGCGGGCGATTCCACCGCGCAGGATTACAAGGCGGACAAGGCCCCTCAATCCGGCTGGGGTACGGCGCTCCGTTGCTGGACGGCGCAACCGGTGGAAAACCGCGCGATCGGCGGCCGCAGCACGCGCAGCTTCATCGAACAGGGGCGGTTCGACAGGATCGCGTCCGATATCGGGCCGGGCGACACGCTGCTGATCCAGTTCGGCCACAACGACGCCGATACCAAGAAGATGGCGGAGCGCTTCACCCCGATCCCCGATTACATCACCAACCTGCGCCGCTTCATCGAGATGGCGCGCGAGCATGGCGCGTCGCCCGTCGTCATTACGCCCGTCACCCGCCGCAGCTTCAAGGACGGGCACGTGCCCCGCAGCTTCCCGCTGTATGAAGATGCCGCCAAACAGGTCGCCGAACAGACGAAGACGCCGCTGATCGACCTCGCCGCGCTGTCGCGTCGCTGGGTGAAACGTGCGGGCGACGCGGGTTCGCGCCGGTTCTATCTCCACGCCACCCCGGCGGACAACTGGCCCGGCTTTCCCAAGGGCGTCGACGATGACGTGCATTTCAGCAAGACGGGAGCGGACGGCGTCGCCGCGCTGATCGCCGGGGGCCTTCGCCGCACCGGCCTGCCGGTCGCGAAGACGTTGCGGCGGACGCCGTCGTGCGGCTGATCGTTGCAGTGATCGCTTTGCTGGCGACCCCCGCTGCCGCACAGCGGTTCACGCCGATGACCGCCGCGCCTTATGACGGCACGTCGGGGCACGAACCGGGCGAGCGGCGGCTGTTCTCGATCAAGCTACCCGAGGGTAATTACCGCGTCACCGTGACGCTGGGCGATCCGAAACGCGCATCGGTGACGACGATCAAGGCGGAAAGCCGGCGGCTGATGCTCGATGCCATCTCGATGCCACGCGGCGGGAGCGTGACGCGCAGCTTCGTCGTCAACGTTCGCACCCCCGCACTTGCCCCGCCGCCGCTCAATGCACCGGGCGGTACGGCGGTACGGCTGAAGGACCGCGAGCAGGGATCGTTTACCTGGGACGACCGGCTGACACTGGAGATACTGGGCGAGACGGCGGCGGTACGATCGGTGGAGATCGCACCGGTCGAGGTGCCGACGCTCTACCTGCTGGGCGATTCCACCGTCACCGATCAGCGTTTCGAACCGGCGGCAAGCTGGGGCCAGATGCTGACGGCGTTCTTCGGCCCCGACATCGCGGTCGCCAACCATGCCGAATCCGGCGAGACGCTGAAATCCTTCGTCACCGAACTGCGGCTGGACAAGGCATTGTCGCGGGTGAAACCGGGCGACTGGGCGATGATCCAGTTCGGGCACAACGACCAGAAGGCACAGTGGCCGCAGACCCATGCCCCCGCCGCGACCACCTATCGCGACTGGCTGCGCGCCTTCGTCGCCGAATTCCGGCGGCGGGGCGCGACACCGATCCTCGTCACCTCGCCCGAACGGCGCAACTGGACGGGCGACCGGATCAAGCCGACGCTGGCGGACTATGCCGAAGCGGTACGCGCAGTGGCGGCGTCGGAAAAGGTGCCGCTGATCGACCTGAACGCCGCCTCGATCGCCTTTTACGAGGCGCTGGGGCCGGCCCGCGCGCCCCTCGCCTTCAACGATGGCGGCAAGGACGCGACACATCACGACAATTACGGCGCCTGGGTGCTAGCGCGCGCGGTGGCGGAGGGAGTACGAACCGCCGGCCTGCCGCTGGCCACGATGCTCGCCCCGAAGCTGCCGCCATTCGACCCGGCGCATCCACCCGCGCCCGAGACATTCCGGATCGCCCCCAGCGTCGCGTTCAGCGACCAGCGACCGGCAGGAAACTGACCCGATGGACCGTCGCACGCTTCTCGCCTCCGGCCTTGCTATCGCCAGCATCGCACCACTGCGCGCGCAGGCCCCCGCCCCGTTGAAGGCGGCACAGCGCCTGCCGCTCTGGCCCAGGGGTGTGCCCGGTGGCGAGGGGCGCATCGTCACCGATGTGTTCGTCAAGCGATCGCCCGATGGTCCCGCCGACGACATCGCGTGGACGCACCTCGCGACCCCGGTATTGAAGGTGACGCCGGCCGCCCGCCCGAACGGGACGGCGGTGCTGATGATTCCCGGCGGCGGCTATGCCCGGATCGCGGTGGGCAATGCGCCATCGAACCTCGCCCAGCTTTATGCCGCGAATGGCACGACCGCGTTCGAACTGCTCTATCGCCTGCCGCACGACCATTGGGCGGCCGGGCCGGATGCGCCATTGCAGGATGCGCAGCGGGCGATGCGGGTGATCCGTGCCGGAGCTGCGGGCTGGGGCTTCGATCCGGCGAAGGTGCTGGCGCTGGGATTTTCGGCAGGCGGGCATCTGGTCGGGCGGCTGGGGGAACAGGCGGCGGCGAAGACCTATGACCCGGTCGATGCCGCCGACGCGCTGCCGGCGCGGCCGATGGCGATCGGCATGTTCTTCCCCGTGGTGACGATGGCGGAAGCGGACGCGCATGGACCATCGAAGCGTGAATTGCTGGGCACCGCGCCGGATGCGGCGACCACGGATCGATATTCGCTGGAACGCCACGTCCCCGCCACGATGCCGCCGACCTTCGTCTGCCACGCCGCCGACGACCGGACGGTACCCTATACCAACAGCATCCGGATGTTCACCGCGTTGCAGGCGGCGAAAATTCCGTCGGAGATGATGATCGGCGAGGCGGGCGGCCACGGCGTGCCGCTGATCGGACGCGACGGCAAACCGCATGTCTGGATCGATCTGGTCGCCGCGTTCGCCGCGCGACACGGCTGGGCGGCGTGACGATGTTCCGCGCCCACCCCTCTGCTCCTCCCCGGCGGAGGCCGGGGTCCAGTTGGGCGAACGGGAACGATGAATCACGACAGCCTTCCCAACTGGGCCCCGGCCTCCGCCGGGGAAGAGCCATGGCCAAGATATCAGCCACTGGGTCGATCGCGTGATCGACCGACGCACCGTAATCGGCGCGAGCCTTGCGATGCCGCTGTTGACTGCCGCCGCTGCACCGGTCGACGTGCGGACCTTCGGCGCGAAGGGTGACGGGCGGACGCTGGATCATGACGCGATCAACCGCGCGATCGTCACGGTGGCACGGTCGGGTGGTACGGTGCTGGTGCCTGCCGGGCGTTACCTGTGCTTCTCGATCCGGCTCAGGAGTGGCATCACGCTGATGCTGGCGGCGGGCGCGGTGATCGAGGCGGCCGATCCGGCGCGCCATGCGGGCGGATACGACCTGCCCGAATCACCCTCCAACGACGTGTATCAGGATTTCGGCCACAGCCATTTCCACAACAGCCTGATCTGGGCGGACGGGGTGCATGACGTGGCGATCGTCGGCCCCGGCATGATCGACGGGATCGGCCTGACGCGTGAGGGGCCGGGCGCGCGGTGGAAGGGCGGCGGCAAGAACGCCGGGTCGCACCCCGCCTCGATGCGCGGCGTCACCGGCACCGAAATGCGCCAGCTGGAACCGGACCGCAGCCTGATGAACGGGCGCGGCAACAAGGCGATCGCGCTGAAGAACGCGCGCCGGGTGCGGATCGCGGATCTGACGATCGCACGCGGCGGCCATTTCGCGATCCTCTGCACCGGCTGCGACGATGTGACGATCGAGGGTCTGCGGATCGACACCAACCGCGACGGCATCGATATCGACGCCTGCCGCCGCGTCATCATCACCAACTCCCACGTCAACAGCCCCAATGACGACGCGATCGTGCTGAAGGCAAGCTATGCGCTGGGCGAGAAGCGCGCATGTGAGGATGTGACGATCACCGGCTGCTCGGTATCGGGCTTCGACCCCGGCACCTTGCTGGATGGTACGCGCCAGCGGACCCAGCAACTTGCACCCGACCGCGACCGGGTGACGGGGCGGATCAAGCTGGGCACCGAATCGCATGGCGGTTTCCGCCGCATCCGGATCGAGAACTGCCGTTTCCAGCGATGCCGCGGGCTGGCGCTGGAAACGGTGGATGGCGGCGTGCTGGAGGAGGTGAGCGCCCGCAATCTGACGATGGGCGAGGTGACGACCGCACCGCTGTTCCTGCGCACCGGCGACCGGCGCCGTGGGCCGGATGGCACTGGCCTTGGCCGCATCCGCCACGTCGCGATCGCCAACCTGACCGCCACGGGGATCGATCCACGCTTCGCGGCCTCCATCGTCGGGCTGGCGGACAGCCCGATCGAGGACGTGACGCTGACCGATCTCGATTTCCGCTATGCCGGCGGCGGTACCGCCAGTTATGCGGCACGCCCGGTGCCGGAGGCGCGGGACGGCTATCCTGAACCCAGCATGTTCGGCACCCTGCCCGCCTACGGCCTGTATGTTCGCCACGCGCGCGGCATCACCGCCCGCCATGTGACGCTGTCGACCGACATGCCCGATGCCCGCCCGCCAGTGATCGTCGAGGACGGGCGAGACATCGTGATCGAAGGGTTGAGGGCATCGGGAGAGGCGGTGGTGACGGGTGGCAAAGGGGTGAGGATCGTGGCTGCTGACTGACGCCACCCCCCTGAAGAGATCGTCATAAGACCACTCCTGCCTCCCCGACGAAGATCGGGGCCCAGTTCGGTGGAGGGCAGTGATCGCCCACCGCAGCCTCTCCAACTGGACCCCGGCCTCCGCCGGGGAAGTAGCTTCTGCCGAGGCTACACATCCTGCTGCAGCAACCCATTGAACGGGACGGGTATAGAGGAAGGGTAATTGACGCGCCCGCCCCAATCGGGCATGACTCCCAGATAATGATCCGTTGTCCCACATGATCGACGGACGGAGAGGTCCGATGTCTACCCACGCGTTTCGTATGCAGCTGAAGCCCGGCGTCATCGACGAATATCGTCGCCGTCACGACGAAATCTGGCCCGAACTGGCCGAGGCGATCTCGGCCGCCGGTATCTATGATTACTCGATCTTCCTCGACGAGGAAACGCTGGCGTTGTTCGCGGTGCTGAAGCTGCGCGACGATAACACGCGTGATGCGCTGCCGCACCAGCCGGTGATGCGGCGCTGGTGGGATCATATGGCCGAACTGATGCTGGTGGAGCCGGACAACAAGCCCGTCGAATGGCCGCTCGTGCCGCTGTTCCACCTCGCCTGATGCGCCGCCTCGCCCCTCTTCTCGTCGGCGTCGCCGCGCTGCTCGGCGCCACCGCAGCCCCCGCGCAGGTCGCAAACCCGGCCAAGCCGCGCGTGGCGTTCGACGAACGGTCGTTCATCATCGACGGCAAGCCGACCTTGATCTGGTCGAGCGAATTCCACCCGTTCCGCCTGCCCTCCCCCGATCTGTGGCGCGACATCCTGCAGAAAATGAAGGCGAGCGGGTTCAACGCGGTCGCGCTGTATTTCGACTGGGGATACCACAGCCCGAAACAGGGCGTGTACGACTTCACCGGCATCCGCGACATGGACCGGGTGCTGGACATGGCGAAGGAGGAAGGGCTCTACGTCATCACCCGCGCCGGGCCGTATGTGAATGCGGAACTGTCGCGCGGCGGCTTTCCCGGCTGGCTGGTCAACCAGCGCGGGCGGGCGCGCAGCGACGATCCCGAATATATGGCGGCGGCTGACGAATGGCTGACCCGCATCAACGCGATCATCGCGCGCCACCAGCTGAACGACGGGCGCGGCACCGTGATCCTGCACCAGATCGAGAACGAACTGGCGATGACCACGCCGTCGCAGGGCCGCTACATGCAGCACCTGTACGACAAGGCGCGCGCCGACGGCATCACCGTGCCGATCTTCCACAACGATCAGGGCCGCAACGGTTACTGGGTGCCGAAATCGTCCACCGTGCCGCTGACCGTGCCGGGGCCGCAGGAACTCTACGCGTTCGACGGCTATCCGGGCGCGACCTGCACCGTGCATAACAAGGTGACCAAGGGCGCCCCCGCCCCCGACTGGGGCCTGTACGGCGAGGGCGCGCGCGGCGGGGCCAGCGCCTCGCCCAAGACGCCAGGGTTCATCGCCGAATTCGGCGGCGGCTGGTTCGATTACTGGGGATCGAACGGCATGTACCCGTGCAACGCGATCCAGCGCGGTGTCGGGTATCAGCGCGTGTTCTACGGCACCAACATCGCCAACGGCATCGCCGCGCAGAGTTTCTACATGGGCTATGGCGGCACCAGCTGGGGCTGGCTGCCTGCACCGGTGGTGTACACGTCCTACGATTACGGATCGGCGATCTCCGAAGCGCGCGTGCTGCGCGACAAGGCACTGGAGTTGAAGCAGCTCGGTCAATTCGCGACCGGGGTGGCCGATCTGGCGAAGCTGGTGAAGGCGTCGCCCGTCACCGTCTCGGCGGCGGACGTGCAGGTGTATCACGACCGCAATCCTGATACCGATGCGCGGTTGCTGTTCGTGGCGCACAAGCCATCGACCGCCGGCGGTGACAAGATCTTCACGATCACCGCCGACCTGCCCGATGGCCGCTACAGCTTTGCCAGCGAACTGCACGGGCTGGACGCCAAGCTGTTGCTGGCGGGATATGATCTGGAACGGCAGCGGCTGGTCTATTCGACTTCCGAACTCCAGACTTCGTTGCGGCGGGGCGCGGAGGACATCGCGCTGCTCTATGGCCGGCCGAGCGAGAAGGGCGAAACCGTGCTGCGCTTCGCCGCCGCGCCGAAGGTGACCGTGCTGGAGGGCGATGTCGCCTCGGCCTGGGATGCCGGCAAGCGGGACCTGAAGTTGACCTATGCGCATAACGGCCTCGCCCGCGTGCGGATCGAGGGCGGCAAAGCGCCACTGACGCTGCTGATCGGCGAGGTGAAGGAGGCGCAGCGCTTCTTCCGTCCCGATCCGGCGACACTGGTGCGTGGTCCCAACCTCGTCCGTCATGCGACGCTGTCGGGCGGTACGCTGGCGCTGACCGGCGACACCGCAGGGGGCGAGCCGCTGGAGGTGTGGACCAGCGCGGACCGCGTGCGGTGGAACGGGCAATCGATCGCGACGACGCGCAGCGGCAGCGGCAGCCTCGCCGCACGGACCGCGCTGGCCGGACCGCGCGCGCTGACGCTGCCCGAATTGACCGGGTGGAAGAGCGCGCCAGGATCACCGGAAACCGATCCCCGCTTCGACGACAGCGCATGGGCGGTCGCCTCGGGCGGGCGCAACGCCAGCACGATCCGGCCACCCACCGGGCAACCGAGCCTGTCGATGGACGGCTACGGTTTCCACGACGGCGACGTCTGGTATCGCGGTCGCTTCACCGGCTCGCCCGAGGCGAAGACGATCGCGCTGCATTACGGTGCAGGCGGTGCGGGGATGCTGCAACTGTGGCTGGACGGCAAGCTGGTCGGCCAGCACGAACTGCCGACCGGCCTGCCCCGCCCGATCACCACCGGCGTCGCCGAATTCGCGTTGCCCGAGGCGGCCTCTGCGCCGGGCGAGCATGTGCTGTCGGTGATGGTCCGCAACAACGGCCATAACTGGGATCTCGATTCCGACGAGTTCCACAAGGAGGCGCGCGGGCTGATCTCCGTGTCGATCGCGAAACCCGGCGGCATCAGCTTCGCGGTGCCGGTGGCGTGGAAGATCCAGGGCAAGCAGGGCGGCGAGGATCTGCCCGATCCGATGCGCGGCCCCGCCAACAATGGCGGCCAGTATGGCGAACGGATGGGCTGGCACCTGCCGGGCTTCAACGACACCGGCTGGACCGCCGCGACCGTACCGGCGCAGACGCCGGTGCCCGGCACGATCTGGTATCGCACCCGCTTCGATCTGACCGTGCCCAAGGGCGATGATGCCACGATCGGCGTCCAGTTCGGCGATCCCGCCACCCCGCGTTCGCCGGGGCCGGGGCGTTACCGCGTGCTGGTCTTCGTCAACGGCTGGCAAATGGGGCAGTTCGCCGCCAATGTCGGCCCGCAGCGGACGTTTCCGGTGCCGGAGGGAATCCTGAACCATCGTGGCCGCAACACGCTCGCCCTTGCCGTCACCGGCGACGGTGCGCCCGGCGCCGCGTTGGAGCCGGTGAAACTCGTCACCCTACATCATGTTCGCGGCGGCGTGTCTGTCGGCACCGTCGCCGCCCCCACCACCCTATCGACCCCCAAGGAGTAATTCGTGGCCGCCCTTACCCATCAGGTCCCGCGCAAGCAGGTGACCGACGCGATCGCATTGCTGATCGACAACCTCGTCAACATCAAGGACGAGACGGGCGAGTTCCTGTTGCGGCTGGAGGACGGCCGCGTCATCGACACCAAGGGGTGGAACGACTGGGAATGGACCCACGGCATCGGCCTGTTCGGCCTGTACCGCTATTACGAGCAGACCGGCGATCAGCACGCGTTCGACGTAATGCTGAAATGGTTCGAGGACCGGTTCGCCGCGGGCACGCCGACCAAGAACATCAACACGATGTCGCCGTTCCTGACGCTGGCCTATCTATACGAGCAGACCGGCGACCAGAGCTATATCCCCTATCTCGACACCTGGGCCGAATGGCTGATGGCCGATGACGGCCTGCCCAAGACCGAAGAGGGCGGGTTCCAGCACATCGTCTTCAACGACGAGAATCCCGGCGAAATGTGGGACGACACACTGATGATGTCGGTGCTGCCGCTGGCCAAGATCGGCTTGCTGCTGGACCGGCCGCATTATGTCGAGGAGGCCAAGCGCCAGTTCCTGATCCACATCAAGTACCTGTTCGATACAAAGACCGGCCTGTGGTTCCACGGTTGGGACTTCAACGAGCGGCATAATTTCGCCGGCGCGCTGTGGGCGCGGGGCAATTGCTGGGTCACGATCGCGATCCCCGAGATCATCGAGATGCTCGATCTGCAGCCCGGCGACGCGTTCCGCACCTTCCTGATCGATACGCTGGCGGCGCAGGTGAAGACGCTGGCCAAGCATCAGGACGAAAGCGGTCTGTGGCACACGCTGATCGTCGATCCGACCAGCTATCTGGAGGCATCGGCGACGGCGGGCTTCGCCTATGGTATCCTGAAGGCGGTCCGGAAGGGGTATCTGCCGCGCCATTACGAGGCGGTCGGGATCAAGGCGGTGCAGGCGGTGCTCGCCAACATCGACGACAAGGGCGAGTTGAAGCAGGTCAGCTTCGGTACCGCGATGGGCGACACGATGCAGTTCTACAAGGACATCGCCCTCACCTCGATGCCGTACGGCCAGAGCCTTGCGATCGTCGCGCTGGGCGAGTTCCTGCGCTCGTATATCTGATCGACTGACCAATGGCTGTTCCCCGGCGAAAGCCGGGGGCCAGTTGGGCCGAAGCGACGCGAAGACGCGCAGCGCCCGCCAACGACCCACATCGCTACTGGACCCCGGCCTTCGCCGGGGCACGGATTATTCTTACGTTGAGGAAGCCCATGGCCAGCACGCCCGCCGCTGTCGTTCCCGCGATGCCCGTGGCCCCCTCACGCCCGGTCAAGTGGTACAACCTGCTCGCCTATGGCTCGAACGACGTGCTGGGCGCAGGCTCGATGGCGGTCATCAGCACGTGGATCCTGATCTTCTACACCAGCTTCTGCGGGCTGTCGGCGGCGCAGGCGACGATCATCTTCGGCGTGGCGCGGGTGCTGGATGCGTTCACCAGCCCGATGATCGGGCATCTGTCGGACAATATCGGCCGGACGCGACTGGGCAAAAGGTTCGGGCGGCGCCGGTTCTTCATCCTCGCCGCGATCCCGCTGCTGCCGGCATTCGCGATCATGTGGGTGTCGGGACAAAGCTTCTGGTATTATCTCGTCACCTACGTCCTGTTCGAGATGGTCTATGCGATGGAGATCATCCCGTACGAGACGCTCGCGTCCGAAATGGCGACCGATTACAAGACCAAGGCGAAGTTCGCCGGCGCACGCATCCTGTGCGGCCAGTGTTCCGCGATCGCCGCCGCGTTCCTGCCGGCATGGCTGATCGCCTATCTGGGGCCCGATTCGCCCGACACCTACCTGTACATGGGCATCATCTTCTCGATCCTCTTCATGGGTGCGGCCGGGCTGCTCTATGCGTTCAGCTGGGAACGGCAGCGGCCGCCGGAGCTTGAGGCGGAGGAGGATGCGCGCGAGCGACCGACGCTCGGCGCGTCGTTCCGGGCTTTGTACCGCAACCTGTTCTCTACGCTGCGCATCCGCGCGTTCCGCCTGCACCTGGGCATGTATCTGGGCGGGTACATCAGCCAGGACATCTACAACGCGGCCTTCACCTATTTCGTGATCTTCGCGCTGGCCGGATCGACCGCGATCGTCGGGCAACTGGTCGGCGTGACCTACATCGTGCAGCTGGTCGCGGTGGTGCTGGCGATCAACTTCGCGCTGCGGCTGTCGCCCGCGATGGCATATCGCTTCGCCGCGCTCAGCTTCGCGATCGGGGTGTTCATCTTCCTCGGCATGTATGGCGCGGGCTATACCGCCACCTCGTCGCTGTTCTGGCTGCCGGTGGTGTTCGCCGGGCTGGGGCGCGGCGCGCTGAACTACATCCCGTGGGCGACGTACAACTACATGGCCGACGTCGACGAGATCGTGACCGGGCGCCGGCGCGAGGGTGCGTTCGCGGGGGTGATGACCTTCGTGCGCAAGATGAGCCAGGCGCTGGCCGTCATCCTCGTCGGACAGGTGATGCAGGCATCGGGCTTCGTGTCGAAGGCGACAGTGCAGAGCCCGGAGGCGATCGCCGCGATCGTCGGCGTGCTGGGGCTGGGGACGGTCGCGATGCTGATCTTCGGCGTGATCGTGTCGACGCGGTTCCGGCTCGACCCGAAGACGCATGCGATCCTGCTGGACGAGATCGAGCATCTTCGCGCCGGCCACCACACCCCCACCGATGAGCGTAACGCCCGCGTGGTCGAGGACCTGTCGGGCTGGCGCTACGACCAGCTCTGGGGCCGGAACCCGGTGGCATGAGCGGGCCGATGTTCGGAGCGGACAGCGCGACGGCGTTGTGGGACGACGAACCGGTCGAGGGCGCGTTCACGCTGTCCGACGAGGGCGTGGTCGGAAGGGTGGCGCGGCCATGGCTGTTCGGCTTTGCGGGCGGCGCGGCGGATGCCCCGGCGATGCTGGTGCTGGCCGGCGGCGGCTATACGCAACTGATGGTCGAGCGGGAGGGCGTCGCGGTGGCGCGGTGGCTGAACACGCTCGGCATCCACGCCTATGTACTGGTCCATCGTTTCCCGACCACCGATACCGGGCCGCTGGCCTCGCGCGCCGATGCGATCCGGGCGATGGCGATGATCCGGGCGGTGGGGCATGGTGCTGTCGGGGTCGTCGGCCTGTCGTCGGGCGGGCACCTCGCGGCGTGTCTCCTGGCGGAGGGCGCTGAAGTGGCACGGCCGGACGTGGCGGTGATCGGCTATGCGCCGATCTCAACCAACGCGGCTGGGCGCACCATCGTCGCCGACAAGCCGCCGCTGCCGCCGGTCGAGAAACAGGCGATGTACGATTTGCTCCAACCCGACGCGCAACTGGCGGATGCGCCGCCGCCGACGTTCATCGTCTATGCCGGCAACGATCCCGTCGTACCGGTAGCCAACGCGTACCGGCTGAAGGACGCGATCGTGGCGAAGGGCGGTGCGCCAGACCTGCACATCTTCGCCGATGCACCGCATGGTTTCGCGCTGGATACGCCGGACCTGCCGGTCAGCCTGTGGCCGCTGCTGTGTGCGGCGTGGTTGCGGCAGACCGGGTTCGCGCCGGACAGTTAAACCCGGTCGGCCCGGCGCAGCTACCATTATCTGTCATTGCCAGCGCAGCGAAGCAATCCAGAAGCCGCGCGCCTGACGCTCTGAATTGCTTCGCTGCGCTGGCAATGACGGCGGGTGGAAAAGCCCCTCCCCGTATGGAGAGGGGCTTGCGAAGATCAGCGCAGTTCCAGCACTACCACCGACTTCGCGGGCAACGTCGCCGACAATGTACCGCCGGCCATCTGCGCGCCCGTGAAGGCGACAGGGGTCACCGCCGCGGCCTGACCGAACTCGTTATGAGCGTCGATCGTCGCGGCGGTCAGCACGCGGCCGGTGGCCCCGGTCGCCGTCACGCCGTCCAGCGTCAGCGATACCGCCGCCGGCCGGTTGGGATCGACATTGGTCAGCGCGACGCGGATCACGCCATCCGCCCCACGCGCGGCGATCGCGCTGACCGACGGCATCACCCATTGCGCATTGTTGTACCAGGGCGACTTCAGCTCGACCGGCAGCACGGTCGCATCCTGGAAGCCCTTGTACATCTCGAACACATGATAGGTCGGGGTCAGCACCATCTGCCCCTCCTTCGTCAGGATCATCGCCTGCAGCACGTTCACCATCTGCGCGATGTTGGTCATCCGTACCCGGTCGGCGTGGCGGGTGAAGATGTTGATGTTCAGCGCCGCGACGATCGCATCGCGGAGCGAGTTCTGCTGGTAGAGGAAACCGGGATTGGTGTTCGGTTCAACATCGTACCACGTCCCCCATTCGTCCACCGCCAGATTGACGCGCTTGCCGGGATCATATTTGTCCATGATCGCACTGTGCTTGGTAACAAGCTCTTCCATCTTGAGCGTCTTCGACAGCGTGCGCGCATAATCCTCTTCGGAGAATCCGGTCGCCGGTCCCTTTTTCGCCCAGTCGCCGGGCAGGGTGTAATAATGCACGCCGATGCCATCGATATGGCCACCGGCCTCGCGCATCATCACCTCGGTCCAGTTATAGTCCTCCGCATTGGCACCGCTGGCGATCTTCAGCGTTCGGGTGCCTTGGGGCACCTTGATGAACGTACCGTAGCGACGCGTCAGGTCCGCCGCATAATCCGGCTTCATGTTGCCGCCGCAACCCCACAGTTCGTTACCGACACCGAACATCGGCAGCTTCCACGGTTGCTTGCGGCCGTTCTTGGCGCGCTCGTCCGCCAGCGTACCGGCGGGGGCGGTCATGTATTCGACCCACTCCGCCATTTCGGCGGGCGTACCATTGCCGACATTGCCCGAGACATAGGCCTCGGCACCGATCAGTTCGGCGAAGTCCATGAATTCATGCGTGCCGAACGCATTCGATTCGGTCACGCCGCCCCAATTGGTGTTGACCTTGGTCGGACGCTTGTTCCGGGGGCCGATTCCCTCCCGCCAGTGATATTCGTCGGCGAAGCAGCCGCCCGGCCAACGAACCAACGGCACCTTCAGCGCGCGCAGCGCCGCGACCACATCGTTGCGGTAGCCGCGGGTATTGGGGATTTTCGACCCCTGCCCCACCCAGATGCCGCCATAGATGCCGTAGCCGAGATGTTCGGCGAACTGGCTGAAGATGCGCCGATCGATCGTCGCGCCGGGCGCCCCCGCTTTTACGGTACCGGTCGCGGTGACAGTCGTTGTTGCGGCGACCGGTACGGCCTGCTGCGCAGTCGCCGCGACAGGCGTCAGCATCATCGCTGCCGACGCCAGCACCGCTCCAAGGAATCCAGCCTTCATACATCCTCCCAGATTTTATCTGGTCCGAGTAATGCACCGCGCCGCCGGCGTAAAGGTCAGGACACCTGTTGCGACTTGTTCTTTTCCGACCATGGCGGAATGGTGCCGCGATCGATCGCCTCCGGCACCAGCGCCAGCAACTGGATCGCCGCCAGCCCCCATTGCGAGGCGGCGTTGGTCGATACGCCGGGCCATTCGACCACGGACGCGCCCGATGCATCCTTGATGGTGCGGCGCGGGTCGGTGGACCACGTGCCCAGCCCCGCTTCGCCGGAGAAGAACTCGGTCGCAGCCCGATCCGCCAGCGCGGTGTCGCCTTCGGCATGGGCGGCCCAGGCGGTCAGCCGCGAATGGCCCTCGCGCAGGTTGCGGGGGCCGGCCGGGGGGGCGAACTTCGCCACGAAATCGGCGCGCGGCGCATTGTACCATCGGCAATAGTCGAGCCACGCGGCCTTGTAACGCGGCACGTCGATCAGCTGGATCATCTCCGCATTGATCTCCACCGCGCCGAACACCGCGCTCAGATGCGACAGGCGGATTTTCGCGCCGGGATCGAGATAGCGCCCGCTCTTCAGCTCAAACGGCGCGCTCCCGGTCAGCCAGCCGCGCGCCATGCGGCCGATGCTGTCCATCCCCGCCGCAATCCGATCGCGCCATTTCGGGTCACCGGTCCGTTCCCACTCGGTCAGCCACGCGCCGCACAATGCGGTCCAGCTGGGGCCGAAGCCCATCTCCACCGTGCCCGGCGGCGTCGGCGCGGGCGGGCCGGAAGGCACCTTGCGCCCGATCTCCACCGTGGTCAGCGCATGGTCGCTGACCAGAAATTCGCGCAGCAGGTCGCCGGTGCGCTCATCGGCGGTCAGATAATAGAAGTGACGGCGATAGATCGCGTTGGCGACGCGCGGCTGTTTCGAACTGTCGGCGAAATGCTGGATGCCGTGGCGCGTGCCCAGCCCCATGAAGCGGCCGAGGTGATAGCTGTCGACCTCTCCCGTGTGGCGCGTCATCGCCTCCGCCAGCCGGAACGCCTGCGCCTTGCCGGTGCGCAGCGCGGCGGACCACAGCCACAGGTCGGGCGAGAGTTCGCTGTTCGCCCAGGCGAAGCCGCCGATGTCGTATTTCCACTGATGCCGGTCGCTGTCGTAGCTGTGCATCACGTCGCCGTGGTTCCAGAATCCGTACCAATTGCGCCGTTCGACCTCGCCCGCGTAGAAATCGATCAGGCGGTCCATCTGGTCCTCGATCGCGGCGCGGTTGGCGGTGGAGCGGTCGGGCAGGCCCCAGTCGCCCAGAACCTGCGCGGTGTGCAGGCTGGCCGGGTCCGCCATCAGTTGCGGCGGGGTGGCGTTTGCCATCGCCATCGCTGCCAGCGTCGCGGTCGGCGGGGTGGCGGGCAGTGCCCACAACGTCAGTTCGCTGGTGCGCGCGATGCCGGTCGCACTGTCCCAGCCGGGCTCGTAATCCTCATAGGTGATGTCGAGCCCCTCGTTCTGCGCGGGGAAACCCTCCATCCCCATCACGCCGCGATAGGGGCGCAAATCCATCGCCGGCGCCTCAGGCGACCATAGCCATGCGGTCAGCGTCGCGGTATCGGTCGCGGCGTCGCGGATGTGCAGGGCGCTGGGATGGCGCTCCCAGAAGAACCGCTGCGCGATCGCGACGCCGCCGTCCGGACCGCCGACATAGGCGAGGCCGGGGGCGCGGGCGCCTTGCGCAGAATCGATCCAGGCATGGCCCTCCCCCGTCCGCTTGACGATGGTATAGCCATGCGCGCTCGGCTGTTCGAGCGACACGTCGCCCCAGGTGGGGATGCGCTCCAGCCGGTCGCGCACCGTCTTGGCCATCTGGTCGAGCGGCGGCACCGCCCGCCCCTCGATCTGCGCGGCGCGGAACGCAGACCCGGGATCGCGACGCAGGCCGGTAAGCGGCCGTACCGCCTCGACGAACATCGGCCCATCCGCCGCCAGACGCAGATGGCGATCGTGCATCGCGCCACGCATCGGCACGCCGGCGCGGATACCGATCGCCGACAGGAAATCCTTTGCCGGATCGCCGTCATAGACGAAGCTGTGGACGATACGCAGGTGGTTGCCGCCCGCATAGGCATAGAGCCGCACGGTGAAGGGCAGCCAGCCACGCGGCCCCGCCCGGTGCATCCCCTCCACCTTAATGCACGCGCGGACGGGGCCGCGCTGTTCGATCGTCACCCGCTCGACCCGGCCGGTGAAATCGACCGGCACTCCCTCGATCGACGGCCGCACCGCCCCGACCAAAGTCACCGGCCCCAACACCGGCCGGTCGCCATGTCGCGCCCCCCGAATCAACACCTCGCCGCTGCGCGCGACTTCCCACGTCACCGGCCCCTGCCGGATCAGGATGGCGTCGCCGCGTTCCTCCACCCGCACCGCGCCGGTCGGCACGGCCGGGCGGCCGGGCGCGACGGTCAACGCGTCGGTCGCAGTGCCGGGGGGGATGGCGTGCGCGGTCCACTTGATCGATCCGTCGGGCCAGGTCGCGGTGGTCCACGCCTGCGACGGCACCGCCGTGCCGCCCGCGCTGACCGACAGCGCGGCGCCCTTGCGCAGCCGCCCGCGCGGCCAGGCCACGCCTACCGTCTGGCCCAGATGCAGCGGCGGCGCGGTGCCGTCGATCCAGCGCAGCGGCACCGGCGTCGCGGCCGGCACTTTCGCCAGCGCAGCGCCAAGACCCGGCGCGATGCCGGATGCGGTGGTGGCGATGCCGCCGAACAGCGCGGCCTTCACCGCATCACGTCGGGAAATGGTCATGGGAATGGGTCCTTCAGGGATGCGTGATGCGGACGCGCCGGATGCGCAAGTGGCTGGCCGTAGTGCGCATCCCGAACCAGCCCCGGGCATAGGGCGCGGCGTCCGTCAGGGTGAACAGGGTTGCGCCGTCCCGCTCCACCGCGATGCGCGACCCGTCCGCGATCAGGCGGATGCGCGTCCAGCGGTTGGGCACCAGCAAGGCCGGCGCATCGGCACGGTCATGTTGCGGCAGCAATGGCCGGTCACCGGGCCGGCCGACATAGCGACGCATCCGCGTCGACGTGTTCCGGTTGCCGCCGATGCCGACATAATAGGTGAGGAGCGTATCATACGCCTCGAACTTGCCCGAGCGCCGCCCGATTGGCGAGCCGCCGGGCGCTCCCGGATCGGTCGCCATCCAGAAGGCGTTGACGTCGCTGACGTGATCGTTCGCGCCACCCACCTGCACCGCCATCGCCTCGAACGCGATCGTCGCGGGGCCGGTGATCGCGCGGGGATACCACAGCGTCAGCCCGCCGGGCGTATCGATATCGATCACCCGCCCGTCGCCCCGCACCCGCGCGGCCGGATGTTCCGCTTCGACCCGCCACCCCGACACCCGCATCGGCAGATCGCGGCCGGCAACCGGCGACGGCGCGACGATCGCAAGCGCACACAAAAATGCCCCGGCACGAACGGATCGCACCGGGGCAGAGCGGCCGTTGCTCGCACGACGACCGCAGGGGAACGAGGGGGTGGAGGGACGGGCGAACTGGATAGCCATGTCGATGCGCCAGTCCCTCACCTTACAGCTTCAACTGCGCACCCACCGTGATGCGCTGGCCGGGATAGGAATATTCAATCGGCCGGGCTGCATCGATATAGGTCTTGGTGAATTCCTTGCCGAGGTTCTGCCCCTCCACCCAGATGCTGTAGCGCGGCGAAAGCCGGATCAGCGCTTTGGCGTCGAGATAGGTTTCACCTTTCCGGAAAATCGGATTGCTGCCGTTGTTTGAGTCAGCTGCAACCTGCAACCACGAACTACGGCGATTGAAATTGAACTTCAGGTTGAGCCAATCCTTGTCATAGAAAGCGCTGGCATTGTACGTGAATTTTGACAGACCCGGATAGGCGTTGAGCGGATCGCCCGTCGCAACATTGGTCAGCGCATTATTTAGTACACGAGCATAGGTGAAGTTGCCACTGAGCCCGAAGCCGTCAAATGGCTGCGGCAGGAAGGTGAAAACCGTCTGCGCGCTCGCCTCGAACCCGTCCAGCTTGGCACCGAACCCGTTAACCGGCTGACGGACAGTATAGAGCACGCCGTCACCAAACAGATTGACGTCCGCCCGCGTCTGCGCCGGCAGCACGAAGCTCTTAATGTCCTTATAGTAATAGCCAAGGCTTACCAGTGTATCAGGCGTGGGATACCAAGATACGTTCACCTCGTACTGGTCGGCACGATAGGGCTGCAAAGCGGGGTTGCCTGCCGTGCAGACATCGTTGATCCCAACCGTATCCAGCGTATCGAACGTGCAGCTGATCGACGGCGACAAATCGGTCGGCCGCGGTCGTGCCAGATTTTTGGCATAATTACCGCGTACAAACAGGTTCTGCTGTACTTCAAGGTTGAAGTTAACCGCCGGCAACCAATCGTGATAATCGTTTTGAAGCGTGATTTCCTGAACTTGAGCAGTGAAATTCTCCGTCACTGCGGGAATGATGGTTCCATTAGGCAGCGTCACGCCGGTCCCAGGCACGATCCGTCGCTCGACCCGGGTGTTCACACTCGTGCCCCGATCACGGGTGTAGGTATAGCGCATACCGGCGTTACCGGTCAGTCGCATGCCAAGGAATTCCTGCTCGAAATTGAACTTCAAGTAACCGGCGACGATATCTTCGTTGATGACGTAGCTGGGAATTTGCGGCAGGCCGTCCGCCGAGCGTACGTTATCCTGATCGAAACCGGACAGATCGTAATAACGTGACAGATTGCCGTAATTGAACAGTGGGATCGCCAGTCGTGTCGGCGCGCCTTCCGGTGTGGCGGACAGCCCGGTGAACAGTGGCGCTCCGCTGGTGACACCCGCATTCTGGGCGACGAACTGCTGGTACTGCGCCTGCGTGAGATACACCGTATTGGCGGCACGGACAGCAGGCGGCGTATCGGTGATGATCGTGTTCAGCGAGACGTTGGCGCTGGTCTGGAATACCGCTGGAGAAGCAACGATGCCCTGTGCCGGCACCGCAGTCACCGCAGGACGCAACAACCGGTTACCGCCACCGAGATAGCGGAAATATTCCGACTCGCGATACTGACCTCCGAATTCGACGCTGCTGAGCAGTGGCAACAGGTCGCTGGTGTCGTAATCGACGTCCAGCTTCAACTGCTTCTCGCTGGTGCCCGCATCTTCTGGACGATACTGGACACTTGGCCCCGGCTGTAGCAGCCGCTGGCCGTTGGCCCCCGTACGATTGAAGTTGGCGTAATCAGCCGGGTTGGCCGGATCGAAGCTTTCCGGGAAAATTAGCACGGGTACGCCGGCATCGTTGCGGCGATCCACCTGAATGCTGCCAACGCCGGTGCTGATCGACACCAGATTGGTGTTGTTGATGAGCTTCGCCTTCGAATAGGACGCGAGCCCAATCGCCTTCATCCGGTCCAACTCGTAATTAAAGCCAGTTTGATAGTATTGAGTCAGCTGGTTGTAGTCGAAATCACGACGCTGGACGCTGACGATGCTGTTTGCACCCAGATAGGTTGGCGCTGCCGCAGTTCCGGTATTGATGCCGTTCGCCTGGGTGACCCAACTGGTGACGGTGTGTGTCTCCTGATCGACGCTGAACGTACCGGGGGTGATACGCTGACGGCTTGCGCCCTCGAACAGATTAGTGCCCAACGCACGCCCGACCGGGGTGATCGGGCCATCGAAATTGAAGCGATCGACCGAGCCGGCATTCACCGCATAGTTGGCGTCGCGCAATTGCTGGATGCGCTGGTTGACCTGTGCCTGGCCCCAGATGTTGAAATTGTCGGCGACCTTGAACTGTAACTGGAAATCGGCGGTAGTACGCTTGTCGTTGCGATCTAGCGTACGATAGCGGGCGATCGTCGGCGCCCAGTCAAAGAACTGGGTTTCGCAGGCGAGACGATTGGCGGTGGCCACCGCTTGCGTATTGCCGGTCGCGCCCGAGCAGCTCTCGTACGTCGCGTAGTTGGCGTAAGTGGGATTGGCGATCGTCTTGGTAGACGAGCGGTCAAAATCGGCGATCCGGCCCCAATTGGTATTGGCGGCATAATCCTCGCGCGTATCAACGTCGGAATAGGTGACGTTGACGATGAAGCCGAGGCGGTTGTCGAGGTAATCGCCACGACCGGCGGTCAGATTGAAACGTGGTTTCCATGATTCCGTCAGGTCGAGATGCTGCGCCTCACCTTTCACACTGAAGATCGGACTTTTTAGTTCGAGCGGCCGCCGCGTCTCGACGCTGACGGTGCCGCCGATGCCGCCTTCGGTCAGGTCGACGGTGTATCCCTTGTATACGTCGATCGACTTGACGAGTTCGACCGCCAGTTCGCGGAAATCACCACCACGGGCACCGTTTGCCGATTGCTGGCTGACGCCGTTGATCTCGACGCGGTTCAGATCGGGCTCGACGCCACGGATCGAAATCTGGTTTCCCTCGCCGAATGTACGGCTCAACTGCACGCCGGTGATGCGGCCCAGCGCTTCGCCGACGTTCTTGTCGGGGAAGCTGGCAATGTCGTCGGCGACGATCGAGTCGACCACGGTGCCAGCGTTCTTCTTGCGCGCGATCGCCGATTGCAGCGAGGCGCGGGTGCCGGTGACGATAATGTCTTCGGGGTTCGTGTTTTCCGGCGTGTCGGGCGTGGCCGGGTCCTGCGCGGTGGTGACGGCTTCGGGCGCGGGATCGACGGCCTGACTGCCGGTGGTGTCCGTCGGCGTCTGCGTGGCCGGCACGGTCTGGGCGATCGCGGCGGGGGCAACGGCCATGCCCGTCACCAGCGCGATCATCGACGTGGCGCCGCGGATCGCGATAGCCCGGTTACGAAACGTCTTCACCCTGAACCTCCCCAGTATTCCATCCCTGACGACGCCGTCGGTCGGCATCGCGAGCATTTTCCATGCCTTGTGGCTCGCCATATCCCAGGTGGGACAGGATGCAAGCCTATTTTCAACATATCGAAAATGTGCCCATATGTTAGGACAAAGATGAGGATGATTCGATGCGAAGCCCGACGTTCACGGCCATGATCCTGGCTGGCACGATGATGATTCCAGCCGTCTCGCCGGCAGCACCCGTCCGGCAGATCGAGCGGCTGGACCGGGGGCTGGTCGCGGTGCCGGCCGATGACGGCGGCAATCACGTGCAGTGGCGGCTGCTGGCGACCGATCCCGCCGCGACGCGCTTTCACCTGTATCGCGACGGACGCAGGCTGACCACGGTCGATCGCAGCGGCGCCACCAGCGTGCATGACAAGACCGGCACCGCGACCTCTCGCTACGCGATCGAGGCGATCGGCAGGGGTGGTCGGTCGGCGGCGGTGGCGGTGTGGGGTGCGGGATACCTCCCCATCCCGCTCGACGTGCCGGCGGAACGGACGACCCCGACCGGGGAACGCTATGGCTATACCGCCAACGATGCCAGCGTCGGCGATCTTGATGGCGATGGCCGGTACGAAATCGTCGTCAAATGGTATCCGACGATCGCCAAGGACAACGCCTTTCCCGGCTATACCGGCGAGACGCTGATCGATGCCTATACGCTGGATGGCAAGCGGCTGTGGCGGATCGATCTGGGGCGCAACATCCGCTCCGGTGCGCATTACACGCAGTTCCTGGTCTACGATTTCGACGGCGACGGCCGGGCGGAGGTGATGATGAAGACCGCCGACGGCACGGTCGACGGTGCCGGCCGCGTGGTCGGCGATGCGGCGGCGGACTGGCGCAGCACGCCTGCGGACGGCGAGGTCGACCAGCGCGACCGCACCGGTGCCAAGACGCTGCCCGACGGCCGCCGGGTCGCGCCGCTGGTCGGCCGCATCCTGAAGGGGCCGGAATTCGTGACGGTGTTCGACGGCCGCACCGGCGCTGCGCTCGCCACCGCGCCCTATGCGCCGCCCCGCGACGCCGCCTCGCTCACGCCGACCACCGCGGCATTGGCGGAAACCTGGGGCGATGGCTATGGCAACCGGTCCGACCGGTATCTGGCGGGGGTCGCCTATCTCGACGGCAGCCGGCCGAGCGCGGTGTTCGGGCGTGGTTACTATGCGCGTTCGACAGTGGCGGCGTGGGACTGGCGCGGCGGCAAGCTGGTGCAGCGGTGGATGTTCGATTCCGCCGCGCCGGGCAACGCCGCCTATGCCAGCCAGGGCAATCACCAATTGTCGGTCGCCGATGTCGACGATGACGGACGTGACGAGGTGATCTACGGATCGATGGCGATCGACGACAACGGCCGCGGCCTGTGGAGCAGCGGGCTGGGGCATGGTGACGCGATGCACGTCTCAGATCTCGATCCCGCCAATCCGGGACTGGAAAAGTTCGGCGTGCACGAAAACGTGCGGGGCAATGGCGGCATCGGCGCGGCGATGCTCGATGCCCGCACCGGCCGGGTGCTGTGGACCAAGCCTGCCGATACCGACACCGGCCGCGGGCTTGCCGCCGATATCGACCCGCGTCATCCGGGTGCGGAAACCTGGGCGTCCAATGCCCCCGACCTGTTCGACGTGCATGGCCAGCCGATCCCCGGCGGCCGCCCGCGCGCGGCGAACTTCGCGATCTGGTGGGACGGCGACGCCCAGCGCGAACTCCTCGACGGCAATCGCATCGACAAATGGGACTGGCAGACGGGGCGCGAGCGTCCGCTGCTGATCGCCGACGGCACCGAGTCGAACAACGGCACCAAGAAGAACCCCGCCCTCAGCGCCGATATCCTGGGCGACTGGCGCGAGGAACTGCTGGTGCGCAGCGCCGACAGCCGTGAACTGCGCATCTATGCCACGCCGTTTCCGACGACCTACCGGCTGGCGACGCTGATGCACGATCCGGTCTATCGGCTGGGCGTGGCGTGGCAGAACACGGCGTACAACCAGCCGCCGCACACCAGCTTCGATCTGGCGAGGCGGCTGACGGGGAAATAGGCGCTCACCCCACCCTAAGGGGGAAAGCCAGCCGCTACCGCCCGGCCCTCAGCTTCGCGCGCAGGCGGCCGGGCAGCCAGCGGGCGGCGAAGGCGAGGCGGCGGGCGGTGGGGCCGATCGGCCAGAGCAGCCGGTCGCCATGCACCGCCGCCCATGCCGCCTCCGCCACCCGCTCCACCGCCGTGAATTCCAGCCCGGCAGCAACCACGCCGTCGCGGGCGCTGCGGTTGGACCCGGCCAGCGTCGCATCCAGCAGCGGCGTGTCGATGAAGCCCGGCATCAGCGCACGCACCTTGATCCCGTCGGGCGCCCATTCCGCGTCCAGCGCCTCGGTCAGCCCGCGCACCGCGCATTTGGTCGCGGCATAGGTGGCAAGGCCGGGCGAGCCATAGATGCCCGCCGCCGACGCGGTGTTGAGCAGGCACGATCCCGACCTCGCCTTCAGGTACGGATAGGCCAGCCGGGCGCCGTCGATCATCGCGGTCAGGTTGATCGCGATCACCCGGTCGATCGCCGCGCCCGTCATCGCCGCCAGCGGCCCGCCCGCCGCGATCCCGGCATTGTTGAACAGCACGTCGAACCCGCCGTCCCGCGCGAAATCCTCCAGCATCGCCGCCCATGCATTCCGGTCGCACACGTCCATCGCATAGATCGCCGCCCCCGCCGGCAGCAGCGCCGCCGTCGCCGCCAGCCGGTCCGCATCGATATCGGCCAGCCCGATCCGCCAGCCGCGCGCGGCGAACAGTTGCGCCGTCGCCCGGCCGATGCCGGAACCGCCGCCGGTAATCAGGATCGCGCGCATCCGTCCCCTCTCCCTTATTGCTTGTCGCACCGGCTTCCCCCATCGTCGCGCCGGATGCAATCGCCCCCTTCCCCCATGGCACCGCCCGCGATCCGCTGGGACCGGGTCGAGCGGCGCTACGGCACGGTGGTGGCGGTCGACGGCGTCACGCTGACGATCGACACAGGCGCGTTCGTTGCACTGGTCGGTGCGTCGGGATCGGGCAAGTCGACCCTGCTCCGGATGGTCAACCGGCTGGTGCCGCCCGGCGCTGGCCAAGTGCTGGTGGGCGGGGCAGATGTCGCCTCCGGCCCCGCCCCCGCGCTCCGCCGCCGGATCGGCTATGTGTTTCAGCATATCGGCCTGTTTCCGCACATGACCGTGGCGCAGAACATCGCGATCGGCCCGAAGCTGGCGGGTGATCCGCCTGCCGATGTCGGGCGGCTGCTCGATCTAGTCGAACTGCCGCGTGCCGTGGCGACCCGGATGCCCGCAGAGCTGTCGGGCGGCCAGCGCCAGCGGGTCGGCATCGCCCGCGCGCTGGCGCCGGGCGCGAAGCTGCTGCTGCTGGACGAGGCGTTCGGCGCGCTCGATCCCGTCACGCGCGACGCGCTCGGCCGGCGACTGCGCGCTTTGCACGACGAACTAGGGCTGACAACGGTACTGGTGACGCACGACATGGCGGAGGCGCTGCTGCTGGCGACCCGCGTGGTGGTGATGGCGGCGGGACGGATCGTCGCGGACGAGACACCGGGTGCGCTGCTGGCCGGCGCGGGCGGGGATGCGGCGCAGGCGCTGGTCGGCGTGCCGCGCGCGCAGGCGGCGCGGCTGGCGGAACTCGTGCCATGAACGCCTTTCTCGATGCGCTGGGCCGGGTGCCGCCGCTGCTGGCGCAGCATGTGCTGTTGGCGATGGCCGCGCTGGCGCTCGCCGTGGCGATCGCCGCACCACTGGCCATCATATCGGCGCGGCGGCCACGGGTGGCGCGGATCGCGCTGGGGTTCGCCAGCCTGATCCAGACGATCCCGTCGCTGGCGCTGCTGGCGCTGTTCTTTCCGGTGTTGCTCAGCCTGTCCGCACTGGTCGGGGGCGGCATCCCCGCGCTCGGCTTCCTGCCCTCGTTGCTGGCGCTGACGCTCTATGCCCTGCTGCCGTTGCTGCGCAACGCGGTGGCGGGGCTGAACGGGATCGATCCGGCGGTGGTCGAGGCAGCGGACGCGGTGGGCATGACGCCGTGGCAGAAGCTGCGGCTGGTGGAGGCGCCGCTGGCCGCGCCGGTCGCCATCGCCGGGCTGCGGACGGCGGCGGTGTGGACGATCGGCGCGGCGACGTTGTCGACCACGGTCGGCCAACCCGGTCTGGGCGACCTGATCTTCGCCGGGTTGCAGACGCAAAGCTGGGGGCTGGTGCTCGCCGGCTGCGTCGCCGCCGCCGCGCTGGCGCTGGCGGTGGATGCCGGCATCGGACTGGTCGAACGTGGCATCGCCACGCGTCGGCGGCCATTGTGGCTGGGGGCGCTGGTGGCACTGGCGATCGGGCTGGTCGCCGCCACCGCCCCCGCCTGGCCGCGCGGCGGCGACGGCCCGGTTGTGGTGGTCGGTGCGAAGAATTTTGGCGAGCAATATATCCTCGCTCGACTGATCGGGCAGCGGCTGGAACGGGCGGGTTACCGCGTCGAATATCGTGACGGGCTTGGATCAGCGGTCGTCTTCGGCGCGGTGGCGAGCGGGACGATCGACGTCTATGTCGATTATGCCGGTACGATCTGGAGCAACGAGATGCACCGGCGCGACGTGCCCGCCCGCCCCGCCATGCTCGCCGCCATCACCGATTGGGCGCGGACGACGCACCGGGTACGGCTGCTGGCACCGCTGGGGTTCGAGAATGCCTATGCCTTCGCGATGCCGGAACGCGTCGCAGCGGCGCGGCGGATCGCGACGCTGGACGATCTCGCCGCGCAATCGCCGCGCCTGCGGCTGGGCAGCGATCTGGAATTTCTCGAACGCCCCGAATGGGTGGCAGTGCGCCGCGCTTATCCGATGCGCTTCGCGGCGACCACGCCGTACAGCCCCACCTTCATGTATCGCGCGCTGGGCAGCGGGCGGGTGGACGCGATCACTGCCTTCTCCTCCGACGGGCGGATCGCGGCGGAGCGGCTGCGCGTGCTGGCCGACCCGCGCCGGGCGATACCGGGATACGATGCGATCCTGCTGCTCGCGCCCGACCGGGCGGCCGACGCCCGCTTCACCGCCGCGCTGCGACCGCTGGCGGGGAAGATCGACGTAGCGACGATGCGGCAGGCGAATTACCGGGTCGACCGCGATGCGGACAAGGAAACGCCGGAACAGGCGGCGCGCTGGCTGGCGAGTCGACTAGGGCTTTAGGACCTATCCCATCATCCGTCATTGCGAGCGCAGCGAAGCGATCCAGGGCGGCACGCGCGGCGCTGGATTGCTTCAATATGCTCGCAGTGACTGTGGGTATGGGAACCGACACCGCCCCAAACACGACACGGCCCGCATATCCATTGCGGATATGCGGGCCGTGTCGTGGCTGCCGAGGATGGTGGGCGCGACAGGGATTGAACCTGTGACCCCACCCGTGTGAAGGGTGTGCTCTACCGCTGAGCTACGCGCCCATCCTCGTGCGGAGGGAGGCCATTAGTCGGCCGCCCCGCGCCTGTCCAGCCGTTAGTTGACCGAATCCTTCAGGATCTTGCCCGCCTTGAACTTGGGCTGGGTCGATGCCTTGATCGTCATCGGTTCGCCGGTGCGCGGGTTGCGCCCTGCCGACGCCTTGCGCCGCGAGACGGAGAAGGTGCCGAACCCGACCAGGCGCACTTCCTCTCCCTTCTTGAGAGTGGCAGAAATGGTGTCGAACACCGCCTCCACCGCTTTCACCGCATCGCTGCGCGCCAGTCCCGAATGATCGGCCACCGTCGCGATCAGCTCCTGCTTGTTCATGGACGAACCCCCTTCACGAATCATGGTCCACGCGCAGGCCGGGCCGCGCGCACGAGCCGCCCAATAGCAGGCGCGGCCCCGATGAAGTCAACCGACCTAGGCGATCGTCGCGACGAACGACGGGACGACCCATCGGATCGTCCCATCACTATTACCCAAGTCATCAATGGTGAAGTTCGGCCCCCGCCGTCGGCACTCCCTGCGGCGGCAGGGCGGCGAGTTCGTCGGCATCGGTCCAGTCGATCGCCACCAGCGGCTCGGTCAGCGCCAGTCGCAGCACCTCGTCGACATGCGCGACCGGGATGATCGTCAGCCCCTCCTTCACATTGGCGGGGATTTCGGCGAGGTCCTTTTCGTTTTCCGCCGGGATCAGCACGGTGGTGATGCCGCCACGCAGCGCCGCCAGCAGCTTCTCCTTCAGCCCGCCGATCGGCAGCACGCGACCGCGCAGAGTCACCTCGCCGGTCATCGCGATCTCGCGCCGCACCGGCACGCCGGTCAGTGTCGAGACGAGCGAGGTGACGAGGCCGATACCGGCCGACGGCCCGTCCTTGGGCACCGCGCCCTCGGGCAGATGGACATGGACGTCCTTGCGGTGGAACAGCGACGGCTTGATGCCATAGCTGGGCGCCCGCGCCTTCACGAAGCTCCACGCCGCCTCGACCGATTCCTTCATCACGTCGCCCAGCTTGCCGGTGGTCTTCACCGCGCCGCGCCCGCCGACCGTGACGCTTTCGATCGTCAGCAACTCGCCACCGACTTCGGTCCAGGCCAACCCGGTAACGGCACCGATCTGATGCTCCGTCTCCGAAAGGCCGTGGCGGTATTTCTGTACCCCGGCGAACTCGTGCAGGTTCTCCGGCGTCACCGTGACCGACGTCGCCTTGCCCTCCAGAATGCGACGCAGTGCCTTGCGGCACAGCTTGGCGATCTCGCGCTCCAGCGTGCGGACACCGGCCTCGCGGGTATATTGCTGGATCAGCGCGCGCAGCCCGTCGTCGGTCAGCGTGAACTCGTCCGGCTTGAGCCCGTGCGCGTCGATCTGCTTCTGCACCAGATGGCGATCGGCGATCGCGACCTTTTCGTCTTCGGTATAGCCTTCCAGCCGGATGATCTCCATCCGGTCGAGCAGCGGCTGCGGCAGGTTCAACGTGTTCGCGGTGCAGACGAACATGATGTCCGACAGGTCGAGGTCGATCTCCAGATAATGATCCTGGAACTTGCCGTTCTGTTCGGGGTCCAGCACCTCCAGCAGCGCCGACGCCGGGTCGCCGCGGAAATCCTGACCCAGCTTGTCGATCTCGTCGAGCAGGAACAGCGGGTTGGATGCCCCCGCCTTTTTCAGGTTGGTGACGATCTTGCCCGGCAGCGAGCCGATATAGGTGCGGCGGTGGCCCCGGATCTCGGCCTCGTCGCGCACGCCGCCCAACGACTGGCGGATGAACTCGCGCCCGCACGCCTTCGCGATCGACTTGCCGAGACTGGTCTTGCCCACGCCCGGCGGACCGACGAGGCACAGGATCGGCCCCTTCAGCTTGTTGGTGCGGGCCTGCACGCCGAGATATTCGACGATCCGGTCTTTCACCTTTTCCAGCGCGTAATGATCCTCGTCCAGCACCGCCTGTGCGGCGGCGATGTCCTTCTTCACCTTGGTCTTCTTGCCCCAGGGCAGGCCGAGCAGCACGTCGAGGTAATTGCGCACCACCGTCGCCTCGGCACTCATCGGCGCCATCGTCTTCAGCTTCTTCAGCTCGGCGGTCGCCTTGGTCCGCGCCTCCTTCGACAGTTTCAGCGTCGCGATCTTCTGGGTAAGTTCGGCGAGTTCGTCGCCTTCATTCTCCTCGTCGCCATTGCCCAGCTCGCGCTGGATCGCCTTCAACTGCTCGTTGAGGTAATATTCGCGTTGCGACTTCTCCATCTGGCGCTTGACGCGGCTCTTGATCTTCTTCTCGACCTGCAGGACGCCGAGTTCGCCCTCCATCAAGGCAAAAGTCATCTCCAGCCGCTTGGCGGGGTCGGTTTCGACCAGCAGCGCCTGCTTGTCTGCCACCTTTACGGCGATGTTCGCCGCCACCGCATCGGCCAGCTTCGACGCATCGTCGATCTCGCCCAGTTGCACCGCGGTTTCAGCGGGCAGCTTTTTGTTGAGTTTGGCGTAATTCTCGAACTGGCCTACGACCGAGCGCATCAGAGCCTCGGTTTCGACGCCTTCCGGCTCCAGATCGGCGACTGCCTCGATCGTCGCGGTCAGGTGCGTCTCGCCGGCGGTCAGTTCGTCCAGCCGCCCGCGCTCCTTGCCCTCGACCAGCACGCGCACGGTGCCGTCGGGCAGTTTCAGCAATTGCAGCACGGTGGCGGTGACGCCGACCTCGTACAGATCCTCGCGTGCGGGATCGTCTTCGGCGGGATCGAGCTGTGCGACGAGGAATATTTCCTTGTCGGCATTCATGGCCGATTCCAGCGCGGCGACCGATTTGTCGCGGCCGACGAACAACGGCACGATCATGTTCGGGAAGACGACGATGTCACGCAGCGGCAGGACGGGATAGGATTGGTTCATGCAAACTCCGGTCGGCCCCGATCGGGGCCACGATGGTTCTTTATATGGGATGTGCGAACGATCCATCAATCTGGCCGCTGCCTTGATTGTGATCCGGTCTTGCCAAGCCATCGGCGGTGCGCAAGGATGCATCATGAATCGTATACTTTCATCGCTGATCGCGGTCGCGTTCATCCCCACCGCCGCCGCGCAGACCGGCACGCCGCCTGCCAAGGGTACGCCAGCCCTGACCGAACAGACCAAGGTCTCCGGTGGCCTCCGCCCGGCCGAACAGACCGCGCTGACGTTCGACCGGGCCGATCTGGCGTTCGAGCTGCATCCCGACAGCTACCGCCTGACCGGGGTGGCGACGCTGGATTTCATTGCGAAGGCACCGGTCGCCCGGCTGGTGATCGATCTCGATCACAACCTGCCCGTCACCGCGATCGCCATCGATGGCGTCGCCTTGCCCGCCGGGCGCTGGTCGAACCCCCAGGGACAGTTGACCATTCCGCTGCCCCGGCCGCTCGCGGCGGGTGGCAAGGTATCCGCGCGCATCACCTATGGCGGCACCCCGCATGTCGCGGTGCGTGCGCCGTGGGACGACGGGGTGGTGTGGTCGAAGACGCCCTCCGGCGCGACCTGGTTCGCGACCACGGCGGAAGGGTATGGCTGCGACCTGTTCTGGCCGTGCTTCGACTTTCCGGAGGGGGAGCCGGGCAGCGTGACGCTGCACATCACCGTGCCCAAAGGGCTGAAGGCGCCGTCGAACGGCCGGCTGCTCGGCGTCGATACGCTGCCCGACGGGCGCACGACGTGGAACTGGCGCACCGACCATCCCAACACCTATGCGATCGCGCTGAACGTCGGGCCGTACGAGGAGATCGCCGGCACCTATAAAAGCCGGTTCGGCAACGCGATCCCGATGTTCTACTGGTATTTGCCCGGCGAGAAGGCGAAAGCGGAAAAACTGTTCGCCGAATTCGCCCCGACGCTCGACTTCTTTGAAAGCATGATCGGCCCCTACCCCTTCGGCAACGAGAAGGTTGGCGTGGTCGAGACGCCGCACAAGGGCATGGAGCACCAGACCATTAACGCCTATGGCAACGGCTATGCCAAGGCGGCCGAGGGGTTCGACTGGCTGTTCCAGCACGAATTCGCGCACGAATGGTTCGCCAACCAGCTGACCGCCGCCAACTGGGACGATTACTGGCTGCACGAGGGCTATGGCACCTACATGCAGCCGTCCTATGGCGAATGGCGCGAAGGTGCGGCGCGGTACGCCGCGATGATGAACGGCCAGCGCGGCGGCATCGCCAACCGGGTGCCGATCGTCCGCGGCCGCGTCATCACCGAGGAGGAGGTGTACGAAGCGGACAAGGGCGGCCCCGGCCTCGACATCTACAACAAGGGGTCGTGGATGCTCCACACGCTGCGCTGGGCGATCGGCGACAAGGCGTTCTGGGACGTGACCCGGCTGGCCGTCTATGGCCGCCTCGATCCGAAACCCGGCAATTTCGTGCCCCGCTTCGGCTCGACGACCGAATATGAGGGCTTCGTCGCCCGTGTGACGGGCAAGGACTATCGTTGGTTCTTCGACGTGTACCTGCGCCAGGCGGCGCTGCCCGACCTTATCCGGACGCGGACCGGCGACACGCTGACGCTCGAATGGCGGGCGCCGGGGAATGGCCCCTTCCCGCTTCCCATCGAGCTGGCGATTGATGGCGTCCGCCGAATCCTGCCGATGACGGACGGGCGCGCGGCGCTGAATGTGCCCGCCTCGGCGCATGTCGTGATCGATCCCGACGCCCGCGTGTTGAGACGATCGATCGCGATCGAGGAGATGCAGGCGTGGCAAAGTGGACAGCAGGGTCGACCGGCGAAATGAGCGACACCGCCCTCGGCATCCGCCGGGCGGCGGAAATGGCGGCAGTGTTCATGATCGGCGACGGGTTGCTCGGGCTGCTCCAGCCTACCCGCCATGTCGATCTATGGCGATCGGACTTGGCCGCCGTCGATCTACTGGTGCGCCCGTTCGGTGGACGCCCGACCCGGCGGCGCTGGTACGGCGCGCTGCAACTGGCGGCGGGCGTGGCGCTGGCGGCGCGGTTACGGCCGACGCGATGAATGTCAGCGCCGGTGCGGCACCGCCTTGTCGCGTGCCGCACCGGCATAGTTGCCCGTCGCCAATATGAACGGACGGGTCGCGGCACGGACGATCCGCTTTACCGCCAGGCTGCCGCGTCCCCAGTCCTTGCCGTCCATCCCCCGTCGGCCGGATATCTTTGGATCGGTGAAGAAATAGGTGCGAACCGGCACGTCGGTGGATTGCAGCACCTGCGCGGACAGGATCATCTCCGGCGGCAGGCGGTTCACGTCGTCGCGCAGCGATAGATAGCGGTCGCGAAGGATCGCGTCGAACCCGGCCCGCGTCCACATGAACATCCGCATGTCCAGCCACGGACGCCGCCGGTTCCAGATGTCGCCCGCGAAATCGACGCCGCGGCGGGCACGGACCACCTTGGGCAGGTTCGACACCAGATAACGCCCGGTTACCTTCACGACGGTGCCGTCACCCAGATACGGAACATGGTCCATCGCGTGTTGGATCAACGCCAGCTCGCCATAGCCGTAACCATAGGCGGGAGGATATTCGATGCCGGGATAGGACATCACATCGATCGGATGGCCGGCCGCCACTTGCTCGAACGCGGTCATGTCACTGGCCGAGTTGTCGACGAACAGAATCCGGTCGATGCCCTGCCCGATCATGCCGCGATAGAATGTCAGCGCGCGTAGATATTCGTCACGCCGCGCGTCCGCATTGGCGATCATCGTCCGCATCCCGCCGGCGGGCGCAACGGTCGCGGTCATCAGCAGGGTTACCGGATCATCGGACATCGTGTTGGACCCTCGCCATCCTCGACCCGCCGGTCGATGCCGCATCCCGGTCAGCGTACCGACCGGCGATCGTCAGATCATCGCCGCGACGATCGCGGCCTTCATCCGGGTTTCGCCGGTACGGGCCGACCGTATTTCTCGCAGCCGCCCGACCGTATGGCCGTCCAGCATCGTGCGCAGCGTCGCCTGCACTGCCGGCGGCGCGGCATCGCCAAACCTGTCGCGAAACGCCAAAAGGGTATTACGCGCGAGCGCGGCCTGCCGGCGACAGCTGTCCAGCCGCCGCATCGGTTCGCCCAGGCGACCGAACCAGCGGGAAAACAGCCGCTCCGTCATCGGCGCGCCGACCGTGTTCGAGCCATGCTGACGGTAGAGAACCAGCGGTTCCTCGACACTGTCGACCACCCCGAACGCGGCCGCGACCAGCGCCAGCCACCAGTCGTGCATCATCACCTCTGCCGGCACCGGCAACGCCATCCGCATCAGCGCATCGTTGACCAGCATGGTGCAGCCGGGCACGTGATTGCTCAGCAGGAAATCGCGGGGGTTCGACGCCTTGAGGCTTTTGCTGGTGAACCGGAAGAAGCTGTCGCCCAACACGTTCAGATCGGCATCGACGACCTTCAGATCGCTGAACACCATGACCGGCGCCCCCGGCTGACGTGCTTCGCATTCCTGCATCCGGCACATCAGCGACGATAGCTTGTTCGGCTCCCAGACATCGTCCTGGTCGGCGAGCGCGATATAACCTCCGCCGGCCTGTGCCATCGCATTACTGAAATTACCGATCACCCCACGTGCGGCGGTGTTCCGATGGACGGCCGCCCCGTCCCACAGGGCAGCCACCATTTCCCGCGTGCGATCGGTGGAGCCGTCATCGGATACGACCAGACGGACATCCTGCCAGTCCTGTGCACGGACGGAAGCAAGGAACGGTTCCAGATAGCGTTCGCCGTTGTACGTAGCCAAAGCTACCGAAATCGCCGTCATTCAACGCCCCCGCATACCACCCGTCCGACGACCCCTAACCTCCCCGTCAGGCCGCGTCGCCCGCTTTCTTCTTCTCGGCATAGACGCGGATGGGTTCCTTGCGGCCTTCGACCACGTCCTTGTCGATCATCACCTCGTCGACGCCGTCCATGCCGGGCAGGTCGAACATCGTGTCGAGCAGAATGCCCTCCAGGATCGATCGCAGGCCGCGCGCACCGGTCTTGCGCTCGATGCCCTTCTTGGCGACCGACACCAGCGCCTCGTCGGTGAAGCCCAGATCAACCTGCTCCATCTCGAACAGCTTCTGGTACTGCTTCACCAGTGCGTTCTTCGGCTCCTTCAGGATCTTGACGAGCGCTCCGACGTCAAGATCCTCCAGCGTCGCGATTACCGGCAAACGGCCGACAAACTCAGGGATCAGGCCGAACTTCAGCAAATCTTCCGGCTCGGTCGAACGCAACACCTCACCGGTGCGACGCTCCTCGGGCGTGGCAACATAAGCGCCGAAGCCGATCGACTTGCCCTGCAACCGGTCGCCGATGATCTTTTCGAGGCCGCTGAACGCGCCGCCACAGATGAACAGAATGTTCGTCGTGTCGACCTGCAGGAATTCCTGCTGCGGATGCTTGCGTCCGCCCTGCGGCGGCACGCTGGCGGTGGTGCCCTCCATCAGCTTCAGCAATGCCTGCTGCACGCCTTCGCCCGACACATCGCGGGTGATCGAAGGGTTCTCCGCCTTGCGGCTGATCTTATCGATTTCGTCGATGTACACGATGCCGCGCTGTGCCCGCTCGACATTATAGTCGGATGCCTGGAGCAGCTTGAGGATGATGTTCTCGACATCCTCGCCGACATAACCCGCCTCGGTCAGCGTGGTCGCGTCGGCCATGGTGAACGGCACATCGAGGATGCGGGCCAGCGTCTGCGCGAGCAGCGTCTTGCCGCAACCGGTCGGCCCGACGAGCAGGATGTTGGACTTGGCGAGTTCGACGTCCGCACCCTTGGCGCCGTGGTTCAGCCGCTTGTAATGGTTATGCACCGCCACCGACAGCACGCGTTTCGCCTGCTTCTGCCCGATGACATAATCGTCGAGCACGTTGCAGATTTCCTGCGGTGTCGGCACGCCCCCGTCCTTCTTGGACACCAGCGCCGACTTCGTCTCCTCGCGAATGATGTCGTTGCAGAGTTCCACGCACTCGTCGCAGATGAAGACGGTCGGGCCCGCGATCAGCTTGCGTACTTCGTGCTGCGATTTGCCGCAGAACGAGCAGTAGAGGGTGCTCTTCGAGTCGCCACCGCTCAGCTTCGTCATTAAGATAACCCTCTTGGTCGATACGCCATCCGCACCGACACATTGCGCATGGGCGGATCCAGAGGCGGATCACGCCGGACGACAGATATGGCAACCCCGCCCCGGCTCTACAAGCGATAACCGGCCGCGCCCGGTTGCCCGGCGACGGAGCGGCCGGGCGCGGCGATGGGGCGGGCAGGCGATCAGGCGGTGGCCGCGCCGTCTTCCGACGGCATCGGCCGCTTGTCGAACACCTCGTCGATCAGCCCGAAGTCCTTCGCCTCGGACGACGACAGGAAGGTGTCGCGATCCATCTTGCGCTCGATCTCCTCGATCGGCTGGCCGGTATACTTGGCATAGAGTTCGTTCATCCGCGCACGGATGCGCAGGATTTCCTTGGCCTGGATCTCGATATCCGATGCCATGCCCTGCGCGCCGCCGGACGGCTGGTGGATCATGATCCGCGCATTGGTAAGCGCGACACGCATCCCCTGTTCGCCCGATGCCAGCAGGAAACTGCCCATCGATGCCGCCTGCCCGATGCACACCGTGCCGACGCGGGGGCGGATGTACTGCATCGTGTCATGGATCGCCATGCCCGCCGTGACGACGCCGCCCGGCGAGTTGATGTACATGAAGATGTCCTTCTTCGGATTTTCCGATTCGAGGAACAGCAACTGTGCGGTGATGAGGCTGGCCATGCCGTCCTCCACTCCGCCCGTCACGAACACGATGCGTTCGCGCAGCAGGCGGCTGAAGATGTCGAACGAGCGCTCGCCGCGGTTCGACTGCTCGATGACGATCGGCACCAGACCGGCCCGGGTCTGCTGGAAGCCGACGCCGACCTGCGCCAGCGGGCTCGCGAAATCGCCGGTCTCGAACGGATTGTGCATGGATGAACTCTCTGATGGCATGAAGAACCCCTATGTCGCCCGCCCGCCGGGGGAGTTCAACCCCGCCCCGAAACGATCAGGGTTAACGGGGGGGGGGCCCTGACGGTCATCCCCCTGGCGCCGGATATGTCAAATAGGCCAGCCGCCGCATCTCGCGCCGCCCCCGCACCACGGTGTCGAGGATCAGGCCCGCGAAGAAACACAGCGCCGCCACGATCACCAGTCCGGTGACGAGGATCGCGGTGGGGAAACGTGGCACCAGCCCGGTCTGGGCATAGGTGACGACCAGTGGCACCGCGAGCGCGACAGCGAACAGTGCCAGTAACAGGCCGAGCCCGCCGAAATACAGCAAGGGCCGTTCGATCCGGTACAGCGTCAAGATCGTCGACAGGATGCGCCAGCCATCGCCATAGGTGGACAGCTTCGATTCCGACCCCTCCGGCCGAGCATAATAGGGTGTCTCGATCTCCGCGCACGGCATCCTGAGTTCGAGCGCATGGACCGAGATTTCCGTCTCGATCTCGAACCCCGCCGACAGCGACGGAAAGCTCTTTACGAACCGGCGCGAAAAGACACGGTAACCCGACAGGATATCGGTGAAGCTGCGTCCGAACAGCCGCGCCAGCATGCCGGTCAGCAGCGCATTGCCGAAACGATGGCCCCGCCGGTACGATTCCTGCACTTGGCTGACACGGCTGCCGACGATCATGTCGAGCTGTTCATCCACCAGCCGCCGGACCAGCAGCGGCGCGGAGGCGGCGTCGTAGGTCGCGTCGCCATCCGCCATCACATAGACATCGGCATCGATGTCGGCAAACATCCGCCGCACCACCGCACCCTTGCCCTGGATACGTTCGCGCCGCACGATCGCGCCGGCGCGCTCCGCCACCTCGATGGTGCGGTCGGCGGAATTATTGTCGTAGACATGGATCACCGCGTCGGGGAGCGCGGTGCGAAATCCGGCGACGGTCTGCGCGATCGCCGCTTCCTCGTTGTAGCAGGGCAGCAGGACGGCGATGCGAAGCGCGCGCGAGCCGGTCATGATCGGGTCTTCTCCGTGACGCTATTGCTGACCCGTGGTCCGCTCGTATCCGCCTTGCAGGATCGTATCACGGCACGTCGCGGTCCAGCATTGATCGGCGTCGCGTACCGCGATGGCGGCTTCGTCGTGACGGCTCATCACCAGCCAGGCGATCACCGCGACGACGACCAGCACCGCCACGACGATCAACTGGATATTTCCTCCGCGATCACCATTCGCCACGCGCTGTCCGTCTCCGCCTTCCATGCCGTAACGGCCACCCCGATCGCTGGACCGGGGTGGCCGTCATCGGGCGATCAACCCTCGGACTTCGCCTTCTTGGCCCGCGGCTTCTTGGCCGGGGCATCGGCGGCTTCCGCACCCTCGGCCTTTTCGGCAGCCTCAGGGGCCGACTCGGCGACCTGCGTCTCGGCGTCGACCGGGGCGGCGGCCTTCTTGGCGCGCGGCCTCTTCGCCTTGGGCGCCGGCGCGTCTTCCACGTCGCCGCTCACCTCGGTCTGGGCGACCGGGGTGGCGTGGTCGTGGTCATGCCCGTGATCGTGGTCATGCCCATGATCGTGATCGTGATCGTGATCGTGATCGTGATCGTCGTGGTTATGGATGTGCGTGCCGGTCGCGAAGCCGTCTTCGCTCTCGATCGCCGCTTCCAGTTCCTCGCGGGTCGAATCGCGGTCGGTGATCGCGGCCTTCTCGAACAGGAAGTCGACGACCTTGTCCTCGTACAGCGGCGCGCGCAGCTGGGCGGCCGCCATCGGCTCCTGCTGCACATACTGCATGAAGCGCTGGCGATCTTCCGGCCCGTACTGCTGCGCGGCCTGCGCGATCAGCCGGTTCATCTCCTGCTGGCTCACCTCGATGCCGTTGGCCTGACCGATCTCGGACAGGAGCAGGCCCAGGCGGACGCGACGCTCGGCGATCTTGCGGTAATCGTCGCGCTCGGCCTCCATCTCGGCCTTCGCCTTTTCGGGGTCAGCCTCGTGGGTCGCCTCATGCTCCAGCTGCGCCCAGATCTGGCTGAACTCGGCCTCGACCATCGACGGCGGCACCTCGAAGTCATGCCCCTCGGCCAGCTGGTCGAGCAGCTTGCGCTTCATATGGGTGCGCGTCAGGCCGTTATGCTCCTGCTCGATCTGGCCCTTGATGAGGCCGCGCAACTGCTCAAGGCTTTCCAGCCCGAGGTTCTTGGCCATCTCGTCGTCGATCTTGGCCTCGCCCGCGGTCTTCACCGACTTGACGACGAGGTCGAAGGTCGCGGGCTGGCCGGCGAGGTTCTTTGCCTGATAGTCCTCGGGGAAGGTGACGGAGATCTGCTTCTCGTCGCCCGCCTTCACGCCGACGATCTGGTCCTCGAAACCGGGAATCAGCCGGCCCGAACCGATCTCGACACCCATGTCGGTGCCGGTACCGCCCTCGAACGCGACGCCGTCGGCGGTCTTGCCGACGAAATCGACGGTGACGAGGTCGCCCTGCTCGGCCGCCTTGTCGCCGGCATCGTCCCAGCTCTTCTGACCTTCGGCGAACTTGGCGATCTGCTCATCTACCGCCGCGTCGGCGACGGGCACGGTCAGCCGCTCCAGCACCAGGGCGTCGATCGCGGGGGCGGGCACCTGCGGCAGCACTTCGAGCGTCACCGTGATCTCGGCATCCTTGCCGGGCTCATAGCCTTCGGCCAGCTCGACCGAGGGCTGCATCGCGGGGCGCAGCTGGTTGTCGACCATCAGCTGCTGGATGCCCTGCTGGATCGCGGAATTCAGCGCGTCCTGCGCCAGCGCCTCGCCGTGCATCTTGCGGACCAGATTGGTCGGCACCTTGCCGGGGCGGAAACCGGGCATCTTCACCTGGGGGGCGACGCGCTTCACCTCGGCATCGACCTTGGCGTCGATGTCCTTGGCGGTGATGGTGAGCGTGTAGGCGCGCTTCAGCCCCTCGTTCAGCGTCTCGACAGTCTGCATTGCTGGCCTTCGATCTGGAGAAATCTGTTGTCGGGCGACCACGCCTTGCGCCGGGCGGGACTGGTGCGGGCGAAGGGACTCGAACCCCCACATCTTGCGATGGCAGGACCTAAACCTGCTGCGTCTACCAGTTCCGCCACGCCCGCACTGCTGGACCCGTCGTTGAGGTGTCCCGACAAAACAATGCTTCGTCGGGCGGCCCCTTGGGCGGGCGTCTATACCAGCACGACGCCCTACGGCAAGCACGCAGGCAACCGCAAGTGTCTTGCCGCGTTGAAAGACCCGAAGGAGAAGCACCGATGGCTACCCAGCCCCCCACCGAGGTCCCCACCCCCGACCCCCAGCCGGCCCAGCCCGACAGCCCCCCGCCGGAGATCACCACGCCCAGCCCTGATTTCGATCAGCCCTCTCCCGGCACCCCCGCCAACGACCCCGGCACTGCGCAACCGGCGGAGATCTGAGATGGCCGGTGACCAGCATGACGACCGGAACGGCGATGCCCTGCCCGAAAGCCACGTCGGCACCGATCCGGCATCCTCGCCGGCGGCGCGGGACGACGATGCGCGCAGCGATCTGGAACAGGCGGTCGCCGCCCGGTCGGACGCAGTCGAACGCGGCGAAGGCGGGCCGGATACGGTAACGGCACCCGGTGACTTTGCGGGTACCGGTGGCACCGGCGGCGTGGTCCGCAATCAGGATCAGGACGCGCAATAATCCGTTCCGACGGAAGACAGCCGATATAAGAAGGTGGCGGTACCGTGTCGGTGCCGCCCCTTTTCGCGTGATACGGGAAACCGGACGGCGATGACGCGATGCGGGCCGATCCGCCATTACCACGCCACCCCCGCCCGCCATGACGAACGGGGGCACGTCACTCCAGCCTAGAGCCGGATGACATCAAATTGAACCGGATGTTCGTCGTTGCGGGCGGAGCGAAGCAATCTAGAGCCTTTTGGTCCGGCGCTGGATTGCTGCGCTCCACTCGCAATGACGGATCGGGTCAGACCAATGTCATCCCGCTCTAACCGGCCGATACGTGGCGGCGCAGGCGATCCAGCACCTGCGGATCGGTGATGCGGCGGTACACCGCCTCAACTGCGCTGAACACGCCGAACAGGAACAGCCCGGCCGCGACCAGCACCTGCCAGTCGTCGGGGATGCGATCCAGCGCCTGCTCCATGCCGCCGGCTGCCGCCGCACGCTCCTGCCGGCTTGCTTCCCACATAAACAGCGCGGTCATCGCGAACACGACGCCCCGCGCCAGATAGCCGGCCCGGCCGACCCAGGCGATCCATGGCCGGCCAGCGGCGGCGGGGTCGAGATGCTTCAGGAAGCCGAGCCGGTACGCCTTGACGATCTGGAACGCCGCCAACGCGAGCAGGATCGCGGCGACGACGACCAGCATCCAGCTGCCGCCCGGCAGCGCCAGCGCGGTGGATGCGCCCTGTTCCGCCGAATCGGACGACGATCCCTTGCCGCCCGTCGCCAGCCCAATCGCCGCCCAGCACAGGAACAGATGGATGATCCCGGACACGCCGCCGCCCAGCCGCTGCGCAATGCCCTTCGCGCCGGTGCCCTGCCCCTCGGTATCGATCAGCGCCTCGGACAGCCGCCATACGCCGTAACCGAGGAACCCGATCGCCATGATGCTGAGCAAAATGCCCCCGCCGACCCCTTGGATATAGGCGAGCGCACCCTCATTGTCCTCAGTTCGCCCCAGCCGCAGCGCCAGATAGCCGATCGCGGCATACATCAGTGCCCGCGCAGCGAAGCCCAGTCGCGCCAGCATCTCGAACCCATTGATTCCCGGCATGTACGTCTCCCTTTGCGCGGGCAACCGTCATGCAGGGGCGATCGTTCCGCCAAAGTTACGAAGTGGCCGGTCGTCGCCTGAACACCGGCGGCAGGAATACCTACTGAAACCGGTCATATCCATCGTCCGGGACGCCACGGTCCCGCCAGCCCGGCGACGTCATGGCAGACCACGCCGTGGATGCCGCCCCTCGCCCGCCACCGTCAAAGCACAACGTATATGCCCCCCGGCCGTCATTGAAGCGCAGCGAAGCAATCCAGCGCCACACACGTGACGCTCCCAATCGCATCGCCGTGCCTGCCATGACGCCAAAGTTTCAGACCGATGTCATCACGCTCTGGATCCCGACATTACGCCCGCGCTTCCGCCACGCCCCCGGAATTGTGGCGCAGCGCCTTCAGCACGGTATCGATGATCGCGGCGGCGTCCAGCCCCGCCTCGGCATATTGCACGTCGGGCTTGTCCTGATCCTGGAACGTGTCGGGCAGCCGCATCGTGCGCAGCTTCAGCCCGCCGTCGATCAGCCCCTCATCCGATGCCAGCGTCAGGACATGCGCGCCGAACCCGCCGACCGCGCCTTCCTCGATCGTCACCGCCACTTCATGCGTGGTCAGCAGACGCCGGATCAACGCCTCGTCCAGCGGCTTGGCGAAGCGCAGGTCCGCGACCGAGGTCGACAGGCCCTTCGCCTCCAGCTGGTCCGCAGCCTTCAGCGCCTCGGTCAGGCGGGTGCCGAGCGACAGGATCGCCACCGTCTTGCCCTCGCGCACCACCCGGCCCTTGCCGATCTCCAGCACCTGCGGCACATCCGGCAGCGCGACCCCGGTGCCGGCGCCGCGCGGATAACGCACCGCGATCGGACCGCTGTCGTGCGCGACGCAGGTATGCGTCATGTGGACCAGTTCCGCCTCGTCAGCGGCGGCCATCACCACGAAATTGGGCAATGTCGCCAGATAGGTGACGTCGAACGACCCGGCATGGGTCGCACCGTCCGCCCCGACCAGCCCGGCACGATCGATCGCGAAGCGGACCGGCAGGTTCTGGATCGCGACGTCATGGACCACCTGGTCGTAGGCGCGCTGGAGAAAGGTGGAATAGATCGCGCAGAACGGCCGCATCCCCTGCGCGGCCAGTCCGGCGGCGAAGGTCACGCCGTGCTGTTCGGCGATGCCCACGTCGAAGAACCGGTCGGGATAGCTGGCGGCGAACGTGTCGAGCCCGGTGCCCGACGGCATTGCGGCGGTGATCGCGCAGATGCGGTCGTCGGTGGCGGCGGCATCGGCCAGCGCCTGCCCGAACACGTTCTGATATTGCGGCGGCCCCGGCGGCGCCTTCGCCTGCGCGCCGGTGATGACGTCGAACTTCTGAACGCCGTGATATTTGTCCGCCGACGCCTCCGCGGGGGCATAGCCCTTGCCCTTCTTCGTCACGACATGGACGAGGATCGGGCCCTCCTCGGCATCGCGGACATTCTCCAGCACCGGGATCAGATGGTCCAGATTATGGCCGTCGATCGGGCCGACGTAGTAGAAGCCCAACTCTTCGAACAGCGTGCCGCCCATGGTCATGCCGCGCGCGAACTCGTCGGTCTTGCGCGCCGCCTGATGGAAGGGGCGCGGCAGTTTGCGCGCCAGCTTCTTCATCATCTCGCGGATGCTCAGGAATTCGCGACTCGACACGATCCGGCTCAGATAGGCGGACAGGCCACCCACCGGCGGCGCGATCGACATGTCGTTGTCGTTCAGGATCACGACCAGCCGGTTGCCCGCCTGCTCGGCGTTGTTCATCGCCTCGTACGCCATGCCCGCCGACATCGCGCCGTCGCCGATCACCGCGATGCCCTTGCCCGGGGTGCCGGCCAGCTTGTTGGCGATCGCGAAGCCCAGCGCGGCAGAGATCGAGGTCGACGAATGCGCCGCGCCGAACGGGTCGTACTCGCTTTCGGATCGTTTGGTGAAGCCGGACAGGCCACCGCCCTGCCGTAGCGTCCGGATGCGGTCGCGCCGTCCGGTCAGGATCTTGTGCGGATAGCATTGGTGGCCGACATCCCAGACGAGCCGGTCGCGCGGGGTATCGAACACGTAATGGATCGCCGTCGTCAGTTCGACCACGCCCAGTCCCGATCCCAGGTGCCCCCCGGTCGTTCCGACCGCTGAAATCGTTTCCAGCCGCAACTCGTCGGCAAGCTGTCGCAAATCTTCGGGCTTCAGGCGGCGGAGGTCGTCTGGCGTCGAAACGGTGTCGAGCAAGGGCGTTACGGGAAGGTCAACCATCGAACGGGCTTACCCGTCCGTCGCGACCGTGTCGATTGCCGACCGTATCGGTCCGGCCATATCAGGCCGCGGCGGGTACCGTGTCCGATAGCGTGCGGCGGCAGTCGGCGCATTGCCCCCGCACCTCGATCACCGGCCGCACCGGCGCGAAACCGGCGGCGCGGGCGGCGGCACGGACATCGCCGGTGACGCGGTCGTCATCCAGATGCGTCGTCTGCCCGCACCCGTCGCACACCAGGAAGATGCAATCGTGCAGGCAGTCGGGATGCGCGTTGACGATATAGGCGTTCGCGCTCTCGACGCGGTGCGCCAGATTGGCACCGACGAAGAGGTCGAGGATGCGATAGACGCTGTTGGCGGCCACCCGACGCCCTTCCGTCTTCGACACCGCATCGGCGATGTCATAGGCGCTGGCCGGCTTCGCGAACCCCGCCAGCGACGCATAGACGCTGGCCCGCATCGTGGTCCATTGCTCGCCGGATTTCTCCAGCGTCGCCTGTGCTGCGGTCGCCAGATCGTCGCGCTGTAGTTCGTGATGATGATGAACGTGCGCCATCGCACGGAAATAGGATGCGGGTGCCGCTCTAGCAAGCGCGCAGGGAGGCGCGACGGTTCATCTCGTGGCCCAGCGCCAGCAGCGCGACCCCGACGATCGTCCACAGCGCCTCGCCGTTCGATCCGTCGTGCGGCAACTGCATTGCGCCCGCCATCACGCCCAGCCCGAACGCCCCGACCGCCGCCGGCACCGCCTCGCCGTGCCGCACCACGCCGCGCCCCAGCGCCACCGCGCCCAGCGCGATCGCCATCACCAGCCCGACCTCGTGGATGTGCGGATCGAGCAGCAATCCGCCCGCCGCCGACATCAGCGCGAGCAGCACCGACGTCGCCAGGCAATGCACCACGCACAGCCCCGACAGCCCGATCGCCAGACGATCAAGCCCCGGCACGCGCCGGATGCGGATGGATGAAGCGGCCATGGTCACGGGCAGCGATATAGCTGGGGCCAAGACAGGTTACAACATCACATCAATATTAATGACCTGCGCCCCACGTCATCAATCCGGGGTTACCTTCCTGCACAGATGCCGGGCTTGTGCAGACGCTAGGAACGCAAGAAGCGCCGGCCCCGCCATTGCCGCCCTCCCCCACACGTCATAGATGGGGTCATGCTTCTGCCCAGTGCCGCCTTCATGTCCCATGCCCGGCCGCGCGCGGTGGCGCGGTGGCTACTCGTCGTCGCCGCGCTGATCGTTGCGATGGTGGTGGTCGGCGGCATCACCCGCCTGACCGAATCGGGCCTGTCGATCACCCGCTGGCAACCGATCAGCGGTATCGTGCCTCCGCTGAACGACGCCGCGTGGCAGGCTGAGTTCGACCGCTACAAGCGCATCCCCGAATATGCCGCGTTCAACCGCGATATGACGCTGACGGGGTTCAAGGCGATCTTCTTCTGGGAATATCTCCACCGTCTGCTGGGGCGGGTGATCGGCCTCGCCTTCGCGCTGCCGCTGCTGTGGTTTGCGGTGAAGCGGCAGATTCCGCGCGGCTACGGCATCCGTCTCGTCGCGCTGCTCGCGTTGGGCGGGCTGCAGGGCGGGATCGGCTGGTGGATGGTCGCCTCCGGCCTGTCGGAGCGCACTGATGTCAGCCATCTGCGCCTTGCCGTTCACCTCGTCACCGCGCTCGTCATTCTTGCCGGCCTCGTCTGGACCGCGCTCGACCTGATGCAGTTGCACCGCGACCGATTGGCGACGCCCGCGCGACTCGCCCCCGCCGCCCTGCTCGGGCTCGGGCTGCTGTTCGTGCAGATCGTTTGGGGGGCATTCACCGCCGGGCTCAATGCGGGCTATGCCTTTGCCAGTTGGCCGCTGATGGGTGACAGCCTGTTCCCGGCGGGCGTGCCGCTGACGGGGACGCTGGTCGACGCGGTCGACAATCCGGTGATGGTGCAGTTCATCCATCGCTGGCTGGCCTTCGTGGTCGGCGCGGCGCTGTTCTGGCTGGCGGTGCGCGCCACCCGGCGGGGATCGCGGGCGGGGTTCGTGGTGGTCGGCCTGGTGACGCTCCAGATCTTCCTCGGCATCGCCACGTTGATGACCGGGGTGTTGATCGAGGTGGCGGTAGCGCATCAGGCCAACGCCGCGCTGCTGCTGATCGCCACCGTCTTCGCCGCTCACCGGATCGGCATCCGCAAAGCTTTCGTCTGAGAAACCGTTTGGAATGACCGAATGCGGGTCTTGCGGTGCCGGCCCGCTCCCCGCATCGCAAGTCTTCAAACCGACCCCGACCCTCATGGTATCCAGATACCCGTCAGCAATCCCGCCGAAATCTTGACTCCGGTGGCGGTCGCGGGCATTGGCCCCGGGTCCGCGCCGTTCCTATCCGGGAGCGGCGCGCTCTCGTTCGAAAGGTTCTCACGCCCATGAAGGCGCTCATGAAGACCACCAAGTCGGCCAAGCCGCACGAGGTGGAGAAGAAATGGCATATCGTCGACGCGACCGACCTGGTCGTCGGCCGTGCCGCGGTGGTGATCGCCAACGTCCTGCGCGGCAAGCACAAGACGTCGTTCACCCCGCACGTCGATTGCGGTGACAATGTCGTCGTCATCAACGCCGACAAGATCCGCTTCACTGGCAACAAGGCCGCGAAGAAGATCTATTACAAGCACACCGGCTATGCCGGCGGCATCAAGGGCGTCACCGCCGCCAAGGTCCTCGAAGGCCGCTTCCCGGAGCGCGTGCTGGAAAAGGCCGTGGAGCGTATGATCCCGCGCGGCCCCCTCGGTCGTGACCAGATGCGCAACCTGCGTATCTTCAAGGGCACCGAGCATCCGCACACCGCTCAGAACCCCGAGGTTCTCGACATCGCCGGCATGAGCCGCAAGAACAAGGTGGGTGCATAATGTCCGACAACCGCCAGTCCCTCTCCGATCTCGCCGCGACGCTGGGCCAGCAGCGCGACGCTGCCGAGAATCCCGCCGCCACCGCCGACTCGGCCGATGCCTATCTGTCGGGTGCCGAGCCGACGCCGGTCAGCACGATGCCGCTGCGTGAGCAGATCATCGACAAGCAGGGCCGCGCCTATGCCACCGGTCGCCGCAAGGACGCGGTCGCCCGCGTCTGGCTGAAGCCGGGTTCGGGCAAGATCACGGTCAACGGCCGCGACCAGGAAGTCTATTTCGCTCGTCCGACGCTGCGTCTGGTCATCAACCAGGTGTTCGGCATCACCGAGCGCGAAGGCCAGTACGACGTGGTCTGCACCGTCAAGGGCGGTGGCCTGTCGGGTCAGGCCGGCGCGGTCAAGCATGGCATCAGCCAGGCGATCACCCGTTACGAGCCAGCCCTGCGCGCCTCCGTGAAGGCCGCCGGCTTCCTGACGCGCGACAGCCGCACCGTCGAGCGTAAGAAGTACGGCCGTGCCAAGGCACGCAAGAGCTTCCAGTTCTCGAAGCGCTAAACGTTTCGGCATTGCTGCTACAAGGGGCGGTCCGGCAACGGGCCGCCCTTTTCGTTTGCCGGCCGGACTCTGGCCTGCCCCCGGGTGACGGACGGGATTTCGCCGCTGCCTCATGCCCGCGTCCAGCATCTGCGAACGACGCCTTAACCATTTCTGCCTAGTTTCCGGCTATGACACGGCACCGCGAGTCGCGATCCGTCCGGGGACAGAAGCTTGTTGCACGACGATAATCCGATCATAACGGCGGAGCATCGCGCCCCCGGATCGACGCCCCCCGTCCTGCCGGCCGTTCCGACCGTCACGACCGCTGCCCCCTTTGCCGTTCTGACTCCTGCCATCCTCCTTGCCGCCTGTGGCGGCGGCGGAAGTAACGGCACCGCATCGGCAGCGCCCACCGTATCCGCCCCCGTCGCCATCGTCCGCACCGCGCCGACGCCTGCACAGGCCAGCCGCTTCCTGGGGCAGGCGACGATGGGGGCGACGAAGGCGCAGATCGCCGACGTCGTCGACAAGGGTTACGAAGCGTGGATCACCGCGCAGATGGCACTGCCCCGCGCGACGACGCATTGGGACTGGCTGGTCACGAACGGGTACAACGTCGCCGCCAATATCAACAACACCGCCGGGTTCGACGCCAGTGTCTGGCGGCAGTTGATCGTCGAGCCGGACCAGCTTCGCCAGCGCGTCGGGATGGCGCTGCTCGACCTGCTCGTCGTCGGGATCGACGGGGTGAACCTCAACTGGAAACAGTTCGCCGCCGCCGCCTATCTCGATATCCTGCTCGACCGGGCATTCGGCAATTACCGCGACATCCTCGACGCCATCACCACCAACGCGGCGATGGGGTCGTTCCTCACCTTCCTCGGCAACCGCAAGGCGAACACCCGCACCGGTGCCGTTCCGGACGAGAATTATGCGCGCGAGCTGATGCAGCTGTTCACGCTCGGCCTCTACCAGCTGAACATGGACGGCAGCGTGAAGGGCGGCGCGACCCCGCTCGAAACCTACAAGCCGGAGGATGTCGCCGGCCTCGCCCGTGTCTTCACCGGCCTGTCGCTGGCCACCGCCGACAGCACCACGCCCGATCGCTATCGCCAACCGCTGGTGATGAACGCCACGCTGAACGAGACCGGCAGCGCCAGCTTCCTCGGCACCACCGTCTCGGGGGGCGGCATGGCGGCGGTGAAGACCGCGCTCGACACGATCTTCGCGCATCCCAATCTGCCGCCCTTCGTGTCGAAGCAGTTGATCCAGCGCCTCGTCACCTCAAACCCCTCGCCCGCCTATGTCGCGCGCGTCGCGACGAAGTTCGCGGACAACGGCAGCGGCGTGCGCGGCGACCTGAAGGCGGTCGTCACCGCGATCCTGCTCGATACCGAGGCGCGCGGCGATGCCGCGCTGACCGCCGCCGCCGCGGGCAAGCTGCGCGAACCGGTGATGCGCCTGACCGGCTGGGCCCGCGCTTTCGCGGTTAACTCGCCCTCCAATGCCTGGGGCTTCGGCGACACCAGTAACCAGTCGACCCGGCTCGGCCAGTCGATGGGACGCAGCCAGACGGTCTTCAACTTCTTCCGCCCCGGCTATTCTCCGCCCGCCAGCGCGATCGCGGCCGGCGGGCTGGTCGCGCCCGAATTCCAGATCACCAACGAACAGTCGGTGGTCGGCTACATCAACTACATGTACGGCCTCGTCGCCAACGGCACCGGCGATACGAAGGCGGATTACAGCGACATCCTGCAAAAGGCTGCCGACACCAATGCGCTGGTCGACGAGGTCGCGTTGCTGCTCGCCGCCGGGCAACTCTCCGCTGCCACGATCGCGCAGATCCGGAGTGCGGTCGACACCGTGTCCGCCACCGCGTCGGGCGGCCCCACCAACCGGGTGGGGATCGCGATCATGCTGACGCTCGCCGCCCCCGAATATCTGACGGTGAAGTGATGAGCTGCTTCGATCACGACCAGTCGCGCCGCGCCTTCCTGAAGCGGTCGGCCGCGCTGGGCATGGCGGGAGTCGCCGCCCCCTTCGTCACCAGCCTGGGCGCGATCGGCGAGGCGGCGGCCGCCACCGCGACCGACTACAAGGCGATGGTGTGCATCTTCCTGTACGGCGGTAACGATTACGCCAATACGCTGACACCCTACGACCAGGCCAGCTACGCACAATATCTCGCCGCGCGTACCAACATCGCTCACACCCGCGACTCGCTGGCTGCGACCCTGCTGAAACCGGCACAGGCATTGGCCGGCGGCCGGCAATATGCGCTGGCCCCGACGATGAAGTCGCTGCTGCCGCTGTTCGACGGCGGCAAGCTGGCCCCGATCCTGAACGTCGGCACGCTCGTCCAGCCGACCACCAAGGCACAGTATCAGGCCAATTCGGTCCGCCTGCCGCCCAAGTTGTTCAGCCATAACGACCAGCAAAGCTATTTCCAGGCGTCCAGCCCCGAAGGCGCGACCTCGGGCTGGGGCGGGCGGATCGGCGACGTGTTCCAGAACGGCAATGGCAGCTCCGCGCTCACCTGCATCAATGCCAGTGGCAACGCGGTGTACCTGACCGGACGGAACGCCGTGCAATATGCCGTCGGCACCGGCGGCCCGATCGCGCTGCTCAACAACAGCCGCACGATGTACGGTTCCGCCGCCGCCGCCACGACATTGCGATCGTTGATGACCGCTGCGCCCGGCAGCCTGCTTGGCGACGAACATGCCCGCGTGTCGAAGCGCGCGCTGGATACCTATGCGCAGGTGTCGGGCGCGCTGGCGGGGGCGCCGGTAGCGAACTTTCCGCTGTTCCCGACCGGCAATAGCCTGGCCGATCAGTTGCGGATGGTCGCGCGGCTGATCTCCGTCTCCTCCGAACTGGGGGCGAAGCGGCAGGTGTTCTTCGTGTCGATTGGCGGGTTCGACCTGCACGACAATCTCGTCGCGCAGCACCCGGCGCTGATCGGCCGCGTCGCCGATGCGATGAAGGCGTTCTACGACACCACCGCCGCGATGGGCGTGGCGGACAAGGTAACCAGTTTCACCGCCTCCGATTTCGGGCGCACGCTGCAATCCAACGACGACGGGTCGGATCACGGCTGGGGGTCGATGCACTTTGCGATGGGCGGCGCGGTGAAGGGCGGCCGCCTCTATGGCACCCCGCCCGCGATCGGCAACGGCACCGCCGACGATGTCGGGCAGGGCCGCCTGATCCCGACCGTCTCGGTCGATCAATATGCCGCCACGCTCGCCAGCTGGTTCGGCGTGTCGGACGGCGATCTGCGCACCGTGCTGCCCAATATCGGCAACTACGATGCATCCAGCTGGAAACTCGGTTTCCTGTGATCGCGCGGACGGTTGGGCCGTTTCGGCTAAATCGCCGCGCCCCTCTGTACGAAGGCGGCAGGGCCGGATAGACGCGGCAGATGCGCGACGACCCGGCCAAGGAAGATGATGAAGCCAGCCGCACGATTGGCGCGCAGACGCTGTTCCGTGGGCTGGACATCCTCGAAATCGTCGGCGCCCGACCGATGACCGCCGCCGACCTGACCACCGCCAGCGGCCTGACCCGCGCCACCGCCTCGCGCTTCGTCGCCGCGCTGGTCAGCCGCCAGATGCTGACCCGCTCGGCGGACGGGGTCCTGCGGCTCGGGCCGCGGCTGATGTACGCCAGTTCACGCGCGGCGGAGCAGATCAACCTGCAAAGCATCGCCCGCCCCTTCTTCGAACGGTTCGTGATGGCGGAGGGGCTGAGCATCTTCCTCGGCCGCCGCGATGGCGACTGGTCGGTCCATCTCGATCGCCATGCCGGGCGCGAGCATATCGGCGTCACCACCCGCCCCGGCGACCGGCGCGGCCTGCCCGAGACGGGGATGGGCAAGGCGCTGCTGCTCGACGACGACGTCGACAGCTGGACGCGGCTGTTCCACCAGTTCGGCGACCGCTACACTGGCGACGGCTGGCTGGAACGGATGCGGGGCCATGCCCGCGCCGGCGTGGTGGTGCAGCAGGGGCCGCCGCCCGATCATATCCGATCGGTCGCGGTGCCCGTCCGCGATGCGAGCGGCGGTATCGTCGCTGCGATCAGCGTCGCCACCGCCGCGCAGAATCTGGACGAGGCGGCGATGGCCGCCCTCGCCCCCCGCGTCGCGGAAATCGCCGCCGCGATCAGCGCCGAACTGGGCTGGTCCCCACGCGGCTGAACCGGCGCGCCGTCACCGCTTCCGCCAGGTGAACAACGACGACATCGCGTAATTCCACACTACGCTGATAAGCACGCCGGCCACGGCGGACAGCATCCAGTAGGTGTGCTGCACGAACAGCCATTCCGCGATGCCGATATTGGCGATCGCCCCGGTCGCGCAGACCAGGTTGAACGTCAGCCAGCCGCGTATCAGCGCCGGCCCGCGCAGTCGCTGGTCGCGATAGGTCAGCAGGTTGTTGAGGAAGAAGTTGTTCGAGATCGCGACCACCGTCGCCGCCAGTTGCGATGCGCCGAACGACAGGCCGACGCCCAGATACAGCGTCGACAGGATCAGGAAATGGATCGCCAGCCCCATCGCGCCGACCAGTCCGAAACCGATGAACCGGATCGGCACGACGCGCCCAAATGCCTTGTCGAGGATGAGCTGCAGATATTCCCACAACACCAGCGCATCCAGCTTGCTGTCGCCGAACTGCCGGCACCGGAACACATAGGGCAGTTCCGCCACTCGCAGCGGCGCGGGCGCGCTGGCGGCGATGTCGAGGAGGATCTTGAACCCCACCGTCGACAATTTGGGCAGCGACCGTTCGAACGCGGTGCGCGTCATCATGAAGAACCCGCTCATCGGATCGCCGATCGGCGTGCGCGTCAGCATCACCGCCATCCGCGTCGCCAGCCGGCTGGCCGCGACGCGCCCCTTCGTCCAGTCGCCCAGGCCGCCGCCCGCGCAATAGCGGCTGCCGACGACCAGATCGACATTCCCGTCGCGCAGCGTCGCCAGCATCCGCCCCAACAGCCGTTCGTCATGCTGTAGGTCGGCATCCATCACCGCGACATAGGGCGCGGCCGTCGCCATGATCCCCTCGACACAGGCAGAGGACAGTCCCCGCCGCCCGACCCGGTGGACGATCCGCACCCGGTGATCGCCCAGTGCCAGCTCGCGCACCCGTGCGGCGGTGCCGTCGGGCGAGTCGTCGTCGACGAACATGATCTCCCACCGCACGTCGGGCAGCGCCGTCGCCACCGCCTCGACCAGCAGCGGCACATTGTCGATCTCGTTATAGGCCGGCACCACGATCGCCAGTTCGGCCGGCTGCGGGAGAATGGGATCGGTAATGGGAAACCTGCCTCTTTTCACTCACGTCTGCCCTCCGACATGGCGCCGTTTCGAATGAACCGGGCGGCAATGCGGTGGCGCGGCCGCCCCTGACACAACCGGGACTGTCCTACAACCAACCATATGGGTTAAACCTCGGTCATGATCGACCGCACACCTGTCGCGCGCGACGCGCGCCCCTCGCTGCCGGCCTTCGAGCCGGTTCCCCGCAAACCCCGGCACGATGGCTGGACGCCCGCCCGGCAGGTGGCCTTCATCGAGGCGCTGGCCGATACCGGCTCGGTCTCCACCGCCGCCGCGCAGGTCAACATGACCACCGTCGGCGCCTATCAACTCCGCCGCCAACCCGGTGCGGAGGGCTTCGCCCGCGCGTGGGAGGCCGCGCTCGACATGGGCGTGCTGCGCCTGAAGGACGAGGCGTTTGACCGCGCGCTGAACGGCCAGCTCGTTCCCGTCATCGCCGGCGGCAAGCTGCTGGGGTACCGCCGCCGCCGCAACGACCGCCTCATTATGTTCATCCTGCGTCATTACAGCCGGCATCCCCAGTCCGGCAGCTTTCGCCACGCCGGTCACACCCGCCCCGATCCGGCTCCCGCGCCAGCCGCCCCGCCGGTCAAACCCGGCACCGTCATCGCCGCCTTTGCCGGGTTCGAACTGGACGACGCGGCGCAGGAACAGATCATCGCCGCCCTCACCGCCAGTGCCACCCGCCGGCGCGAGATGATCGAACGGCCGGTCGATGTGGACGCACCTGACGTTCCCTTCGTCTCCGCGCGCCTGATGCCAGTCGATCACCCCGCCGCGATCCATCCCTTCGGCGTTACGCCCTTCCTCGACCTCGGCGAGCACCGCGAGGGCGAGGAACCTTGGGTGACACTGGACCTGCCCGACCAGCGCGATGCCATCGCCGCCTTCCTGGCCGATCAGGCACAACGCGCGGCAGACCACCCATCCGACGAATCCGGCCCGCCCCCCGCTCCTGCACCCGCCCTCACTCCCGAGCCCGATCCATCGGCAGGAAAACACGATCGTCTCACCCGCTTCTCCCGGTTTCTCGCCTCGGGCCGCCCGCTGGACGAATGGGAGGAGTGGACGGGGTAGGGCCGAACGGGAAAAGCCAGACGGGGGGATGGATCGGCCCCCTCCCCGATACCTGCCCGGCACTGGAACATGATGACGGAAGACCGACCCATCCGTCGTTGCGAGCGTAGCGAAGCAATCCAGAACCTGGTGCGTCACGCCCCGGATTGCCTCGCTACGCCCGCACCGACCGGGCAGGTCAGGCCAATATCACCCCGCCGCGAAGCGGGCGCCCAAAGGGCCGCGGCAGCCCCCCGTCACGTCGGCAAAACGGTCACCCCTGCAAGGCGGCGCGCAGCGTGTCTTGCCACGGCGTCGTCGGCCGGCCGATAAGTCGGCTGAGTGCGCGACCATCATCGTACAGGCTGCCCTGTGCCGCCTTGGCGTCGCTTTCCGCCAGCATGGCCGCAACCGGTGCCGGCAGACCGACCCCTTCCAGCATCTGGCGGTAGTCCGCTTCCGGCATGTCCTGATATACGACCGGCTTGCCCGCGATCTCGCCGATCGCGGCGGCGAACTGGTCGAGCGTGAAGGCATCGTCGCCAGCAAGTTCGATCACCCGGTTCGCCGTGCCGTCCTCGGCCAGCACCGTCGCGGCCGCCGCGGCATAGTCCGCCCGGCTGGCGCCCGAAATACGGCCGTTCCCGGCACTGCCCGCCATCGCCCCGTGCTGCACCGCGGGCGCGGCGGATGCGGTATAGTTTTCGGTGTACCACCCGTTGCGCAGGATCGTGTGAGCCAGTCCGCTGGCGACGATCGCCGCCTCCGTCTCGCGATGCTCGCCCGCCAGTTCCATCGGGCTGTCGGGCGCACGCAGGATGCTGGTGTACACGATATGCCCGACCCCGGCCGCCTTGGCCGCCTCGATCACCGCACGATGCTGGGAAACCCGCTGGCCCACCGCGCTCGACGATATCAGCAACAGCCGGTCGACACCCGCCAGAGCCGGTGCCAGCGTCTCCGGCCGGTCATAGTCGAACGGCCGCACCACGACGCCCCGATCCGCCAGACGGGAAAGCCCGGCCGGATCACGGACCAGCGCGACGATCCCGGCCGGCGCGACCCTGGTCAGCAGATCTTCGATGACCAGTTGGCCCAGTTGACCGGATGCTCCGGTGATGGCGTACATATCATTCTCCGCTGTCGTCGTTGTACGCCGGACATAAGCCTCTATCTTACCATTCGTAAGTACGCACACAAAGGTAAGCATAACGATGCCGGATCGTTCGCCCGCCCGTCTCGCGGATCGCCTGCGCCAGGGCGATGTCTTCGCCCCGCGCTGCCCGTCGCGCGAGATACTGAAACATGTGACGAGTACATGGGGCACGCTGGCGCTCATTGCCTTGATGCCCGGCACGCTCCGGTTCAGCGACCTGCGCCGGAGGGTCGCGGGCGTCAGCGAACGGATGCTGTCGCAGACGCTCAAGCAGCTCGAAGGCGATGGTCTGGTCCGACGGCAAAGCTTCGCCACCGTCCCGCCAAAGGTGGAATATACGCTGACGGATCAGGGCCGGGAGGCGGCCACACTGGTCGAAGCGCTGACCGACTGGATCGAGGACAGCCTGCCCATGCTCACGAAGAACGCCGCCGACTGACCGGCCACGCGCGGACGCGCCGTCGCCCGGCCATGCCCTCCATGGCGGGATGGATCAGGCCGATATCGTCCCGCCCTTCAGTAACTCCACTGCAACTGCGTGCGGATCAGGCTTCCCTCCGCCTGACCGATCCGGCGTTCGTCCGCCTCGGTGCGGTCCATCCGGGCATAGGCGATCGTCAGTTCCAGAGGCGGCGTCGGCTGGAACTCGATGCCCAGTTCCCATTCGTCGGTGTTCAGGCGCGGCGCGTTGGGCAGGGCTTTCCAGCCACCGCGATAGCGTTGCCACCGGGCATAGGGCATGAACGGCCCCAGCCGCGACCGGCGCACGCGCGCCATCGTCTGGATATAGCCGCCGTTCAGCCGTTTCGTGGTGATCGCGCGCAGGTCGCGGTCGAATTCGGGGCCGCACCCCCAGTTCCATTCCGCCTGGAACCCGATCGGCTGCGGATAGAGCATCGCATGGAATCCGACCCGTTCGTCGCGGAACGATACCGCGCTCACGCCGCCGGCGCGCAGTTCGGGCTTCACCTGATTGCGCAGGGCCGCCGCGCCGAACTCGAACACCTGCCCCGTCCAGCCCGCGCCCAGCCCGTCCAGCTCGATCGGCCAGGTCGCCATCGCCACCGTCATCAGGCCATCGTTGGTTTCGGCACGGTTGGTGCCCTGCCCGTTATACACCGCCAGTCCGAACGCGCCGTAATTGCCGAACAGCTTCTGCCCGTCGTCAGTCAGCCGGTCCCAGATTTTTTCCACGCGTGATGGCGTGTAATAGGCGACGACCCCCAGATCGCGTTCGCTGGGCACCGCGCTGTTGATGCCGTCGCTACGGTCCAGCGTCAGCCGGTTCGACGAGGATTGCAGGTTCTCCCACCCGAACGGCACTTTCGACTGGCCGAAGCGCAGCCGGAACCGGCGATCGGGATCGAGGAAGGCGTCGACATAGGCGTCGCGCAACTGGAGGAAGCCTTCGCGCCGCTCCCCGCCCGACTGGTTGCTGACATTGGTCGCGAAATCGGGTTGCAGGTAGAACGAGACCCGGTCGGTGATGTCGCCCTGCAGGATCAGGCGGACCCGGCGCAACGTGAAGTTGCTGTCCTCGCCGATGCCGCCGTCATGCACCGAGCGGAGGCGCGACACGCCGGCCGGCGCGGTCCGGTCGCCCGACAGGAACTCGTTGAGGCGCATCTGCGTGTAGCCGCGCAGCGTGATCCGCTCGTACCAGTGCGCCGGCTTCGGCTTGTCGGCTACCACCGCCACCTGCGTGGTGGTGGGCCGTGTGACAGCAGGCTGGGCGGCGGCGGATTGCGTGGCCGTGGGGGCAACGGCGGGCGCCCCCGTCGTCGGCGACGCTGCCACCGCCATGCCTGCCGGGGTGATCGGCGCAGCAGCGGGGGCGGATGCCCTGCCCGTCTGCGCCGCCTTCAACTCCGCGATCGTCGCCTTCAGTTCGTCGATCTGGCGTTGCAGGTCCTGTACGGTCTGCGCCGGTGCCGGCAGCGCCGCCGCCCCGCCCAGCATCAGCGTGCCGGCGGCGATCCACTCTTGCCGCGTCATCGGGATCAGCCGTCGTCGCCCATCCGCAACGCGGCGATGAACGCCTCCTGCGGGATGCTGACCGAGCCGTACTCGCGCATCTTGGCCTTGCCCTTCTTCTGCTTCTCCAGCAGCTTCTTCTTGCGGCTGGCATCCCCGCCGTAGCATTTCGCGGTCACGTCCTTGCGCATTGCGCTGATCGTCTCGCGCGCGATCACCTTGCCGCCGATCGCCGCCTGAATCGGGATTTTGAACAGGTGGCGCGGGATCAGTTCCTTCAGCCGCTCCACCATGCCGCGCCCGCGCACCTCGGCGGTGCCGCGATGGACGATCATCGACAGCGCGTCGACCGGCTCCTCGTTGACGAGGATGCTCATCTTGACGAGGTCGCCCTCGCGGTAGCCGATCTGGCTGTAGTCGAAGCTGGCATAGCCCTTCGACAGCGATTTCAGCCGGTCGTAGAAGTCGAACACCACCTCGTTCAACGGCAGTTCGTAGGTGGCCTGCGCCCGGCCGCCGACATAGGTCAGGTTCTGCTGGATGCCACGCCGGTCCTGACACAGCTTCAAAATGCTGCCCAGATATTCGTCGGGGACATAGATCGTGGCGCTGATCCACGGCTCGCTGATCGTCTTGATCTTGTTGACGTCGGGCATGTCGGCGGGATTGTGCAGGTCAATCTGCGTGATCCCCGCCGGATCGGGATGGGTGAACTCGATCTGGTATACCACCGACGGCGCGGTGGTGATGAGGTCGAGATCGTATTCGCGCGTCAGCCGCTCCTGGATGATCTCCAGATGCAACAGGCCCAGGAACCCGCAGCGGAAGCCGAAGCCCAGCGCGGCCGACGTCTCCATTTCGAAACTGAACGACGCATCGTTCAGGCGCAGCTTGCTGATCGATTCGCGCAGCTTTTCGAAATCGTTGGCGTCGACCGGGAACAGCCCGCAGAACACCACCGGCTGCACTTCCTTGAAGCCTTCCAGCGCCTCCGCCGCCGGCCGCTTCGCATCGGTCAGCGTGTCGCCGACGCGGGCCTGCGCCACATCCTTGATCTGCGCGGTGATGAAGCCGATCTCGCCCGGCCCCAGATCCTGCAACTGCTCGATCTTCGGGCGGAAACAGCCGACCCGATCGACTAGATGCACAGTGCCCGCCTGCATGAACTTGATCTGCTGGCCGCGCTTCAGCAGGCCGTCGATCACGCGGATCAGGATCACGACGCCCAGATACGGGTCGTACCAACTGTCGACCAGCATCGCCTTCAGCGGCGCCTCCGCATCCCCCTTGGGCGGCGGGATGCGGGTTACGATCGCCTCCAGGATGTCGGCGATGCCGATCCCTGCCTTGGCGCTCGCAAGCACTGCGCCCGACGCATCGATGCCGATCACGTCCTCGATCTCCTTGCGCACCATCTCCGGTTCGGCGGCAGGCAGGTCTATCTTGTTGATAACGGGCACGATCTCATGGTCATGCTCGATCGATTGATAAACATTGGCCAGCGTTTGGGCCTCGACACCCTGCGCCGCGTCCACCACCAGCAACGCGCCCTCGCACGCTGCCAGGCTGCGGCTGACCTCATAGGCGAAGTCGACATGCCCCGGCGTGTCCATCAGGTTCAGCGTATAGTCGAGCCCATCGGCAGCCAGATAGGACAGGCGCACCGTCTGCGCCTTGATCGTGATCCCCCGCTCCTTCTCGATGTCCATGTTGTCGAGGACCTGCTCGCTCATCTCGCGCGCGGTCAGCCCTCCGGTATGCTGGATCAACCGGTCGGCCAATGTCGACTTGCCATGGTCGATATGGGCAATGATGGAAAAATTACGGATGCGGGAAAGGTCGGTAGCCATATGTGCCTGCCCCTAGCAGGGTGTTGCGCTCAAGCCAAAGCCGCTTCGATCGCGGCAAGCGCGGCATCGTAGCGCGCTTCCCCCTGCCCCCGCACGACGACGAATGGCAGATCGCGTTTTACCAGTTCCGTCATCGCCGCCGCCCGGAACCGCTCCCGCTGGCTGACGGTGCCGAACAGGCGGGTGCCATCCTCCACCCAGGGCAGATCGGTGTCGAGGAACAGGTAGAGGTCGGCGGTGCCCGTCCATGCATCGAACCACGGGTCCTGCCGCCCGAACAGCATCGTCGCCCACGCCGCCGTCATCAACGGATCGGTATCAAGGATCACCGGCCAAGGCCCACCCGACACCGCCGTCCGCGCCGCATGGTCGTGTCCCGCGGCGATCGCGATCAGATCGGCCATCGTAAAGTCGGTGCCGTGTTCCTCGGCATAGGTGCGGCCATATTCGGTGACATAGGGGCTGCCGAAATGCCGGGCGAGGCGCGGACCGATCGTCGACTTGCCGGTGCTTTCCGGCCCGTGCAGACACACCGAACGCAGGGTCATGCCGTCACCCGCCGCCGCCAGTCGACCAGTCCCCACGCCGCCAGCAGCAGGAAGACCAGATACAGAAGCGCCGTCAGCCACAGTTCCTTGACCAGATAGAGGCCGATCGAGCCGATATCGACCGCGATCCACAGCACCCAGTTTTCCCATTTGCGCCGCGCCAGCAGCCATTGCGCGGCGATACTGGCCGCCGCCACCGCGGCATCCCACCATGGCAGGCTGGCATCGGTGAAACGGTGCATCAGCCCGCCCCAGATTATAGCTATCGCGGTAGTTGCCAGCGTCCAGTGCCAGCGTTCGTTCCGCGTCATACTCTCCACCACGACCACGCCGGTCGCCGCGCGGTGGCGTGCCCACGATATCCAGCCATAGGCGTTGACGACGACGAAGAAGAACTGGAGCAGCATGTCGCTGTACAGCCGTGCCTCGGCGAACACGACCGCATATAGCGACACCATCGCGATCCCGAACGGATAGTTCCAGATGCTGCGACGAACGACCAGCGTCACGTTCAAAATGCCCAGCACGAAGGCGATCACCTCGGTGGTGTTCATGCCGAGGCCGGTCGGGATGCAGCGGTGGAGATCATGATGGAGTGGACAGGCGATCGTGAGAGGAACAGGCGGGCCGCTAAGCGACCAAAACTTTCGGGTCCGCAACGATTTTCTTGACGCCTTGCCACTAAGACCGCCGTATCGGGCGGAGACAACGCAAAAAACCGGGGCGGATTGCTCCGCCCCGGTATTCCGGATCGTCTCGCCCCCGAGGGGGCGGTCGCCCCGTGTTCCTTAACGGAACAGCGAGGTGACGGTCTGCGGCGCCTGGTTGGCGATCGACAG
>NZ_BAABBF010000003.1:0-544746 GCF_039537815.1 Sphingomonas cynarae | reverse complement strand
ACCGCCGCGCCAGCCTCGGCCTCCTTCAGGATGCCGATGATCTGCTCTTCCGAAAACTGCTTCCGCTTCATCTGTCCGTCCCTTCGAGGGGCCGGTCTCTAGCTCCAGGTGGATGAAAAAACGGGGGGCACGTCACGGGCGAGATAGGATTTCCTAGTCCACCGTCTTTGCCGCGTGCTCGGCGTCAGCCAGAGCGGCTATTTCGCCTGGAAGGATCTACCGGCCAGTCGGCACCAACGCGACGACATGGTGATGCTGGCGCATGTCCGCCCGGCGTTCGCGCTGTCGAACGGCATTTACGGCAGTCCGCGCATGACGCGCGAGTTGCAGGATGATGGCTTTTCCATCGGACACCGCCGTACGGTGCGGCTGATGCGTGAGAACGGCCTGCGCGGCCGGCAGAAGCATCGGTTCAAGCGCACCACTGACAGCGAGAACGCCCGGCCGGTCGCGCCGGACATCATCGAACAGGATTCCACCGCGACCGCGCTCAACCAGAAGTAGAGCGTGGATATTTCGTACGTCTGGACGCGTGAGGGATGGCTCTATCTGGCGGCGGTCATCGACCTCTTTTTCCGCCGCGTCATCGGATGGGCCATCGGCGACCGGCTACATCACGATCTGGCGCTGGCGGCGTGGCACGCGGTCATTGCCGGGGTGTATTCCACCGGTGCGTCTTCGGCCGGCGTCTCGACCGTCATGTCGTCCAGCTTCTCGACGGCTGCATGCATCGACCGCAGGAATGCCGGCACATCATCTGCAGAATTGTGTGTATCGGGGTTATCCAGCCCCGCAATGGTAAGTTCGGTGGCAAACTAGATGTTGTCGATTTCAGTTTTCCTACCGACCAATGAATTGATGTATCGGGTATGATGCATCTATTATGACAATCTATCTAAATACAACTTGATTTTTCGCTAAACTATTAAGTTTTTGTTTACTTAAAGTCTGTCGATCATAGAATATCTAATTTTAATAATAAATTATTTTAGGTTCGTTAATTTTGTATTTTATAGATTTGTTGTGAAGTTAACCAATAAAAATTAAATGCATCGATATCTGTGTTGTTCGGATGGTAGCAGCAAACTTCATAATAGCAATAGGTCCGAGTCGGTGACAATGCATTGGCTGCAGGTTATGGAATAGAAATTTCTGATCCAAATCAGTCAATTAATTCGAAAATTCACGGCTCCACAATGCATCTGCTGACGTTTCATCAATGGCGCCCATCGGCTTGATGGAGGTGGCCAAGGATAAGCTTGCTGCCACCTCCTGGTGTCGGCTTTTCAGTGCATGGGGATCAATAGATGACCGATAGCATGGAGTTGATAGCCGCGCTCGACCGCCGCGTCGAACGCCGAGACGAACGACGCGAGTTCTTCAAGGCCGCATTCGGCATGGGAGCGCTGGCTGTTGGAGGTGCGGCTACGCTTGGGTTTGCCAAGCGAGCGGATGCGCAGACCGCGACGATCACCGACCCGGATATTCTTAATTTCGCGCTTAATCTCGAATACCTTGAGGCGCAGTTCTATGCCTATGCCGCGACGGGTAACGGCCTCGCTGCCGACCTGCTCACGGGCGCCGGGACGCAAGGTGCGGTTGTGGGCGGACAGAAAGCCAACCTGACCGATCCGGTGGTTATTCAATATGCCCGCGAAATCGCGGCGGACGAGGTCGCGCATGTCGCCTTCCTGCGTTCGCAACTCACCACCTCAGTGGTGGCACAGCCAGCGATCAACATCGCTGGTGATGCCAACGGCGCCTTCACGGCAGCAGCACGGGCGGCTGGTGTGGTCGGGGAAACTGATGCGTTCAATCCCTATGCGAATGACGACAGCTTTCTGCTGGGCGCATACCTATTCGAGGATGTCGGCGTCACCGCCTACAAGGGTGCAGCCCCGCTTATCAGCAGCAACGCCTTCCTCGATGCGGCCGCTGGAATCCTGGCGGCGGAAGCTTTCCACGCCGGCATCATCCGCGGAGCGCTCTATGCGCGCGGCGTGGCGACGCCCGCACTCAGGATCAACGCCGATCGCATCTCGGATGCACGCGATACGCTGGACGGGACGGCGGGTGCCAACAATGGTGATCTCGACCAGGGCATCTCGCCCGTCACGACACCGCTGACGAGCAGCCTTGGTGCGACATCGGCCCCGGCGAGTAACTTTGTGCCAACCGATGCCAACGGCATCGCGTTCAGCCGCACGCCCGCGCAGGTACTGAACATCGTCTATCTGAACCGCGCAGCCGCAACGATGGGCGGATTTTTCCCGAACGGCGTCAACGGCACCATTCGCGCCAGCGTCGCCTGATCCGTTTCGCGATACGCCATTCAGGGATATTCATCATGACCAAGCAAATCGAACTTCTCGAAATGTTGGAGCGGACCGAGAACCAACGCGCCGCTCGCCGCAGTTTCATTCGTTTATGTGGTGGCGCGGCCGCAATGACCGGCGGACTGGCGCTGCTGTCGGCATGTGATGACGATGACGACGACGATGTCATACCTGCGCCTAGTCCAACGCCGACCTCCAGCAGTGACGCACAGGACGTCGCCGTCCTCAGCTTCGCGCTCCAGCTCGAATATCTGGAGGGTAATTATTATACCTATGCAGTCACCGGTGGTGGCATTCCTGCTGCGCTCCAGGCCGGGGCCGGTACGCAAGGGGCGGTAATTCCGGGCAGCGGAAACGGTGCGGCCCGGGCGGTGACCTTCGGCGATCCCGTCATCGCTCAATATGCTCGCGAGATTGCAGCAGACGAACTGGCGCACATTACCTTCTTGCGTAATGCCCTAGGATCGGCGGCGCCGGCGCAACCGACCATCAATTTGTCGGGCAGCGCCGCCGTCACCACCCCCGGCGGTCAAGCGGTCGGTGCGTTCACCGCCGCAGCCCGCGCCGCCGGTGTGATCGGACCAAACGACATCTTCGATCCGTTCCTGAATGACCAGAACTTCCTGATTGGTTCCTACCTGCTTACTGATGTCGGCGTATCTGCTTATCGCGGCTCGGCCCGCCTCATCGCCAATAAGACGTTCCTGGAGGCATCGGCCGGCATCCTAGCCACCGAATGCTATCATGACGGGGTAATCCGGTCGGCCCTGTATAGCCGCGGATTGACGGTGCCGACGATCTTTAGCGACATTCAGCGCATCTCCGACACGCGTGATAGCCTAGATGGCCCTGCTGATAACGATCAGGGGATCGGCACCGCCGGCAACGCCAATCTCGTGCCGACTGATGCAAACGGCCTTGTCCTCGGTCGAACGGCACCGCAAGTGCTGAATGTCGTCTATCAGAACGCAGCCCCCGGTACGACGGCGGGGGGCTTTTTCCCGGCGGGTGTCAATGGCAGCATTCGCGCTACTGTCGCAAATACCTAATTCGGCGGTGATCTAATCTGTTGTCATAATAAAAAATCGGGGTTGTATCATCAGCGGTACAACCCCCTTTTCCGCTTCCTTTGGGTGTCAAAGCTACTTGTTTTTGGCACCGTATCACCCTCACTGTCGTTTGATAGCTTCCTGTCCCCTATCAGCTAGCTACCAACAAAAACGGCCGTTCATCCATCTGGATGGGTAGGGACCAGAACGCTTACCGGTGATGTATTTGGCCTGACCGTTTTAGGGATTACAGACGGACTTTATTCCTATCGTGGCACCATGATTGGAGCCAGGTGAAAGCGTCGCATTCGCGCTTGAAGCGAACGCGAGCCGCGCGTTCGTAGACTTGCTGCCGACACCGGTTGCCATCAGCGATCGTCGGGTCAGAGGGGGCTGCATATAGTTATACTTCCATCAGGCACGAGGCGGAGCAGTCTGTTAGCGGCAGGGAGGTGGTGGCCGATAGGGATGTCGGTCAGTTGGCCATGCCCGCGCCGAGCAGTTTGAGGTGGGCTTTCACATGATCGTTGCTTTCGTCCAGACGCAGCGACCGACGATGGGCGGCGATCGCCTCGGCAGGCTCGCAGCGTGCCTCATGTGCTTCAGCCAAGCTGTCCCAGCCCATACCCCACTGGGTGAGCTTGCCATCGGCGTAGCGGCCGGGCACCCACAGCTTCCTGCAGGTCCCTGCGGCGGCCATGGCCCGGTATCCGGCGATATACCGGTTTGGGCTCAGCACGCCGCTGTTCGCGGCGGTCGAGGCGTATCTTGGCATGCCGGTGGCCTAACGGGGTCACGCTGCAATTCACGGCCGCCGATGGCCGTGCCGTTTCGACCCGGGAATGGCACCGCGACCGGGGGACCGGCGTATGGTCAAGCTGGCGATATATCTGGACGATGTCGACGCGCAGGGCGGACCGTTCCAGCTCCTGTCCGGTCCAAACGACATTCTGAAGGCGGTCGGTGGCCGCGATCAATTCCATCTCGATACCGACAAGGTCGCCTCCGCCATCGCGGTCGGGGCGATCCCGCCACCCCTGACCTGCGAAGTCATGACGGGGACGGCGGTGTTCGCCGACACCGCCCGGTTCTTCCATCGCGGCAAGCCAGCCACGGGGCGACATCGCGCGGCGTTGTTCTTCAGTTACTTCGCCCGCAATCCGGAACGCCCGTATTTCTGCAACCGCTCCGGCTTTTCCGGGAGTGAGCTGGACGGTCTGACCGCAGGCCTTTCATCGGCGCAGCGGCAGGCAGCGTTATGGCACAGCGGACTGCCCTTCTATTGGCGGGTAATCCCTTCCGCCTCGGTGTGAGACGGCCAGATAATCCATCGGTTTTACCTGTCGGGATAAGACGGAAAAGCCTGTCGCTGATCTCCAGATTTTCGAACTTTACGAATGTTACCGCTTTTGTGACAGGAGATGGCCGCTATGACGACATCTCGCCACCATGAACTGGCAAGGCTGCCGGGTGCGACCGTGAGCCAAAACGCCTCTGGACGCCTCGGCTAAACGACAGTCAGCCGCGGTTTCGGGCTTATCGGCAATAGCCCGGATTGTTGGATTTCTCGATGGCATTGCCGGCCAGGGCGCCAGCGCCGCCACCAAGGATCGTGCCCAGTGCACGATCACCGCGGCTGTCGATCGTCCGACCAAGCAGGCCGCCGGCAAGCGCGCCGATGATCGCGCCCGTCGTGCCCTGACTGCACCGCTGCGGACGACGGTCATAGTCCTGTCCCCCGTAACTGCGACGGTCGTCATATCCGCGGTGATCGTCGTATCGTCGAGCATCGCGGCGGGAGACGTAGCGGGGCCGCTGCTCGTACCGCCGGTCGTCACCCTGATAAGAGCGCTCATAGCGGTCGTCGTAACGGTGCGCGCTGGCGACCGATGGTGCCATGGATGCAGCGACAGAGGCCATAAACGCGGCACCGAAGACTAGTTTGCGAACCATCACTGACCTCCATGGCAGCAGGTCATCGACTGCCAGAAGGGGTTTATGCAGATGCCGCCATGTTGCGATGCTGAATGCGTCTGTTACCTCCCGTTCAGCGAGATCGCTTCCTCAACACATGTCTTGAATAGCAGAGTGGTTTAATTTCCCAGATTGTTAGCCGTTCATAATCAAGAAAAAATTAGGATAACTATCACGCCGAGAATAAGATTCGTTTGAGCATTGTAGAGTTTAACAAATTACAGTTTGCATTGGGTAGCAGCGGTTTTGCATATCTGAAGCGGTCATACATCATGCCCGTAACATTTCCGCTAAAATCGCCTATCACAACCACGAATGTTGTATTAATCATTTTTTGGGGGATGAAGCTTACGAACTAAATCCATTATGATATGTAATTCGCTTTACAAACTCTTTACCAAAATCGGTAAGCTACTGGTTCGCAACCAGAATGGCACTGTAGCGGTAATCGCGGCCCTGTCGCTGTCGAGTCTGCTCGGCATGTCCGCACTGGCCGTCGATATCAACCGCGGTCTTCAACAGCGCATCACCAATCAGCGGATCGCCGATATGGCCGCCCTGAGCGCGGCGATGGCGTACAAGTTGGCGAGCGACGAGACCATCCTCACGCCGACCGCCCGCGATATCGTGCGGATCAACGGCCTGACGAACGCAACCGTCACCGCTGCGCTGCTGGCCGACGTGCCGACGACCGGTAGCAAGGCGGTGCGGGTCACCGTTACCACCGCGGTTCCGATCGCGCTGGCGAAAGGGATCGGGATGTCCGGCAGTTACGACGTCGGCGTCACTGCCACGGCCAACCTCGCCACGGCGGCCGCGGTGCCGGCCTGCTTCATCGGGCTGGCCGCCAGCGGCGATGCGATATCGACATCGGGTGGTGCAACGATCGATACCCCCGATTGCGCCGTGGCCGGAGTAGGCAACATCAATAATGGCGGCACGCGCATCAACGCCAAGAACATCGTTTCCGGGTCCGGATCGGTCATCAACAACTACGGCACGTTGATCTCGGAGGCAGTGCGCTATGCCGTATCATTCTCCAATCCGGACTGGAACGGCAATGTACCGCCGGTGGACAAGCGTAGCCGGGTATCCTCGGTCGTGCTCGACCCGCTGGCATCGAACAGCGAAATCGCCGATGCCAGAACGCAGCTCGGCAAGTTTACGGCGCCCAGAGCGATCGCCGATCCCTCGACCCCGCCGGGCGCCGACTGGACGTTCGGTTACAGCCCCAGTCCCAGCGTCGCCGCATTCCGCAAAGGCAATTCCGGCAATTTCATCGTGCCGGCCGGGGTATATGCGATCGGGCGCCTGCAGGTCGATGGCGGTGTCGACGTCCGGTTCGAGAACGGCTCCACGCTGACGGTCGCCCAAGGCGTGACGATCGGTGGTGGCTCACCGGTCAATTTCGGCAATGCGAATGTCCGGGTGAACGGCGGCTTTCAGGCGGGCAGCAGCGTCACCTTCGGCAATGGCACGATCGCGATCGGCAGCGGCACGGTCTCGCTGACGGGGACCAACCAGATCGGCAACGGCAACCTCACGATCAATGCGGTCCTGTCATTGGGAGGCGGTTCCTCGCTGACGATCGGGGCAGGGTCGCACGCGTTCCAGTCGATCTCGGTCGGTGGCGGTGCCTGGATCAAGGCGGGGGCAGGCGATGTGGACGTGATTGCCGGTATCGCCGTAGGGGGAGATTCAACGCTGGCACTGGGGGCAGGCAATTACCGGTTTGGCCCGGACGGCTCGGCCCGCGCCGTCGCGCTGTCGGGCAGCGGCATCCTGATCATGGAGGACGGCGCATTCAGCGCCAACGGCTCGATCGTGACCGAGGGCGGCAGCCGGCTGATTTTTGGACGCACCCTCAACCACCAGATCAACGGTAATCTGAAGGTCGCGGGGTCCGTGCTGTTCGGGGCCGGGCGCTACACCATCGCCGGCGATCTCGTGAACGGCACGGGGGGTACCACCTGGCCCTATACTTCCTCGATCACCGGCATGACCTATGGCAGCGCCCTGGAGGGCGTCAGCACCAGCGGTTACGATCAGGCGGGGATCAACGTCACCTTCATCCTCTCGGGTACGCTCAACCTGTCGGGCGGCGCCAAGACGAAGCTGATCGCAGCCGCGACGGGGGCGGCCGGCGGGGTGATCGGCAGCGTGCTGATCGATAGTGCCACCAGCGCCGCGACCGACTGGGCGGCAGGATCGAGCAATGTCTTCAGCGGTGTCGTCCATCTGCCCAATTCCGACATCACGATGAGCGGAGGCAGTAGCACCCTGTCCGATGGGCAGTGCTTCATGCTGGTGGCGAACCGGATCATCGCGACGGGCGGCGCAGCAGGCGGATCGGCCTGCGTCGGCCTGCCATCGTCCGGCAGCTCGTCGAGCGGCACCATCGAGTTGGTGAACTGATGCCCCATTTGCTCCGTGACAGCCGTGGCTCCGCCACGATCGAGTTCGCGCTGCTCACCTGCTTCTTCTTTGCGGTGATGCTGGGCGTGCTGGATTTCGGCATGTTCTTCGTACAGCGCAGTAACCTGAGCGGTGGCGTGTCGACGGCATCGATCCACAGCTTTGCGAACCGGGACGCTGTTGCCTTCGCCAATATTCCGGCGATGGTCACGGCTGCATCGCGGGCGCCGGGCGGATCGAGCGTTGCCGTCACCGTGACATGCAATGCCGGCACGACGAGCTGCGCGAACACCAGCCGGGTCTGCGCCTGCCTGACGACCACCAACACCTTCGTCGAGGCATCCAGTTGCGGCGCACCATGTACCGGCGGCAACATGACGAGCGGGTCGACCGCAGGCTATTATCTGACGATCGCGGCTTCCTACCCCTATACTCCCGCCGTCCTGCCCAAGGGCGCATTGGGCAGCGCTACCGTGCAACAGACGGCGGTGGTGAGACTGCAATGAACCAGGGCATCTTCCGCCGCGACCGGCGCGGCGCCACTGCTATCGAGTTTGCGTTGCTCGCACCCGTGTTCCTGGGGATGATCTTCTCGCTCGTCGAGGGCGGGCGGATGTTGTGGATCAAGCAGACACTGGCCGAGGTGGCGTTCAGTACCGCCCGCTGCATGTCGGTCAGCGTCGCGTGCGACACGGAGGCCAAGCAGAAAGGCTATGCCCTGACGCGGGCCGCCGGCTACGGCCAGACGCTGATCGCCGCCAATGTCGTGCCTGCACCCAACACGACCTGCAACGGAGCCGCTGGCATGAGCCAGGTGACAATCACCACGGCGTTCAACTCGCCCGTGACGGGGTTGCTGCCGATCCTGCCATCGACCGTCTCTGGTCTGGGCTGCTTTCCGAAATTGTGAAGGTCTATCGATTCCACGTCAGCAAGGCGGCAGCTATCACGGCCTTGTCGCGCATATTCTAACTTTCGAAATTGGCGGACGCCCCCGTTTTTGACAATTATACTTTTAGGTGCAGCCTAGCATTACAGTTGCGTTTTTGATCGAATGTGCGCGTGTTTGGCGGCAGCCTGATGGGCACGTCGCCAGCATGACCATGCGATGACGTGGCGGGGTTCGATACGGCGCTGGGCCAGTCTGACGACGATGCGGCGGATCTCCTGCACGGACCACCGGATCATGTTTGCGGCCTCGTCCAGGTTCTTTTTGGGGGCGCGGCATTGGCGCGCGGGCGGATAGCTGCCAGCATGGCGAAGGCAAGCATGACAAGCGAGACATGCCGGTGCCAGCCGTGCCAGGAGCGGGTCTCGTTGTGGTCGAGGCCGAGTTCGTTCTTCGCTGTCTCGAAGCTGTCCTCGATGGCCCAGCGATGCCCCTCCACGCCAACGAGGGTTTCCATGGTCGTGCCTGCCGGGCGCCACGTCGTGAAGAGGGCTAGAGCGCCATCGGCGACATGGCGCCGGATCAACAGACCCCTGGTCCATGTGCCGGGTAAGCCATCGGTATATTCGTCAGCATCAAGGTCGGCGAGTTCGAGATAGACCCAGTCGTGAAGTCTGGCCCCCTTGGTGCCGTTGCCCGCCGACACCTTGCCCGCCGACCCGGTGTACTGGCGCCCCACGCCACACGACGCCTTGCTTCAGGAAGCCAGTCTCGTCGATGACCAGCACCGCATCATCCGTGCCGAGATGCTCGACGGCGTAGTCGCGCACGATGTTGCGCAGAGCATCCGCATCCCACCGCCCGCGCCCCAATATCACCTGCTGGCGCCATGGTCCGGCGTCGCCAGCCGCTTCCGCGCGCATCCAGCCCGTCTTGCGGCGCTCGTCACCCAGCAGTCCGTCCAGAAAGCTGCTCGCCGATACCGCAACCCGCTCCCGGCTGGACAATGGTCGCATCCGCGCCTTCACGTCGCGCAGCGATGCCGCCCATAGCTCCAGCGTCGCCTCGATCGATGCTCCTGTCACCACGACCTCCTCGTCATGGTGATCCATTGATTCAGAACCCGATCAAGAACGCAACTGTAATGCTCGCGCGTCCGAAGCATACAAAGCGTACGAATCGCTGTTGCTGCACTGCTTATATGATCTGCGTGATCTGAGGCCCGCCAAGGTGCAGGTAACCTGGATCGAAGCCGCCCAAGGCGCGCAGCCTGGCGACATCCGGCAACCACATCGTCCGGTCAACGTTGACAACAAGGCCGCTGGCCCGAAGCTGCTGGATCTTGCGATTGACATGGATCGGGGTAAGCCCAAGCATATCGGCGATCGTTTCCTGTGTCAGGGGAAAGGCAAAACGGCTCTGGTTGTCGCGCTCCGCCCCCAGCCTGGCGCTGAGTTCGCACAGGAAATGCGCCAGCCGCTCGATCGACAATCGCCGACCCAGTGACAGCGTCCATTGGCTCAATATGGCATTCTCAATCAGCGACAGCCAGGTGAACGCTCGGCCAATCCCGGGATGTTCTGCCGCGAGGGTAAGGGCGCGTTGGCGCGGCAGGGCTACGACCGTTGCTTTCGTCAGCGTCCGCATGCCGTAACCCAGGCGATCGAACATCAACGAGCCAAGATTGCCGACGTCGCCGGGCACCATGATCGCGGATAACTGGCGCGCGCCCGCATTGGTGGTCGCGTAGCGACAGGCCCAGCCACTGAGCACAATGAACAAGCTGCCCGTGTCATCCCCCTCACGGATCAGATCGGTATAGGCCGGAACCGACTTTGCCGTCAGCATCGCGTCCCGCAATGCGTGCCGTTCCTCAATGGATAGAATGCCGCAGTTCCAGAGACGTGTATCAATCAGTTCCTCGGCATCGTCGACATCGAGCCGATTGAAAGCCTGCATAAGCCGATGTGCCGCGATCATGACGTGGAGCTTTCACCGCGTTCGGCCAATGAGGCCTTTTGAAGGTAGGCTTCAGCCAGTTCGTAGTGGGCTTGAACCACCGGGTTGAGCGTCGCTTGCCGGGCACGCGCAAGCTCTGCCTCAGCCCGGCGCTGGTAATAGGATTGGTCAGGTTCACGCATGACGTCTTCCTCCGGATCAGCGGTTAACCCGCTGTACATAACCGGGAATCCGACCCTCGAAAGGTGGAGCAGGAGAACTGTCGTGTACGCAACAAAAGAAACCTATGTTTCCATCAAGGTGCCGCAGCAAGTATTCGTGTCAAATCAATATGATAACCATATCGGTTAAATAAAATACTATAGCGAACTGTAGTGCAGGACACAGAAACATCGATAGTAGCTTGGATTCAATCCGGCTAAGGTTGGTCTGTCGGCAGCTAGTATCGGGGCGGTTTCGATTGGAAAACAAGTGGGCTTTCCCTGAAAACTCGGGTAACGGAAATGTCTCACGATTATTATAATTCGCCAAATACCTTGCTAAAATCGCTATCTGATCAGGATCGTGATCTACTTATTCCGCACCTGAATCGCGTCGATCTTGTTTCCCGGCAGTCACTGGTGAAGCGAAATCAGCCCGTCGTACATGTTTACTTTCCCGAAGGTGGCGTCGTTTCCATCGTCGCGGTGATGACCGAAACTGGCAGCGTCGAGGCCGGGATTTTCGGTCGCGAAGGGGTGTCGGCAACCTGTCTGTTGCTTGGCGCCGATCGCTCCCCACATGACAGCTTCGTCCAAGTCGGCCCGATGACCGCACTAAGGATCGATGCGGAACGCTATCTCGACGCGATCGCGCGAAGCGATACCCTGCATGCTGCTTTACTTCGTTATGTGCAGACGGCGCTTGTCCAGTCGGCGCAGAGCATGGCCACCAACGCGACCCAGCGGGTGGAGGCACGCCTCGCCCGGTGGCTGTTGATGTGCCACGACCGGATCGACGGTGACGAAATCGCGCTGACCCATGAGTTCATGAGCATGATGATCGGTGCCGAACGGAGCAAGGTGACGATCACGTTACATGTGCTGGAGGGTGCCGGCCTGATCCGTGCCGAACGTGGCCGCATCGTCATCCGCGACCGTGGCAATCTCGAGGAACTCGCTGGCGATGGCTACGGTATTCCCGAAGCCAAGTATCGGCGGCTGATCGGCCCGATCGGGCGAGCATCGGTGGTCTTGCCGCTTGGCAGTCATGCGGCAGGGTCCGACTGACAGGGAACAAACAGGGCGTTTCATCGGCTTTGGTGTCACATTGGGTGATGCACATCCGGCTTTCCGGCGTGTTCTGTTGTGTAGGACACAGAGCCTGTGACGGCGTGATCGAGCCGTTATGATTCTGATATCGTTCGCAGGCGGTCAGGGCGCGAACGACTGGAAGACATACGGTGCTTTCGCCCCAACAAACAGAAGGGGCGCGATGTCGCACCTCGATCATCACTATACTCCTAATACTCTACTGAGTGCGCTGTCAGATGACGATCTGGCACTACTAAAGCCGCACCTGACGCGAGTGTCGCTCGCTCGCGAAGAGGTGATTATGCAGGCAAACAAGCCGGTCGAGCACGTATACTTCCCCGAAGGCGGCATCGTCTCGATCGTGTCGGACATGGTCAGCAGCGGCAGAACCGAGGCCGGTATTTTCGGACGCGACGGGGTGTCGGCCACCTGCCTCCTGCTGGGTTCCGATCGATCGCCGCATGAAAGCTTCGTGCAGGTCGGCCCGATGAATGCGTTGCGGATAGACGCCGATCGCTATCTTGAAGCGATTGCGCTCAGCCATACGCTGCGTACCACCCTGCTGCGCTACGTACAGACGACCCTTGTCCAATCCGCGCAAAGCACCGCGACCAACGCCACCCACCGGATAGAGTCGCGTCTCGCGCGCTGGCTGTTAATGTGTGACGATCGCATCGACGGCGACGAGATTGCCCTGACGCATGAGTTCATGGGCATGATGATCTCCGCCGACCGCAGCAACGTGACCGTGACGCTGCATATTCTGGAGGGCGCGGGCATGATCCGCTCCAAACGCGCCCGCGTCGTCATTCTCGATCGTGCCAAGCTCGCCGAACTGGCGGGGGACAGTTATGGTGTACCGGAGGCAGAATACCGGCGCCTGATCGGTCCGCTGGGCAATGAATACGGCTGACCACTCGACCGTTGAGCCGAGATCGACATTTCCGGTTTTATCGGAATCGGAAACGTCGGCGGGTCTGATCCGTTTCAGGCCCGCATGTGAGCCAATCCGTGAAGCTCGCCGGCCGACGGAGCGAGCGAATGCCACGGTTCCACCTGAACATATTCAGCGATGTCGAGGCCCGCGATGATGAGGGCATCGAACGCCCCGATCTGGACAGGGTGATAAAAGAGGCCGTGGTCGGCGTCCGCGACTTGGTCGCGAGCAACATCCGGGAGGGCAGGGCCGTTTACCGATCCCACCGGATCGAGATCACCGATGAAGCGGGTAACTTGATGCACACAGTATATTTCGGCGACGTCATCGATCTGAGGGACTGACACGTCATTTGTAAAGGGCTTAAGATACCCGCATCGCTTCAACGATCGCTTGCGTCAGTATAATGTGCTTTCCGGTGACCGGGAGCAGATCGACCTCGACCACCGCGGCCGATGGCATCTGGTGCGACTCGGTATCAATCGTCCCAGTAACGATACGACAGGTCCCCCGCGCGTTTTATCGGCGTTGGGGGCGATCCCGCCATGCATGTCGGCGTCCGCCGAACTGCCGAAATTTCAAATGCATAACCGCCCATTGCCGCCGGAGGCGGGGCGTCGGCTCTATAATGGGCTGATCGGGCTAACGGCCCAGTCCTCGGCGAAGAGACACGTCATGACCGCACAATTTCCCCAGGCGACCCTTCAGCCTGCTTCCGCCGATGCAGGGTTGCACGAACTCGGCACCATCCTCGACGATACCCAGGCGGTGATCGAGCTTGCGGTCGACGGAACGGTCCTGCGCGCGAACGACATCTTCCTGCGGCTGATGGATTATGCACCCGAAGAGGTCGTCGGCCAGCATCACCGTATGTTCTGTGACGACAGCTATGCCAAGAGCGCGGATTATGAGCTGTTCTGGCTTGGTTTGCGGAACGGCACGCACAAGGATGGCGAATTCAAGCGGATTGCCCGCAACGGCCGGGAGGTCTGGATCAGGGCGAAATACTGCCCGGTCATGGAAGGCGATACCGTCGCGCGCATTATCAAGATCGCAATGGACGTGACGGCTACCAAGCAGGAAGCCATTCTGCACGACGGGCTATTGGCGGCCATCAGCCGCGCCCAAGCGGTGATCGAGTTTGATCTCGGTGGCAACGTGCTCGCCGCCAACGAAAACTTTCTGAAGATCAGCGGATATTTACTTGATGAGGTGGTCGGACAGCACCACCGCCTGTTCTGCACGGCTGATTTTGCCCGTTCCCCGGAATATGGCCAGTTCTGGGAAAAGCTGGGGCGTGGGGAGTATCACGCGGGTGCCTTCAAACGTGTGGCCAAGGGCGGCAAGGAAATCTGGATTCAGGCTACCTACAATCCGATCCTGGACCTGCGCGGTCGTCCCGTGAAGATCGTCAAATATGCCATGGATGTCACGGCGCAGCGACTTGCGGCAGCGGAGGCCGAGGGCAAGGTGGAGGCGGTCGGCCGCCAGCATGGCGTTGCCGAATACGACCTGTCAGGAAAGTTGCTGGTCGCCAACGACATCTTCTGCTCGATGATGGGGTATCGCCCCGATGAGGTCGTGGCGCTGCACCATCAGGAACTTTGCCACCCCGGCTGCCATATCCATGCTGATTACCGGCAATTCTGGGTCCGCATGGGTCGCGGCGAGCATGAAACCAGTGATTTCCGCCGCATCGGCAAGGATGGCCGTGAGGTCTGGGTCAACTCCAGCTTTCACCCGATCCTCGATCTCGACGGCCGTCCATGGAAGGTGGTGGAATATGCGACCGACATCACCGAAGCCAAGCGCGTCACGCTGGAGTTCGAGGGCAAGGTAGAGGCGATCAGCCGGGCCGAATGCGTACTGGAAACGGCGCTGGACGGTACCGTGCTGGCAGCCAACGACAATTTCCTGCGGATGATCGGTTATTCGATCGAGGAAATCCGCGGCAAGGACCAGCGAATGCTGGTCGAGCCGGAGGTGGCACAGAGCGAAGCCTATCGTCAGCGGGCCGAAGGGCTGTCGCAAGGCGAGTTCCTGTCGGGCGAGTTCAAGCGCATCGCCAAGGGCGGACGCGAGGTGTGGATTCGCGCCACCGTCAACCCGATCTTCGATACGTGCGGCAAGCCCTACAAGCTCGTCACCTATGCAATGGACGTGACCGAAGACAAGCTTCGCTCGATCGAGACCGAGAACCGGCTGGCCGCGATCGAACGCAGCCAGGCGACGATAGAGTTCGATCTGGACGGTACGATCCTGACCGCCAACGCCAATTTTCTGGCCGTCATGGGTTATACCCTGCGCGAACTGGTCGGTCAGCACCACAGCATGTTCTGCATGCCCGATTATCTGAAATCGCGCGAATATGGCGAGTTCTGGCGGCGGCTGAACGCCGGCGAGACTCATTCGGGCCGTTTCCACCGGGTCGGCAAATATGGTCGCGACGTGCATATCCAGGCCAGCTACAGCCCGGTCTACGATCTGTCCGGCAAGCCGGTGCGCGTCATCAAGCATGCCTATGACATCAGCCATCAGGTCGAGCTGGAACAGCAGATCGCCACCAAGAGCCAGGCCATGCACGGCATGGTCGCGCAGTTGACGGAGGCGACCGCGACCATCTTCGACGGTGCGACGGGGGCCAGCGCGCTGTCGGCCGAAACCGATGGCGCCGCGACGGAGGGAAGTGGTGCGATCAACAAGGCGATCGAGTCGATCGAACTCATCAGCCGGTCTTCGGGCAAGATCGGCAAGATCGTCGGGGTGATCGGCGAGCTCGCCAGCCAGACGAACCTGCTCGCCTTCAATGCCGCGATCGAGGCGGCCAGGGCAGGCGAGCATGGCGTCGGCTTTTCCGTCGTCGCCGAAGAGGTCCGCAAGCTGGCGGAACGCAGCGCCGATGCCGCCGCCGAGATCGCCCGGCTGATCGAAGAATCGAGCGAACGCGTCGCGCACGGCACCGAACGCTCGCAAACCGCGCGGGCAGCGTTCGACGGCATCGTCGCCAGCGTCAGCAAGACCGCGCGTTCGATCGACCTGATCGCCGAGGCGGCCGACACGCAACGACAGGTGACGGTCAAGGTGGTCGGGATGATCGGGGAACTGGCGGCCTCCACGGGCACACGGGAATGACGGACCATGAAGCGGAGACCGGCGCCGACGGGCGGCGGGCGCCGATCGATGTCGGGCTGATGCGATTGTGCGGGCGCGATCTCGCGATCCGGGCCGACAGCATCCGCGAGGTGGTGCCACTGCCGGACACGCTGCAGGCCGACTTCTCCGGGACGGGTGCCTGTTGCGGCACCATCGTGATCCGGGGACGGGCGGTCCCCGTGCTCGATATCGCCGGGCTTCTGGGCTTCGCTCGACCATCCCGTGCTACCGGCGTCGTCGTCGTGCTGCGTGAAGGGGATAGACTGCTCGGGCTCGTCATGGACATGGTATCGGGGCTGGCCCGCATTGCCGCCGACGAGGTGCAACCCTTGACAGGCGTCGCCGATGACCGACAACCGCTGGTTGCAAGCGGCTTTCTGCATGGCCAAGCGCTTTTCGGCCTGATCGATCAGGCGGCGATATTCACCCTGCCGGGCGTGATCCATGCGGTGGAAGTGGGGAAGGACGAGCGACGGACTGCCAGCGTATGTGGCGCGGTGGTACTTGTATCGGTGGCAGATACCCAGATCGCCATCGATACCGGCTTCGTCGTGGCAACGGTGCCCGGTGATACGATCATGCCCAGTCCGGAGCCGGCCGGACCGTGGATGGGTGTCGTCCGCTATCTCGATCGGGAGGTGCCGGTAGTCGACGATCTCGCCCTGCTCGGCCTGACCGGTCGCGCGGCCGAAGGCGCGCGCGGCGCAGTCGTCATCGTGCAACTGGCTGCGGATCAGATGCTGGGGCTGAAGATCGACCGTATCCGGCGCATCCTGCCGCTGGGTTTCCGGTCGCTGCACCCATTGTCATGCGAACTGGGCAGGCAATTGCCGTTGTTCCGCGGTGCCGTTGTCGATCATGAGGCGCGGCAGAGCCTGATGCTGGATCACGAAGCGGTGCGGGAATGCGCCGTCCTGCGGACGATCGCCGCGCTGACCCGTCGGACCGGAAAGGCCGTCGCCGATCGGCCGGGCGAGACGCATAGCGGTGGCTTGCAGGCCTATGTCGTGTTCCGGACGGGTGACGGGTATGGGGCCGCGTCGCTCGCCTCGGTCAAACAGATCGTGCCCTTTCCGGTCGATGCCGCCCCGGCGCGCCTTGCGGGCTCCGCCCTGTGCGCGATCGCCAGCTATGATGGCGCGCCCCTGCCGCTGTTCGACTTCGCCAATGGGCCGGTGGCCGCGGACATGACCGGCCGGATGATCCTTGTCGTGGAAAGCGATCGCGCCTTCAACGGGCTTGTCGTCGAGAAGATGGAGACGGTCGCCCGCACCGTGACGCAGTCCCGCCCCGGGACATCGCAGGGTCAGTTTATCCATACGCAGGTCGATGGCCGATCCATGGCGGTGACGGTCTGCGATCTGGCCCGACAGGTGCGCCTGCTGGCTGGATCGGCGCCGAAAGCGGCACCGATGCGGTGACGCCGGATGTCACCCGTGACAAGGCAAGGCTGAAGTGCGTGCAGGGGTTGAAGGCGTTCGCCGATACGTTCTGCCTGCAACCGGAAGCCGGCGACCTCTTCTTCGCTGACCTGAAGGCGCGCGGCGTCGACGAGGTGATCGTGACAGGCGTCGCAGCCGACCTCTGCGTGCGCTGGGCGGTGGAAGAATTGATGGCGCGCGGCTTCCACGTGATCGTGCCACGGGTGATGGCGCGGCAGATCGATGCGCTTGCCGTCGACGAATGGGCGGGGCGGAACGTGATGCTGTCCTGACACCCCGCCATGCCGCCGATGTAACTACCTCTGATAGAGGCATAAGTCTGAAATAATGCTTTGGCCGGGTGGATAAACGGCCAGTTCGGATTGCTCTCGTCCTGGAAAGCCGGGAGCCGTCATGACAAACGTCGTATTCGCCAGCCTGATTCTCACCTCGACCATGTTCGGTGGGACGGCACATGCGCAAATCCCCGCAAAGGTGATCGCACTGTGTCCGTAGCCCGAACCCTATGCCACCGGGTCGGTGGTGAACCATCCCCGCACGATCGGCTGGCCGGAGGGGCGCAAGCCGGTCGCGCCGCACAGGTACCCCTCCACGTGGCAGTCGGCGGCGTGGTGGTGTTGCACCAGGATGCGGCACGACGCGGGACGGTGTTTCTGATGGCCCAGAGTGCGAATGGTTTCCACGCGCCATGTCGCGACGAGCGCACGGGTCCCCGTGCCTGGTATGAGAGCAACAACCTGATCGGCCTTGCCTGGCGGCCGTCCGATGGTGTCGATGCGGCCGTCACCTATGCGATCAAGACCAACCCGAACGGCGCCGCGCCGACGAGCCATGAGGTCAGCCTGACGTTTCTCCATGCCACCGACGACAGGATCGGCCGATTCCGGCCGCGTTTCGCGGTCACACGGCGAACGAGAGGTGAAGGAGGATTTTACACCATTTTGGGTATCGCACCGTCGATCGCGTTGTCCGATGGTGAGAATGCGACAACGCTGGGCCTGCCGGTCACCATCGGCGCCGGCCGGCATGGCTTTTACGCCGCCGGCCGCGGCGATCGGCTATATGGCAGTGGCGGGGTCACGCTCGACCGGCCGCTTCGGCTTGGTGGGGTCAGGGCGACGTTTCAGGCAGCGATGCTCGCCCTGATCCGCGACGACCAGTTACGCCGGCTCGATTCGCCCGGCGGCACGACGGCGCGCATCGTGCCCCATGCAACGATGTCCGTCGCGTTCGTCTGGTAGGGGCGGGTGGTCGCCGTCGCGGCGACAGATACGAGATGACCTGCGCACCGGCAATTCGCCGATAACCCCCGCCAGCACCTTGACCATTCCGAGCGCGTGGACGGAAGGGCAAGCGATGCCAAGGGCCCCGGAGTGCCGTTTCTCCGCATAATGATTTGGTGTTTGCGACCGTGTTTTGTAGGTGACGTTAACCAGTTGGATAGTGGCAGGCTCTTATGAAACCCCGCAGATTGATAGGGGTATTCCGTTGCATTCAGGCAGGTTGGCATGTGGATTGGCAGTGTTGGGGTGGGCGACGCCTACCTCGGCCGGTCTTAACGTGCCGATCGCGGCACGGGTCGTGTCGTTCGTGCAGCCTGCCCATGCCGGGGCCGTCCCGGCCGCGATTCTGTTCGCCCCAGGCAATGAGGCGTCCGAAGCAGAGGCGGGCGCGATCGAGCGGATGACGGGGTCGGGCATTGCTGCCGGCCGTGGCACGCTTAAGGCGCGGCGCGTGCCGATCGGATCGATGGGGAGCCTGACGGGATATCAGGTCGCGTTCGTGACGACCGGTTTGCGCAGCGAGCAAGGCGACATATCGGCGGCGGCCGCCCGATCCTCGGTGCTGACCATCTCGTCGGATCCGGTCTGCGTACAGGCAGGGCATTGCGTGGTCGGGATCGCCACCAGCCCCAAGGTACAGATCACCGTCAACCGGGCTGCCGCCCGTGCCGCCAATATCCGGTTCGGATCGGCATTCCTGATGCTGGTGAAGGAAATATGATGTCGGGGTCTTTCCGAAAGAGCGCATACCGCGCCATCGTGCTTGCCGGTGCCGCCGTCGTATCGCCGGCTGCGCTTGCGCAATCGATTGACTACCAGGCGTTGCAGGACGTGATCGGCGAACCGGTGACGACCAGCGTCACCGGCAAGCCGCAACGCGCGTCCGAACTGCCCGCCTCGACGATCATCATCACGCAGGCGGAGATCGCGCGTTCGCCGGCCCGCGACGTGCCGGGACTGCTGAAGACCTATGCCGGGATCGACGTAAACCAGTGGACGGCCGGTCAACGTGACGTCGCGGTGCGCGGCGGTGCTCAGACCTACAATGCCCGGCTGCTCGTGCTGGTCGACGGCCGGCAGGTCTATCTCGACCATTACGGCATGACCGACTGGAACCTGCTCGGCGTCCAGCTCGACGAAATCCAGCAGATCGAACTGGTGCGTGGGCCCGCCACCGCGCTGTTCGGGTTCAACGCCGCCAGCGGGGTCGTCAACATCATCACCCGCCGCGTCGGTGGCGCACCGTCCGTGACGGCGATGGCGGAAGGGGGCAATCACGGCACCGGCAAGCTGGCGGGATCGGTGATGCTGCCCGTCACGTCGGCGATCGGGGTCAAGCTGGCGGGTGGCCACGCCCGTGAGGGCGAACGCCGCATCCCGCCGCCCCTGTTACGACCTCCAACGGTGGTTGATGTCAACAGCGATCAGATATCGGGCGAGATCACCGGATCGTTCGACGGACTGGGGATGACGCTGGGCGGCGGCCATGCCACCAATCGGCAGATCGAGTATCTGCCGAGCCCGTTGCTATCCAATCAGCGTTACCGCAGCGACAATGTCCATGGCAACGCGACCCGCGATACCGGCTGGGGCGGGATCACGCTGAACGGATACGTCAACTGGCTCGACGTACGATATGGTATCGGCACGACGGCCGATGCCGGCATCCCTGTCACTTTGGAAAATCGGATCATCGTCAGCCAGGCATCGACGTTGGTTCGGTTGGGGACTAGCGATACGCTGCGCCTCGGCGCCGAGTATCGCAATAACCGGCTGCGTTCGGCGCAGCAGTTCGCGGAACGGATATCCTATGACGTGGCGTCGGCGAACGCGATGCTGGATGTGCATCCCGACGATCGCCTGTCGCTGACGGTGGCGGGACGGCTGGATCGCCTGTGGCTGCATCAGGACGGCGCAATCGCTCAGCCCGCCTATGACGATCCGCGCGCGTTCGATCGGGCATTCACCAGGTTCAGCTTCAACGCAGCACTGCTGGTGCGCTTCGACGAGCAAGGCTCGCTGCGGATCAATGGCGGTCATGGCTATCAACTGCCGTCGCTGGTCAATTCAGGCACAAGACTACAGATCATCACCCCATTGCCCATTCCCGTCTTCGCGGTTGGATCGGCGCGGATCGATCCGGTCGGTATGTGGAGCGGCGAGGTCGGGTATGTACGTACGGTGGGTTCGGCACGACTGGAGCTGACGGCATTCGTCACACGAACGGACGATGCGATCGCTTCGCCGGGTGACGGTGTGCAGACGGAACTGTTCCTGACCCCGCTTCCCTCGTTGGTGGCGCGGTTCGCGGCGATCGGCGATTACACGACCTATGGTACGGAATTGTCCGTCACCGGCATGACCGGTGGCCTGGCATGGCGCGGTAACTACACCTGGACGCGCACGGAAGAGCAACTGGCCTCCCTCGCGATACCCATCCCCTATGCTCTCTCGCCCCGATCGACCACGCCGGTACACAAGGCCAACATCACGTTGGGCTATACGGTCGGACGGCTGTCACTGTCCGGCGTGGCCCGATATACCTCTAGTACGCGTCAGTTCTCGTTCTCGTCCGCCTCCCAACTGTCGCTCTTTCCGGTCGACGATGCGATAGCGGTCGATCTGAGGGCGGGTTTCTCGCTTACTCCCGGGATCGAGGTCTTCGGGGCGGGTGAAAACATGACACTGGCTGGTGGAGCCGCGGTTTCTCCCATCCCGGCCGATCGACGCATCCGGGCCGGTCTGCGGTTCGCGATCTGATATGCTGGATGCGCTATCTCAGCGGCTGGGTCGCCGGCTGCGGTTGTCTGACCGCTCCATTGCCCTGAAGGTCGCCGCCACGCCGGTCATCATGCTGGTGCTGTTCGTCGTCATGGCGGCGACGAGCACGGCGGCCCTGCTGGTCGCCGGCCACAGCGTGTCGAAGATCGTCAACGACGACATGCGGGACATCGCTCAGCTGAATGCTGCGGCCCGCAAGTTCGAAAGCGCGAATTCGGACGTGTATCACCTGCTGGTGACCCGCGCCGCGGCGCCTGCGACGCCGATCGGCGAACAGACACAGGCGGTGCGCGACGAACTGCGCGACGTGCGCGTCGCCGTCATCGACTATCGCCGTCGATACCCGGCACAGGGCGAACTGGCCCGCCTGATCGTCGATATCGATCGCTATGTCGAAACCGTCGAGGTGCTGACATCGATGCTGGAGATCGATTTCGCCAGTACGGCGACGATGATCCAGCCGTTCCGTGCCAATGCCCGCAAGGTCGAGATGCGTATCCGGCAGATCACCGCGACGGGGGTCACCCGGGCCACCGACAGCGCGGCGGGTGCCTTGTTCGCGACCAGACTGACCCTGGCCATTCTGCTATTCGCCTTTGCCGTGACGGCGGCGGTCGGACTGCTCATGGCCTACGTCATTGGCCGTTCCACCGTGGCATCGATCACCGATATCGCTACCGCGACCGATGCGGTGATGAACAATCAGGCCATCGATCTGGGCGCGTTCCGGCGTGGCGACGAACTGGGCCATGTCGTGACCGCGCTCGCCGGCTTCCAGGCGCAGCGTCACAAGGCGCGGGAACTGGAAACCCAGGCCACGGCACTGCGCCAACAGGCGGAGCGGGAGGAACGGCGTCAGGCGCAGGTGATCGCATCGGTGGAACGGCAGGGCGAGGAGGAACGCCGCGCGACCCTCAGGTCACTGGCCGATGCCTTCGAACGGCAGGTCGCCGGCACCATCCGCGATGCGCAGCAGGCGATGGACCAGCTCGAATGCAATGCCACTGATCTGGCCGGCCTGATCGACGGTAACCGGCGGCTTGCGGCCGAACTCGACACCGTGGCGCAGTTGTTCGCCACCGAGATGCATGAAGCGGGGCAGGAAACCCATTCGCTCGCCCGCGCCTTCGACGAGATCGACCGCGAAGCGGCCGGGACGAGCAGCGCCGCCCGATCGATCAGCGTCCATGCCCGCAAGGCGAACGAGAACGTCGCGCTGTCGCAGGCGCAGGCCAGCAGCATCGAGCAGATCGCCGACGTCATTGGTTCGATCAGCAAGCAGACCAACCTGCTGGCCCTGAACGCCACGATCGAGGCGGCGCGGGCAGGGCCGGCCGGCGCGGGGTTCGCCGTGGTGGCCGCCGAGATCAAGTCGCTGTCGGGGCGCACCGGTGAGAACGCCAACGACGTGCGCACCGCGATCGAGAACGTCCAGCGACAGATCCGGTCCATCGTCACCAGCACGGAAAGCCTGGGATCGCTGATCGCCGAGATGGATGATGGCGCCGGCCGGGTTGCCGCGATGTCGCGTGGCCAGACCACCTCGATCGAAAGCCTCAATGGTCGCATCGCGGCGGTCGGCGATCGCAGCCAGGCACTGACGGAAGCGAGCCGGGAAATTATCGTCTCGGTCAACGACAACACCGTCTCGCTCGATCAGGTGCGGAAAAGCAGTCTGGCGCTGAAAGCGATGCTGCATAAACTTTCCGCAGAAGCTGCGACGTTCACTGGCCATTTCACCACCGCGCAACGGCGATAGGTTCCTACCACTCGATCCCGATCTTGCCGAAATGGCCGCCGCCTGCCTCGAACGCGAAGGCATCGGCAAGCTTTTCGAGCGGAAAGCGACGATCGACGACGGGCCGGATCGACGTGGCTTCCAGTGCCCGGACGAAATCCTGCTGCTCGCGTCGGCTGCCGACGATCAGCCCCTGCAACCGCGCCTGCTTCGCCATCAGCGCGGCGGTCGGTACCTCGCCACCCCGGCCGGTCAGCACGCCGATCAGGGAGATATGCCCGCCCACGCGCACCGCCTCGATCGACTGGGCTAGGGTCGCCGGTCCGCCGACCTCGACGACATGGTCGACGCCCCGGCCGCCGGTCCAGTCGGCCACCTGTCGCCCCCACGCCTGTTCACGTCCGTAATTCACCGTGAAATCGGCGCCCAGCGTCCGGGCCCGTTCCAGCTTGGCATCCGACGACGAGGTGATCGACACGATCGCCCCCATCGCCTTGGCGATCTGCAACGCCCAGATCGAGACGCCGCCGGTGCCCAGAAGCAGCACGGTGTCGCCCGCCTTCAGCTTTCCGTCGACGACCAGCGCGCGCCAGGCGGTTAGCCCGGCAGTGGTGATCGTCGCCGCCTCCACCGCGTCATAGCCCCTGGGTGCGCTGGTGAAGGCGGTGGCCGGAAGAACGACATATTCCTGCGCGAAGCCATCGATGCCGTCACCCGGCGTGCGGCTAAAATCCGCGATCGTCGGTGGACCATCGAGCCAGTCGGGAAAGAAACATGATACGACATGATCGCCCGCGACAAATTCCGACACGCCCGTGCCGACGCTTTCCACGATACCGGCACCGTCGGCGAGCGGTACCCGACCGTCCGCGCTCGGCATCTTGCCCGTGACCACGCCGAGATCGTGGAAATTGAGCGAACTGCCATGCAGCGCGACCCGGATCATGCCCGGCCCCGGCTCTCCCGGATCGGGCCGCTCGCCGAAGCGCAGATTGCCCAGACCTGCCGGGGCATGCAGTGTCATCGCTTTCATCGTCGTCTCCTTCGGTATCAGAGCGTGGTGCGGGCCAGATCGATCCCTGATCGACCTTCTCGCGACTAGCTGCCCAGGCGGGTGAGGCGGGCGTCGCTGAGATCGAGCTCGCGGCCGAGCTGTTCCGCCAGGGTAAGGCCGATCTCCCGTCGCTCGGCCATCGCGAACAGCGATTGCCGTTCTGCCCGTATCGCCGCGAGGCGCAGTTCGCGGTCGATCCGCCGATCCCTGTCCTCTTCAATCCGGCGTTCCTCGTCGGCGCCGAGGCTTTCGATCCGCTCGCGATACTGCGCCATCAGCCTTGCCGCGATATCGGTGTAACGGTCGGCTTCGTCGCTGTTCGCCGCCAGATCGTGCTGGACGCGTTCGATCTCCGCGATCGCCGCCTTGGCCGTCACGATCCGGGCATGGTCGCGCTCGCCCGCCGCGCCCTCATCAACCGGCAGCCGCAACCCCCGAAGCAGCAGCGGCAATCCGATCGAGGCGATGACGAGCGATGCCAGGATCACGCCTGAGGCCAGCAGGATCACCAGATCGCGCGCCGGAAAGGGCGTGCCGTCGGACAGCGTCAGCGGCAGGGTAAGGGCGGCGGCCAGTGTGATCGCCCCGCGTGCCCCCGCCACCGACATCGCGCCGATGATGCGTCGCGGGGGACTGCTCGTATCGGCACCGCCCCTGCGCCGCGCCCGGAACAGCGTGAGTTGCAACGACAGCCAGACCCAGCCGAAGCGCAAGGCCGCCAGCATGGCGACGATCGCGATGACATAGACGGCCAGCCATCCGGTGCCCTCGTGCCCCGTGCCGGCGACCGCCGCCCGCGCGCCGATGAGCAGGTCAGGCAATTGTTCTCCCAGCAGCACGAAAATGACACCGTTCAGGGTGAACTGGAGCATGTCCCACACCGCCCGCTGACGGATGCGGGTGGAAGCGCCGACCGCCGCCCCGCTACCGGCGAAAGTCATGGCGATACCCGCCGCCGCTGCCGCCAGCACCCCCGATGCGTGGAGATGTTCGGCGGCGAGATAGGCGCCGAACGGCAACAACAGGCTGACGAGAATGCTCGATCCCTGATCGTCGCCGAAATGCCGGGCGAACAGCGCCTTGCCGCTGATGGCGAGCCACGTCACCGCGCCGCCGATCGCCACGCCTGCCAAGGCCATCCACACGAACGTGCCCGCCGCCGTGGCCAGCGAAAAGGTGCCACTCAATGCCGCCGCGATCGCGAAACGCAGGCAGACGAGCCCGGAGGCATCGTTCAGCAGCGATTCCCCCTCCAGAATATGCATCATGCGTTTGGGGATCGGCACCTTCTGCGCCACGGCGCCCACCGCGATCGGATCGGTCGGCGACACGACCGCCGCCAGGGCGAACGACACTGCCAGCGGCATCGCCGGGATCAGCCAGTGGACGAATAGGCCAAGGCCCAGCACGGTCAGGAATACAAGGCCGAGCGCGAGGCCCAGCACGGCCTTGCCGTCACGAAACAATTCGTCCTTGGGAATGCGCCAGCCATCGAGGAACAGCAGCGGCGGGACCAGCAGCAGGAAGAAGAGTTCGGGATCGAGTTCGACCCGCGTTCCCGCCGCGGTGCCGATCACCGCCCCCAGCGCGATCTGTACCAATGGCCGCGGCAGCGCGGATGGCAGGAGGCGGGACAGAATGCCGCTGATAACGACGGCAAGCAGTAGAAACAGGCAAAGAGTGACGACGTCCAAACGCGAATGCTCCGATGATTCTCTGATGGTACGGTGCAAGGGCCATAGCAGTTCCCCATCGTCCGACCGAACGGGGGAAGGCGTCGGTGAACGCTGTCGGCGAAGCCATGTGAGGGTCTGTCCTGCCGCGATTCGCCGACGGCAAGCGCACCGGGAAGCACGGGGGTGCAAGGGGGCAGACGAACGGTATGTCGGATCGACCAACCAGGGCATGGCTCCGGCCCACCCGAATGCGTCGGCCGGCGGGATCGATATCAAGTGGGCAGGCAATTTCGATAGCCGCTCATACCAACCATTAAGATATTGAAATTACGTCTCGAACGATGAGTTATTCAGTCTGCGACCATCGCGAGGAAGTTCGACTGGACGCGTTGTACCAGCTCTCGCTGCTTGATACCTCGCCTAGCGAAAGCTTCGATCGCATCACGCGGATGGCCAGCCAGATATTCGGCCTGCCGGTGGCGGCCGTCTCGTTGACCGACCGTGATCGGCAATGGTTCAAGTCACGGGTCGGGATCGATCACTGGAGCATTCCGCGCGACACGGCGCCCTGCGCGCAGGTGGCGACGACGACGCAGCCGTTGGTGATCGAGGATTTCCAGACGGATCCGTATTATGCCGACAGCGTGCTGGGACGGGCGGGAACGCGGTTCTATGCCGGGGCGCCTCTGGTTACCCGTGACGGGCATGGGTTGGGCGCGCTGTGCGTTCTGGGGATGGAGCCGCGGCGGGCGTCTCCGGCTGAACTGGCGGCGCTGGTCGATCTGGCGGCGATGGTCATGGCGCAGATCGAATTGCAACACGCCTTTGGGCGGATCGACCCCGTCAGCGGCCTGCCGACGCGAAGCCAGTTCCACGATGATCTGATCGATCTCGCCCGGGATCGTCCGGGTGAGCCGCGGCTGGCGGTGGTCGTCGATCTGGCGCGTGACGACCAGATCAGTCGCATCGCCCGGGCGATGGGCGGTGCGCGGGTCGACGAGATGATCCGCGAGTCATCGCGCGCGTTGCGCAACGCGTTGGGATCGGCACGTCCCGCCTATCATGTCGGAGCCGCACAATTCGCGTTCCTGTCGCCTCCTGGCGTCGAGCATGCGGCGTACCAGCAGGAACTGCGTGCCGGTTTCGCGGCGATCCGGGCGTCGTCGTCGGTCCGCTTCGTCACGAACGTCGCGATCGGATTACGCCCCTTCACCCTTGGTGACGTATCGGCGGACGACGTGTTGCGCGGGGCCGCCAGCGCCGCCCAAGATGCGCGCAGCATCGACGGAGCGATCGCGCTCTATTCCCCATCGAACGATATCGCGCATCGCCGCCAATATGCGTTGTTGCGCGATTTCGGCGCGGCGCTGGACGCCGGCGATCAGCTTCGGCTGGAATATCAGCCGCGGATCGAACTGACGACGGGGCGGTGCATCGGCGCAGAGGCGCTGCTGCGATGGCGCCACCCCCGTCTGGGCGAGGTATCCCCGGGCGAATTCATTCCGATCATCGAACAGACCTCATTGGCCCGGCCGACGACGCAGTGGGTGCTCGACGCCGCCATGAGCCAATTGGCCGACTGGAGCCATAAAGGTCGCGACATCGCGGTATCCGTCAACATCTCCGCCGCCAATTTCAGCGAGGACGATCTGATCGAGCGCATTCAGCTTGGCCTGCTGAAGCGGGGGCTGCGCTCCGACCGGCTGGAAATCGAACTGACGGAAAGCGCGATCATGGCCCAGCCAGACCGCGCACTCGCCATGCTGCACGAACTGGCGGCGGCGGGTATCTGCCTCGCGATCGACGATTTCGGTACTGGACACAGCAGTCTCGCCTATCTCCAGCGCCTGCCCGCGCGGGTCGTAAAGATCGATCAAGCCTTCATCCGCAACCTGACGGGCGCGGCCGGACCCGACTTCGTTCTGGTCGAGACGATGATCGGGCTGGCGCATAAGCTGGGTTTCAGGGTCGTGGCGGAAGGCATCGAAACGGCGGAAGCCGCCGCCGTGTTGACCCGTCTCGGCTGTGAGGAAGCGCAGGGCTTCTGGTTCGCCCGGCCGATGGAGCCCGCGCCCTTCGTGCAATGGATCACGGATCGACAACAGCAGGGTCAACTGTCGTCACGCGCTGCCTGAGTGCCCCGAGCTATCGACCGGAAGGACGGTGGCAGTCGTTACCAAGGCAGGCGTGCGGCATCGCCGGGGTCGGCAATCCATTCGGATGCCGGGAAGACATGTCATTTCCCGGCCGCCTTACTGGCATCTTCGTTGGTCGGAACGCCGGTAATCCCTTCCAGCTGTTTCAGGAGATCGTCGAATGTCGCATCGTCGGTCACCGGAAACAGACGATCGAAACCCTGACCCAGAAGTTTCAGATCACCTTGGGTCAGGAAGCCCACTGCTACGATACGGTCCGACGGCACGGCTGTTCTCCTACAGCCGCCTTCAACCGATGGGACAGCAGAACGTGCCATGTCAGGTGATGGATCGGGCGATCGGCAACCGGCATGGACAACTGACAACGGCGAAGGCAGGTCGGGTCCCCGTAACTTTCGCCATCGGCTCTCCACCGGCTGCGGCAATCAGGCCTCGGTCCGCAGATTGATGTGACTGCGCTGCGCATCATAATCGGCTTCGGCGCGCTGGATCAGTTCCAGTCTCGTCGCTTCCAGCAGGTCCTCGGTCACGCGCATCAGATGGCTGCGCATCGCATGGCGGGCCGCCTTGCTGTCGCGGGCGGCCAGTGCGTCGACGATGGCACGGTGTTCCTCGACCCGTGGAGCGACGCCGTTGCGTCGTGCCTGAGCGAACATGTGGACGCACATCGGCGAACTTTCCCGAATGTCCCAAAGCGACTCGATCATTGACCTGACTAGACTGTTGCCCGAGGCCGCCGCGACAAGCAGATGGAACTCGCGGTCGACATCGACCTTGCCGCGCTGGTCCGCCTCGATGGTCATCGCGTCCAGCAGTTCACGAAGCTTGCCGATCGTCGCGTCGTCGATCGCCACGGCTGCCAGTGCCGCCGCCTCCCCCTCGACCATGGTTCGCGCCTCGATCAATTCGAAGGCGCCGACATCCAGTTCGTTCAATCGCCCATCGCTGGCCTTGTTGCCGATCACATAAACGCCGGATTTGTTGCGCGCCTCGACCATGCCACGCATTTCCAGCGCGATCATCGCCTCGCGGATCGTCGGCCGGCTCACCCCGAACTCCACGGCCAGATCACGTTCCGCCGGCAGGCGGCTGCCCACCGCATATCGCCCCGCCGCGATCGCCGCTGCCAGCGCTTCGGCGACGCGCTGGTACAATTTCTGGGAGCCGTGGATCATGGGGTCTTTTCGAGCAGATGAGATACGGAGGCAAGGTAAGCGGGTAGGACAGCGATCCTGTATGATCGGCTTGCCATGCCTGACCAGCATGTGCATTCTGATCAGGCCAGATAATAAGGCAGGTCGGGACAGAAATTGTCGACCTGCCCTGTAGATCGTCGGACGGGGATGGAGCGGGGAAGATGTTGATGACCCAGATGGAGCGGTGCTCGAAACCGCGTACCGCCGTGTCACACGTGATGCGCTGGCGCTCCCTTGCCGCCGTTGCCGCGATCGCGCTGTGTACGCCTGCGGTATGCGCCCATGATGCCTCCAGCGTCGTTACCTCGGGCCGCAGCACCTTCAATCTCAATCCCGACTGGCGGATGACGACGGGCGATCAGGCAGGCGCAGCGCAGGCCGGTTTCGACGACCGTGGCTGGCAGACCGTGACATTGCCCAACGCGTTCAACGAGCGCGAGGCGTTCGCGCGCGATATCAAGGACCTCTCGACCGGGATCATCTGGTATCGCAAGCGCATCACGCTGCCGCGCGGTGCCGCGACCGGCAAGGTGTTCCTGGAGTTCGAGGGTGTACGGCAGGCAGCCGAGGTTTGGGTCAATGGCCGCTCGGTGATTTTGTCGGAAAGCGGCGCGATGGCGTTCGGCGCGGATATCTCGGCGGCGCTGCAGCCCGGCGAGAACCTGATCGCGGTACGCGTCGACAATGACTGGCGCTACAAGGAGCGGGCCGGCGGGAGTGGCTTTCAGTGGAACGACCGCAATTTCAACGTCAATTACGGCGGCATCACCAAGAACGTCCGGCTCCATCTGACGCCGCGCACTTACCAGACACTGCCGCTGTACGCTGATCTGGGCACCACCGGCCAGTATATCTGGGCGGACGGGTTCGACATCGCCGGTCGCGCCGCCACCGTCCATGCCGAAACGCAGGTCCGCAACGAGGAGGCGTGCCCGCGCACGCTGACCTACCGGGCCGAGGTACGCGACCGCGATGGTCGGCTGGTCGGGCGGCTGGACGGCGGCACCGTGACGCTGGCGCCGGGCGAGACGCGGGTGCTGGCGGCGGCGGGACGGCTGTCGGACCTGCATTTCTGGAGTTGGGGTTATGGCTATCTCTACCGGGTGACGACCAGCCTGATCGAGGGCGGCAAGGCGATTGATGCGGTCGACACGCTGACCGGATTCCGCAGCACGTGGTTCGGCGACGGCATGATCCAGCTGAACGGACGGGTGATGCAGGTCCATGGCTATGCCCAGCGCACGTCGAACGAATGGCCGGCGGTCGGCGTGTCGATCCCGCCCTGGATCAGCGATTTCTCCAATGCGATGCTGGTGGAAAGCGGCGGCAACATGGTTCGCTGGATGCATATCACCCCGTCCAAGCAGGATATCGAATCCGCTGATCGGGTCGGGATGCCGCAGGCGATGCCCGCAGGCGATGCCGAGCACGACGTGGAGGGGCGCCGCTGGGAACAACGCAAGGAGCAGATGCGGAGCGCGATCGTCTATAACCGCAACAACCCCTCGATCCTGTTCTACGAAAGCGGCAACGAAAGCATCAGCGAGCCGCACATGGCCGAGATGAAGGCGATCCGCGACCGCTACGATCCGCAGGGCGGACGTGCGATCGGCTCGCGCGAGATGCTCGACAGCAGGATTGCCGAATATGGCGGTGAGATGCTCTATATAAACAAGAGCGCGAAGCACCCGATGTGGGCGATGGAATATAGCCGTGACGAGGGCGCACGCCTGTATCAGGACGAATTCACGCCACCTTTCCACAAGAACGCGCCCGATTACAACCGCAATCAGGACAGCCACGCGATCGAGGATGTGCGGCGCTGGTGGGATTATTATCGTATCCGGCCCGGCACCGGCCGGCGGGTGAGTTCGGGCGGCGTCAACATCATCTGGTCTGACAGCAACACCCATTATCGCGGCGACAACAATTACCGCCGCTCTGGCGAGGTCGACGCGGTGCGGCTGCCCAAGGAGGGATTCTTTGCACATAAGGTCATGTGGAACGGCTGGGTCGATCCGGAAGCGCCCGCCACCCATATCATCGGCCACTGGACCTATCCGGCGGGCACGACGAAGGATGTCAGCGTCGTCTCCAATGGCGAAGCGGTAGACCTGTTTCTAAACGGTCGCTCATTGGGGCCGGGGAAGCGGTCGACCGGGTTCCTGTTCACCTGGCCGGGGGTGGCCTGGCAGACGGGCACGTTGCGCGCAGTGGCGACGGGGGCCGATGGCCGCCGGTCCGAGCATGTCGTCGAAACCGCCGGGCCGCCGGTCGCGCTGCGGTTGGTGCCGCATACCGGCCCGCGCGGCTTCGTGATGGACGGCGCCGACATCGCGCTGGTCGATGTCGAGGTGGTCGATGCCCGGGGACGACGCGTGCCCGCCGCTAACGACAAGGTCGCCTTCGCGCTGACCGGCCCTGCCGAATGGCGCGGCGGGATCGCGCAGGGCGACAGTTCCGGCAAGCCCCGCGCCGCCGTCGCGGTGCAGGCCGAGGCCATTCCGGGCACGACGCCGACTGCCGGCACTGCGCGTGGCGAGGACAATTATATCCTGTCGCGGACCCTGCCGGTGGAAGCGGGCGTCAATCGCGTGCTACTGCGTGCCGGTACGACGCCTGGTCCGGTCCGGCTTACCGCCACGGCGGCAGGTCTGAAGGACGCGACGCTCGTCATCCCCACCGTCGCAGCGGGCAAGGTGCAAGGCGGGCTGTCGCGCCGCTTTGCTGAGGATGCGCAACCCGGCCTGCTGACGCGTGGCCCGACTCCGGCGGGGCCGTCATACCGAATTACTCGCAACACCATGGTGCCGACAGGCATCGTCGCTGGGTCTCATCCGGCCGATGCGGCGAAGACCATCGACGACAACGAACTGTCGCGCTGGGCGAGTGACGGCAAGCCCGACACTGCCTGGATAGAATATCGCTTCGACCGGCCGGTGACACTGAACGAGATCGAACTGAAACTGATCGGCTGGCGATCCCGTGCCTATCCCTTGCGCCTGACGCTTGATGGTAGGGAAGTGTGGAAGGGGGAGACCGAGCGGCAACTCGGCTATGCCACGATCGCTTTTCCGGCGGCGACCGGCAGCGTCCTGCGGATCGCCCAGACGGGGCCGACAGCGGACCGCGACGCGTTCGGCCGCATCGTCGAACTCGGCACCGCCAAGCAATCGGGGGATACCGGCGCCGATGCCGTCCCCGTCGGCTGGCGGCTGGCGATCGTCGAGGCGGACTTTCATGGGCCGGTCGCCACCCCGGACAAATGACCGGATGCGCGGACATGCCGGCCGGTGCGGCCCCATACTACCATCACGGATGATTCGGCGCTAAAAGCTTGATACGGATCAAACTGGTCTGTCCGGCGGGCCGTGTCCCCCCCCACCGGATCAAGGAGCGATAATGCCTACGGCCCATTGCGTATCGACCCGAACGGGGATCATCCGCAGCGTCGACGCCGCCTTTTGCGACATGGTGCGGCGGCCGGGCAGCGATTTGGTAGGCCGGTCGTACCAAGCGATCACCGTCGCCGGGGATATCCCCAAAAGCCAGCAGATGCTGGAGGGCTTGGTCGATGGTGCCGTCCCGACCAAATTGCGCAAGCGCTATCATCGGCCGGATGGCAGCGTGATCGAGGCGGACCTGCTTGTGTCGCGGTTCGATGATGCCGGGCATCTCGTGTCGACCTTGTTCTGGCAGGAGCCGTCACTGCTTGCCGTGTCGCCCCGTCATATGTGGAAGGCGGCGATCCAGATGCGGCACCTGTATTCGTGCCGGATGGCGGAATTGGGCCAGGATCTGTTCGGCGATTATGTCGGGGCGATCCTGATCCAGATATATCTGTCCGAAGCGGAGGGACGCTCGCTGACTATTGCCGATATTGCCGGGGCGTTGGAAATGAATCCGGGAATGGTGTTGCGCTGGCTGAAGGCATTGCGGCAGCATGGACTGGCGCAGTCCGATACGCAGCGCCCCGATGCCGTGCAACTGACGCATCACGGGCTCGTGAAGGTGGAGCGGCTGCTGACGGCGACCCTGACGCCAATTACCGGGTAGTACGCGTCGCCTTGAGCATCTGGATGACGTGATCGGTCATGGCGGCTTCCACGGTCAGATCCGCCTGATCGAGTATGTCCAGCACGGATTGTAGATGATCGAGTGCAATATCGATCGCCGGTGTGTCGGTCACCTTGGTCATCGATCCGATCCGATCCTGAAATTGCGAGCGCGATGCGTCACGCGTGATGTGACGCCGTTATCTGTCTCATGCCAAGTGAAAAATAGGTAAGCATCCGGCAAGACACTACGCAGTTACCGGCCGGCGTCCGGAATTGGCCGGCATGATCGGCGCGGTCGCCCCGGTATTGCTGACCCTCCGGCCTATGTCCGGCTGCGGGCGATCCTGCGGCCGAAGCCGCGTCCACAGCCACCGATGCCGAACGGACGGACCTGATCCGTCCGTCAGCCGGCGTCGACCGATGCCGGTTGCGTACCGTGTCTTGACCGGCTTTACTGCCCAGCCAGCGACTTGGGGGATATGGCGATGCGGCGGATCAGGGCGATGGCGGGTGTGGCAGTCATCGCTGTGCTGAGCAGCGCAACGCCGGCGACGGCACAGGGTCGGGCCGATCAAAAGGCGTTCTTCGACCTTTACAAGCAACTGGTCGAAACGAACACGACGCTGTCGGCGGGCAGTTGCACGCAGGCGGCGACGCAGATCGGCACACGGTTGAAGGCGGCGGGGTTCGCCGATGCCGAACTCGTATCCTTCTCTGTACCCGAGCATCCCAAGGAGGGCGGGATCGTCGCGACGCTGCCGGGCAGCGATCCGGCAAGGAAGCCGATGCTGCTGCTGGCGCATCTCGACGTGGTCGAGGCCAACCGGGCCGACTGGGAGCGCGATCCGTTCACCCTGATCGAAGAGAACGGCTATTATTATGGCCGGGGTACGATCGACGACAAGGCGCAGGCAGCGATCTGGTCGGATACGCTGATCCGCCTGCGCACCGCCGGCCCGCGCCCGAAGCGGACGATCAAGCTGGCGCTGACCTGCGGCGAGGAGACGACCTTTGCCTGGAACGGCGCACAGTGGCTGGCACAGAACAGGCCGGCGCTGATCGCCGCCGAATTCGCGCTGAATGAGGGCGGCGGCGGCCGTCTGGGTGCGGATGGCCGTCGCGAGGCGCTGGCGTTGCAGGTGGGGGAGAAGGCAGCGCAGAACTATACCTTCACGGCCACCAATCCCGGTGGACACAGTTCGCAACCGGTGCCGGTCAATGCGATCTACCAACTGGCCGATGCGGTGAAGGCGGTGCAGGGGTATGAATTCCCGGTCCGTTTTACCGATACGACCCGCGCCTATTTCATCGCCACCGCGCGGACGGGCGCGCCGGTGATGGCGAACGCGATCACCCGTCTACTGGCCGATCCGACCGACCAGTCGGCGGATGCGATCGTCAGCGCGGACAAGGCGTTCCATTCGACGCTGCGTACCACCTGCGTCGCGACGCTGCTGAAGGCGGGTCATGCCGAAAACGCGCTGCCGCAGCGCGCCACCGCCAACGTTAACTGCCGCATTTTCCCCGGTGAGACGGTGGACGGCACGCTGGCAACGCTTCAACGACTGGCGGGGCCAGCCGTGATGGTGACCGCCAACCAGCCGGTCCGCCCGATCGCGGTGCCGCCGCCGCTGAATCCCGCAATCGTCGAGCCGGCGCGAAAGCTGGCGGCGAAGCACTTTCCCGGCGTGCCGATGGCGCCGTTCATGTCGACCGGCGCGACCGACGGCGTGTTTCTGGGCGCGATCGGCATCCCGGTTTACGGCGTGCCGGGCATGTTCGTCGACCGCGACGGCAGCGGGACGCACGGCCTGAACGAGCGGGTGCGCGTGCGCTCGCTTTATGACGCGCGCGACTATCTGTTCGATCTGGTCAGGGCTTACGCGGGGTAGGAGGCATGCCGGCGGGGCGGGCAGTGGCGGCGCCCAATTGCGCCAGTTCGGCCCCGCATCGTTGCGCTTCCGGCCCGACATTCACCTTCTGTGCGGTCGCCAGCTTGGCGGCGGCATCCAGTGTCGCGGGCAGATTGACGCCGGGATTGCGACCGCGCAGCTTGCCCAGATAATAGATCGTGCCGTTCTTCACCGCTTCTGCTCGCTCGGGTGTCAGCTTGCCTTGGGTGTTGATGAAACCGAGCACCACGACGCAGCGCGCGTCCGCCGCTTCGGGCGACAGGCGGGCCGGCGCGGCGGCGGGGGCCTGGGTTGCGGCGGCGGCGAGCAGAAGTGACAGGATCATCGGCAATTCCTTGTGACGGATCGCCTGCATAGGCCCCGTGACGCCGTCATGCACCCGGCGAATGGATCGCCATCGCTTCTCGCCCTTGCGCGGCCGGCACGGGCCGGGCATGGCCGGATCATGGTTCCCCTTTCGTTCGGCGGGCATGATTTCCAGGCGCTGTCCGAGGGCGCGTTGTTCTGGCCGGCGCACCGCGCACTGCTGGTCGCCGACCTGCATCTGGAAAAGGCGAGCTGGCTGGCGGGCGGCGGTCAGTTCCTGCCACCTTATGATTCGATCGCGACGCTGGAGGCGCTGGCAGCGCTGGCGACACGCACGGGCGCACGGGCGATCTGGTGCCTGGGCGACAGTTTCCACGACGTGGGCGGTGGAGAGCGTCTGCCTGCCGCCGCGCAGGCGATATTGCGATCGCTGACTGATACGGTGGCGTGGACCTGGATCACCGGCAACCACGATCCCGCGATCGCCGGACCCTGTGGCGGCACGGTTGCGACCGAAGTGACGATCGATGGACTGGTCCTGCGGCACGAGGCCGATCCCGCCGATCGCCGGCCGGAACTGTCGGGCCATTTCCATCCCAAGCTGCGCATTCGAGTCCGTGGACGCCAGATCGCACGGCGGTGCTTCGTCGCCAGCACGACCAAGCTGATCTTGCCCGCCTTCGGATCGCTGACCGGCGGACTCGATGCCGGACATCCCGCGATCGTCCGCGCAGTTGGCACTGCCGCGCACGCGCTGGTGCCCGTGGAGAACCGGCTGTTGCGCTTTCCACTGGCGGCCTGACTGGTCGGTCAGTTCGGAACGTAGTAGCGTTCCTCGGTCATTACGTCGATCCGCGCCGCCATCGCCTCGACCCCGCCGAACTGGAAACCGAGTTGCGTGGCATAAGCCGCACAGGCTGCGATCCGGCGGCGACGGGTATCGGGGGTCAACGGTTCGACCAGCGCCGGCACGGCGGCAATGCGTTGCTCGCGATCCGCATAGGGCCAATCCTCCCACAGCAGTACGTCATATCCCGCGCAGACCTGTGTCATCGCATCCCGTACGGCGTGATGATCGACGTGATCGCCCAGACATAATGGCCCGAGCACCAGATCGGGCCGTTCCGCCGCCAACAGTGCCGCCAGCGTTTCGGCCAGCCGGTCGACGATGCGGTCGTCGTCCCGCCGCGGTCCGAACAACATGGCGGCCGAGGCATAGCCACGGTGCGGCGCCTCCAGAAAGGGCAGGTGGATAGCGCGCGCGCCCAGTTCGCGGCACGCCGCCATGTCTTCGGCCCGGCGCAGCGCCATGTAGTCGATGTCGGCCGGCAGTCCCTTGTCAAGCTGGCAGGCCAGTGCGAAGCCGGTCGGCGCCGCGACGTTGCCGGTGAAGCAGGTCGTGATCGCCACGTCCCACCCCCGGTTGGCTCGTGCCGCCAGCAGGCCACCGGCGGAAAAGGCGGCATCATCCAGATGCGGCGACAGCGCGAGCAGCTTCACAGCAGGTGCGGGTCCGCACGGAACCGGCACGGCGTGCGGGGGAGGGTGGTGTCAAACGCGGCCTGCGGATGCCCGCCAAGATCGGCATAGATGGCCATGATCTGCCGGCCGACCGCGTCCCAGCTATACACGCGCCGGCATTCGGCCAGCGCGCTGGTTGCCAGCCGGTGGCGCAGATCAGCTTCCGCGACCAGCCGGGTCAGCGCCGCCGCCAGCTCCGGAATGTCACCCGGTTGGGTCAGCAATCCGTTGTCCCCGTCGCGCAGGCAGTCGACGACACCGACCGCATAGCATGACAGCACGGCCAGCCCGCTCGCCATCGCTTCGAGGATGGTGTTCGAGAAACCCTCGGCATAGGTCGGCGAGACGAACACGTCGTGGGTGCGATACAAGGCCGGCACCGCATCGTAATCGGCATAGCCGGTAAAGGCGACGCAGTCGTCCAGCCCCAGTGCCGTCGCCAGCGCCCGCGCGGGCGCCACATCGGGACCGATACCGGAGATCGTCGCCCGCCAGTCCCCCGCCACCATCGGCAGGGCGTGGAGGAAATCGAGCACGCCTTTCCGGCGATCGACGCGGCCATGATACAAGAACCGCACGGGGCCGTCGTCCGCATCCGCCCGGTCGGAGGCCGGGGTGAAGTGACCGGTATCGACCGCGCCCGGTACGATCGTGAACCGGTCGCGCGCGGTGCCGAGCCGGTCGTGGACCTCGCCTGCGAAACTCTCGCCGCCGATCAGCAGCGCGCCGGCATGATCCAGCACCCGCACCATCGCCAGCCGGTGCGTTTCGCAGCAGGAGCCGACCCAGTGGCCGTCGCCGCCCTGGATCGAGATCACGCAGGGCAGCCCCAGCCGCGCCGCCGCGATCATCGTCGCCCAGCCGGTAGGATAGCCATATTGTGCATGGAGGACATCGAACGGCTGCACAGTGTGTTCACGAACGATGGTGGCGACGATCGCATCGATATCGCGTTCGAAATCGCCGCCGTCCTGCTCGCCCATCGCTTCGAGGCCGATCACCCGCACGCCCGGCACCGGCGGCGGCGGCCCGCCGCCATAGACGAGGGCGCGGGCGGGATCGCCGTAATATTGGCTGACCATCGTCACGTCATGGCCGCCCGCGACGAGCTGGCGCAGCAGGTTGATCGCATAGATCGACATGCCCGAGATCGCCGGGAAGAACCGCCGCGACACGAAGCAGACGCGCATCAGGCCATCGCTCCGCGCAGCCAGCCGATTGCCTCCGGAATCGCCTGATGCGCGCGCGGGCTTTCGCGCGACAGTTCGACGCAGACCAACCGGTCGAACTCGATCGCCGTCAACGCGGTCAGCACCGCGGGCATGTCCATGTCGCCCTGCCCGAAGGGAAGATGGGTGTGGTCGCCCCGGCGCATATCTTCGATCGCGACGGTGCCGAGCCGGTCGGCATAGGCATGGATCGCCGCGTCCGGCGCTATATCCTGCGTGACGAGGCAATGGCCGGTGTCCAGCGCTAGTCGCAGATCGGGATGCCGGGCGGCGAGCAGGTCGTAATCGGCGACCGTCTCGATCGCCATGCCCGGTTCGGGTTCGAGGCTGACGGGCATGGCCAGGCGCGTGGCATGGTCGATCACCTGTGCCAGCCCGGCGTCCAGCCAGTCGAGCGCATCGGCGCGAGTGACGCCGGGCTTGGGCACGCCGGCCCAGAACGACACCGTCTCCGCCCCCATGATCGCGCCGATCTCGATCGCGCGGGCCAGGAAGGCAACGCGGCGGGCGCGGCCGGCGGGATTGGCGGTGACCAAAGTCGGTTCGTGCTTGTCGCGCGGGTCGAGCAGGTAGCGCGCGCCCGTCTCGATCACCACGCCCAGCCCCAGCGCGCGCAGCCGGGCCGCGAGGCGCTCCGCCTCCCGCGCCCAGCCGTCCGCGAACGGGTCGAGGTGGTGGTGGTCCAGCGTCAGCGCGACGCCGTCATACCCCGCCTCCGCGATCAGGGTCAGCGCATCGTCCAGCCGGTGGTTGGCCGCGCCGTTGGTGTTGTAGGCGAACCGCAGCGTCATGCCGTCGCCTCCGCCCAGGCGACGTGATGCGCCTCCGGCTCCCGGTACAGGGGATAGAGCGGGCCGACGATCGCATCGGCGGCGGCGGTGTCGAAGAAGGGCTGGCCGCCGAGTCGTTCGATCGCCTCGTCGGTCAGGCGGACTGGACGACGCGTGGCGCTTTCCTCCCCGCCGAAGCCGATCAGCGGGCTGTCCATCGCCACCAGCTTGGCGACGTTGCGCTCGCCGATCCGATAATAGCTCATCGTCTCCACCTCCATGCCCGGCACGATCACCTTGACCACCGCGACCGCGCCATCGGCGGGGGACATGTCGACATAGAGGATGTCGAACCCGGCCGCCTCCACCGCCGCCCGTGCCAGTTGCCCACGCGTACGCGCATTGGGCACGGACGCGTCCGGCAGCGTAGCGACATCGATGCGGGTGCGTTCGGCCAGCATCGTCTCCGCCAGCCAGTCGCGCAGCGTCGCGGCATCGGTCCGGGTCCAGCGCTGCATCTCGACAAAGGCGCGGCCGTCGCTGGATTTGGCGGCACCGCCGGATCGCTCCATGAAGCGCGCGATATAACCCGGTGGCGCGATCGCCTCCGCCAGCGCCATCGGGCCGTGGGCGAACGCCTTGCGCGCGCGGCTGGCGGCATATTCCGCAAACGCCTTGGCCAGCGCCAGCGTCCGGTCGGGATGCGCCGCCTCGCCGCAAGCGGTCGCCATGATCGGTACCGCCGGTTCCGCACCCTCGTCGACGCCGACACAATAGACGTTGGCGAGTCCGAATTCGTCGGTCGCGAATTTTGGTACGACGCGCACGCCTGCCGCCGCGAACCGCTCGATCAGTTCGGCGATCGCCGCCGGCGGCTCTTCAGCCAGGTCGATTGCGACGCCCCGGTCCAGCGCGCGGAACAGCAGCCCGTTACCGTCGCGTTGCAGGATTTCGCACAAGCCATGCCCGATCGCCCAGTCGAGGTCCGGTCCCGCGCCCATGCCGTTGGAGATGATCGTCGTGAACGGCACGTAACCGGGCGTCAGTTCGCACGAGGAATAGGCGGCGAGGTCGATCGGCACCAGCACCGCCGATCCGTCCGCCCAGCGCCGCGCCTCCACCCAGTCGAGCACCGTATCGTGCCCGACCGGCGATCCCGCGGGCAGGCACAGCGTCAACGGATCGGCGATACCGCTTGCACCAACCTTGTCACGTAGTTCTGCATAGCTGCCCTGTATCTTCGTGCGGGCCGACAGGGTCAGCGTCGGCCACACCATCTCGGCGATTTCGCCGAGCGCACCGAGGATCGCGGACTCCGCATCCGCACCGTAGCCGACGCCATAGGGCATGATGCCGTCCAGCGCGGGCGTGTCGGGGAACAGCGCCACCACCCAGACAGGAATCCCGATCCGGTCGATCGGATCGATCGGAAAGGCGACGATGTCGCCCGCCGGAAACGCGTCGAGATAGGTGCGGCAGGCGGGACCGAGGTCACCCGGCAGGCCGGTGATCCGGGATGTGGTCATAATGGTATCCTCTTGACGCCGGGGGCGCGGGTCAGGGCCTCGTCCAGCACCGCGACCGCGATGTCGCGATCGACCTCGGGTGCGTATTCGAACGGGGTCAGCACGGCGTCGAACGCCAGCGGCGCGATCACGTCGCGGTACTGGCGGATCTCGCCATGGGTCAGGGGGATGTCCTTGTGGAACGCCTTGTGGCTGGAGATGGCGTGGCTGACACCGGCCGCATCCTGATCCACCTTGAACATGTCACCACAGAACAGCCGGCGGCCGGGCGCGTCGTGCAATGCGGCCTGCCCCTCGTAATGGCCGCCGACGTGATGGAGCGTGTAGCCGGGCGCCAGTTCCAGCACGTCGTCATACGGGGTGGTGACGCGGAACGCCTTGGTCATCGCCAAGTCGTCCCTGTGAATCGCCAGCATTTCCGGCCCGCAATCCCGCTGCAACTGGAACAGCGCGCCATAGCCGTGCGCGTGGCTGGCGGCGAGGAAGCGGATGCCACCGAGCGCGGCGATCTGGTCGAGCATCGCGGGCGAGTAATAGGGCGCCGCCTCGAACGCGATGTTGCCGCCGTCGCGCACGATCAGCCAGCCGGTGCCGCCCAGCCCCAGATGGGGCGTAGTGGTGAACGCCCAGAGATCGTCCGCGACTTGCCGCCAACCGCCGTCATGCGTTGCCGCCACCTCCGCCTCGGGCAGGAAATGCCAGCCATCCTCCGGCAGGTCGTTGCGGGTATCGGTACAGACCGGGCAGTCGGCGGGTGCGAAATGGCGCTGCCAGAATCCGCAATGCGCGCAGGCATACCAACTCAAAGGCATGACAATGCCCGTGCATAGGCGGCGTCGAACAGGCGCATTAGCGACAGATCCCGGTCAATGGAGAAATCATGCGGTCCGCCGCGCGTCGCGGCGGCGAAGGCGGCGGCCTGTGCCGCGAAGGGGGACATTGCGGCATCGAAGGCTAGGGCGCTTTCCGCCCCCGTCCGGCCGCAGCTCAGCGTCACGGTGCCGCCGGCGGTCTGGCCCATCGTGTCGGTGGCGACCAGCAGGCCGTGTTCGCCCAGCACCTCCAGCCGGCGGCGCGGCAGCACCTCGGCGCAGTTATAGGCGACATGGCTCTGGAACAGGATGCCGCCGCCGGTCCGGCCCGACAGGATGCCGCCATCGTCGACCGGGTAATCATGGATGCGGCGTTGCAGGTCGATGTGCAGCCGCGCCAGCGGTTCACCCAGCAACAGTTCCGCCAGATCGAGGCCGTGCAGCGCGAGGTCGATTACCGCGCCGCCCCCCGCCGCCGCCGGATCGGCGCGCCAGTTGCACGCTCCCCCCTCACTGCCGTCCGGGGACCATGCTGGATCGACCCAGCAGGCATAGACGATGCGGACCGCGATCGGCCGGCCGATCGCACCGTCGCGGATCGCGGCGGCCATCGCGCGGTGGGCGGGGTGATGGCGCTGGTCGAACGCGGTGCCGTACAGGCGGTCGCCCACCGCCGCGCCAATCGCCTCGGCATCCGCCAGCGTGGCGGCGATCGGTTTCTCGCACAGCACCGGCACACCCGCCGCCATCGCGGCCCGCACCGGATCGGCGTGGCGATGGTTGGGGGTGGCGACGTAGAGGCAATCGACCCCGCCATCCGCCAGCATCGTCGTGGTATCGTCGAAGGTCAGCAGTCCGGCAGACCCGGCGCTCGCCTGCGCCAGCGGCGACGGATCCGCGATCGCGACCAGCGTGCCGCCCGCCGCCTCGATCCCCGGCGCCATGTAATCGCGCGCGACCCAGCCGAAGCCGGCGATGCCCCAACGCACGCTCACCATCGCACCGGCAGATCGACGAGGCGGCGGGTACGCGCGGGATCGCCCGCCGCCGTCAACCACGTGCAGGCGTCGCCATATTCGTCCCGGTAACGGTCCGACGGCCAGTGCGGGATGCCGTCCGCCAGCAGCGGATTGGGGCGCAACCCGGCCTCTGCCACCGGCATTGCCAGTCCGCCCGTCAGCGGTCGCACCGCCCTGGCCGGTCCCTCGACCAGCGACCACGCCTCGATCCCGTCATCATCTGACCACCCGGTCGATACGGGTACGTCGCCCGCCAGCAGGGCCCGGCGCAACTCGCGTTCGTCATAAACCGTGCTTTCGGGGAACAGCGCCCCCCAATCCGCCGCCCGCTGCGCCGGTCCCTTCGCCCCGCCGGCGACCGCCGCGTTGTGGAGATGGCCGACCGCCAGCACCCCGCCGGGCGCTACCGCCTCGCGCAGCCGCGCCGCGACGCGGGGCTGGTCGGGCAGGAAATAGAAAGCATCGTGGCACTGGACCAGATCGAACCGCTGCCCCGCCACTGGCCAGCACGCGGCGGCATCGAACACGACATAATCGGCCAGCGGCGCGACCCAGTGTTTCGCCAGCCAGCATTTCGCGAACACCACGTCTGCGCCCAGACAGGCGACACCGCGCGCGGTCAGGTCGCGCAGGTAATGGCCGATCCCGCAGGCGAGTTCGAACGCGGTGGCGGGCGATTGCCAATGCGCCTCGACCAGCGCCAGCCCCGCCAGATAGGTCGGATCGGACCAGCGATGCGCAAAATAATCCGCGACCGGGCCCATCCGCAGCAGGGCCATCGCTTCACGCAGCGACAGCGTGTCGCGTTCGCGCACCAGTCGCTTCAACTCGCGCAGATCGGTCGCCGGTCCGGTCCACCACGCGTCCTGATCGGTCAGCAGGGCGACCAGCGCATCGTCCGGGCAACCCGCGTCGAGATGGTCGAGCGCCAATGCGACCAGCCCTTCGCTGTCGGTGCGCAGGTAGGGAATGCCGTCGACCACCGGCCACCGCTCGCCCGGCGCCGCCAGCGAATGCGGGGTATCGGCGCTCAATACCCGGCCGGTAACGGGCGAGCGCCAGATCGCGGCCGGCGACGTCACAGCAGCCCGACCTCCGCCAGCACCCCGTCATGGAACGTCTTGACCGGGCCGGCATGGACCAGTTCATAGGTGTGCAGTACCGTATCCATCGTCGCCGAGGCGGCACGCAGATGCTGTTCGATCTCCAGCACGCGGTCGATCACGTCGGCGGCGTGGAAGGCGCGCGCCGCCGGGGTTTCGTTGCCGCCGATCGGGACGAGTGCGGCGCGCACCGGCGCGGCCACCGCCGGATCGAGCATCGCCATCGCCCGCTCGCGCGCCTGTGCGATCACGCGGTCGAGCAGATCGCCGAGCAGCACTTCGCCGGTGAAGCCCGCATCGGGCATCGCCGCGTTGTGGAAATGATGCGCCATCCCCGCCAGAAACACTTCGGTGGCATCGGCACCGTATCCCGGTGCGGCGATGACGCCGTACACCGCCACCATCAGGCAATGTTCGGCATGGTTTTCAGGCGGCTGGAGCAACAGGCGCGGCCGGCCGGGGCAGGTGACCCCCGCGCGGGGCTGGCCCGCCTGCTGCACCGCAAAATGCGGCACCGGCCCGGCCGGCGGCGCTCCGTCTGCCAGCGCGCCGCGCAGTTCGAGCGCGAGCGCTGGTTCCAGCCCCGCCGCCACCTCGTCGAACCCGCGTTCCAGCACTGCGAGCGCCTCCGCATCCGACAGGCCGAGATCGGCCAGCGTCGCGCGATCCAGATCGCCGAGCCTAGCGGCGGCCAGCGCGGCGGCGACGATCCGCCTCATCACCGACACAGGCGGATTGCCCGCCGCCAGCGCCGCCCAGCCGCGCAGGAACAGCCGCTCGGCGATCGACCCGTCCCGCTCTGCCGAGCTGATACGCTTCAGATCGCCCAGTTCGCGCAGCAGCGGCAGCGCCGATGCATCGAACCTCACGTCCGTTCGCTCACTGCGTGTCGAGCCAGCGGTCGAGGATCAGTTGCTGTTCGCCGAATGCATGGATCGCCTCGTTGCCGCCGGCGGTTTGCGGCATCTTGAAGAAGATACCCATTTGCTCCTGCACGCCGCCATCGCCGCGCCGCTGCGCCAGCGCGAGGCAGCGAACGATCTCGATCGCGAGCGGCGCGGCCAGCACCGAGTCCTTGCACAGGAAGTTCAGCTTCAGCTGCATCTTCTGGCCGAGGAAGCCGGTCAGGTCGATATTGTCCCACGCTTCCTTATTGTCGCCGCGTGGCTTGTAATAATGGATCATGATGATGTGATCTTCGACCGGATAACCGAGAATCTGGTCGAGCACCGATTTCTTGGTGTCCACCTTGGAGGCAAGGCTCTTGGGATCATCAAGCGCGAGCCCGTCGGAATTGCCGAGGATGTTGGTCGAAAACCAGCCATCGACATGCAGCGCGCGGTCGCGCAGCGCCGGTGCGATCACCGTCTTCATCAGCGTCTGCCCGGTCTTGCCGTCCTTGCCCGCCACCGGCACGCCGCGCCGCTGCGCCAGTTCGGCGAGCGGCGCGACATCCGCCGCGACCGAGGGGGTGAAATTGGCGTAGGGCGTGTCGCTGGCGATCGCGGCATAGGCGTAGAGCATCGCCGGGCTGATCGCCGCATCGTCCTCGTCCAGCCCACGTTCGAACCCTTCGACGCTGGTAAGCGCTGCGGCGCCCAGATCGGCCTTGCGCTCGGTCGAGGCCAGGTTGACCATCACCACCCGGTCGAGATTCTGGTCGGCCTTGAACGTCGCGAGATCCTGCTGGATGCGCTCGACCGCAGCACGGTGGCCGGGGGCGGCGATCTTGTTCGCGCCGTCGATGTTCGCACAGAAATCGGTCGAGCCGACCGCCGGCCATGGCCGCATCGCCGACAGGCTGGACGCGCCATTGGCGAGCTCCTTTTCGCCGATCACGCCATGGCGCATCGCGGCGGTGGCGAGATCGTCATGGCTGAGGTCCCAGCCGCCGAAATACAGGTCGCGATACGCCGCCATCCCGTCGACGTCGCGCGCCGCCAGTGGCAATCCGGACAGATCGTTCGATCCCGCCCGTATCATCGCGATCCCCGCCGCAGCGGTGGTGGCCACCGCCCCGTTCAGCCCGATCACTGCGATTCCGACCCGTTCGCCCATAGGTTCGTCCTTCAAGTTTGGACGGGCTGGCTAGCCAACCGGGACGCAATGTCCAACTATGTGGTTAATAGAACGGGGTAAAACTCGACGATGGGATACATAGGTTGCCCGGCGGGGTCTTCGTGCCGCGACCGCCGCCGGAAAATGCGGCGGCTATATGCGCGCTATATGCCCTTTCCCGGAATCGATCTCGAATTGCTACGCGACATGCGCCTAATCCCCTGTCCTTAAGGCCGCATCCGCACCCAGCGGCGGCCGGTTCCGTCGGGGGCAAGAATGAAGCTTATATCATCATTGATCGTCACGCTTGTCGGGATGCCCGCCGCTGCGCTGGCGCAGTCGACACCCGGAGACAAGGTCGCGAACGGGACCATGCCACCGCCCGCGATCACCGTCAGCGGATCGACATCGATCGCGTCCGACTACCGCTTTCGCGGCGTGTCGCAATCCGATCGGAACATGACCGTGCAGGGCGGCATCACCATCGCACACGACAGCGGCTTGTACGTCGGTGGCTGGGCTTCCAGCCTTGCGGGCTGGGGTACCTTCGGCGGTGCCAATATGGAGCTCGACCTGATCGGCGGCTACAAGGCGGCGCTGGCCGGCAACGCGACGCTGGACATCGGGCTGACCTGGTACATGTATCCGGGCGGCGCGGACAAGACCGACTTCGCCGAACCCTATGCCAAGCTTACCGGTACTGCGGGCCCTGCGACCCTGACCGCCGGTGTCGCCTATGCACCGAAACAGCAGGCGATCGGCAAATGGTACGACACCGGCGCCGACGCGGTGGCCGGCCTGTACAACCATCCGGGCGGCAGGGGCGACAACCTGTATCTGTGGGGTGACGGTGCCGTGGCGGTCGCGGGCACGCCGTTCACCGGCAAGGCGCACATCGGCCACAGTCGGGGTCAGGACGGGCTTGGCCCGAACGCCACCGCGATCGCGCCGACGGGCGGATATTGGGACTGGTCGCTCGGCATGGACGCGGTCTGGCAGAAGCTGACGGTCGGCATGTCGTACATCGATACCGACATTTCGCGGCGCGAGGCGACCTATCTGCGACCCAGCTTCAGCAAGGGGCAGGACGGTACCGGCACTATCGCCGGCAGCACTGTCGTCGCGTCGCTGACCGCGGCGTTTTGAGCAGCACCGGCAATGGAAGACCTGCTCTGGACCGCCATCATGGCCGGATTGGTGGCGATGACGCTCGCCTATGTCCGCCTGTGCAACAATGCCTAGTTCCGGGCTCAACCCCGGCTTCAACCCGGGCCTGAGGTGACGCGATGACCCTCGATCTATGGCTGGCGGCACTGACCGCGCTCGGCCTTCTGTTATATCTGGTGGCGGTGCTGATCCGCCCCGAACGCTTCTGAAGGGAGCGGACGCATGACTATCCAGGGCTGGTTCCTGATCCTCGGCTTCGTCGCCGTGCTGCTCGCGCTCGCCAAGCCGGTCGGTGCGTGGCTGTTCGCGCTGTACGAAGGCCGCCGCACGCCGCTCCACCTCGTTCTGGGCCCTGTCGAGGCGGGCTTCTACCGGCTGGCCCGCATCGACCCCGGTCAGGAGCAGGGATGGCGCCGTTACGCCGTCCATATGATCGTCTTCAATGTCGTCCTGATGGGGTTTACCTATGCGGTGCTGCGATTGCAGGGCGTGCTGCCGGGCAATCCGCAGGGGCTGGCAGGGCTGTCGCCGCCGCTGGCGTTCAACACCGCGGTCAGCTTCGCGACCAACACCAACTGGCAGAGCTATGGCGGCGAGACGACGATGTCGAACCTCAGCCAGATGCTTGGGCTGACGATCCACAACTTCCTGTCGGCGGCGACGGGCATCTCGCTCGCCTTCGCCCTGTTCCGCGGATTCGCGCGACGCGAAGCGGGGGCTATCGGCAATTTCTGGGCGGACGTGACGCGGGTCACGCTGTACCTGCTGCTCCCGATCAGCATCGTCTATGCGACGTTCCTGATCGCCAGCGGCGTGCCGCAGACGTTGGCGGGGGTGGTCGACGTCACCACGCTGGAGGGTGCGAAACAGTCGCTGCTGCTGGGGCCGGTCGCCAGCCAGGAAGCGATCAAGATGCTCGGCACCAATGGTGGCGGCTTCTTCAATGCCAACAGCGCTCACCCGTTCGAGAATCCGACCGCGCTGACCAACCTGATCCAGATGCTGTCGATCTTCCTGATCGGCTTCGGGCTGACCTGGACGTTCGGCCGCGCGGTGGGCGACACGCGGCAGGGGTGGGCGATCCTGTCGGCGATGGTGATCCTGTTTCTCGCCGGGGCCACCGTCACCTATGCGCAGGAGGCGGCGGGCAATCCGGTGCTGCACCAGCTAGGTATCGCGGGCGGCAACATGGAGGGCAAAGAGGCCCGGTTCGGCATCGCCGCCTCGGCCCTGTTCGCGGTGGTGACCACCGCCGCGTCATGCGGCGCGGTGAACGCGATGCACGACAGTTTCACCGCGCTGGGCGGGATGATCCCGCTGTTTAACATCCAATTGGGCGAGGTGGTGATCGGGGGCGTCGGCGCCGGCATCTACGGGTTCCTGCTGTTCGCGATCCTGGCGGTGTTCGTCGCCGGGCTGATGGTGGGGCGGACCCCCGAATATGCCGGCAAGAAGATCGAGGCGCGCGAGGTGAAGCTGGCGGTGCTGGCGATCGCGGTGCTGCCGCTGACGATCCTTGGGCTGACCGCCTTGTCGTCGGTGGTGGCACAGGGGCTGGCCGGGCCGCTCAACAAGGGGCCGCACGGGTTCAGCGAGATTCTCTACGCTTTCACCAGCGCGGTCGGTAACAACGGCTCCGCCTTTGCCGGTCTCACCGCCAACACGCCCTGGTACAATGGGCTGCTTGGCGTCGCGATGTGGATCGGGCGGTTCTTCATCATCGTGCCGATGCTCGCCATTGCCGGCAGCCTTGCCGCCAGGAAGCACACACCGGAAAGCGCCGGATCGTTCCCGACCACTGGCGGCCTGTGGGTAGGTCTGCTCGTCGGGATCGTACTGATCCTGGGCGGCCTCACCTTCCTGCCGAGCCTCGCGCTCGGCCCCATCGCCGATCATCTCGCGATGATCCACGGCACCTTGTCCTGAAAGGCGGGCCCGACATGGCAAAGACCTCCAGCAAGAGCTTGTTCACCGCCGACCTGGTCGTGCCCGCGATCAAGGCTGCGTTCGTCAAACTCAGGCCTGCGGAACTGATCCGCAACCCGGTGATGTTCGTCACCGCTGTCGTCGCCCTCCTGATGACGGTCCTGCTCGTCATCGGCGATGACGAGCTGACCATCGGCTTCAAGCTGCAACTCGTCGTCTGGCTGTGGCTGACCGTATTGTTCGGCACCTTTGCCGAAGCACTGGCGGAGGGGCGCGGCAAGGCGCAGGCCGCTTCCCTGCGCGCCACCAAGGCGGAACTGACCGCCAAGCGGCTGCGCGGCGATGGCCGCCAGTATGACGACGTGCCCGCCAGCCAGTTGAAGGTCGGCGACATCGTACTCGTCGAGACGAACGACCTGATCCCGTCGGACGGCGATGTCGTATCCGGCGTCGCTTCGGTCAACGAGGCCGCGATCACCGGCGAGAGCGCGCCCGTGATCCGCGAGGCGGGCGGCGACCGCTCTGCCGTCACCGCGGGCACGCGCGTCATCTCCGACGAGATCCGCGTGCGCGTGACGGTGATGCCGGGCCAGGGTTTTCTCGACCGCATGATCGCGCTGGTCGAGGGGGCGGAGCGCCGGAAGACGCCCAACGAGATCGCGCTGACGTTGTTGCTGGTCGGGCTGACCATCATCTTCCTGATCGCGGTCGGCACCATCCCCGGCTTCGCCAGCTACGCTGGCGGATCGATCCCCGTCGCAATGTTGGCGGCGTTGCTCATCACGCTGATCCCGACCACGATTGCAGCACTGCTGTCGGCGATCGGGATCGCGGGCATGGACCGGCTGGTCCGCTTCAACGTGCTTGCCAAGTCGGGGCGCGCGGTGGAGGCGGCGGGCGATATCGACGTGCTGCTGCTCGACAAGACCGGCACGATCACGATCGGCGATCGTCAGGCCAGCGCGTTCCGCAGCGTCGGCGGCGCGACCAATGCGGAACTGGCGGAGGCGGCTCTGATCGCCAGCCTGGCCGACGAGACGCCGGAGGGCCGCTCGATCGTCGTGCTGGCGCGTGACCGGTTCGGGGTGCGCACCACCAATCTGCCGCGGGGGGCGGAGGTGATCCCGTTCACGGCGCAGACCCGCATTTCCGGCGTGCGGACGCCCGACATGCTGGTGCAGAAGGGGGCCGTCGACTCGATTCTGAAGGCCAATCCGGGGGTCGGTGAAACCGCCGCCGCGACCGAACTGCGCCGGATCACCGACGAGATCGCCCGCGCAGGCGGCACGCCGCTGGCGGTCGCACGTGACGGCCGCCTGCTCGGCGCGATCTTCCTGAGGGATGTGGTCAAGGCCGGTATCCGCGAACGGTTCGGCGAATTGCGGCAGATGGGTATCCGCACGGTGATGATTACCGGCGACAACCCGCTTACCGCCGCGGCGATCGCCGCGGAGGCCGGTGTCGACGATTTTCTGGCTCAGGCCAGCCCGGAGGACAAGCTGGCGCTGATCCGCAAGGAGCAGCAGGGTGGCCGGCTGGTCGCGATGTGCGGTGACGGCACCAACGATGCGCCCGCGTTGGCGCAGGCGGATGTCGGCGTCGCGATGAACACCGGCACACAGGCCGCGCGCGAGGCGGGCAACATGGTCGATCTCGACAGCGATCCGACCAAGCTGATCGAGGTCGTCGGGCTCGGCAAGCAACTGCTAATGACGCGCGGTGCGCTCACCACCTTTTCGGTCGCGAACGATGTCGCCAAATATTTCGCGATCATTCCGGCGATGTTCGTGGCGCTCTATCCCGATCTCGGCGTGCTCAACGTCATGGCGCTGGGCAGCCCGCAGAGTGCGATACTGTCGGCGATCATTTTCAACGCGGTCATCATCCCGATGCTGGTGCCGCTGGCACTGCGCGGCGTGACCTATCGGCCGATGGCGGCCGGGCCGCTTCTCGCCCGTAATCTCGCCATCTACGGGCTGGGCGGCCTGCTGGCCCCCTTCGTCGGCATCAAGGCCATCGACCTGCTCGTCGGCGGCATCGGCCTCGCATAAGGAAGACCATCATGGGCAACGACTTCTCATCCGCCTTGCGGCCCGCGATCGTCATGACGATCCTGTTCGCAGCCTTGCTCGGCATCGTGTATCCGCTGGCGATGACCGGCATAGGGCAGACGATCTTTCCGGGGCAGGCCAATGGCAGTCTGGTGCGCAACGCCGCCGGCCGGGTGATCGGATCGACGGTAGTGGGCCAGGCTTTCACCACCGATCGCTATTTCCGGACCCGGCCGTCGGCGGCGGGCAAGGGCTATGACGGGCTCGCCTCGTCGGGATCGAACCTCGGCCCCGCCAGCCGGGCATTGGTCGACCGGGTGAGGCCCGACATTGCCCGCCAGCGCGCCGAGGGGGTAAAGGGGCCGTTGCCCGCCGACCTCGTCACGGCCAGCGGCTCCGGCCTCGATCCCGATCTGTCGCCCGCGGCAGCGCTGGTGCAGGTGCCGCGGATTGCCCGGGTTCGCGGGTTGCCCGACGCGACCGTGCGCGGGATCGTCATTGCGGCGACCGAGCGGTCGCCCTTCGGCGAGGCGCACGTCAACGTTCTCGGGCTGAACCGCGCGCTGGACGCCACGCCGCGCTGATGACGGCCGGCGGCGCCGACCGACCCGATCCGGATGCCCTGCTGCGCGCCGCCGTACAGGAGGGGCGGGGACGGCTGAAGATTTTTCTCGGCGCCGCCCCGGGTGTCGGCAAGACCTTCGAGATGCTGTCCGAGGGGACGAGCCGCCGCCGTGACGGCGTCGACGTCGTCATCGGTGTGGTCGAGACGCACGGGCGCGTCGAAACCCAGGCGCTGACCCGTGGTCATGAGATCGTGCCCCGGCGCGCGGTCGCCTATGAAGGGCATACGCTCGGTGAGATAGATATGGACGCCGTCCTGGCGCGAGCACCCCGGCTGGTGCTGGTCGACGAACTGGCACACAGCAACGCCCCCGGCAGTCGCCATCCCAAACGCTATCAGGATGTCGAGGAATTGCTGGCCGCCGGGATCGACGTCTATTCGACCGTCAACATCCAGCATGTCGAAAGCCTCAACGACATCGTCGCGGGCTTCACTCGCGTCCGGGTGCGAGAGACAGTGCCCGACCGTATCCTGGAGATGGCGGAGATCGAGGTCGTCGACATCCCACCGGACGAACTGATCGAGCGGCTGAAGGCGGGCAAGGTCTATCTGCCGCACGAGGCAACCCGCGCGCTGGGCCATTTCTTCTCGCGATCCAACCTGTCGGCCCTGCGTGAACTCGCCTTGCGCCGCGCGGCGCAGGCGGTCGATGCGCAGATGCTGGAGCATGTTCGCGCCCTGGGCGTGGGCGGAACATGGGCGGGCAGCGAGCGCATCGTCGTTGCGATCAACGAGCTGCCTGGCGCGGATGGACTGGTGCGGGCGGCCAAGCGGGTGGCGGACGGGCTGCATGGCCCCTGGACCGCGCTGTTCGTCGAAACCCCCCGGACCGCGCAGTTCGGCGAGGCGCAGCACCAGCGGGTTGCCGCAGTGATGACGCTGGCGACGCAGCTGGGGGCGGCGGTCGCTACCGTGCCGGCGCCGTCAGTAGTAGAGGGCATTCGTAGTTTCCTGACCGATGCCCGCGCGACCCAGTTGGTCGTCGGCAAGTCACGGCGGTCGCGCTGGTTCGAGTTCCTCCACGGATCGATCGTCGATCGTCTCGTCCGCGAAACGCCGGGGGTGACGATCCATGTCCTCCCGCTGGAGGATTATGCCCCGCCGTCTCCTGCCGGCCGGTCGGAACCGGTCCGGGAGCCGAAGGCGGGTTACGCGATCGCGCTGGTGCTGGTGGCGCTGGTCACGGCGCTGGCCAGTGCACTGTTCCATATCCTGGAACTCGGCAACGTCGCGTTACTGTATCTGCTGCCGGTGATGGCGGCGGCCAGCCTGTTCGGGCTGCGGACCGGCCTGTTCGCCGGGATCGCCTCCAGCCTTGCCTACAATTTCTTCTTCCTGCCGCCGGTGGGGACGTTGAGCGTCAGCAACCCCGAGAATCTGGTGTCGGTCTTCGTCCTGCTCGGCGTGGCGATCGCGACCAGCCAGCTGACGGCGCGCGTGCGGACGCAGGCGGACATGGCGGCGGCCAGCGCCCGCACCAACGCCACGCTGGCGGGCTTCCTGCGCCGGTTGAGCGCGGTCAACGATCCCGCGATCGCATCGCGGATGATCTGTGACGACGTCGCCGGGCTGTTCGACGTGGAAACGGTGGTGCTGGCCCCTTCCGGCGGGACCGGGCTGGGGGTGCAGGCGGCGAGCACCACCGACTATCGGCTCGATACGATGGACATGGCGGCGGCGAACTGGGCGTTCGACAACGGCACCGCTGCCGGCAAGGGATCGGGGACGCTCGCCGCATCGGAATGGCTGTTCCAGCCCTTGACGGCCGGCGACCGAGTATTGGCGGTGATCGGGGTGGCCCGGGAAAGCGGCGGTGATCCGGTACGGGCGGACCGGTTGCCCCTGCTCAGCGGGTTGATCGATCAGGCGGCGCTGGTACTCGAACGACTTCGACTGGAAAGCGAGATGCGCGATGTCGAGGCCGTGCGCACCCGCGACCGGCTGCGCACGGCGCTGCTGTCGTCGGTCAGCCACGATCTGCGCACGCCGCTGACCGCCGTGATCGTCGCCGCGGACCAGCTCGATCACGGTGCAACCCCGGAGCTGGTCGCGACCATCCGAAGTGAGTCCGCCCGGCTCAACCGGTTCGTCGCCAACCTGCTCGACATGGCTCGCGTCGAGGCGGGCGCGCTGAAACTCGCGATCGAGGCGACCGACCTGAGCGACGCGGTGGCGGGTGCAGCACATGATGCCCGCCGCGCGCTACAGGGCCATGACGTGCGCCTCAATGTGCCGCCGTCGCTGCCGCTGGTCCGGATCGATCCGCAACTGCTGCACCATTGCCTGCTCAACCTGCTCGATAACGCGGGCCGTTATGGCGATCCCGGTACAGAGATCGTCGTTGCGGCGACCCATTGCTACGGCGAGATCAGGCTGGCGGTGCGCGATCATGGACCGGGCCTGCCGCCGGGGCGTGAGGCGGAAGTGTTCGAGACGTTCCACCGCCTCGAAGGCTCCGATCGCGCGGTCGGTGGGACCGGCCTGGGTCTCGCGATCGTCAAGGCGTTCGCCGAGGCGATGGGGATGACGGTGGAAGCAGGTAGCCGCGACGACGAACCCGGGGCCGTCTTTACCCTGATCTTTCCGGCCGGGCTGATCGTCCGCCACGCTCCAGAAGGTCACATCTGATGCCTGCCACGATACTGGTCGTCGACGACGAATCCTCGATCCGGCGGCTGCTGCGCAACACGCTGGAACGCGCGGGCCATGCCGTGTTTGAGGCGGCGGACGCCCGCACGGCGCTGTTGCGGGCGGCATCCGACCATCCCGACGCGATCCTGCTCGATCTCGGTCTACCGGATCGGGACGGGCTGGGGCTGATCCCGTTGCTGCTGAAGGATGCCGATCCCGCCATCCTGATCGTCTCCGCCCGCGACGCCACGGAGGAAAAAGTCGCAGCGCTCGATCTCGGCGCGCATGATTTCGTATCCAAGCCGTTCGATACCGAGGAACTGCTCGCCCGCCTGCGTGTCGCGCTGCGCCATCGCGGCGGAGTGGCGGCAAAGATCGTGCGTCATGGCGATCTGGTCATCGACCTCGACCGACGGATCGTCTGCCGTGCGGGGGAGGAAATGCACCTGACCCGCAAGGAATATGGCGTGCTGGCGATGCTCACACACCATGCCGGCCGGGTCGTGACCCATGATCGCATCCTGGCGGCGGCCTGGACCGGCGATGAGGATCCGAGGGTCGAATATCTGCGGATCGTCGTGCGCAACCTTCGTCAGAAGTTGGAGGCGCCGGGCCCGGTCGGCAGCGTCATCGCCAACGAACTGGGCGTCGGCTACCGGTTGCGCGCCGACCATTGACGACCAGTTAGGCCGCCGGCCCCTGCAGGCCCGGCGGGGGCACACCTTCTGCTTCGGGGTCGACGCCGCGCCGCTGGTCGAGCGAGCGCATGATCGGCGTCACGGTCAAACCATGGAACAGGACGGACAACAGTATGATCAGCCCGACGATGCCCCATAGATGCGTCGCATCGGGCACCGCCATGTGGTTGATGCCATAGGCCAGATAATAGATCGATCCGACGCCGCGGATGCCGAAGAAGGCGAGGGTCCGTTTCTCGCCGCGATCGGCGGGGTGGCCGATCAGCCCGATCCGCCCCGTCAACGGCCGCACCACCAGCAGGATCGCCAAAGCCACCGCGCCATCGACCCAGGTGACGGAGGCGAGCAGCCCGCTGACGAGCGCTCCCCCGAACAGGATCAACAGCACCATCATCGCCAGCCGTTCGATCTGTTCGGTGATCGCGTGCATTTCACGCTGGAATTTGTGGTCGCGGTGCGTGCTGCGGAATGTCAGCGCGGTCACGAACACCGCGAGGAAGCCATAGACATGGACGATCTCGGTCAGGCCATAGGATACGAACGTGGCTGACAGTGCGATCAGCCCGTCCCCCGTCCGCGCCAGCTTCGTCTCGGCGGGAATGTGAAAGGTCAGCCAGCCGAAGACGCGTCCCACCAGCCAGCCACCGGCGACCCCGCCCACAATCTCCCACAACACCCGGTAGGTCAGCCATTCCGCCAACCACGGTTTGCCGATCGGTAGCGCGGCGGCCAGCATGATCGCGAGGTGGACGAAGGGAAAGGCCGCGCCGTCGTTCAGCCCCGCTTCCGACGTCAGGCCGAACCGCACCTCGTCCTCGTCGCCGGTCTTGGGCGGCCCGACCTGCACGTCGGCGGCCAGCACCGGATCGGTGGGGGCGAGGCTGGCCGCCAGTAGCAGCGCGACCGCCAGCGGCAGGCCGAGCGCGGTCATGCCGAGCAGGGTGATCGCCGCGATTCCCAGCGGCATGGTGATCGCCAGCAATCGCCAGGTGATCGACCATTGCCGCCATCCGAACACCCGGTCGATCTTCAGGCCCGCGCCCATCAAGGCGATGATGACGACGAATTCGGCGAACCGTTCGGTCACCTCCGGATACCGGATCGGCAGCGGCCGCAGCGTCACCTGCGGCAGCAGGAACAGCACGGCGCCGATCGCAATGCACACGATCGGCAGCGACAACGGTAGCCGTTTCAACGCGAGCGGCAACCACGCCACCAGCGCGATCAGCAGCCCCGCGCCGGTCATGACGAGGATATAGGTGTCGGGGTAAAGGTCGGACGTCATGGCCGCTCAACGGATGATCCGGGGGCATGGCTACATCGGCTCTTGCAGCGGATGGTGCGAACACCTGCCGCGATCCGATGTAACCGACGCAGATCAGGCATATTTTCCGGGAACGCAGGCAGCACGGATCGGGTTCTGCCGGGAACGACAGGAGCATCGTTACCCATGCCGACCATCATCACCGAGCATCTGCACATCGATTATGCCGATCATGGCGATCCGGCGGGAACGCCGGTCCTGCTACTGCACGGCTGGCCCGATGATGCGTCGACTTGGGACGCGGTCGTGCCGGCCCTGACCGCTGCCGGCCTGCGGGTGATCGTGCCGAGCCTGCGTGGATTCGGGGCAACGACCTTCATCGGGGATGCCGCGCGTACCGGTGACAGCGCAGTGCTGGCGCTCGATGCGATCGCGCTGATGGATGCGCTGGGGATCGGTCGGTTCATGGTCGCCGGCCATGATTGGGGCGCCAATGCCGCGGAGGCACTGGCGGTCGGCTGGCCGGACCGTGTCGAGCGGCTGGCGATGCTGTCGACCCCGCCCCGGCTGGGCGGGATACCGACCCCGCCGTTCGAACAGGCACAGCGGCAATGGTATCACTGGTTCATGGCGACCGGGCGTGGCGCGCAGGCGGTGCGGGACGACCGTAAGGGTTTTGCCCATGTCCACTGGCTCAACTGGTCGCCGTCCGGCTGGTTCGACGAGGAGACGTTCGACCGGGTCGCCCGCTCGTTCGACAATCCCGACTGGGCCGATGTCACGCTGCACAGCTACCGCGCCCGGTGGGACGAGGCGTCGCCCGATCCCCGCAGCCGCTGGCTGGACGACAAGGTCAGGGAGACGCAGACGTTGTCGCTGCCGGCCTTGTATGTTCAGGGCGCGGTCGATGGCGTCAATCCGCCATCCGCCGGCAAGGGTGTGCCGGCTAGGTTCGACGGACCGTTCGCCGTCGTCACCCTCGCCGGCGTCGGCCATTTCCCGCAGCGGGAAAATCCGCAGGCCGTGTCGCGGCATCTGCTGGCATTCTTTACCGGCAATCCCGTCGACCTCGCCGACACCACCGACCGAAGCCTCTACATGCACAAGAGCAAGTCCTACCTGGCCGGGGCCGCGGCGCTGGGCGTGATCGCCGCCGCCGCGATCGGTGTCGCGCAGGCGCAGGCGCAGGCGCAACGCATGGCCGGCCCGCTGACGCTGGTCGCAGAGTTCGATCATCAGGTCACCGGCGTCGCGATGACGGCCGATGGCCGCCGCTTCGTCAACTTCCCGCGCTGGACCGACGATGCGCCAATCTCGGTTGCGGAGGTTCTGGAGGACGGCTCGCTCAAACCCTATCCAGATGCCAAGTGGAACAGCTGGCGCAACGCGCGTGCCAACGAACTGCCGGTCGGCGACTATTTCGTCTGCGTCCAGTCGATCGTGCCGGATCGGCAGGGCAATCTCTGGGTGCTCGACCCTGGCGCACCGGGCAACGAGAAAATCCTCGAAGGTGCGCCCAAGCTGGTGAAGATCGACCTCGCGACCGATCGCGTGACGAAGGTCATCAAGGTGGCGGGCGATGTGGCCTTGCAGGGCACCTACCTCAACGATATCCGCTTCTCGCCCGATGGCCGGACGGGGTACATCACCGACAGCGGCACGCGCGGCGCGATCATCGTGATCGACCTCGAAAGCGGCACGGCGTTCCGTGCCCTCGATGGGCATCCCTCCACCCAAATCGACCCGACCGTGACGGTGATGACCGATGGCAGGCCGCTGGTCCGGCCCGATGGCCGTCAGCCGGCGTTCGCCGCCGACGGCATCGCGATCTCCAACGATGGCGGCACGCTTTACTATCAGGCGCTGACCGGCAAGACGCTGTACAGCATCGATACGCAGCTGCTCCGTCCAGACGTCGACGAACGCCAACGTGCCGCCGGGGTGACGACCGTCGCGCAGACGCATGTCGCCGATGGATTGTGGATGAGCAGGGCAGGAATACTCTACCTGACCTCGCCGACCGACAATGCGATTTCGCGACTGGTTGGCGACCGGGTCGAGCGGGTGTTGAGCGATCCGCGACTGCGTTGGCCGGATACCTTTTCCGAAGGCCCCGATGGTCGCCTGTATGTGACCGCCAGCCATATCCAGGATACCAACTGGTTCAAGCCGGGAGCGCCGGCCTCGATCAGGACGCAACTCTTCTCGTTCGCGCCGACCATATGAAAAGCCTGGCCCCCGCCCCCGGGGAGTTGCCGACGCATCCCGGCGGGCGGCCAGCGGCAACGTGCGGTTAGGCGCGGACCCGGTGCTGTCCAACGTCAGTCAGCGTTGGAACGATATCAACCCCGTAGACTTCGTCGCGGTCGAGGATGGTCCGGTCTTACGGCGACGTCAGGCGAACCAGCCCAGCACGGTGCGGGTCAATGGATTGGCGGGGTCCGCGAGCAGCTTGGCGGTCAGCGCCAGCGACATGACGATCAACAGCGGTCGCGCCACGCCCGAGCCGAACCGCATCGTCGCATAGGCACCTACCTGTCCGCCCGCGACGCTGGCAACCGCCATCGCCAGCCCCGTCACCCACAGCACATGGCCGCCGACCATCAGCACGGCCAGACCTGCAAGGTTGCTCGCCAGATTGAGCAGCTTGGCCCCCGCCACGGCGCGGATCATGCCCAGCCCGAACAGCGCGACCAGTGCGGTCGTGAAGAACGATCCCGTCCCGGGCCCGAAGAACCCGTCATAGCAGCCGATACCGAACGCCACCGCGACCAGCATCGCCGGTCCGAGGCGGGCATGACGATCCTCGTCGCCCATCCGGGGTGCGAGAAGGAAATAGAACATCATCGCGATCAGCAGTACGGGCAGGAAGCCGGCGAGGAAGCCCGGATCGATCAGCGTCAGCAGATATGCTCCCAGCCCCGCCCCCATGAAGGCCCCTAGTGCAGGAAGCATGGACCGCCGCAGATCGATATGACCCCGGCGGGTATAGGCGATGACCGCCCCGGCGGTGCCGAACGAGCTTTGCAGCTTGTTGGTCGCCAATGCCTGGATCGGCGGGATCCCCGCCGCCAGCAGCGCCGGAATCGTGATGAGGCCGCCGCCGCCCGCTACCGCATCAATCATGCCGGCGACGAAGGCCACTGCCATCAGCAGGATCGTCAGGCCAATTTCCGGTTCCATGCAACACCCCCATGCCGTTCGCGGGCCATAGGCCATTCGTCGTCGCGATGGCCATGGGCGTAACGGCAAGTGACGGCTCATCCGGCATTGGCACCAATCCAGCGGAAAACCACAATCAAGCGACGGGCGCGATAGGAGGGGAGATCACGTTCGCTTGACGCCACCATCTCAACGGGCGTAGGGCAAATCCAAGAAACGAGACCCAGTGCCATATAATGGGAAACCGTCGGTAAAATGCCCCTATGCGGGTGCTTACACTCCCATGTGATGGAGGGGATCGATGACACGTTCGACTACCGCCGTACTTAACGGCACCTCGCGCGTGGCGCTCGGCGCCGCCCTGCTGCTGGCCGCCGCATCCGGTGCCGTGGCCCAGACCGCGCCAATCACCACCACGCCGCAGGGCGCGCCGGCCCCGATACCGGCGCCTGTCCAGTCCACCACCGAGCAGCCGACCCAGCCGGCACCGGTCGCGGACGACGCCAGCGGCCCCGACATCGTCGTGACGGGCATCCGCGCCAGCCTGGCCAATGCGCTCAGCGCCAAGCGCGATTCGGCGCAGGTGCTCGATGCGATCTCGGCAGAGGATATCGGCAAGTTCCCTGACAAGAACGTCGGCGAAGCGCTTCAGCGCGTCACCGGTGTGCAGATCACGCGCGCGGGCGGCGAGGGCTCCGGTGTGTCGATCCGCGGTGCTTCCCCGGATTTGAATCGGGTCGAGATCAATGGGCAGACCGCGTTGTCGACCGGTGCTGGCGTTGCCACTCGGCAGGTCGAATTTCGCGATATTCCTGCTGAGTTCGTCTCGCGCCTCGAAGTGGTGAAGTCCGCGACTGCCGACATGACCGAAGGCGGTTTGGGCGGCACGGTGCGGATCATCACGCGCCGGCCGTTCGATGCCAAGGACGGGTTCCTGTCCGGTTCCGCACAGGCGGTATATGGCGACCTCGCCGACCGCGTCGACCCGAAGTTCGCGCTCATCGGCAGCAAGCTGTTCGCCAACGACACGATCGGCATCCTCGGCTCTGCCACTTATGAAAAGCGCAGCCTGTGGTACGATCAGGCGCGCACCACCGGTTGGCGCCAGATCGAGCGTTTTCCCACTACACCGAACAGCGCGGCCAACCCGAATTGCCTCACCGGCCGCAATCAGGCGCGCTGCGTCGATATCGACAATAACGGCTTTGGTGACTTCTTCCCGGACGTGCCACGCTACGTCATCAACCGCGAACTGACCGAGCGTTACGCGTTCAACGGCATCGTCGAATGGCGGCCGAGCGACGATGTGCGCGCCTTCGTCGAGGGAACCTATACCCGCGGCAAGCAAAAGATCGACTCGCAGTTCCTGCAACTCAGTACGGGGCAAACCGCCGGTTTCTTGACCGAAAACGGCGGTGTCGATCTGACTCGCACGACGCTGGGTCAGGACCAGACGGTCGACAAGGTGACCTTCGTCGGCCCGACTGGCGGGGCCGCCGGGCTCAACGCCGCCTATCGCAACATCCTGGGCGTGATCGACCGGCAACAGTTCAACGGACAAGTCGGCGCCGACTGGGACGTGACCGACCAGTTCAAGGTCACCGGCCGCGCCAGCTATGCCAAGGCAAAGGCGTACAATAACGAGATCAACGCGACCGCGACCGCGCAGGGGTTGCGGGAGATCACGATCGATTACACCGGCGATCAGCAGGCGCCCAACATCATCCTGCCGATCGATCCGACGACGACGCAGGGCATCACCCAGTTCACCGTGCTGCGCCGCCCACGTTACAACAACCAGCGTGAGATCGATTTCAAGCTGGACGGCGAATACAAGCCGGAGACGTGGTTGACCTCGCTGAAGATCGGCGTGCAGAAGCGTGACCTGAAGGTGACGAGCCGTCTGTTCGATGCGAACAGGACCTATAATGGCTATGTCGCCGGTACGCCCGGCTTTGGCAACATCACCCAGAACAGCTTTGTCACCGGATCGGCGCAGACGGTGGTGCAGTCGACCGGCACCAATGCCGCAATCCTGAACCAGATTCAGAGCATCATTGGTCCCAACGCGACGCTGGGCGATCACGACTTCTTCAACACCGGCGATCTGGGCTTTAACGGCATCAAGCGCTGGCTGAACCTGGGCATGGATGTCGCCAATGCGGCGGGCATTCCCGATCCCTTTGTCAATCCGGTGCCAGCCGATACATGGGGCGTCACTGACAAGAATCTGGCGGCCTATGTATCCGCAGCGTTCGAGGTCGAACCGTTCGGCAAGCGGCTGACCGGCGTGATCGGCGCGCGCGTCATCAATACGAAGACGGACACGCGCGGATCGGTGGTGATCGCCCCCACGCCGGCGCGGCCGGCGGGTTTGGTCACGCCCTTCACGTCGAAGGGCGAATATACCGAGTTCCTGCCCAGCCTGAACCTGAAGATGGAGCTGATCCCCAACAAGCTCCAGTTGCGCGCCACCGCGACGGAAGTGATCGCCCGGCCGTCGCCCGCCGATCTGGCGCCGCGTTTCACGCTCGACATCCTCGGGCTGACCGGATCGCGCGGTAACCCTGGGCTCCAGCCCTATCGCGCCAAGCAATATGATTTTGGCGTGGAATGGTACATCAGCCGCGTCAACTTCGTCTCTGCCACGCTGTTCCGCAAGGACATCAGCTCGTTCGTTGACCGCACCACGCAGCAGGAGGTGATCGACGGCGTCAATTACACCATCGGCCTGCCGGTCAACGGCACGTCGAAGGTACAGATCAACGGTGCCGAACTGGGCGGCCAGTTCGCCTTCGACTTCCTGCCCAAGCCGTTCGACAGCTTTGGCGTGACTGCGAACTACACCTATTCGGATGACAAGGGATATAACCAGCGAGATTATTTCACTGGCGATTTGCTGACCTTCCCCGGCCTGTCGAAGCACAGCTACAACCTGTCGGGCTATTATGACGACGGGACGATCTCGGCCCGGCTGTCGTACAACTGGCGGTCACGCTTCGTGATCGCGGCGCTCGACCGGGGTAACAACCCGGCGGTGGGCGAGCCGTTCGGCCAGTGGGACGCATCGGCCAGCGCCACGTTGACCGACAACGTGTCGGTGTTTCTCGAAGGCGTGAACGTGTTCAATGCGCAGCGCACCGAGAACGCAGCGAGCATCTATCGTCGCAACATCATCGAGACCTATGGCCGGCGCGTCTATGGCGGCGTGCGGGTGAAGTTCTGATCGGGCAGGGCGGGCGGCCACGTTGTCGTCCGCCCGGTTCGACCAATCTGAAAATCGTTTCACCACAAACTTGTATGCGTTGACCCCAATCAGATGCTTGGCGGTGGTACGTTAATCTTGGTTATCGTAAGCAGGCGGTGATGGCCGCCCGCTCGACCCGCATTGACCATATCGTGCTGTGGCCGGTTCTTTTGGGACTGGCCTATTTCTGTTTCGCCTCGCTGTCGCTCCATCTCACTCGCGGGGTCGATGGTATCGCGACGATCTGGCCCGCCAGTGGTATCCTGTTGTCGGCGCTGCTGCTGTCTCCGCCGAAACGCTGGCCGGCCTTCATGGTCGCGGCGGGCGTCGCCAGCTTCACCGCCAATATGGATGCCGGCGCCGCCTGGCCTCGCGCGCTCGGCTTCTCGATCGTCAATGTCAGCGAATCGGTGCTGGCGACGTATCTGTTGCGGCGGCAACGCCCGATCGACCTGTCCTTCGCCGATCCGTCGAGTGTCGGGCGGTTTTGCCTGGCGACGATAATCGCCAGCACGGTGAGCGCCACCTTGGCCAGTATGGTGTCGCCGGCCCCGTCGGGCACGATATTCCTGTCGTGGCTGACGACGGTGGCGCTGGGCATGATGATCGTGACACCCGTGGTGCTGACGGGCGCGAACATCGTCATGCATCGCCCGGCGACGCCGCCGATGCGGATGATGATCGAGGGCGGCCTTATCCTGACTGGCGTCGCGGTGCTCAGCATCGGGGTGTTCGCGCAATCGACCTATCCGCTGCTGACGCTGCCGATGCTGGGGGTGCTGGCCGCGACCTATCGGCTGGGGCCGCATGGCGCGACCGTCAGCGTGCTGCTGATCGCGATCATCGGATCGGTCGCCACCGGTTATGGCCTGGGGCCGGTTACGTTCGTCGACGGGGTCGAGCGCGCGGTGCTGTTCTTCCAGTTCTATCTGCTGACCCTGCTCGGTTCCGCGTTGCCGCTGGCGGCGCTGCTGGCCACGCGGGAGCGGATGATGGCCCGCATCGGTCGCGACAAGCGATTGCTGGAAATGGCCGAGCGCGCGGCGCATGTTGGCCACTGGCGGTTCGCAGCGGGCGACGGATCGATGCTCTGGTCGGCGGAGGTGTTCCGGATGCATGGGCTGGATGAAGACGGCGAAGCACCGTCGTATCAGGACACGCTGCGCCTGTTCCATCCGGACGATCAACCGTGCATGTCGAACGCGGTCAACCAGTTGATGACGACGGGTGAGCCGTTCGACCTCGACGCCCGCATCATGCGCCGGGACGGCACGGTCCGCGACGTCCATGTTCGCGGTGAGGCGGAACGCGATCGTCATGACCAGACGGTGGCGGTGTTCGGTATGATGCAGGACGTGACCGCGCGGGTCGAATCGGTGCGGGCGCTCCACGCCGCCCGCGACGCTGCCGAGCATGAGGCGCGCCGCGCGGTCACCCTGTCGGAAACCGATCAGCTGACCGGCATCGCCAACCGCCGCAAGGCGCTGGCGGTGCTGAATGAGCGTATCATCCGCGCATCTACGGGCGGTCAACCGGTTGCGATCGCGATGCTCGACATCGATCATTTCAAGTCGATCAACGACGATTATGGCCATGCGATGGGCGATGCCGTGCTGGTACGCGTGGCAGAATTGTGCCGCCTGGCGCTGCGCGAAACCGACCTCGTCGGCCGGATCGGTGGCGAGGAATTCATGCTCGTCATCGATGGAGTGACGCCGGAGGGGGCGATGGTCACGGCCGAACGGGTACGTCATGCGATCGCCACCGCCGATCCGGTGGCACCGGGCGTCCGCACCATCACCGCCAGTCTGGGGGTCGCGACGTTCCACCCCGGGGCCAATGCCCGCGGACTGATGCAGGCGGCCGACGATGCGCTTTATGCGGCCAAGCATGGCGGTCGTAACACGCTGCGCGTGGCCGCCTGACTGCGGATGGCGGAGGGATCGCGGCCGCTGATGCGTATGACGATCAGGAGGTTGTGTCACCATGGATGATCCCGTCGAAGACGGACTGGCCCGGCTGGCAATAATGGCGGTGCCGCCTGCGCTCGATCGCCTCGAAGCGAATGTCTTCGCTGCGATCGACGACGATGCCCGCCACCGGGCTTCCAGCCGGACGATCGGCCTGTGGTCGGTGGGGGCGGCGCTGGCGCTGGGGTTGATTGGTGGCACCGGTCTGGGTGGGGGTATGGCGCGAGCGGCGGGGCCGATCGGCATCGACGATGCGCTGGCACCGTCGACGCTGCTGCTCGGGCAATGACACCGGCATTTCGCCGCAACGCGCTGACGGTCGTACTTGCGTTCCTGGCGGCGGTCGCGGGGGTGATGGTGGGTGGCCGGATGTTGTCGCGATCGCCGCATCACGGCACCGAACTCCACATGCTGCTTCACCAGGACATCATGTTCGACGCCAAGCAGGAAGCCGCGATCAACGGGCTGGAGGCGCGCTTTGCGGTGCAGCGGGCGACGCTGGAGGCGCAGTTGCGCGCCGACAATGCCCGCCTCGCCGCTGCGATCGAGCGGGAGCATGACAATGGCCCCGCCGTCGCCGCGGCGGTCGATCGATCGCATCGCACGATGGGCGCGTTGCAGAAAGCGACGCTGGCGCATGTCTTCGCCATGCGTCGGCTGATGCGTCCCGACCAGACGGCGGCGTTCGACCGGGTCGTGGTGTGGGCGCTGACCCCGGCGCCGTGAACGTTGATCCGGACGCGCTTGACTCCGATGCGCTGGATGACGCCGCACTGGTCGCGCTGCACCTGAGGGGGGCTCCTACCGCGCGGCAGCCTGCGTTCGCCACCCTGATGCGGCGGCACAAGCGATGGCTGTACCGGCTGATCGTCGCGCAGACCGGCGAACCCGACGAGGCGCTCGATCTGGTGCAGGAAAGTTTCGTGTCAGCCCATGCCGCGCTGGCCCGGTACGATCCGGCTCGTTCGCTGCGCGCCTGGCTGGCGCGGATCGCGATCAACAAATGTCGGGACTGGCACCGGCGGCGGCAGGTGCGTCGCTTCCTGACACGGGTGCTGCCGATCGAGGCGGCCGAGCGCGTCGTCGATCCCGCCGCCGATGCGGAATCGCGGGCGATCAACCGCGACGATCTGGCCAGGACGCTCGCCGGTATCGCACGGCTGCCCGCCGCGTTGCGTGAGCCGCTGCTATTGTGCGGGGTCGACGATCTGAGCCATGCCGAGGCGGCCGACGCGCTGGGTATCACGACCAAGGCGGTCGAACTGCGCATCCGTCGTGCCCGCGCTGTGCTGGCAACCGATGAAGGACGGGCATGAGGGGGCGCCACTCCCGTCGCGTATGACTAACTGACATCGCCCCGCTTGGCCCAAGGACCTGCATGACCAGACCGACCCGACGCCGTTTCCTGCGCGACGCTACGCTGGGTGGTGGCGCGCTGGCGCTGCCGTGGCTGCCGGCCTGGGCACAGCCGGTATCCGTCGGGCTGGCGGTACCGCTCCCGACCGTATCGGGCACCGATATCGCGCTGACGGTCGGGCATCGGATGATGACGATCGATGGTCGACAGCAGCACGCGATCGGGATCAACGGCACCGTGCCCGGCCCGCTGATCCGGCTGAAACAGGGCCAGAATGTCCGGCTGGCGGTGACCAACACCCTCGATGAGGAAACATCGATCCACTGGCATGGCTTGCTGGTGCCGTTCCAGATGGACGGTGTGCCGGGAATCAGCTTTCCGGGTATCCCCGCGCGTACGACCTTTACCTACGAATTTCCGGTGATCCAGGCGGGGACATACTGGTATCACAGTCATTCGGGCCTGCAGGAGCAGATGGGGCATTACGGCCCTATCGTGATCGATCCCGCTGGCCCCGATCCGGTGGAGTCGGACCGGGAGCATGTGATCGTGCTGTCGGACCACAGCCCGCTTCATCCCCATGCCATCTTCCGCAAGCTCAAATTGCAGGGCGGCTACTTCAACTACCAGAAGCAGACGCTGGGCGGGTTACTGGCAGGCAGGGGCCAGTCGGCGGGAGAACGCCGGATGTGGGGCGGGATGCGGATGGACCCGACCGACGTGTCCGACGTGACCGGCGCGACCTACACCTATCTGGTCAACGGGCACGGCCCCACCGACAACTGGACCGCATTGTTCACGCCGGGTGAGCGGGTACGACTGCGGATCGTGAATGCTTCGGCGATGACGATCTTCAATGTCCGTATTCCGGGGCTGAAACTCACGATCGTGCAGGCCGACGGCCAGAATGTGAGGCCCGTCGCGGTCGACGAATTCCAGATCGCGGTCGCCGAAACCTATGACGTGCTGGTCGAACCCACCGGCCCCGATGCCTATACGCTGGTGGCGGAGGCATGGGACCGATCGGGACTGACGAGGGCGACGCTGGCGCCACGAATCGGGATGGTGGCGTCGGTGCCTGCGCTGCGCCGCCGCCCGCTCGCGACCATGAAGGACATGGGCATGGGCGGTATGGTGGGTATGGATCACGGTACGGCCGCCGCTACCGACTGTCCGCCCGAACACGCCGCAATGGGACATTGTACCCCCGGCGGTCCGCCGATGGCTGCGGGCATGAATCATTCGATGCGCGACTTCGCCAATGCCCCCGGCCTGCCCAGAACACCGACGGTGCAAACGGTCGCGCCCATGCCGGTCGATCGGACGGGAGAGGCGCCGCAGGGGCTTGCCGATGCCGGGCACCGGGTGCTGGTCTATCGCGATCTGGTGGCGCTCGATCGCAACCCGGATTTGCGCGCGCCGTACCGCCAGCTACGCATCCACCTGACCGGCAACATGGAACGCTATATGTGGGCGTTCGACGGCGTGAAGCTGAACGAGGTGACCGCGCCGATTCCGTTCCGGCAGGGCGAGCGGGTACGCGTGACGCTGGTCAACGACACGATGATGGCGCACCCGATCCATCTCCACGGCCATTTCTTCGAACTGGTGACGGGGCATGGCGATCACTCCCCCCGCAAGCATACGATCAACGTCGCCCCTGGCGGCACTGCGACCTTCGATTTGACCGCCGATGCGGTCGGCGACTGGGCGTTCCATTGTCATCTGCTCTATCACATGCATGCCGGGATGATGCAGGTCGTCACCGTTCGCCCCGATAGCGAAGAGGGGGCGGAAGCATGAAAGCGTTAATTCTCTCGATCGCGCTGGCGACGCCCGCCGCCGCGCAGATGCACGACATGCACGGCATGGCGATGCCGGGAATGACGATGCCCATCCGTGCGCCCCAGCCGAAGAAGCCTGTCCGACGGGCCGTGAAGAAGGCTCCGACCACGCCGCGCCGGACGAAACCCGTGGTCCCCACTAAGTCCGGTATGATGATGGCGACGCCCGCGGCGGAGGCATGTTCGCCCGAACATGCGGCTATGGGGCACTGCACCCTCGCGTCGCCGACGCCTGCACCGTCGGCCGGGGTGGTGCCCGATCATGCCGCCATGTCGGGTATCGCGATACCCGCGTCAGTCGATCCGTGTCCGCCGGAGCATGCCGCGATGGGCCACTGTATCCCCGCCGCACCTGCCGCGAAGAACGGTATGCCAGCTGGCACCGATCAACTCGCCGGTGATGCTCCCCCGCCCGCGCCGCCTGTCGATCTGGCAGCTTCGCGCTTCCACGCCCCCGCAGCGATGGACGCGGCGAACCGCGCGATGCGGCAGGAGCATGGTGGCATGCGGTTCGGCCAGATCATCTTCAACCTTGCCGAGGTGCAAGTGCGAAACGGTCGCGACGGCTATCGCTGGGATGGCGAAGGCTGGTTCGGCGGCGATATCGATCGGCTGGTGGTGAAGACCGAGGGTGAAGGCGGGTTCGGCCGCCGGGTCGAGGCGGCGGAGGTGCAGGCGCTATATGCTCGCGCGATCGACCCCTATTGGAACCTGCAGGCGGGGGTCCGGCAGGATATCGGTGCCGGCGCGCGGCGCACCTATGCGACGATCGGCATCGAAGGGCTCGCGCCCTATTGGTTCGACGTCGAGGGGGCAGTGTTCGTCTCGAACCGGGGCGACGTGCTGGCGCGCGTGGAGGCCTGGTACGACCAACGCCTGACCCAGCGCGCGATCCTGCAGCCCCGCGTCGAAATGAACCTTGCCGCACAGGACGTGCCTGCCAGCGGGATCGGCGCCGGGTTGTCGAGCGCTGAAATCGGCCTGCGCCTGCGTTACGAGATCAGACGCGAATTTGCCCCCTATGTCGGTTTCTCGTGGGAACGCCGCTATGGTGCCACCGCCCGTTATACCCGTGCCGGCGGCGCTTCGACGACGGGGGGGATCGCCGGGGTTCTGGGTGTCCGCACCTGGTTCTGACATCCCACCTGCTTCACTTCGGGACGACGTCCTGAACCCCGGCTGATTGCTTCCGGTTCGGTAAACATCCATTTCGGGTGTATTGCCGAATCGGGGGTTGCGGTGATGGGGGCGGTACAGACGGCGATCGATGCGGTGCTGCGCGAGGCGATGCTGTTCGCCGCGATCGGGCTGCTGATCGGTGGTCTGGACGATCTGCTGGTCGACCTGTTGTTTGTCGTGCGCAAGCTTTGGCATCGCCGCGAACCGGGGTGGACGGTCACCATGCTGCGACCGGAACGTGCGGGGCGGATCGTGGTGTTCGTGCCGGCGTGGGACGAGCAGGCGGTGATCGGCCCGATGCTTGTCCGTGCGCTCGACCGTTATCGTCATCCCGATTATCGCATCCATGTCGGGCTCTATCCCAACGATCCGGGTACGATCGCGGCGGTGATGGCGGTCGCATCGCGCGATAGTAGAGTGCGGGCGGTGATCGGCGATACGCCGGGGCCGACGACCAAGGCGGCATGCCTGAACACATTGTGGCATGATCTGGTGGCAACCAGCGCGGTGGCGTCGACCCGTGCGATCGCGCTGCACGATGCCGAGGATATGGTCCACCCCGACGAACTGACCGTCTTCGACGCGCTGATCGGCGATCATGCGGTGGTGCAGCTACCGGTGATGCCGCTGGTGAAGCCAGGATCGCCGTTCATATCCGGCCATTATCTTGATGAGTTCGCGGAGGCCCATCAAAAGCAGCTGCCGGTCCGTACCTTTGTCGGGGCGGGGATGCCGCTGGCGGGCACCGGTTGCGCGGTGGCGCCATGGATCGTTGCACGGCTGGCGGCGATGCGGGGCGGCGACCCGTTCGATCCGGCCAGTCTGGTCGAGGATTACGAACTCGGTCTGCGCATTGCCGAACTGGGCGGGCGTGGCGTCTTTGCACGGGTGATGGACGATCACGACCAGCCCGTCGCGGTGCGTGCCTATTTCCCCGCAACGTTGACAGCAGCAGTGCGACAAAAGGCACGGTGGATCACCGGCATCGCGCTCGCTGGCTGGGACCGCACCGGCTGGGCGCGACCGCTGGCGGTGATCGACCACTGGATGCGCGCACGGGATCGGCGTGCCCCGATTGCGGTGCTGGTGCTATTGAGCGCCTATGGTGCGATCTTTGCGTGGCTGGCGTCGGCGACGTTGCACGGCTGGACGGGGGAGGCGACCGCTACGGCACTGGCCGATCCGGTGCGGATGCTGCTGCCAGTTAATGCCGCGCTGCTGGCATGGCGGATGGGGATGCGTGCGGCTTTCACGGGGCAGGCCGCGGGTTGGCGACAGGCACTGTGGTCGGTACCGCGGATCGTGGTCGGCAACGTCGTGCTGTTGCTCGCCGCCGCGCGGGCGATGTGGCGCTATGCGGGAATGCTGCGCGGAACTGCGCTAACCTGGGACAAGACCGCGCACCATTTCCCGGACGCGGACGCCGCTGTACCGTGAAGGGTGGCCGGCCGCTACGGTTCCTGGCGGTTACGCTGGGAGGATGGACGACGCTGCGCATCGCGCTGTTGTGGCCGACGATCGACTCGGTGCCGACGTTGATCGACGCGGTGGTGCCGCGTGCGCAGGCGCAGGCGTTTTTCGCGCAGGTGCCCGCTCGCACGACCAAGGTGGCCACGGCCCAACGGGCCATGCCAGCCCGACCCGCGCCGCCGTCTGTGACGCCAACCACGCCGCTGCCCGTGATCATTCCATCGACGGCACCGCCACCGTCGCGTCCGATCGATCCCGTCCAGTCGCCGCCGCTCGCACCGCCGCCGCTGGCGGCCGCGCCGTCACGATGGGCTGGCAGCGTCTGGGGCATTGCGCGCAGCGGCGGCACCGGGGTTCAGCCCGGCGGGCAGATTGGCGGTTCGCAAGGAGGCGTACGCCTCACCTATGCACTGGGCGAAGAGCGGCGGGTGGCGCTGGCGGCGCGGGTAACGACACCAGCGGCCGGGCCGGGGGCCGAACTGGCGCTCGGCATCGACTGGCAACCGGGGGGGGGGCCCCGTCCACCTGATCGCCGAACATCGCATCGCGCTGGACGGCGGGCGGGGCGGCCCGGCCGTGCTGCTGGTGGGCGGGATCGATCCCGTTGCAATCGGTGGGCATTTCCGTCTCGAAGCCTATGCGCAGGCCGGTGCGATCCGCCGCGACCGTATCGAACCCTTCGCGGATGGGGCGCTCCGCGTCACCCGTCCTGCCGCGACCATCGGGCGCATGCGGATTGATCTGGGTGCCGGCACCTGGGGCGGGGCGCAGCGCGGAGCCGCCCGGCTAGATATCGGGCCGACATTGGCGGTGGCGATCCCCGTATCGGATCGCACCATGCGCCTGACGCTCGACTGGCGATACCGCATCGCCGGCCGTGCCGCACCGGGATCGGGACCGGCGCTGTCGATCGGCAGCGATTTCTAGGCCGCGACCGGTGCTTCAATGCGGCACATAGGGTCCCGGCTTGATGATGGCCTGCGCCTTCGCGGAAACCGTCGCGTCGCGGCTGCACGCCTTGGCGGCGACGGTCCGGCCGGCGCGCTGGATCAGCAATCCGCTGCTCATCGCGGTATCGTGGCGGCCCCCCTCGCCGAACCCGGTCCGGCTGGTCCGATCGAAGACGGTGTAACGGTAATCCTTGTTGACGGCGGTGATCTGCGTCTCGCCGCCGCCTGCGAACCCGCGCATCGCCATCGTCAGCGCCGCGGAGGTCAGTTCGACCCGACCGGGCCGGCCGAAGCGATAGACCGCAGTGGCGTTCCGCCCGCACACCGCGACCTGCTTCGGTCCGATCGCGCACGCGAACAGCGGTGTTTCGCCCGGCTGGCACAAGGCAACGGGTTGCGTCACGGCGCGGGGCCGCTGGGCGGATGGCATCGCCGTACCGGCCGCGGCCAAGGCTATCAGTCCTCCGATGCCGGCTGCAATGCCCGCAACGCCCGTCGATATGCCTGCCATCGTTCCCCGCTTCCGTGGTTGCCGCCATTGACCGTACGGGACACCGTGTTGAACTCCTCTCAATCGAGGACGGTTGCCGTCCGCCAGTTGAGATCGGTGGTCGTCCAGAACAGGTCGGCGCTGTCGGCGGTCACCGGTCGGGCCAGCGCATTGGGATCGTTCTCGAACCGGGCGACGCGGTAATTGTAGCGGCCCGTCGTCTGCAGCAGGCCACGACCGCGATAGCGATAGCGATAGCGATAGCCGTTGCCGCTGCGTTCGTCGCCATTGCCCAGCCGGTCGGCATAGACATGATCGCCCAGCGCCTCCGGATTGCGGGCATAAGGTGCCGCCGCCTCGGCGGTGGGGAACCGTCGTGGCCACACGACGCGCAGGCGCGGCGGTGAATAGTTCAGATTTTCTTCGACGTTGCGCAGTTGGCCGCTTTCCACGCTGATCTGCGCCAGGAAGGCGGCACGGCGTTCGTTGGTGTTGATGCCATGCACGCGCATCGCGGTGTTCAGCGGCCAGATGAACCGCCCGATCTGCCCGCCCGCCTCCGGCATGATCGCCCGCAGCTGCGCCTCGGTCACTTCGCCGGCGACGGCATCGCCGGGGCCGCCTGATGGAGCGGACGGGGCGGAGGCGGAGGCAGCGGGTCTTACGGTGGGAACGGGCACGGTCCTGCCGGCGCATCCCGTGGCGGACAGGCTTTCGCCCCTGCGAACGACATGGTGCTTCATGGCGACATCACCGAGGAAGACGGCGCTTTCGCTATCACCTTTATGTTACGGGCTCGCGGTAGGAGCAAGCCGCACCTTCTCTTGCCCGCCGATCCGACCTAGAAGCCGCTGTTGTGGATCTGTATCTTCCCGTCGCCAACCTGTCGGTCAATGCGCTGGTGATCGTGCTGCTGGGCGGCGGGGTCGGATTGCTGTCGGGAATGTTCGGGGTCGGGGGGGGCTTCCTCACGACGCCGCTGCTGATCGTCTACGGCATCCCGCCCACGGTTGCCGCCGCTTCCTCCGCCAGTCAGGTGACCGGCGCCAGCGTATCCGGCGTCTTCGCGCATGTCCGGCGTGGCGGGGTCGATTTCAAGATGGGCGGGGTGCTCGTCGCGGGCGGGGTGCTCGGCACCTTTGCGGGGGCATGGATATTCCGGTGGCTTCAGCAACTGGGGCAGATCGATACCGTCATCGCGATCATCTATGTCCTGATGCTGGGATCGATTGGCGGCCTGATGGCAAAGGAGTCGCTGGTCGCGATCGGACTGGCGCGGCGCGGCCAGCCGCCACGCGCCGCCAAGCGACGGCACCATCCGCTGGTCGCGGCTTTGCCGTTCCGGACCCGTTTCTATGGATCGGGTTTGTACATCTCGCCGCTGGCCCCATTGCTGCTGGGGTTCGTGACCGGGATGCTGACGATCCTGCTGGGCATCGGTGGCGGCTTCATCCTCGTGCCGGCGATGATCTATCTGATCGGGATGGCAACCGGCGTGGTGGTGGGAACCAGTCTGTTCCAGACCCTGTTCGTCACCGCCGTCGCCACAATGGTCCATGCCACCACCACCCGTGCGGTCGATATCGTGCTGGCGGGGCTGTTGCTGATCGGATCGGTGGTCGGTGCGCAGGTGGGGGCACGGCTGGCGACCAAGGTGAAGCCTGAATATCTTCGCCTTGCGCTCGCATTGATGGTGCTGGCGGTGGGAGTCCGCATCCTGCTGGGGCTGGTATGGCGGCCCGAGGAAATCTTCACGGTGACGATATCGTGAGGGCGGCCACCGCACCCGCGCTGTCCCTCGTCCTGATGGCCCCGCTGCTGCTGGCGCAGGCCAAGCCGGTGCTGGTGCCGGACGTGTCACAACGGTCGATCGAGATCGTCTACAGCTTCACGGGTGCCGATCTGTTGCTGTTCGGCGCGATCCTCTATCCCGGCGGGCGGGTGCCCGCGGGGGAGCGACCCGCAGACATCGTCGTCGTGGTGAAGGGGCCGACCCAGTCGATCCTGGTGCGGGAGAAGGAAAAGGTCGCCGGCATCTGGGTCAACGCCGCGCGCACACGATACCGGTCGGCGCCGTCCTTCTATGCCATCGCCTCGTCTCGCCCAATCGGCGAACTGGTCGATGAACGGACGCGCGCGATCTACGAACTGGGGCTCGACAGCCTGCAACTGTCGCCGGTGTCGACCGCGCCGGCAGAGGAGCAGGCAAGGTTCGGTCGCGGGTTGGTGGAGCTGAAGGCCCGCAGCGGCCTGTATATCGAGACGCCACGCGCGGTGGAGATCACCGATGGCGTCCTCTACCGTGCCCGCGTCACGATCCCCGCACGCGTGCCGGTGGGCCGCTTCACGGCGGAGACGTTTCTGATCCGCGACGGCCGCGTGCTGGCGGCGGCGGTGCGCGACATCGATATCCGCAAGTCTGGGTTCGAACGGTTCGTGGCGCGGGCGGCGGAGCGATCGTCGATACTGTACGGACTGACGGCGGTGTTGCTGTCGGTATCGCTGGGCTGGTTCGCCGGCTGGGTCGCGCGCCGTGTATAAGACGCAGAACTACCTACCATCATCCGTTGTTTACGCCTTGTCGGCTATGGCGGTGGCCAACGGCGTATCGATGAGATCATCCCATGTCAGAACTGCCCCGGGTCGACGAGTTTCTCCGCGCGATACCGACCGATGCCGCACCGATCGGCCACATCACTGCGGTGGCGGGCGCAGGCAGCCGGGTAATGCTGGAACGGGCGGCGGTAGCGGCGGCGGCGCTGTCCTCCGATCCCGTCGCGGCGGCGGCCGGGCAGGTAGGTAGCCAGATCAAGCTGCGGGTCGGCGGCCAATGGCTGATCGCCAATATCCGGTCGCTGGCATCCGGCGATGACGCCATCATGGCGGAGATCGATTTCTTGGGCGAGGGCGACGGGGAACCGGCAACCGGCCTGCTCCAACGCTTTCGTCGGGGCGTGACCCGTTATCCGATGCCGGGATGCGTGGCCTATCCAGTCACGACCGCGGACCTGGCGCAAATCTATGCTGCCGACGATCGCGCCACGATCGGCATCGGCACCGTCCATCCCACCGCCGATGTGCGCGCCGCCCTGTATGTCGATGCGATGCTGGGTAAGCATTTCGCGCTGGTGGGATCGACCGGTACCGGCAAGTCGACCGCGACTGCCCTGATCCTGCACCGCATCTGCGCCCTCGCGCCGCAGGGGCATATCGTCATGATCGATCCGCACGGCGAATATGGTGCCGCCTTTGCGGGCACCGGCGCGGTGTTCGACGTGTCGAACCTGCAGATGCCTTACTGGCTGATGAATTTCGAGGAGCATTGCGAGGTGTTCCTGACGACTTCCGGCTCGGCGCGGCAGATCGATGCAGACATCCTCGCCAAATGCCTGCTCGCCGCCAAGGCCAAGAGCCGGCTGGGGCAGGAGATCACACGGCTGACGGTGGATGCACCCGTGCCGTACCTGCTGTCGGACCTGACCAACCTGATCGGGCTGGAAATGGGCAAGATGGACCGGGCGGGCGATACCGGGCCCTATCTGCGGCTGCGGACGAAGATCGACGAGATCAGGGCCGATCCGCGCTACGGTTTCATGTTCTCCGGGATGCTGGTCGCCGATACGATGGCGGAATTCCTGCGGCGGGTGTTCCGGATGCCGGGGGAGGGCAAGCCGATCTCGATTGTCGACGTATCGGGCGTACCATCGGACATCACCGCCGTGGTGGTGGCGGTGCTCAGCCGAATGACGTTCGATTATGCAATCTGGGCACGGGGTGAGGCGCAACGGCCGATCCTGCTGGTCTGTGAGGAGGCGCACCGGTACATTCCGGCGGGGCGCGAGACGGACAGCGCCGTCGGCCGCATCCTGGGGCGGATCGCCAAGGAAGGGCGCAAATATGGCGTCTCGCTGGGCCTTGTCACGCAGCGGCCCTCCGATCTGGCGGAGGGCGTACTATCGCAATGCGGCACGATCATCGCGATGCGGCTCAACAACGATCGCGATCAGGCCTTCGTACGCGCGGCGATGCCTGAAGGTGCGCGCGGGTTTCTCGATACGATCCCGGCGTTACGCAATCGCGAGGCGATTGTGTGTGGCGAGGGCGTGGCAGTCCCGATCCGCGTCGCGTTCGATGCGCTGGAGGAGGGCAAGCGACCCGCCTCCGACGATCCGGTCTTTTCGGCCCTTTGGCGCGATGTCGGCGGCGAGGACGCCATCATCACGCGGACGATCAGGCGCTGGCGTTCGCAAGGGAAATAACGGCTACTATGGGGCCGGTCGCTCGGCCTGCGCCTCCGCCAGATACACCGCGAACAGGCCGTCGGGATCGGTCCATTCTGCCACCGGCGTCCAGCCGCCGGCGCGCAGCAGGATACGGGCATCGCGGGCGCCGTACTTATGACTGTTTTCGGTATGAATCGTCTCGCCTGCGGTCATCGCAAAGGTTTGGCCATCGATCGTGAACTTGATGTCGCGCACCGCTTCCAGATGCATCTCGATCCGGGCGCGGTCGTCGTTCCAACGCGCGACATGGCGGAACGCGTCGAGCGGGATCGCCGCGTCCAGTTCGCGATTGATCCGTGCCAGCAGGTTCATGTTGAACGCCGCCGTCACTCCGGCGGCATCGTCATAGGCGGGGACGAGGATATCTGCGCCCTTGATCCGGTCCATCCCGATCAGCAGCATCGCGCCCTCACCCAGCGACGCGCGCATCGCTCGCAACAGGTCCGTCGCCATCAGCGGCGTCATGTTGCCGATCGTGGAGCCGGGAAAGAAGCCCAGCTTGGGGGCATCGGCGATCGTTCGGGGAAGCGTGAGCGGGCGCATGAAATCCGCCTCGAACGGCAGCACCAGCAGATCGGGAAAGGCCGCCGACAATGTCTTCGAGGATGCCCGCAGGAAATCCCCCGAGATATCGATCGGCACATAGGCGGATGGTACGACGGAGCGGAGCAGGATCGGTGTCTTGGCCGAAGAGCCGGAACCGAACTCGACTACCGCGCGCCCCTGCCCGACATGCTCGCACAAGGTAGGGCACAGCTTTTCGAGAATGCCGATCTCGGTCCGCGTCGGATAATATTCCGGCAGGTCGGTGATCTGCTCGAACAGTTCCGACCCTTGCCGATCATAGAACCAGCGTGCGGGGATCGCGCGGGGGCGGCGGGCGAGACCGGCCAGGACATCGGCGCGAAAGGCAGGGTCGGCAAGGCTGCGTTGGCCGTCCTCGGCTTCCGGCTTCAACATGCGGGCAGGTCCTTTGCGAGGCGGACGCCGGTGAACTGCCAGCGCTGATGCGGATAGAAGAAGTTGCGGTAGCTCGCGCGCGCATGGCCGCGCGGGGTCGCGCAACTTCCACCACGCAGCACGAACTGCCCGCTCATGAACTTGCCGTTATATTCGCCGACCGCACCTTCCGCCGTCTGGAAGCCGGGATAGGGGCGGTAGGCGCTGCCGGTCCATTCCCAGACATCGCCGAACAGGCCGCCGGCGTCGTCGGTGGCGGGGCGTGGTTCTACCGGACCGGCGGTATCCATCTGGTTGCCGCCGGTGGCATCGTGCATCGCGGCGGCGGCTTCCCATTCCATTTCGGTCGGCAGGCGTGCCCCCGCCCAAGTGGCATAGGCGTCCGCCTCGTAGAAGCTGACATGCGTGACCGGGGCAGCGGGATCGACCGGACGTCGCCCGTCGAGGCCGAACCGGGTCCAGCCGGCATCGGTTTCCTCCCAATAAAGCGGAGCGGCGATCGCGTTCGTCTTCACCCAGTTCCAGCCATCCGCCAGCCACCAACGCGCCTCGCGATAGCCGCCATCCGCGATGAACGATGCCCATTCGCCATTGGTCACGGTGCGGTCGGCCAAGGCATGGGGGGTAAGCAACGCCGGGTGGCGGGGGCCCTCGCAATCGAACGCGAAACCGGTGCCATCGTGGCCGATCTGTACGATTCCGTTCGACCCTTCGACCCAGCGAATCGGGTTTGGCATCGCCACCGGTACCTTGCGTGCCGCCGGCCACAGCGCGGGTTCCAGCGGATTTTCCGACAGCAGATGCAACACGTCGGTAATAAGCAGTTCCTGATGCTGTTCTTCGTGATGGCATCCCAATGCCACCAGTTCCTGCGCGGCGACGGGCAGCGAAGGCAAAGCAGCCGTCAGTGCGGCATCGACATGCGCACGGTAAGCCCGCACCTCGTCCAGCGTCGGACGGGTAATCATGCCGCGGCGGTCGCGAGCATGACGGCGGCCCTCGGCCTCGTAATAGCTGTTGAACAGGAAGGGCCAGCGCGGATCATGCAGGGCATAGTCGGGGAGATGATCGCGCAACACGAAGGTTTCGAAGAACCACGTCGTATGCGCCAGATGCCATTTGGCAGGTGATGCGTCGGGCATCGACTGCACGGTCGCATCGGCATCGGACAGTGGTTCGACCAAGGCTATGCTGAGCGCCCGAACCGCGCGGTATCGATCGGCCAATGCCGATGTGTCGAATGCTCTTGCCGCCGTCGCCATGCCTATGCCTCGTTCCGGCACCGGCCGATCGGCTCAGCGCGTTCCTCCCGGGATCCACAGAACGTCGTCGGCCCCGTTTTGGTTCAGCGCCCGCGCCGCGACGAACAGGTAATCCGACAGCCGATTGATATACGTTGCCGCCACCGGGCTGACCGCGGGCACCGCCGCGACCGAGCGCTCGGCACGGCGCACGATCGCCCGTGCCAGATGCACGCCTGCCGCACCCGGACTGCCGCCGGGCAGGATGAAGCTGGTGAGCGGCGGGATCGCATGGGTCAGCGTATCGATCGCCGCTTCCAGCCGTGCGGTCTGTTCTGGCACGATCCGCAAGGCCCCTGCGATCGACAGCGGCGTAGCGAGATCGGCACCAAGATCGAACAGGTCATTCTGGATACGGCCAAGTTCGTCGCGCACCGCCCCTGCCGGTACCGTCACGAGCGCGACGCCGATCGCGCTGTTCGCTTCGTCCACGTCACCGATCGCGGCGATCAGGGGATCGGACTTGGCGATCCGCGACCCGTCGACCAGCCCGGTGGAGCCGTCGTCGCCGGTGCGGGTGTAGATCTTGTTGAGCTTGACCAAGGTTCGGATCAGGTCCGGCCGGCGGCGAACAGGATCAGCACGACGATCAGGATCGCGCCGGCCTGAAAGAAGATACGCTGCTGCATCATCCGGTTCGATTTGAGCGACGCCTGGCTGGGGCCGCCGCCTTTCACCGCTGCGCTCGATTCCTGAAGGAAGGCGATGATCCCGCGGACCAGTGCCACGACCGTCGCGATCATCGCGGCGATCAGCAGAATGACGAGGAACGTATTCATCACGTCAATCTAGGTGTTCGCATCCGAAAAGCCATAGGACAGGATGTCCCGGCGCAGCCGATCGGCCAGCGCGCGGCCATCTTTGCCATCTTCGCGCATGGCGGCCAGCGTCGGCGCACCATCGCGCTTGGCAAGGCGGCGACCGTCCGGGCCCATCAGCAGGGGGTGGTGGTGATAGGCGGGGGTGGGCAGGGCCAGCAGCGCCTGGAGCAGACGGTGGACATGCGTCGCGTCGAACAGGTCGGCGCCCCGCACGATATCGGTCACGCCCTGCGCGGCATCGTCGACCGTGACGGCCAAGTGATAGCTGGCCGGCGCATCCTTGCGCGCGAGGATCACGTCGCCATGGGACAGCGGATCGGCGGCGACGCGGCCCGCGCTGACATCGTGCCACTCGAGCGGACCGGCGACAGCGACGGCGGCGGCCATGTCGAGCCGCCAGCAATGCGGCCGGTCGAGCCGCGCCGCGACCTCGGCGGCGGGCAGGTGGCGGCAGGTACCAGGATAAGGCGGGGTGGTGTCGTGCGGGGCTGACAGGGTGGCCGCGGCGATATCGGCGCGCGTGCAGAAACAGGGGTAGAGCAGCCCCCGCGCCGTCAGCGTCGCCAGCGCATCGTCGTACAGGGCCAGCCGCTGCGACTGGAATACCGGTCCCTCCCAGGCGAGGCCCAGCCATGCGAGATCAGCGAGGATCGCCCCGACATGCTCGGCCCGGCTGCGGGTGCCATCGATATCCTCGATCCGCAGCAGGAAACGGCCACCCCGCGCCACCGCCATATCGTGCGCGCGGATTGCGGAGACGGCATGGCCGAGATGGAGTCGCCCGGTCGGGCTGGGCGCGAAACGGGTGACGCAGCCGGGGGGGCGGACGGGGAGCGGGGCGGATGTCGGGGGCGGTTCATCACGAACCCCTTGACCCGGAATCGGTCGGCGTGCTGTCATACCCCTGTCACGCCCGTCGGCGACAGCGCCCCCGGACTTGATTGGTATTGCTTGGGAGGGCTCGTGTTTCATCCCGACCTGATCCGACATCCGGACAGTTGCCCGACGTTGGTGCTGAATGCGGACTATACGCCGCTGTCCTACTATCCGCTCAGCCTGTGGCCGTGGCAGACCGCGGTCAAGGCGATGTTCCTCGACCGCGTCGATGTGGTGGCTCATTACGAGCGCGAGGTACATAGCGCCAGCCTGTCGCTGAAGCTGCCCTCGGTGATCGCGCTGAAACAGTTCGTGCGGCCGTCGCAATTCCCCGCCTTCACCCGGTTCAACCTGTTCCTGCGCGACCGGTTCGCCTGCCAGTATTGCGGGCATGGCCGCGATCTGACGTTCGACCATGTCGTGCCGCGCGCGCAGGGCGGACGGACGACGTGGGAGAATGTCGTCACCGCCTGCGCGCCGTGCAACCTGAAGAAGGGCGGGCGCACCCCGCGACAGGCGTCGATGCCGCTGCACGTCGAGCCGATCCGGCCGACCAACTGGCACCTGCAGGAGCATGGCCGGTCGTTTCCGCCGAATTACCTGCACCAGACATGGCACGACTGGCTGTATTGGGACGTTGAGCTGGATGCGTAACGACCGGTACCCCCCTGAACCGACGGGTGGCCGGTATCTGGCCGACAGGGGATCATGATGCGATTGACGGGTGCGGGATGGATGGCGGCGGGGGCCGTCGCGGCGGGGCTGGCGGTGGCCGGCTGCGGACCGAGCGATGACGAAAAGAGGGCGGCGGCGGATGCGAAGGCGGCGTCGTTCACGCCCCCCTCCGTCACCTCCCGCCTCGATTTCGGCAGCGCGATGACACGCCGGTTCCGCGCGCTGGATCGCGACGCCGACGAATTCATCGACAAGACCGAACTGCCCAGCCGCAATTCCCGCCTGAGCCGGCTGGACCGCGACAAGGACGGCCGCATCTCCGCGATCGAATTTTCGGAAGGAATGCTCGGCTGGTTCGACCGGGTCGATGCCAATCACGACGGCACGATCACCTCCGACGAGCGCGAGGCCGCGCGCAACGACCCCGACGCATCCGCGGCGATCGACAAGACGGAGCCGTACAAGCGCGAGCAATAGGGCGCGAGCAATAGGGCGCAGGCAAAGGCAGGCGTGCGCGATCGGATTACCTGTCGTCCCGGCTTGACCTCCAACCTGCCGCAGCGCAGCAATACGGCATGACCAGACTTCCCCCGATCGCGAACGATCCCGACATCCGCTTCCTCGGTACGCTGCTGGGCGACGTGATTCGCGATTATGGCGGGGAGACGCTGTTCGCCGCGACCGAAACGATCCGGCGCGCCTCCGTGGAACGGCATCGCGGGCTGGCGGACGAGACCGCGATCGACCTGCAACTCGAACGGCTCGATCTGGACGATACGCTGGAATTCGTGCGCGGCTTCATGCTGTTCTCGATGCTCGCCAACCTGGCGGAGGACCGGCAGGGGATCGCGGTCGAGGAAGGCGCGGACATGGCCGCGGTGCTGGAACGGCTGGCGGACGGGGGGATCGACCGCGACCGGGTCGTCGCGCTGCTGGAACAGGGCCTCGTCGCGCCGGTGCTGACCGCGCATCCGACCGAGGTGCGCCGGAAAAGCATGATCGACCATCGCAACCGCATCGCCGAACTGATGGCGATGCGCGATGCCGGGCTGGCGGAAACGCCGGATGGGGATGCGGTCGAGGAGGCGATCCGCCGCCAGATCGCGCTGCTGTGGCAGACGCGGGCGCTGCGCCGCGACCGGCTGGGCGTGGCGGACGAGGTGGAGACGGCGCTGTCGTACCTGCGCGACGTGTTCCTGCCGACCATCCCCGCGCTATACCAGCGCTGGGACCGGGTGCTGGGCCGGCGTTGTCCAGGGTTCCTGCGGCCGGGTAGCTGGATCGGCGGCGACCGCGACGGCAACCCCAACGTCACCGCCGCCTCGCTGACGCTGGCGCTGGGCCGGGCGGCGGAGGCGGTAATCGGCCATTATCTGGATACCGTCCATGCGCTGGGTGCCGAACTGTCGATCTCGTCGCACCGTGCGGCGGTGAGTGACACGGTCGAGGCGCTGGCCGACGCGAGCGGGGACGCGGCCGGCAGTCGCCGCGACGAGCCGTTCCGTCGTGCCCTGTCCGGTATCTACGCCCGGCTCGCCGCGACGCATCTGGCCCTCAGCGGCAAGCCGGCGCCGCGCCCCGGACGGCTGCACGGCGAACCCTATGCCGATCCGGCGGCGTTCCGCGCCGATCTGGTCACGATCGCGCGCGGACTGGCGGCGACCGCCGGGGCCGGGGGCGGCGCGCTGGCGTCGAGCGGGGCGCTGGCGCGGCTGATCCGGGCGGTCGACATCTTCGGCTTCCATCTCGCCACGCTCGATTTGCGGCAGAACTCCGCCGTTCATGAACGCGTCGTCGCCGAACTGCTGAAGGTCGCCGGGGTCGAGGACGATTACCTGTCGCTCGACGAGGCGGCGCGCGTCGCGCTGCTCCGTGCCGAACTGGCGAATGCCCGGCCGCTGACCAGCCGGTTCCAGCCCTATTCGGACGAGACCGCGTCCGAACTGGCGATCGTCGAGGCGGCGGCGGCGGCGCACCGGCGGTTCGGGACGGCGGCAATCCGCGTCTATATCGTGTCGATGGCCAAGTCCGTCTCCGACCTGCTGGAGGTGAACCTGCTGCTGAAGGAAGCCGGCCTGTACCGCCCCGGCGATACGCCCGAGGCGGCGATCATGGCGGTGCCGCTGTTCGAGACGATCGAGGATCTGGATGCCGCGCCCGCGATCATGCGCGAGTGGCTGGCGATGCCCGAGAACGCGGTGATCGCACAGGCGCGCGGCCATCAGGAAGTGATGATCGGTTATTCCGACAGCAACAAGGACGGCGGCTACCTGACCTCGACCTGGGGACTGTCGAAGGGATCGACCGCGCTGACCCCGGTGTTCGAGACGGCGGGCGTGGGGATGCAGTTGTTCCACGGGCGCGGCGGCGCGGTGGGGCGCGGTGGCGGGTCCGCCTTCGCGGCGATCCGCGCGCAGCCGGCGGGCACGGTGCAGGGGCGCATCCGCATCACCGAACAGGGTGAGATGATCGCCGCCAAATACGGTACCCGCGAAAGCGCCGCGACCAATCTGGAGGCGATGGCCGCGGCAACGGTGCTCGCCAGCCTGGAGCCGCCGCGCGTGTCGGCGACGGAAAGCGCGGCGTTCGGCGCGGCGATGGACGCGCTGTCGGCCACCGCATTCCGCGAGTATCGCGAACTCGTCTACGGCGACGATGCGTTCCGCACCTTCTTCCGGCAGATGACGCCGATCGCGGAAATCGCGAACCTGAAGATCGGCAGCCGCCCGGCCAGCCGCACCAAATCCGACCGGATCGAGGATCTGCGCGCGATCCCGTGGGTGTTCAGCTGGGCACAGGCACGGGTCATGCTGCCCGGCTGGTACGGGGTGGGGCAGGCGATTGTCGAGTATCCCGATCAGGGCCTGCTCGCCGAGATGGCGGAGGGCTGGCCGTTGTTCGCCGCGACGCTGGCGAACATGGAGATGGTGCTGGCGAAATCGGACATGGCGATCGCCGCGCGCTATGCCGCGCTGGTCGACGACCCGCTGCGCCCGTTCTTCGACACCATCCGTTCCGGTTGGGATCAGACCCATGACGGATTATTGCGCGTTACCGACCAATCCCGATTGTTGGACAAAAGCCCGGCGCTGGAAAAGTCGATCCGGTTGCGATTGCCCTATATCGAACCGCTCAACCTGCTCCAGATCGAACTGATGAAGCGCCACCGCGCGGGCGAGGAAGATGCGCGGATCAACGAGGGTATCCTGCTGTCGATCAACGCGATCGCCACCGCGCTGCGCAATTCGGGATGAATCGGGGTAACATTCGCCGCCCTCACTCCGCCATTGCGAGCGCAGCGAAGCAATCCAGGGCGTCGCGCACCGGGCGCTGGATTGCTTCGCTGCGCTCGCAATGGCGGAAAACAGCAATCTTATCAGTTGATCCGGGTGCGGAAGCGCAGGCGGTAACTGGTGCCGGTGGTATGCGCGCCGGTCAGCGTGATGCGGATCGCGCGGACGCGGGGGTCGTAACCGGCGGCATCGGGAACGGGGACATAGGTCCAGCCGGTACCGTTCGAGAATTCGATGCCGTCGGTCGTGCTGTTCAGCGCCGTCCAGCGCATCGACAGGCCGGTACCGAGCAGCCCCAGTCCCAGCAGGTTGCCGTCCGCGAACTCCACCGGGCCGCTGCCGGGGAGGCCATAGTCGGCGACCCGTAGCGAGACGTTGGGGGGGATGGTGTCGGCGATCACTTCCGTGCCCACGACGGTGGTGATCGGGTTGGGATTGCGGACGGTGATCGCATAATCCACCACCGCGCCGGGCAGCGCGCGCGGATTGAGCAGACTGAGATCGTCGGACACCAGCGTCGATGTCTTGGTGATCGTCAGGTCCGCCGCCCCTGCCGCCGTGGCCGCCAGCAACGGGGCGGCGATCCACCATGCCGCCTTCATCGCCCGATCCCCAGCAACGCCCGCGCCGCATCGATGGCGGTGCGGGCACTGTTCTGATCCACCTTGATCCTGAGCGTCACATAGGGTCCCTTGCGCGTGTAGCGATCGGCGCCGGCATCGCGGTCGCGGTAGCCGGCGACGTTGTAGCCGGCGGTCAGCCACAGATTGCCCGCCGGCGACGCGCCGACCGATGGTCCGCCGCTCCACGCCCAGGCGTCGCGTCCGCTCCAGGCGTGCTGGACGGACGCCTGCACGCCGACATCGAACCGACGGCCGATATCGTGACGCAGCTCGAACCCCGTCACGTCGATCAGCCCGTCATACGCATCGCCGGTGAACTTTCCGCGAATGTAGCGGATACCGTGATGCAGCGTCGTTTCCATGCCGTGCCCCGCGCCTTCCGGCCCGGTACGATAGTTGAGCGCGAGGTTGTTGACGATCCGGTCGGTCATCTGCGTGCCGGTGAAGGCGGCGTCGGCGCGTTCGCGGTGCAGTTCCAGCCGTTCGAGGATCGACCAGCGGCTGTCGAACGGGCGCAGCGCGAGCGCGAGGTCGGCATCGGACTGCATCGCGCGGGCGCCGGCCCGGTCGGTGACGCGCCACGTCCGCACCCCGCCCGCGACCGTGCCGCCGCCGCCCAGCGTGCGCAGCAGGTTGGCGGTGAAGCCGAACCGGTCCTCCGCCGTCGCGTCGCGCTGTTCGATGCGGGCGTTCCATGCCCAGCGGGCGGCGCGCCACGCCACGCCCAGCGTCATCGCGCGATAGTCGCCGTTCACCTGCGTGGCCGACAGATAGCCACCCGACGCCGCCGGCTGGAAGGCATTGATCCCGCCCGCCACGGGTATCCGGCCACGCACGGTGTCGGCGGCATCGACCGTCGCCTCCACGCTCCAGCCGCCGCCGAGCGGCACCGACTGGGCGAGGCCGTATTGCGCATAGGTGCGGCGCCCGGCGACCCCGGTCGCCTGATCGTTCAGCGTGCTGGTCAGCTTGCCGCCGCGCCACGGCGTCAGGTCGAACCCCGCCTGCACGGTGTTGGTCGCGAAATCGGCGCCGTCCGCCCGCTCGTATCCGGCGATCAGGCGCACCGCGTCGGTCGCGCGCCACGATGCGGTCACCTGCTGGCGGGCGGGGAAATCGACGCTTTCCTTCCGGCCGCCGGGGGCGATCTGGGTCTGGCCGGACAGGGTGAGCCGGTCGGTGATCGCGTGCGTGCCGCCCAGCGTCAGGAGCAGGCTGTCGCGGTCGCGGCCGTCCAGCCCCCGGTCGCGCGCGATCTGCGCGCCCGCGAACAGGGTGCCGGCGGCGCGGCGATATTCCAGCCGCGCATCGCCCGCGATCCGTTCGCCGGTGCCGATCAACTGCGTCTGGTACCAGCCGGTCGCGGTCAGATCGAGCCGGGGGGCAAGGCGCAGGCGCGTGTCGATCCCCAGCTTGCGCGTCCCCGCCTCGACCAGATTCTGCTGGCCGACGCCGAAGGCCACGTCCTGCTGCCGGCCATAGAGGAGCAGGTCGACCCCCGCGCCATGATGCTCCGCCTCGGCCAGCCAGGCCAGGCCATCGGCCAGTCCGCGCCGGCCGCCGCCGGCGAATTCGCCGCGCAGTTCGGTGGCATTGCCGAGGCGCGCGCGCAGATCGGCGCCGCCGACCGTCGCCTTGCCCACCGTCTCGTCGCGGATCAGGGTGGCGCCGATCTCGACCCGGCCATCGGCGGTGCGGCCGGCGATCCGCCCGCCGGCGGCGCGGCGGTTGGCGCGGGTCGCCTCCACTTCATATTCGGCGACGATGAACTGCGGGTTCAGCCCGGCATCGCGACTGAGCACGGGATCGCGGAAGCGAACGGTGCCGAGGCGGATGTCGATCTCGTAATCGATGTGCCGGGTCAGCGGCACGGTGGACAGGATACGTTCGGAGTGGAAGCGGTCGCGCACCTCCAGATGCAGGCGATCGGTGTTGGGCACGATACCGCGCTGCGCCAGCCGGTACGGACCGGTCAGGCCGTTGCCCTGGATTTCGTCGCGGGCATACCGCGTGTCGACCCGTGCGGCGAAGCCGGTGGCACGCAGGGTACGGCCTTCATATGCCGCCTTGGCCCCGGTCAGCGTGCGGCTGTACCGCGTCAGCTGCGTGTCGGTGAAGCCGGTGCGGATGTCGCCGAACAGGGCATAGGCCTCACGCCGCTCCAGCCGCAGGTACAGCTTGCGCCGGCTCGCCGCGTCATACCCCTGCGCCGCGCTGTCGCCATAGACGGTGTAGTAGCGATCGGGATCGATCGTGTCGGCGATACCGCGCTGCGGATCGTCGCGACGGTCGCTGTCATAGGCCATGGTGAGCAGCCACGATCCCCGGATGCGGCCGCTGGCATACAGCGCGAGTTGCCCGTCGGTGACCAGCGCGCCGCGCGCACCGCGGGGCAGGGCGCTCGCTCTGGTGCGCAACGTATCGTAGCCGAGCGAGCCGGCACCGAACCCGACCACCATCCAGTCGCGGGCAGGCGCGGCGAGCCAGGTGCGGATCTCGCTGCGCTGGACGCGGCGGTCGTCGGTCAGCGTGACGACGGCATGGACTGCGCCGGCCTGCGTCGTCGGCGCGAGCGTGAGGAAGGCGATGCCGTCGTCGCCGACGACCTGCGCGGTCATCTCCGCGCGGTCGGTGCCGGTGCGGGCGCGGGCGCTTTCGCCCGTCACGGTCGGCGCGGCGCGATAGGGCTGGTCGACGCGGAAGGGCACGGGGGTGCCGGCGCGGACCGGGCGACCGTCGCGGTCGACGACGCGGACCGCGAGCAACGGCCGGGACAGGCCGTCCGCGACCAGCCGGCTGTGCGCGGGATCGAAGGTCGCGACCACGCCGGCGCCGGCATAATGGACATCGCGCGTCAGCACGGTGGCGACGCCGCCGTCCGCCCCCCGCACCGTCGCGACGAGGCGGTTGTCGCCCTCGTGCAGAGGGATGCCGGTCCAGCGGGACACGGCGACGCCGGTGCCCTGTTCGGTGCCGTCGAAGGCGAGGGGATCGACCGCGACGCCATCGATCGTCAGCGTGACGCGCTGGCCGGGGGCGTGCTTCACCACCACCCGTTGCGCGGGCGAGCGGGGATTGTGGCCGATCGCGGGGAACAGCCAGTCGGTACCCGGCTGCGCGCCGGCCAGCCAGTCGCGGTTGCCGGCGGCGAGGGCATCGCCCTCGGCCACGATCGGCAGCGCATCGGCGGTGGCAGCATTCCGCCCGGTCGGCTTCAACTGGAAATCGACGCGCTTGAGCAGGCCGCCCTGACCCTCGACGAAGCGCGAGATCGCACTGCCCGCCTGCCGGGTATCGGCGTCGCAGGCTACCGCCGCATGGCTGGCGGGGATGCTGGCCGTATCGAGCTGTAGGACGTGGCGTCCCGCCGGCACGCCTTCGAGATGGTAGAGACCGTCGCGATCGGTGACCGCGAAACTGCCATCCTCCAGCATCAGCCGCACGCCCGCGATGCCCTTGCGCTTGTCGACCGGATCGCGGCAATCGCCCTCGGTCACGCGGCCGATCACGGTCAGCGCGTCGGTGAAGGGCAACGGCTGCAACCGGACGGAGGCGGCGGCATCGTTGCTGGTCAGCCCGTCACCGTCCGCCTGCGCGCGGTTTACCGCCTCGCCCATCGGCGCACCGGGGGCGATCGAGACGACATAGCTGATTTCGGTGGTTGCCCCCGCGCGCAGCGGCGCGAGCGGGAAGACGAGCGAGCGGCCGTCCGCCGCCATCTCCGGCTCCGCAGTGCCGCGGGTCGAACCGCGACGATAGCGCAGGCCGGGCGGCAGGTGATCGGTGATCCGCACCGCCTGCGCCACGCGGTCGCCGCGATTGGCCAGCCGCAGGCGATACTGCACGACATCGCCGGGCACCGCATCGCGAACCGAGGCGGTCTTGGTCAGCAACAGTTTCGCCTCGTCGGGCCGGTCGAGCGGGATATCGGCATAGAAGGGATCGGGGGTCGACAGCGTCAGCGCCCGCCCGAAACTGGCGTCGTTCAGGATGAACGGCTGGCCGCCGGGATCGGTCAGGCGTTGCAGGGTCGCGAGCGGCACGATGGAGGGGGCGGTGTAATCCCCCGGCGGCTGGATGCGCAGGTAATAGACGCCCGGCAGCGTCAGCGGAAACCGGTAACGCCCAGGCTGGGCGGGATAGAAGGTGCCGCCGGCATCGGTGATCGCGGTGCCGCTGACCATGGTCGAGGGATAGCGGCTGACCCCGTCGTCGCCGAACACTGTCGCTGGCTGGCCATTGGCATCGACCAGCGACACGGTGGCCCCGTCGATCAGTGCGCCGGTGCGCGAATCGAAAACGAAACCGGCGGGATCGATCAGCAGCGACTGGGCGGAGGAAAGGCTTTCCGCGTCTTCGTCGAACGACAGGGTGATGCGCACGCCGCGCTGGGCACGGCCGTCGCAGGCGCGCAGTTCGGGGTGCTTGCCGGTCGCCGTCGCGGGCACGCCGCCGGCGAAGACGCCGGTATCGCCGCCGGTTTCACGCAGCGGCACCTTGATCACGGTATTGCCGACGCCGGCCGTGATGACCGTCGTCTCGCGCAGCCCGGCATCGTGGTTGCCGGCACGGTTCTCGATCACCAGCAGCATGTCGCTGTACACGTCGAGCGTCTTCACCTCCTGCGACGCGGCGAGCGTCGTCTGATCGATCGGGGCGGGGGTGAAGGACAGGCTCGGCGTCGTCCGGCATTCCATGCCGGTCATCTCGTAGGTCGGCGGTGGTCGGTAGAAACGCAGCGTCGTGGGCTGCTTCGCGCGGATCGCATCGAGCGTGACGGTGTTCGACGCGATCGTGCGGGTGGTGCCGTCGTTTTCGGTGAAACGCAGCGTCGCGGTGTTCTCCACGCGCGTCGTCTGCCCCGCCGCCGTGACGGCGAAGCAGGTGATATACAGCGCGATGAGGCGCACGAGGCGGTGGATGACGGACATGCAGGGGGCCGTTCCGGCGCGCGGGGGCACGCGCCGGACTGGGCATTCTCCAATAGTCTGAGTTTAAAAGGTCAGTCGATCGTCACACGGAAGCTGGCGGCGACCGACGTTCCACCCGGTACGGAGGCGATCGTCGCGGTCACGGTGCGGGTGCCCGCATCATAGGAACCGCGATAGGCGCCCGTGCCCGATCCGTTGTCGGCGATGCTGACGCCGTTCAGCAGGCACACCCCGTTCGCGCCGATCCCGCCGACCGACAGCGACCCGGGGATGTAGGTGGTATTCGCGGGCACGATATCGGTCAGGTTGACGTTGGCGGCGGCGGTGGACGGCGTCGCATTCTGCACGGTCAGGCAATATTGCACGATGGCGCCCGGCAGCGCCTTGGGATTGAGCGTGCTGATGCCGTCGGACACGACCGACGCCGACTTCGTCACCGTCAGGCTGACATTGGTGGTCGTCACCGCGAAGCTGGCATAGGCCCAGGCGCGGCCGTTGCGCGCGGCGTCGTAGCCGAGCAGTCCGTCATTGTCGTTGTCGGCGAAGACCACGTCGATCTCCGCATCCTGGTTCACGGTGTTGAGCGGGGTCGGGATCAGTGGCGTCCCCTGCGTTCCGCGCGCGCCGCCGGTGGCGGCGATCGCCTGCAACCCGATCTGCGCGCCGGTGGCGGCGGGATTGTTCGACGGGATGTCGCCGATCACGAAGACGGCGCGGGTCTTGTCGGTTTCCAGTTCGTCGATGAAGGTCGCGGTATCGACCGCCGGATCGTACAACCCGTCGCCATCGACGTCGACGACGATGCGGACATTGTCGAGATCGAAATTGTCCGCGCCCGTCAGCAGCCCGACCGGCATCAGTTGCGCCAGCGTCAGCAGGAAATCCTGCGTCGCGTTGGTATTGTTGGTGACGCGGAAGGTGGTGATGACGCTGGTGTCGCCGAAATTGACCGAGGTGGTGGCGCTCTGCGCAGCGACCACCGCCAGGTTCACCTTCCGGTCGACCACGAAGGTCGCGGTGTTCGACGGCGTGGTCTGGGCGTTGCCGTTGACGGTGTAGGTGGCCTGTGCCGTGTTGCTGACGATGGTGCCGGCGGGCGTGACGGCTGCGGTCTGGGCAAGGGTCGGCGTCGCGGCGGCAAGGGCGGCGATCGCGGTGCCCCCCGACAGCAGGTATCGCAGGGCGGGGGGGGACATGATCGAGTTCTCCTTATGGGCCTTGGTGGAAAGGTTCATCGGACGACGGCCCGGAAGGCGAGGCGGCCGGCACCACCGGCCGGCAGCGCGGCGGACAGCCGCCAGCGGACATGGGTGACATCGTCGGCGGTCGCGGGCCGGGTACCGCCGCCGGGCAGCGCCACGGTCAGCGTGCCGAGCGTGCCGAAGCGATTGCCGTCGACCGATAGTTCGGGGGCGGGGGAGGATGGCTGCGGCCCCCGATAGGCCAGCCCGCGCGGCATCGGATTGGCCAGCACCAGCCCGGTGATCGCCGCCGCGCCGGTGTTGCGATAGGCCAGCTCCACGACCAGCGGATCGCCGGGCAGCGTCCGGCGTGCAGGCGCCAGCACCGGTGCCGCGCCCGCCGTCGCCACCGGCTGTTCGGCGAGGATACGGGTTTCCAGGTGAAGCGGCGCGGCGGCCGCGGCGGCCACGGCGATGGCCGCCAGGCTGACGAACGGAATCATGCAGACAGTCCTTGGGGTGAGGGGGATCATGGCAGGCGGACCTGGAACCGGACGGTACGGATGGCGGCGGGGGGGACGTCGCCCAGGGTCACGGCGATCGTGTCCCCCTCCATGCCGCCGGCATCGTCGCCTGCGGCATCGGTCAGCACCGCATCGTCCAGCGTCAGACTGCCGGGGACGTAGCGGGTGCCGGCGGGGACCGGATCGTCGATCCGCGCATCGCGCGTCGCGCCGGGGAAGCGGGCGACCAGCGTATAGGTGACGATCGCGCCGCTGGTCGCCTGCGCCGATCCGTCCGTGGCGCGCACCGTCTGCGTCTTGACCAGGGTCGGCGCATCGACCGGGTCATCGGTCGGCATATCCGGCGACATCGCGACGAAGGGCAGGTCGATGGTGGCGGTCGCGCCGGTCGCGCCGATCACCGCATCGCCGCCGGCATCGCCGGTGCCGGCGAACGCATTGGCCGGCGTTCCCGAACCGGTGGCGGCGCGGGCGGTGACCGTCACCACGCCATCCGCCGCGCCGACACCCGGCACCGGTGCGATCAGGACCAGCAGGCGCAGCGTCTCGCCCGGCGCCAGCGGCGGCGTGGTTCCGGCGAGCATGGTATCGATCGCGGGATCGAAGCGTCCGTTGCCATCGACGTCGATCGCAATGCCCGCCACGGTCACACCCGCCACGGTCGCCTTCGCCTTGATCGCAAAGGCTTCGCTGCCGGTGCCGCTATTGGTCAGCTGCACGGCGAGCGGCGTAGATGGCGCCACCAGCGTCGGCGTCGCGCCACCCGATGCCAGGGCGATGTCCAGCCGTTCGGCGACGGTCAGCGTGACGCTGTTCGACGGGATGCGGCGATCCTCCCCGTCAAGCGTGAAGGCGACCGCCGCGGTGTTGGTGATGACGGTGCCCGGGCGGGTCTGCGCGGGCAGCGGCAGGCCACCACCGATCCCCGCCAGCAGGACAAGCGCCGACAGCAAGCGTCGCATCGCGACGTTCCTCTTGCTGTCTGTTCGTCCCTGCACGCTTTAATCCCCGATAGGTTCCCAGGGAAAATGCGGCGTTGTGCTTAAGTAAAATTTACGAACCCAATACTGTCTCTTTTTTCTCGACGATCGAGACTATCGGAGGCAATTCGATTTTTCTTTCGTGGGCTTCCCGTTGTCGACGACGGCCCGGGGGAAGAAATAAAATCGTTCCGGCTCTGATCGGCTGCCGGTTGCGGCGAGTCGTCGCGACGATCGGCTGATCCGTGATGGCGATCGCAACCTAGCGGCCGGCAAGTCGTTGATACTGCACACCACGCGACGGTCGAACGCGCGTGGTGACCAACTTCATCATCAGCGACGGGACACTATCATGGGATTGTTCACCAAGGATATCGAGACGCTGCGTGACCTGTACGTCCACCAGCTTCAGGACGTCTATTATGCCGAGCAGCAGATCACCAAGGCATTGCCGAAGATGATCGAAAAGGCGACCGATGCCGAACTGCGCATGGGCTTCGAAACGCATCTGCGCGAAACCGAAGGCCAGATCGTGCGGCTGGAGCAGGTGTTCGAACTGGAAGGGCTGAAGCCCAAGGGCGTCACATGCCCCGCGATCGACGGCATCATCAAGGAGGCCAACGAGGTCGCCGGCGAAATCGCCGACAAGGCAGTGCTGGATGCGGCGCTGACCGCTTCCGCACAGGCAGTCGAGCATTACGAGATCACCCGCTACGGCACGCTGATCGCCTGGGCCGGACAGGTCGGTCAGGCGCAGAGCGTCCGCCTGTTGAGCGAGACGCTGGCGGAGGAAAAGGCCACCGACGACAAGCTGACCAAACTGGCCGAATCGAAGCTGAATGCCCGCGCGGAACTGACCGAGGCGTAAACCGGATATCGCCCGCCGCCCTTATGGGGTGGCGGGCGATCGTCCCGTCAGGCGCAATGTCGCCATATCCGGTTCGCCGTCGAAGAACCGCTCCAACACCTTTTGATAAGGTGTCGGATCATCGGCCACCGCGGCAAACAACGTCATAGACGATCGGAGTTTAAGCGCATCGACGGTGCCCATGATGTCCTCGGCATCGCCCGGCGCCGCTGCCACCGCCTGCGTACAGGCCAGCAGGCGCGGCCCCAGCAGCGGATGCGCCAGATAAGCGGATGCCTCGTCCACCGAGACGATCGCATAATGGCGGGCGATATCGCTGCGACCGAGCCCCGCAAACTGCGGAAAGATCCACCACATCCAGTGGCTCCGTTTTCGGCCGGCGCGCAGTTCCGCCAGGGCGGCTTCGTAGCTGGCAGTTTGCGCGGTGATGAAGCGGGACAGGTCGTGGATCATCGGCAATCTCCGATACGGGCAACCCATCGTGGCGGTCGGACGTTCCCCCGCAAGGTGGGGAAAGGTGAAGGGAAAACGTCGATGCGCGGTCGGCTCATGGCATTGTTGTTTATCGCCCTGACCATTGCCGGTTGTGGCAAGCGGGACGATGATCCGGCTACGCTCGCGCCACCCGAATTCGTGCCGCCGGTGACGCAGGCGCCCGCGCCGGTCGCGGGGCAGGCGAACACGGTGCCGCTGACCGCCTATGTCGGGCATCATCCCCGCGATGCGGTCGATGGCGTTTCCTTCTTCGACCGTACCGAGGTCGCCAATGCCCTGATCGAGGCGGTGCCCGAAGCTGACCTACGCCGCCGCATCATCGGTCGTGATACCGAGCAGCAGCGAATCTTCGCCGACGGGTCGAAGATCGGGATGCATGGTTGCGAGAAGGAACAGTGCGACGCGCGCAACTGGACGATCCTGGTCGCCGTCAATGGCGATGCCAATGGTGCCGCCTTCTGTTATCACGACACACGGGCGATGGGTGACGCCAGCCGCTGGACCACGCGTGCCGGTACCGCCCGCCGCCCCGGTACCTGCCCCGCAGCCTGATCGCGGAACAACGCCGCGCCGACGCGTTTTGTCCAAGCAAAGGAGAAGGCGATGCTCGAACATGTACCGCAATGGCTGGGCAAGGCGCTGCGCGGGGTGCGGGCCGGCACCGACAAGCTGACGATCGCGCAGCAGTCGCTCGGCCCCTTCGGCGAAATCGCATTGACCAGTCCCGCCTTCGCGGACGGAGCACGGTTGCCGGAGCGCTTCACCGCAGACGGCCAAGGCGTGTCGCCGCCACTGTTGTGGCGCGATCTGCCGGCGGCCACCGCATGGCTGGCGCTGATCGTCGAGGATGCCGATTCGCCGACGCCGCAACCGTTGGTCCATGCCGTCATATGGGGGCTGGCGGCCGAGGCGGGGTCGCTCGCGGAAGGGGCGATCATGGCGGATGGCGATGGTGACGGCGCTCGCGATGTCGGCCGTAACAGCTATGCCCGCGAAGGCTGGCTGCCGCCCGATCCGCCGAGCGGGCATGGCGAGCACCGTTATGCGTTCCAGTTGTTCGCGCTGGACGGGGCGGCGCCCGATCCCGGTGCCAGTCCCGGCCGCAGCGCGCTGGTCGCGGCGATGACGGGGCATGTGCTGGCCGCCGGCCTGCTGGTCGGCACCTATTCGCGGATGGAGGAAGCGCCGGTGGGACCGGTAGGAGTTGCAGGCGTGGTGGCGTGAGGCGCGCCTGACCGGATCAACTGGCCGACATCAGGGGCGGGTCATGCCATCATCGCCGGGCCGGTGCCGGCGATGACGATCACGGTGGAGATGAAGCCGATCAGGCCGAGAAGAATGCTCTGTTTCATGGCTGGGCGTTCCGTCGTGCAGGGTGTCGCGATCACGCGATGGGCAGGACGGGAACGGCGGTGCAGATCGCGATCGTCGCGAAGACCAGCGCGGCGACCGAAGTGCAGAGGAACTGGCGAGCGGACTGGATGGTGGTCGACATAGTGGTTCTCCGTGACATCCGGTGCCGCCGATCGGCACCGATATCCCATGCTTTGCATTTGCCGTGCCAGTTTATCAGATTGTTGATATTGCAGCGTTTTCGATAGCGTCCATTCTAGCCGGTGGCGGATTTCACCAGCTGGTCCGGTAGAATCCGCCAGAAATCGTTCCGGATCGCCTCAGCGCGCGCAGACCCGGTCCCTGCCCTGCGCCTTGGCGGTATAAAGCAGCTTGTCCGCCCGTTCGGTAGCTGCCTCGGTGGTCTCGTCGGCGCGGATCGTGGTGACGCCGACCGAGAAGGTGACGGCGCCGATCGGTTCGTCGGTTTCCCGGTTACGCAGGCGTCGGGCAGCGATCGAGGCGCGTGCCCGGTCGAGTAGCCGTGCCGCTTCCGCGACGTTCAGCCCCTTCAGCAGCACCGCGAACTCTTCGCCGCCATAGCGCGTGACGAGATGGCCGGCGCAATGTTCGGTAAGCGAGTGGCCGATCATGCTGAGCACGCGATCGCCGACGCCGTGGCCATGCTGGTCGTTGATCCGCTTGAACCGGTCGACGTCGCACAGCGCCAGGCAATATACGGCGTCTTCCCGGGCGGCAAAGGCTTCGGACAGGGCAAGGCGGTTGGGCAGCCCGGTCAACGGATCACGCCGCGCGATGGCATGCGCCTCCGACAGTTTCAGGCGGAGTTGCTCGGTTTCGTCGGTCGCGCGGGCGAGGCGTCGTTCGGCTTCCTGGACACGGGCGATCATCCCGCCGGTGATGTTGGACAGACGGTCGAACGCGCTCGGCGGGCTCGAATCGATCTCGGCGGCGCTTTTGGCCAGATCGCGACCGAATCCGTTGTTGTCGCGCCGCATCGTGCGCACGATGTCGGCGACGCCGTCGACCTGTGCCTGGGTGGCGGCGACCAGATCCTGCACCTGATGGTCAGACATGGAATCGGCCTGACCGTCCTGCCAGTGAGGCATGGTGGCATCGGCGACGGATATCGCCTTGGCCACCAACGCCTCCAGTTCCTCGCGGCCAAGGCGCACCCCGTCCTTGGTCAGGCGGACGGCCTCCCGTGCCGGCTCACCTGATGGATCATGTAGGATGGCGTAAGCCAGCCGGTAATGTTCCGGATCGGGGTCCAACCGATTTTCCGCCAGGAACGCGCCGATTCGAAGGAAGAGTCCCTCGTTGCGCGTTCGCCAGACCATACTGGCATCTCCCATCGCCATGCTCCCCGTATTCAGTCGTCATGGGTAGCGGCAAATCGTTAGCGACCGGTGACTGTTCCCGTTACGGCACGAATATCGACCCGTTATGGATGTATCTGCGCGCCGGCCTGTCGCGGTATCGGCAGGCCGGCCGCCGATGCATCAGCGCGCCAGCTTGCGCACCGCCGCCAGGGTCTGCGCGACATGGTCGGCAGGGTTCATGTCGTCATGGACATAGGCGATGCGGCCATCGCGCCCGATGACGTAGCTGGTCCGGGTGGTGACGCTGCGCCCCTGCACGGCGCGGGGCAGGGCGACGTCATAGCCCTTGACCACCGCCGGCCCCGCGCTGGCCACCGCGAACTGGCCCGCGCATTTTTCCGCCGAGAAACGGGCGAGCGTGTCGACGTCGTCGGCGGACATGCCGATCACGGTCGCGCCCGCCGCCTTGAACTGCGGGATCGCCTCGGCGAAGGCATGCGCTTCGGCGTTGCAGCCGCCGGTGAACGCCGCCGGGAAGAAATACAGCACGACCGGTCCCTTGCGGAGCGATTCGCGCAACGACACCGGCATCACCTTGCCCGCGATCGCGCCACGCGTCGCAAAGTCGGGAGCCTTGGCACCCAGCTTCAGGGCCGCACCCGCCGGGGTCGCGGCGATCGCGGCGGCGGCGATCAGGATGGCGGAACGGGGGAAACGACGCATGACGGGTAATCCTCTCAACTGGTTGCGAAGGATGTAGCGCGGCGGGGACGGGCGCGATAGGCCATCCCCATGCCTGTGACCGCTTCCGACATCGAACTCGCCCACGCCCTTGCCGACGCCGCGGGCGCGGTGATCCGCCCCTATTTCCGCAAGGCCCATGGGCTGGAACTGAAGGCCGACCGCTCGCCGGTGACGCTGGCGGACCGCGAGGCGGAGGCGGCGATGCGCCGGCTGATCGAGGCGGAGCGCTCCGGCGACGGCATCCACGGCGAGGAATACGGCATCAAGGAGGGGGTCACCGGCCGGCAATGGGTGCTCGACCCGATCGACGGCACGCGCAGCTTCGCCGCGGGCCGGGCGATCTTCGGCACGCTGATCGCGTTGGTCGAGGATGGCTGGCCGGTGCTGGGCATCATCGACCAGCCGGTGCAGCGCGAACGCTGGGTCGGCGTGGCGGGGCGGCCGACGGTGCTGAACGGCGTGCCGGTGCGCACCCGTAGCTGTGCCGCGCTGGAGGGGGCGACCGTGGCGACGACCAGCCCGCATCTGTTCGCGGAAGGGGATGTGCCGCATTTCCTGGCGCTGGTCGCGGCGGCCAGCGGCGGATCGCCGCGACAGGGACCGGTCTATGGCGGCGACTGCTATAATTACGGACTGCTGGCGGCGGGGCATCTGGATATCGTCGCCGAATCGGGGCTGCAACTCTACGATTTCGCCGCGCTGGTCCCGATCGTCGAAGGCGCGGGCGGGCGGATGTGCGACTGGGACGGCGATCCGTTGACCGCCGCGAGCCAGGGGCATGTGCTGGCGATCGGCGACCCCGCGCGCACCGACGACGTGCTGGAGGCGATCCGCTCGGTCCCGCACGCGCATTGAGGCCGGCATGACCGCCCAGCCGAAGGGCGCCACACCGTTCGTCGCCCGGCGCGGACGCCCGAGCGCCGATCAGGTCGCCGCGATCGAGCGGCGCATCCTGTCGGTGGCGTGTGCAACGTTCCTGGAGCACGGCTTCGCGCACAGTTCGATGGATGCGATCGCGGCGGCGGCGGGCGTATCGAAGGGCACGCTCTATGCCCGCTATGCCGGCAAGGCCGAGCTGTTCCACGCGATCGCACTCGAACAGATCGCGGCATGGCGACACCATGCCCCCGCACCGATCCGGGCGGAGGCGGGGATCACCGAATCCGAACGGCTCTATCGTTACGGCATCGCCTTTCTCGCGCGGATGCGGATGCCGGAGATCGCCGCCTTCCATCACCTGATCGTGGCGGAGGCCTATCGCTTTCCCGATCTGGCGCGGCAGTTCCACGACGAGGGTTATGGCCGTGCCATCGACCTGTTCGCGGAGGAGCTGAAGGCGGCGGCGGAAGGAGCCCGCTGGCCGATCGGCGATCCGCGCGGCGTCGTCCACGCCTTCATCGCCGCGCTGCTCGGCTGGATCGGCATCCAGACGCTGAACGGCCCGGTGACCGATGCCGCCTGCGAAGCCTATGTCGCGCGTCTGGTCGCGGTGTTCGTCGGGGGACGGTCGGGCTGGTGATGCGGACACCGCCGGTCGGGGTGGGGCGGCGGGCGATCAGGCCCTGGGCCGCGATGACGATGTATGCATGACGCTTCCCAGCCGGGCACACGGCACGGTCAAAAAAAACCCCGCCGACCCAATGGGACGACGGGGCTTTTCATGGTGGGCGTGGCAAGGATTGAACTTGCGACCCCTGCGATGTCAACGAACCGCCTAGCCCTGATTTCTGCCGATTTCCGGTCTAACGCAGCTCCGTTGATATCGCATTAAACCGCAGATTTGCGTGCGCTGAGACAGCTCGCGCCGAACCTGCGCCGAACGCCTCCCAGGACATCGAGCCGCTGAAAAGCGGCACCGCAATCACGCAAGCGCACGGCTGAAAAACGCAATTCAGCCGGCGCTTTCGTGCGCCCTTCGACTTCCCATCCGGGAGCCGACACGATGTCGAATACCCTGTCTCTCACCACCGGCCCGGCTGCCCGCGACGTTCGCGCAATTCTCAAAGGCGCTGCCGCACGACTGGGCGGTAAGACGCGCGGTCCTGATCACGCGACCGATCGCCGCGTGCCACGGCGCAACAGCTATGAAGAGAACGACATCCGGGCGAAGCCATACGGGCGCCTCGGTGACGGCTCAGTAAAGCAGGGCCTGATCTACAAAGAGACGCTGCTCGATACCGGCGACGCGCTGCGTCGCGATCTGTGGGCGAAATATCCTCGTGCCGAGGAGCGTCGTCGAAAGCACGAAGTCAGCCAGCTTGAAGCCGAGCTCGCGGAGCTGCTGACGCTGCCGCGCACCGAAATACCCATCGGCCGGCCGGCCGCGATCCGCATTGCGATCGCCGGGCATCAGGCATGGCTGAAGCACGCCGAGACTCGGCTGCGTCGAATCGATGTCGACGTGCTGAAGGGGCTGCTGAGCTTCCTCACCAATTTCATGACGGGGGCGCTGTTCCCGTCGCACGAGGCGATCGCCACGGCCGCCGGCGTACACGTCAACAGCGTGGCGGACGGGCTGAAGCGGCTGAAGCATCACGGCCTGATCGATTGGGTGCGGCGCACGACCAGAACAGGCCGGCAGGGCGAATTCGGGCCGCAGCTGGAGCAGACCAGCAACGCCTACCGCCTCGTCGTGCGGCGTGCGATGTCGAAGGAGGCATGGCGGCACTACTGGCAGCGCCTCACCATCAAGCTGCGGCGCTGTGGGACGGCAAAGCCCGTCGAGGCGGCCCCGGTGACCCCTGCGCTCATGAAGGCCCCCATGACGCCCTTGCAGGCTGCCCTCGCCAGCCTTGGTGCCTCTGTAGTTAACGTGACCACGTAGAACCGTCTCTATCATCCCATAGGTCTTAAGGGGAAAAGGAAGCGAGCCCGCTAAGGCGGCCTCGGACAGATTTGAAGCTCCACACAATGCCGCAACGGCGCGACATGATCGACCCGACAGCCAAGACCTGGTTGTCGGACGTGACGGCTTACGCCGCCACGATGCTACCTAGGGGCAGCAGGCGGAAATGGCCCGATCATCTCACCGGTTCGCCCGTGGCGCTGTCGCTGGTCAGAATCGAGGCCCATTCATCGAACAATCGCTGGCGTCGCGGCATATCGACCCCGCGGTTATACACTCCCTCGACGGCGCGATTGATGCCCTCGTCCTTTTCCTCGTCACCGGCGCCGACGTGGCCTAGCGCGCGATCGATCGCGCCGCGTTCGCCCGGCATCCGCAGGTTCAAGATCGTCGAGAAACTGGCCCGCCACCCGTGCGGAACATGGCGATCGCCAAAACCGGCGCGGTGATACAGCCGGCCGATCGCGCTCTCGCCGATTGGCGCGTCACCCCCGGCCGCGCCCGGGAAGATCAGCCCGGCCGAGGCGTCGCCAACGATCGCGCGAGCGCGATTGAGGATGGTAACGGCCGCGGCGCTGAGCGGCACGAGGTGATCATGCGCCGAATCATTCTTCTTTGCGGCCGCGAGCTTCATCCGCACCGCCGGCACCCGCCAGATCGGGGCGTCGGTGCCAAGGCCCTCGATCTCGCACCACCGCGCGCCGCGGACCACCGCCAGGCGAACGGCCGTCAGTGCCAGGAAACGCGAAGCAAGTTTCACCACCGGGGCGCCGGCCGCCAGCTCGGCCGCGCCGAGCAGCTGGCGCAGCTCGGCCGCGTCGACGATCGCGGACTGCCGGCCGGCCGCCGGCGCCGGCGCCAGCGCGCGAAGCACGACTTCGGCTGGATTGGTCTCGGTCCATCCCTCGGCCTGCGCGAACGCAAACACGATCCCGACGCGCTGACGGATGCGCCGCGCCGTCTCGATCGCGCCGCGCTCCTCGATGGCGCGAAGCGCCGCCAGGACAACGGGCGGCGTGATCGCCGGCAGCTGCATCGCGCCGATCGCCGGGAAGACGTCGCGCTCCAAGCTGGTCAGCACGTCGCCGGCATGAACGTCCGTCCAGGTCGGCCGCTGGTGCGCGTGCCAGGCGCGAGCTGCATCTTCGAACGTGCGAATTTGCACGGGCTCGCATGCGGAGGCGACGCGAGGATCCTCGCCGCGGTCGACGATCGCCCGGGCGGCCTCGCACCGCTCCCGTGCCTCGTCCAGCGAGATATCGGGCCACGCGCCGATCGTCAGCAGCTGCTCGCGGCCAGCCAGCCAGAAGCGCATCCGAAAGGTTTTCGAGCCGCCGGGCCGCACGAACAGGTGCAGGCCCTGTTCGTCGAAGATTTTGTAAGCGCGGTCTTTCAACCGCGCGGCTTTCACCCGCGCGTTGGTCAGCATAAGTAATAGCTCCGTCGGGAGGTTTTCGATGTTTCAGTGGTGGATCGACACGATCGGCAAAATTGGCCCGCTGGCAGTTGCTGTTGCCGTTTTTTGGGCGAACAACCGCCAAACAAGATGGACAAACCTCGTTTCTCGGCGCGCAGCAGACATCGAAGACCAAAAGCTCAGGCTTGCCCTGCTTGAGCGGAGGTTGGTGGCAATCGACGCAGTGCGGTACGCTTCCACGGATTTTGTGGTGGCCGGTGGTGCCACGGAAGCTCTAGCGAACAAGTTAAGGTCGGCTCTGGCTGTCGCGGAAATGGTCTACGAAAAGGCCGAAGAGCAGATGATCCGACAATGCATTCAGGATTTGATGAGGTGGTCTTTTTTCGAAGGCCGCCAGGCCGCATTTCGAGACACAGATCAGGAGAAATATGGTGCGGCCGCTGAGGCACAGGCGGAGGTAGAAGGCCGCGTGTTCGATGGCCTTAATGCGCTAGCGTTAGCCTTGGTCGAGGCTACCCGGATCAATCCTGTCCCACCAATCTCCCGAGGTGACGTCCCCTTATGGAAACGCATCTGGCAGTAAGATGATCTTCAGCGTTCGGCCGTAGCGCAGACGCCTTGGCGCCTGGTCGGGCCGCCCTGAGAGTAGCCCGGACACCGGTGACGGCGGAGAAGTCCTCCGCCGTCACCTGAGAAAATTGGCGGTTTTCTGCGCACTTTGACGAGCCGGTTGGAGAGATGTACCCCATCGCGTACCCCACCTCCGGGTCGCCATCGACAGACATACCCTCCGTCGTGAGCAGCCACTTTGTTGACAGAAGGTCGTTGTATGGAAATCGACCTAAGGGCCACATCGTACCCGAGCTTGCTGCAGGCGGTAGGTTTGGCGATCATAAACTGCGACGGAATGGAACAGGCGATCCCGTCTGTGTTTCGGGCAGCGCTAGGGGTTAGTCTCGATTTTCAAAAGGCGGTATTCGAGACTACGCGAGGGCTTGAGGTTCATCTGAAGCTAGTCGGGGCTGCGGTGCAGGAAGGGGCACCAGACTTTCTCGAGAGATGGGAAGCGTTAGCTGGTGAGGTTCGATCGTCCGCCGGGCAGCGTGGAAAAGTCGCTCATGCCGGCCTCTCGATCCGGGGCCCAGGCATAGTTGTCGAGCTTGATGAGGATGGCACCCCCACTGGTGTTGCGAGGCGGGCAGGACCATCAACTGCCTCTCTTTCGAAGTATACCAAGCAAGGCCGCGAGGAAATTCCAGAAGCTGATATACGAGAATTGGCCGAGCGCGTTTCACGTATCGAACGTGAAATTCGAAACCTTGCTTCCGATATCATCGTCAATAGACCAGCACTACTTGCATAGCGGCTTAGGTTTATGCCGCCGTGCTCGCGGCGGACAGATCGTCCGCCGCGAGCACGCATTTCTGCCATTTTTTGAGGCGGGTTTCCCCTATTTCGGGTGGGTGTTCCCCTAAAGAGAAGGGCTCAAAATCCTATGGCTGGTCAACGATGCCGCATTTTAACCACGCCATAATGCAATTATCCAAACAGGCGAACTACGTTATCTGCGTCGAAATCATCGGATTTGAATGGTAGGCGCCTTCCAACCAAAACCTCGAACATTCCGTCGGCTAAGCCGATGCCAGCAGATATTTCGCGAAGAGCGTTCGAACCTCCACGCTCGAGAGTTCTGAAAACAGCATCCAGCAATTCGGGCTGCTCGGCGATGATCACATCATCATATTTCTCGATTTTGGTTTGCCCGGTTTTATTCAGGTGAATGTTGCCTGTCTTGTATTGAGCGGCGGTTATCAGGCGCAGATCGTACGCCCGACGTATGATAGCGCGCGCTGAAACCTTCCACCGAACCTTCAAGGTAAAGATTGCCCTCCAGTCCAAAAAGCGAGTGACCGGAAACTCACGTACGAAAGCTGCGCGCGGTAAAAGGAATGCACTTGCAAACCGATGCGCCTGAGTTTCAGTCTCCCGGCAGCCGGTATGAACGCCACGGTGCATGACAAGATGCCCGCACTCATGGGCTAGATCAAACCGAAGGCGACACGCCGCGGGCTTCGCTTCGCTGCGAATAATCAATGGCCGGGGCCGATCCATTGATAGCGCATCAACTCGCTCCGAAACGTTGCTGAAATAACCTACAACGGCGCCAGCGTTTTCAACCACCCGCATCATATTGGTGATCGGACCGGTTAGACCCAAATTCCAATGGCGGCGGCAATCCTCGGCTGCCTCCTCAATGTCTTCCGCTGTTGCAACTGCACGCTGCGGAAAATTGACCGGCGGCAACTTAAGAGAGGCGTCTAGACGTGAAACTAATGTGTCAAGCAAAGTGCCCCGCGCTAGCACTTGGCTCGTTATTGATGCCGGAGTTGTGGCTTGCTTCCGAAAATGACATTGCTCTGGCTGAACGGGAGACTGTGTAAGATTGTAAAAGAATGATTTAGTAACGCCCAAAACATCGGCTAACAACTCAACCGTGTCATATGATGGTGTTTTGGAACCATTTTCCAGCTGATGAAGATACTGACGTGTGGCGCCGATCTGACCGCCGAGGTCTTCCAATGTGAGTCCGTGCGCCAGCCGCGCTAAGCGCAGCTGGTCGCCGGCGAACGTATCGCCCATTTCCATGTGTGTTGCCCGTGCTTCGTGTAGGGTTCAGAGCCGTCTGCTGACGCTAGCCGTCTTCGTTGGCAACGCCTTCGTCGTCTACGAGTAGGCCAACCATAGGCGCGGCCAGTTCGGTACCCTCGTCGTGAGCGACTACGGTCAGCGGGAAGCGCACGACTTCGCCAAGCTGCAGCGGAATCTCCCAGGTCAGGACCGCTTGCTTGTGGCGCAATCCGACAAACTTGATAGTGTCTACCGAGCCATCGTAATAAGTCTCAACCGCGAAGCGAAATACCATCTCATCATTTTCTTCCTCTTGGAAGGCGATAGCAAGTTGGGTAAGCTCCGGATAAGCAATTCTACAGGTCTTTTCGCTGGGATCATCCGCATCACCACGATAAAACCTTACCGGAACGTGGCCGATCGCAAATATAAATTGCAGGCTAGGGTTGATGATCGTCAGCCAAGAATGGTTGCCGGAATCATGTGCCTGCATAACGCGAAACTTTCCGCAGTTATATGCCCGTACGCCAAGCACCCAATTGTCATCTCCAATCGTATCGTCGTGACGATCGACAGCGTCATGCCTGCCCTGTCTCAGCAGCTTCGCGATCTCTACAAGACGGGCAGCTGTCAGATCGGAATGGTAGTCCCATGGATATAACTTAGGCACGCCATCAACCCCTTTTGTTCCGAGCATCATGGGCGTTTCGGCAAATTTGTCAACCAGTTTCGCAGCTGTAAACCAGCTCCCTAATGAACCCGCTGACGGCGGGGAGACCCTCCGCCGTCAGCACGCATTTCCGCCATTTTTCGAGGGGATGTTCCCCTAATTCAGGTGGGTGTTCCCCCGTGCCTCGATCATCTCACCGGGCGTCCAGCTGGTGAGATGCCTTGAGAACTGCCCACGCGCGGCTCGCAGCCAAGCTGCATACCCCGTTACCGGCGCCCCGGGTGCGGTCCATCCAGTCGGCCACCCCATCGTCATCTCGTAGAACTGCGGGTTGGGCGTCAGGGTGCGATGATAGGAGCCGCTCCCATGCTTGTAGCTCACCCGGACCCGGGGCGAAGATTGGAAGCTCGCCGGCGTCGCCGACCAGCCCACCGCCTTCAGCGTCGACCATAGCGACGTCCACGCCCGGCTCGATTCGCTGAGCGCAAATTGGCCACCCGTTCCCGTCGTGATGTCCGCCGGGGAGATAAGCCGGATCTGTCCGTCCTCGATCAGGATGTCCGGTACGTAACCGCCATCGCTGGCTGTCGGCGTGGGCCAGGATGAAGAGCCGCCGTCGACGGTGGCTTGCGCCAGCTTCTCGCGCTGTGAACAGGCCCGCCTTTGTCTTGTAGCCCAAGCCGCGAAGGCTATCGACGACGTCGGCAAATCCCATAGAGAGGTGTCCTTCGACGTTCTCGCACCATACCCATTCGGGTCCGATCTCGTCGATGATGCGGGCGATGTCGGGCCACAGGTGGCGGGGATCGGCGTCGCCGCCTCGCTTGCCGGCATAGCTGAAGGGCTGGCAGGGATAGCCGGCAGAGACGAGATGAACACGGTCGCGCCATGGCCGGCCGTCGAAGGATCGGAGATCGTCCCAGACAGGTGCCTGATCCAGGGCCTGGTCTGCCATCCGCGCCACGAGAGTGGCCGCGGCGTGGCTTTCCCGCTCAACGAAAGCCACGGTGCGATATCGCGGCTCGGCGATATGGAGGCCGAGGTCGAGGCCGGCATAGCCGGCGCAGAGACTGACACCCCGGAAGTCGTCTGGCTCGGGGGTGAAGTCGGTACGTAGGTCCACAAGTGTCAGCTCCGCATGATCGCCGCCGGCGATCCCTGGTGCGCTCGGCTACGCGCGCAGGTGGGTGCCGATCGGATGACCGGCACCCGCTCCACAGCGGACAAAAGTTAACGGGCCACAGAGGCGATCTCGGCCAGAGTCGAACCGTGCGATCAGCGCGGCCGGCTGCGGATAATCAGCTCAGTCCGGCGCAGGCTGTGACCCGACCGGGCAGCAAAGGACCAGGTTGTATCGACTTCCTCGATCACGAACCGGGCAAAGATCGCACGGATGAACGGCGTGTCGTTGATCGACATGATGAACTGGCCGCGGACGCCGGCCAGCTGCTCGGCCATCGCCTCGTACCGCTCGCGGCCGAAGTCGAGGCCATAGCCCTCGGTCTCGTCATAGGGCGGGTCGAGATAGAACAGCGCCTGCTCGCCATCGTAGCGCCGCAGGATCTCGCTGTAGTCGAGCTGCTCGATCGTGACCGGCTCCAGCCGCTGGCGCAGTGCCTTCAGCTCGGCGCGCAGGTGGGCGAGATTGATCCGCGAATCCTGCGTGCGCCGGACACCGAACGCTCGGCCGATGACGCGGCCGCCGAACGCCAGGCGCTGGAGGTACAGGAAGCGGACGGCGCGATCGATATCGGTGAGCGTCGTTGGATCGATCGCCAGCTGACGCTGGAATTCGGCCCGACTGGCGATCAGCCAGCGCAGCTCGTCGACGAACGGCTCATAATGGCGGCGAACGACGCGGAAGAGATTGGCGACGTCGCCGGACAGGTCATTGATGACTTCGACCCGTGCCGGCGTCGGCCGGCGCAGGAAGACGCCGCCCATGCCGACGAACGGCTCGATATACTCGCGGTGCGGGGTTGCCTCGATTAGGGCGCACAGGCGCTTGGCAAGGTTACGCTTGCCGCCCAGGTATCCGGCGATCGGACGGGCGGCGATGGTGGTGGAAGGCATTCGTCTCAGCTCTCTGGTGAGGAGCACGTCGGCTACGCGCGCTGAGTGGCCGCTGATCGACGCGATCGGCGGGTCCGGGGCCGATCGGCCCGGGATGGCGGTGGGCGTCAGTGACGCCGGAATGGGGGTGGCTTCGGGGATACGCGGGGGAGAGGGCCTTGCCGCTCCGCCCGGGGAACCGGGCGGTTAGCCGCGCAGCCAAGGCGTCTGCGCCCTGCGTATTCCCCGAAGGTCTTCTATTGTGCAGGCCACCCGGCGAACCGGAAAGCCCTGGACCGCGCGCGCGGGTCGATCCCCGCGGCTAAGCTCGGATCGACGAACGCGATATGGCACGGCTCGCGGCCCTGGTCTACGTGCCCAGGCGAAAGGATCGACGTGGCAGAGCCCTACACCGGCCGGCCGATGGACCTCGGCAATATGCGGTACAACGGCTGCCGCTCGATCACGCTCTATTGCCGGTGCAAGCACGAGGCGACGGTGAACGTCGACGCATATCCGGATCACCTCGCGGTACCGGACATGCGCCTGCGTTTTCGCTGTTCCAAGTGCGGCCAGCGTCCCTATGCCTCCCGGCCGAACTCGACCGAGTTAGGCCAGAAGCTCAACCCGAGCGGTTAGTTGACCTTCCGCAGGTAGTTGGCGATCAGGATGTCGACGCTGCCGCTGATCGCGACGTTCGGCCCGAACCGCAGGCCCATCAGTGCCTGCGCCAGCCCCTTGTCACCTGCCGGGAAGGTGTTGGTGTCGAGGAAGTAGAAGCCAGAGACGGGATCATAGATCACCTCGGCCAGCGGACTCGTCGAAGTGTTGGCGTTGGCGCTGCCAGTCTCCTGACCGAACCAAGCGCCCGCGCCGATCGACCACCCCATCAGGCCCCGCACGTCGTTGAAGCGCAGCAGGATGCCCCCCCGGACCCTTGCGTCATCCGACAGGCGGGGGCTGAGGCTCTGGTAGAATTGTGAGAAGCCCGGCGAAGCGCCCAAGCCAGTGGCGTACTCGGCTGTGGTACCACCGAACGACAGGCGTGCTGCGCTGAAGGTGCCCGGCTGGATGAAGCCGACACTAGCCGGGACCACCACGCTGCTGGTCGACCAGGTGAAGGTCGCGGAGCCTGAGGTCTTGGCGTCGAAGATGAGGTCGCCAGGGGGCCCAGCGACCGTCCTTTGGGCCGGACCGCCAAGGTTGCCGCGGAGGTTGGTGGAGCTGTACGCGTTGGAATTTGCGACGACCAGCGGCGCGATCTGCGTGTGCCGGGCCTTCATCGGCGCGTCATATGCAAAGCTGGCGCGGAACGAGCCGTTCTGCGACTTGTGGACGGTGTCCCGCATCACCGAGTTGGCAGGTGCGCCCCCGCCGGCCCTGAAGGTGTACGGGATCGCCCGGCCCTCCGTATTAGCCGGATCGGGATCGATCAGGTACGGCTCCTCGTCCACGAAGACGGCATCCTTTTTGGTGTCGCACCACGCCCTGAGGGCGATATTGGTCTCACGGACACGCGTGTAGCGTCCGCCACCGACACTATCGGGATTGACCGACGACACGTACAGGCAGCGCCCGCCGACCGCCTTGAACACCTGCTGATAATATTTCTCGTAGTTGGCGACGTTATCCGCGGCGGGCTCGGCGCCGTTCGTGCAGGAGTGGACGGCGATGTCGAGGATGCGACCTGCGTCCGTGTACGGCTTCAGCTTCGCGACCGTGCTGGCGATCCGCGCATCCATAACCATCTGCGTGGAGGTCGAGCCGCCGACGCCTGCACCCTCCGGTCCCTGATTGGTCCCGCTCCAGTCGATATCGAGGCCGTTGCGCTCGGCCGCCCGGCGCATCGCATACAGCATTTCCGGTGTCTTGCTGTCGCCGTCACCGACGATCATGACGTTGGCAAGCGCGACGATCGTCGCATCGTCATTCAGGATCGTGCCGGTCACGCCCGATGGCGTGCCAAGTCGATAGGTGGAGCCGGTCTGGAGCTGATAGCCGAAGGTCTCGTCGCTCTCGACGTCTGTGTCGCCGTTGATCGCGATATCAACGGTCGCGGTGTCGCTCCCGGCCGGGAAATTCCAGGTCTTGTTGCCAGGCAAGCCACCCGGAAAGTCGGTCGCGATTGCGGTGCCCTGGACGAAGAGGCCAAGCACACTGAGCGTACCGACAAGCGTGCTGCGCCGTGCCGTAATAGTTAGCGTTTTCGTGCCGCTATTACCCTCGGGGGTGCTGACTACTGCTTCGGTTAGATAAACGACCGGTCGCGCGAGGTCCGCCTGCGCCATGGCAAGCGCGCTCACCAACTCGGGAAGGATCACATTGAGGGGGCGTGCGAAATCATAGGCCATGTCAGAGATATCCCATGTCGGTTGCGAGCGTGACGGCCGGAGCGATGGCGTCCTGCGCGCCGTCGACCTGTGTCGCGAGGAGGGTGGAGTCGCCGTTGGTGTTGGCGATGGTCGGCCGCGCCGCCATGATCGTGACGGGCGATGCGCGGCCGCTGTTGGTCGCGTTCGGATGCGTCTCAACCAGGCCACCGGCGAATGTGCCGGCACCGCCGGAGCCGTCCCATGCGTAGGTGCGATCGTCGCTATCGATCGAGAGGCCGACGATGCTTTCCGACACCGTCGAGCCGGTGGTCGCGCCGATGATCGATCCTGTCGATGCGGTGCCGACCGTCAGGGTGCCCGACAGCTTCACGATGCCGAGCGTGACGGGCGGGGTCAGCGCGTCGGGCTTGTAGAGCAGCTGCTGTTGCGTGAAGCCCGGCGGGCCACCGAGGACGGCATTGTCCTTGATCGTGATGCGGGTCACGAATTTCGTGATGATGCCGTTGTCGAGCGACGCGACGCCGGCGGCCGAGGCGAGGACGTTAAGGCGTCCGGACGAGATGACCGATCGGCCATTGCGGTACCGCTCGGCCAGCTCGACCGTCACGTTCTTGTTGAACAGCGATTCCGAGAACTGGCCGTCGCGGGCGAAGCGGAGGAAACGGCCGGTCGGGTCGACCAGCTCCTCGCCGTCGATCGACGCCTCGGTCGATCGGTCGTCGCGGTAGAACGACAGCACGAATGCCCTGCCCGTGAGATCGATCACGGCGCCGGTGCTGTCCTGCTGCTGGACTTCCAGGAAGAAAGGTTCGCCCGCCTTCAGCGTGAAGGCGGACAGGTCATTGGCGGTCAGCAACATGGCCGGGTCTCCTATTTGCGGGCGCGGGGCCAGGCGTCGACGAGGAGGCGGCGCTTCGCATCGCAGCTCGTCAGATCGAAGCGGCCGTCGCGGATGGTGGCGTCGTCGTCGGCCGCGGTGGCGTCACCGCCCGGCTGGCGGTGCTGCGGGGTCGGGGTGCAGGCCACCAGCGCGGCCGCCGGCGGCTCCGGGATCTGCGGCGATCGCGGCATCGAGGTCGTCGATCGCGCGCACCCGCTCAGGGTCACGGCAAGGCACGCGGCCAGCATCAGTCTGCGCATATTCCCTCACGGTATCGGTGGATTTGATGATCAGCGGCGCGCGGGCGGCGAGCCGGTCGGCATAGGTCTGCGCCGCGGCTGCGCCGGCGATCGCGAAGCCGGCGGTGGCCTGCGCCACGTCGCGCTCGCCGTGCGCCTGGTCGAGCGCGCGGCCGGCCTCGCAAGCGGCGAGGTCCGCCTTATAGCGGCCGCGCAGCTGGTCGACGCGCAGGCCCCACACCACCAGCAGCGCGACCAGGCCAATCTTGATGGCGGCGCCGGCCCCGCCGAGCTTCGCGACCAGGGCGGCGATCATGCCACCACCGCGCACTTGGCCCGATCGACGTTGCCGATCCGGTGGGCGACCCAACCGCGGTGGAAGACCGCGAGCTTGGGGTTCACGCGGACAAGGCGGGCATATTCCGCCTTTTGTGCGGTATCGAGCCGATCGAGCGTGCCGCGGCACAGCTGCGTCGCCCCGACCTTTGCCTGACAGGCGCGGTAGGCGGCGATCGTCCCGGGCCCGACGCGGCCGTCGATCGTCAGCTTCGTGCCGCATTGGCTGTTGATCGACAGCTGGAACCAGCGGCTCGGCCGCGGCGCACCCATGTTGACGGTGGTGTCGAACAGCTCCTCGGCGACCGGCGCGTCGATCGACACGAGCGGCTCATAGCCAGACGCCACGATATAGCGGCCGTAATAGATGCTGTGCGCTACCTCACGCGGCAGCGTCAGCATCGGGCCGGCGTAGCCGTTGGCGATCGCGACCTTCTTGGTGATGCCCATGTTGGTCTCGCCGCCCGGATCGGCGGGATGATTCACATAGCCGCCCTCGACCGCGATCACGCCGGCGATCATCAGCGCGATCGTCGCCATCCCGCCGGCGGCTTTCGCCTTCACCGCCCCCGCCTTCGACGCGAAGAGCCGACGCAGCGATCCGTCCTGCGGGATCAGCCGGGCGATCATGACCAAGAGGAAGAGGGCCATGCTGACCAAGTTGCCGGCCCGGGCTGGAACATGCGCGCGGATCTCCGCCGGCATCATGTTCCACAGCGCGAGCAGCTGGTCGGGTAGCAGCGTCATGGCGGCGAAGAGGATGGAGCCGAGCGCGGACACGCGCAGCGACCACCAGCGCGATGCCTCGCGCCAGTCGATGGACTTCATGGATGGTCTCCCGGGGGGTTAGGCGCGGCTCAGGCCGCGCGGTAGATCTCGGCGATGCCGGCGACGCCGACGATCAGGGGGTCGCGTGCCAGGGCGGTATCGGCTGCGGCGACGCTGTCCGCGCGGCTCAGGCTGGCGATCGTGCGGGACACGAGGCGCCGCGCCGGGGCGGCCGCCTGGATGGCGGAGCCGATCAGGACAAGGGCGACGGGCGCGTCGATCACTGGATGCTGCCCTTCGTCATCATCTCCAGCTTGGTCTCGATCCGCGCCGTCCGGATATCGATCTTGTTGAGCAGATCCGATCGGCGCTCGTCGCGCAGCTCCAGCTGGCCGATCTTCGTCTCGGCGATCTGCAGGCGCTGCTCGCGCTGGCCGTCGCCCCGGATCGGTCCGGAGATGACGAACGCCGCGCCGACGATCGCGCAGGCGACCGTGATGATGTCCTTCACGCTGATGCGCGAGGGGGCGGGCGTATCGGTCATGTCAGGTACCTCAGGCGGTCGGCGCTTGGCCGATGAAGGCGGTTTCGACGTTGCGCCGGCAGTGGCCGGGCGCTTCGCCGAGCAGCAAGAACAGGCGGTCGATGATTGATTCGGCGATCAGCGCCCAACGCCGGCCGGCGATCGCGCCGCGGCCGACATAGCTGCTGATTGTCTCGTCGGCCGACGGGCAGGTGTCAGTCAGGTGGAACAGGTAGGCGATGCCGATCAGCAGCACCTGCGCGAGCTGGTCGATCGAGACCAGCAGCTGCTGAACCAGGTTACGCAGCCGGCGCATCGAGCACGCTCCAATCGACCACGGCCGCCTCCGCGATCGCGCCGATCGTCATGGCCTCCGCGATCGCCCGCTTCGCGGTGAAGCGGATGCCCTCAATGGCATCGGCAACGAAAGCCCAGGCCTCGGCATTAGCCACGACCTCGGCCGCGAGATCCGCAATCGTCATTCCGCGCGCCGTTGCCTCCGACGCCAGCATGACAGTCGACGCGCTGTTGTCGGCGAGCCAGCGCCGGGCCACCTCCGCCTTCATCCAGTAGGTACCAACCTGACCGGGCAGCGCGGTGATGAACCGCGCCCGCGCCCGCTCGGCCGCGTTGTCGACGCCCACCATGAGCGCTGTGCGCAGTGCCGGCAGATCGATCTCGATCTGCATCACGACCTCCTGCGGCACGAGAAGGATGCCGACGCCATTAGGCAGCGGCTGGGTCAGGGCAGCACCGGCCGGGCCAGATCCGCGCCACAGCTCCTTGCCCGATGCCAGATCATAGGCGACGAAATGCTCGAACATCGGATATCCTACCTCTTGAACACTGTGGCGCCGATGGTGCGGAAGTTTCCGGCGAAGTAGCCGTTGCTACGGACGGCCCCCTCAACATGCTGTATCTTCAGCATCAGCTGATAATTGGTGGTCCCGATGATCGACGGCATGTCCTGCGTGGAGAAGCTAAGAACGCCGGAATAGGATTGCGCACTGGTCAGCTCGGAAGGCCCCCAGATCATCACGCCATCCCGAAACAACGCGAATTTCATGTACGGGGTGAAGCCGCTATCTGCGCTGGCACCGTAATCAAACGCCACTGACGGGCTTATGATCACGCCAGCGCCCTCGCTCGTACCAACGCCAACCGATATGACTTCCTGCCAGCCAGTAAGCTGGTCGGGACTATCTCCGACATAGTCGAAGTAGGAGAATATATCCTGCCGGACAGAGCTTTGGGTGATGTACGGCGCGGTTACGGCGTTTGAAGCAATCCCGCGTGTCGTGACGGAGCCGTCGACCAACAGATTGCCGCCGATCGCGACGTTGCCGGTGAGCAGGATGCCCGCGCCGTTGTCGCTGTCGGATGCGAGCGTCAATGCCACCCGGCCGCCCGGCGATGTCGCCTGCAGCACGATCCGCGCAGCCTGATAGCCGGTCTTGACGTTGTTGGCCGCCGTCAGCGCCGAACTGGCGTTCGCGCTTGCCCCGTTCGCCGTCGTCTCGACGCGGTTGATCTGCTCGGCCAGCGCCCCGGCTGCGCCGGCCACCGTCTGCTCCGATCGATAGGCCGCGGCCGCCGATGATGATGCCTCGTTGCGGTACCGCGCCGCCAGCTCCTGTTCGGAGCGGGCCGATGATGCAAAGCCGGAGGCCGCGGCGGACGATCCGGACGCGGCTCTCGCGCTGCTATCCGCTGCGCCAGCCGAGCCTGCTGCCGCGCCGGCATAGCCGGCTGCGGTACCTGCCGAGCCGTACGCCAGATCGCGATACTGTGCGGATAGCTCCTCCGACCTGCTGGCCGATGACGCCGATCCCGTAGCTGCGGCTGCAGACCGGGAAGCCGCCTCAGCATTGCTCTGTGCAGTACCGGCGAATCCTGACGCCTGTTGAGCCGACGTGTTGGCCGCTGACGCACTGACACCGGCTGCGTCTGCCTTGGTGGAGGCGGTGCCGGCGCTGGTGTTGGCGGCACTCGCCGAGGTGCCTGCCTGCCCTGCCGATGTCGCCGCCAGTCCGGCCTGTGTCGATGCCGTGCTGGCGGACCCGGCCGCGTTGGTCGCGCTGGTACTGGCCTGGTCCCGGTAGGTGGTGGCCTGACCGGCTGCGGTCTGTGCCTGCGTCGACGCACTTTCCGCCGCGCTCGCTTTCTGGCCTGCCTGCGTCGCGCTGGCGGCCGCTGATTCTGCGCTTCGCGCTGCCGCTTCGGCATAGCCGCCGGTGCCGCCGACCGTTCCAGCGGCCACGGCCGCAAGCTCCGCGCTGCGCGCGGCCGAACTAGCCGACCCGTCCGCATCACGCTTCGATGTCGCCGCCTCGGACGCGCTGACACTCGCTTCTCCGGCTTTCGTGGTCGCGATCGTCGCTTTGCCCGTCGCGATGCTGGCCTGTTCGCCTGCCTCGCCTGCCTTGGTTGTCGCGATCGTCGCCTGCGCCTGTGCGGTGCCGGCAGACCCGGCAGATTTGCGCGCCTCGTCGGCCGCCTGGTCACGGGCGGTTCCGGCAGCATCACGGGCGGCCGTGGCCTGATCGCGAGCGGTACCGGCATTCGTCGCCGCCAGCTGCGCGGCATCGCGCGCGGCGTTGATCGCACCGAGCGCACCGTCCTTCGCATCGCCTAGCGTTTCGCGCAGCTCGTCGATCGAATCGTCGATGTGACCGAATCTGTCGAAGACATCGGCGACCGTGCCGTTGCCGAACGGGCTGGTAGGATCGCCCGAGTTAGTCGCGTTGTTCGCCGGCTTGGTTTTGTCCGGGTCTTCGATCAGCGGCCACTCGCTGATCGCCTTTAGCGGCGCGACCTGCGTCGCCTTGGCGAGCCCCTCGATCGACAGCGAAACCTTGGAGAGGGTTTCGCCCACCTCGATCGAGAAGTCTTTGAAATAGCCATAGACGGTCAGGCTCTCGATGCCGGCCTGCCCGATCCACAGCGACGGCTGCGCGCGCACCGACGCGACCCGCCCGGCAACATCGTCCAGTGCCTCCGTCCGGATCAGCGCCCGTGCCGTCATCCGCTTGGCGAACGCCCGCTCGATGATCGTCACGTCGCCGAAGTCGTCGACCGCCTTGCGGCTATAGTCCGTAATCCCGGCACCGGGCCCCGCCTCGGTGATGCCGAGGCCGACCAGCGGACCGATCAGCAGCGTGCCGATCGACACCTCGGCCGGCCCCTCGATCGTGACCGTGATGCTGTCGCTCGGCAGCGGCATGTCGAGGAACAGGACCGTGGCACCGGCAATGTCCTGCGTCCGGTCATACCCCGGCGACTGCACCCGGATCGTGGCCCCGGTGACATCGAGGGCGGCCAGCGCTGACACCGGCGCGCCAGGCGCGAGGGTAACGACGATCTTCTGCAAGGCCGAAGTGACCGAGCCGAGCGCCTGGTCGAACATCGCCCACCGGCGCGTAGTGCCGATATCGATCCATGCGCCCGCCGCGCCCGCCGGATCGATCCCGACGTTTCCCGCGGTCGCGCTCTCATAGATCCGGTGGGTCGCCGCCTTTATGACGCGGGCGCCGATCGGATAGCTCGCCACCGGCGACCATTCCGGATGATCGTCCTCGGCAACGGTAGTCGCGACCAGCGTGGCATCGGTGATGGCAACCGGCTGGAGCAGCTGCAAGGTCGACGGTTGATCGCCGGGCGACGGATCAGCGCCGGTGTCAGCAACGTTATCGGTGCCGGTCAGGCTTTCGACGGTCAGCGAGCAATAGGCGATCGTCGGCGTCGCGAGGTCGAGCGAGAAGTCCTTGTAGAACCCCCGGAGCGTCATCGCCTGGAAGCGGTCGTCCGCGACCCACCTCGCCGATGTAGCGCGCAGCTCGGCCAGCCGGCGCTGGATGCCGTCGACGTCATCGATCGGCACCGCGAGGCGGAGGGCCATGCGGCGGGCAAAGGCCCGCTTCACCACCGTCGTGATGCCGAACGCGTCGGTATCCAGGCGGCTATAGTCGATGATGCCGATCGTGGCGCCAGTCTCGACGGTGCCTAGCTCGATTGAATCGCCCGCCGGCGTGACGACGATCATGCCGCGTTCGCCACGCTGATCGCCCGCCCGCCACTATCGGCGGTGATGTCTTCCTGCACCCGGGCAATTCGCGACGTGTTGCCGGCAATCGCGGCCTGGCCAGAATTATTCTCGTTCCGGAGCTGCACCACGTCCGCGCGCAGCGATTTAATCTCGCTGATCAGCTCGTCATTGGCGGCAGCGGCAGCGGCTGGCGTGGTCGTGCTCTGCGCCACCGCGGCCGCACTGACCTGCGCGGTGGTCGAGGTGGCCTTCTGACTGCCGAGCGAGCCGACGACGCCATAGGTGGCCTCCAGCGCCGCGGCGGTCTGCGCCTGGATGCGGGCCAACTCCTGCCGGCTGGTGGCGGCGTCGGCCGCGGCGCTGAGCAGCGCCTGGCTGAGCGCCGGCAGGCCCTTGGCCGCTTCCATGTCACCGCCCCGCGCTGCCGAGTTGGCCGCATTGAACGCACCCTGCAGGCTAGCGAAGGTGTCGCCGCCGGCGGCATCGGTCAGGCCACGGATGCGGCGGACCTCGTCCATGATGCTGTCGCCGACCGACGTCCACGCCTGGCGCAGCTCGTTCGCTGCCCGGGCAGCGCCCTGCGCATCCTGGATCGCGTAGATCTGCTCTTGCAAGCCGCGGTTGCTGACGTCGAGCTTCGCCAGCTCCAGCGCCCGCAGCGCCGCGGTGTCGCCGCGCAGCTCCAGCAGCTGGCGTTCGAGATCCTGGCGCTCGGCCGCGACATCGGCCGCGCTCTTCGCACCGACCATCGCCGATTGCAGATCCGCGAACGCCGGCGCGAGCTGGAGGAGCGCGGCATAGGTCGACTGCCCGGCCGCAGTCGTCAGATCCTGCGCCTCGACCAGCTGACGGAACGCGACGTTGGTCGCCGGCACGCTCAGGCCGAGGCTGGCGAACACGCGGTCCATCTGCGCCTGGCGGGCGGCCGCCTGTTCGGCCTGGCTGTAGAAGCTGCCGAAATAGGCGTCGACCGCGCTGGTCAGGTCGCCGATGCTGTCGAACTGGTCGACCAGGCCGAGCTTCGCGTCGATCGACATCGTCCGGACGCCGGCGCCGAGCATATCGAGCGAGGTGGTCACCGCCTCCAGCGTCGACGACACGCGGACCAGCGTCTCGAATGCGCCCTCGCCCGCCTTCTGGAAACGGGTCAGGCCCGGGAAGGCCGCTTCCGCCATGCCATCCGCCGCGGCGCCGAAGATCGCCTCCAGCTTCTCCTGGATCTGCGTTCCCGTCAGCCCCTTCAGGTCGATCTTGCCGATCGACACCACGAAGCCGTTGAGGCGGGCCTGCACCGCGCTGGTCGCCTCGCCGAGCGGGTCGGCCGCGCCGGCGATCGCCGATGCGAAGCTGCGCAAGATCAGCGTGAACTGATTTTCTAGTCCAGCGTCGGCTTCTGTAAATTGTGTCGAATACTTCGTGCTGGTCGTGATGCCGAAGAGCTTCTTCTTCTTCTGGACATCAGAATAGGTCGACGCGTCGAAGCCGTTGTCGAGAATATCGCCGACCGACTGCGCGCCACCATAGAGGCCGGAGCCGACCACGGTGGTCTTGGTGCCGAACAGCGACGCCAGCGCCCCGCCGAACACGGGCACGATCGCCTTCAGGATCGAGCCGACCGCGTTGGTCTGGAAACCCTCGGTCACGCCGGCGGATGCGTCGATGTTGCCCGAGCGGACCAGAACGGCCGCAAGGCCACCGATCTGATCGTCGATCGAGCGCAGCGATCCGGCCATCTGGCGCGCGAAGATGCTGGTCACGGTGTCGACCTCGCGCAGCTGGTCGATCGACCGCTTCAGGCTCTCGCTCTTGGCGTCGACATCACCCAGCACGGTACCCGTGCCGATGTTGGACGGCTCGGGCTTCTGCCCGCCGCCACCGAACGATCCGGCGATGCCGACGCCGATCGAGGCGAGCGCGGCGATCGTCGCGGCGCCGGCGGCCAGATTGAGCGGGAACGGCAGGCTCTTGATGGCATTCACCACCGCCTCGGTCGCGCCGGCCGCGGTGCGCGCGGCGCTGGAGGCGAGCTTCGATCCCGTCTCGATCGCGTCCTGCGCAATGGCGCGGGCCGACAGCACGAACTGCACGAGGCGGAACGCCTTCTCAGCCGCAGCGAGGGCGTTGTAGCCGTCCGAGCCTTCCTTGAAGAACCCGCGCGCGGCCGACGCCATGTCGGCGAACGCGCCGACCTGCTGCGACGATGACCGGATCGCGAACTGGCGGTTTTCGCGGGCGATGCGAGCCTCGTCGGTGCCCGCGGCGCGGATCGCGGCCTGGTGCGCCTCCTGCAGCCGTGCCTGGTCGGCATAATAGCCGGTCATCACGGTCAGTGCGTCGCCGATCGCGGCGCCGACCGAGCCGAAGGCATCGGCCATGCCGCTGGCGGCCCGCTGCGCCGACTGGTCGATGGTATCGAACATATCCGCGGTCGCGGTCAGGCTGGCGTTGTAGGCGTCCTGTTTCTCGGTCAGCTGCTGTTGCCCGACGGCGATCGCGACCTGCTGGTCGATATACGCCTGGCGGTCGGCCGGATTGAATCGCTGCGCTTCCTGCGTCGCCTTCAGCGTCGCCAGCGCGCGAACCCGCTCCATATCGGTGGCACCGACCAGGCGCAGCTCCTCGCGCTGTTCCGCGAGGCGATCGCGGCCGCCCGCCATGGCGGTATTGGCCTGCGCGGTGCGCTCGGCGGCCGTCAGGCGATCGCGGGCGGCGCGCTGCTCGTCGAGCGCCTTGGTGGCGCGGGCGGTTTCGTCGGTCAGGCCGCGGCCCCGGGCGGCTTCGATCGCGGCCAGGAGCGGCAGATCCGCGATCATGTCCTTCACCAGCTCGGCCGCGCGCTCGGCCGGTACCAGCCCGCCGGCGACCAGCGTGTTGACGGTCGCCTGTGCCGACGCCTGGTCGACCAGGGCGGCCGTTCCCTTGGCTGCATCGGAGACGCGCTGCGCGATCGCGAGGCGGACCTCCCGGTTCACCGACGCCTCGATATCGGCGCGCTGCTTGATCGCCTTGCTCTCGGCTTTCACCCGCGCCTCGGCGACGAGCGCCGCGGCACCGGAGACGCCGTAAGCGTCGGCCAGCGCATAGAGATTGCGGATCTGCGCCTCGATCGCGGCCGCGTCGCGCACGAGCTGCTCGGCATGGCGGTCGACCTTTGGCTTGGTCGGGTTCCGATCAGCGATCAGCTCGTCGGCCTTCTTCTTCAGCCGGGCCTGCGCCGCGTCGATCGTGTTCGCGCCGATGCGGCCGACGATCGCGTTCGATCCGGAGACGAAGCCGGCGACGCGCTTGGCATAGGCATCGCCGAAGGTCTTGCCGAGCGTGTTGCCGGCGCTGGCCACCGCGGTCGCGGCCGGCCCCTGCCCGATCGCGGACAGGACGGGCGACAGGAAACCGGCGATCGACTTCACCCAGCCGGCCGCCCACTCATAGACCTTGCCGAAGATCGAGGCGACCGCGTTGCCTGCCCATTGTGCGGTGCTGACGACGGGCGCGAAGAACCGCGACACGGCATCGGTGATCGCGGCGACATAGCCGGACACGGTCGCCGACATGCTGCCCCACAGAGCGATGATCGCGTCGTAACCGCCGGCAAAGAAACCATAGATCGAGGCGACGAAGCCCTGCACCTGCTTGGCGTCATCCGGCGAGAACAGATAGTCCATGATGGACTTGCCCTTGCCGTCGAGCCCTGCGCCGTCGGTGATCGTCTTCCAGACGCCGGCGACGATATCGCCGGTGGTGATGGACTGCTCGCCGAGCTTCTTCATCTCGTCATGGGTCAGGCCGAGGCCCTCGGCATACTTCTTCAGCCCGGCGGTATCGTTGAGCTGGTCCTGCCAACGGTAGATCGCGACGCCGGCGACGGCCGCGACCGCGATCAGCGGTGCGAACGACAGGGCAAGGCCGCCCATCTGCTTGCTGAAGCCGGCGATCCCGCCCTCGGCCTGCTGCGCGACCTGGACGATCTGCCCGAACTGGCTGGCGAAGATCTGGAAGGGCGGCGCGCCGAGCGCGGCCATCGTGGCGATATCGTTGAACTGCGGTGCCATCTGCGCGAGCGTGCCGCTGGCCCGACGTGCAGAGGTGTGCATCGTGTCGTGCGCCTGCGCGACCTCGCGCAGCCGGCCGGTCAGCACCTGCTGTTGGCGGGCATATTCCGCCGGCGGGGTAGCGCCGAGGTGATAGAGCCGCGTCGATTCGGCGATCTCGTCATTCAGCCGCTTGGTGGCGGCATAGAGGGGATCGGTCGACGCGCGCATGCGCTCGGCCGCGGCCGCGTCCGCCAGCATCGCGTCGTGCGAGGCGCGCAGCGTCGCCGCCAGCTGCGCGTGCTGGCGGTTGGCGAGATCCGCCGCGGCCGCCTCGTTGCGCAGGCGCGCGGCGACGGCATCTTTCGCCAGCGCCGCCTCGGCCGCCTGCTGCTCGCGCCAGATCGCCATGCCACGCCGGGCGGCCGCCTCGAACATGCCGTGCGCATTGGCGGCTGCACGCATCGCCTGCGCCTCGCGCTCGGCCGCGGCCACGGCGATCGCCGCAGCCTGTTCCTTGGCCTGCGCTGCCGCCTCGGCTTCCAGGCGGATCTTGCGCGCGGCCGCGAATTCCTGCTCATACAGCGCCAGCTCGGCCGCACGGATGCGACCGGCCAGCTCGGTATTGCCGGCGCGATCGGCCGCCAGGGCGCGCTCCTCGGCGCGGATGCCGCGCATCTCCTCGCGGGTCTTCCCGAACGACACGCCCTGCCGCTCCAGCTGGCGAACCATCGCCTCGCCATCTTTCTCGGCCTTGCGGGCGGCATTGCCGACGCTGAGCAGCTCGCGGGTGGCGGCCGCGCCGAACGTCGTCACGCTGGCGGTTGCGCCGCCAAGGTTGATCATGCTGCCGGTCGCCTTTTCGATCCGGGCGGCATCGGCCAGGATCTTGGTCTCGGCAGAGTCCATGGTCGAGGTCAGTCGATCCAGCTCGCCGAATGACGCGCCGGTATCGATGACGAAGTCGACGCCGAACCCGGCAGAATCGTCGTCGAGCATCGGCGTTCTCCCGGTTGGCGATCAGCCCAGCACGCTACGGAGCTGAGCTTCCTCGACCTCGCGCTCCCGCGCGGTGACGCCCATCCGCCAAGGCGGTGGGCAATGCTCGCTTTCGGCCAGGCGGCCTTCGGCAAGGTAGATCGCAGACAGGCGACGCAGCAGCCGCTTTTCCCACGGCTCGGGCCGCACACCGGTGCCGCTCGACCACGCCTCGATCTCGCGCCAGCTGAGGGGCGCGGCGCCCATCCCGGCCGCCTCACTGATCCCTAGCTCGATTAGCCAGTCGGTGAAGTGGGGCGCGGGGTTCGGCGGCATGCGCGGCTCGGTCTTGCGCTGCTTGGCCGTCTCGATCCGGCTGAGCCGGGGCGCGGCAGGCTCGACCTTGCCGCGCTTGCTATTCGGGTCCGGCTTTGGCGTGGCATGATACCACGCCAGCTGCCGGACCCAGAGGGTCAGGCCGTCGTCGAGACGGCGCTGAAGTTTCCCCAATCGCCGTAGAACTTCACGACCTGCTTGGTGATGAAGCCGAGCGACTGGTCGGCATACACGGCGCGGAACAGCGCCTCGCCCGTGATCGGCTCGGCTGCGCCGTCAGGCTGGTAATCGAAATTCTCGAAGCTGGCGGTCAGCGCGGCGAGGTCGGCCGACGTTTCCGCCTTGCGCTCCTCGGGGGTAGCGGCCGTCACCTTGCCGTCGTTGTCCTGCATGCGCTTCAGCGCACGCGACGACTGGCGCGCCTCGATGACGCTGGCGATGTCGCTGCCCGGGCCGTGAAGGTGGATGCGGATCGGCAGCTTGCGCTCGGTATCGGCGAACAGCAGCTCGCCAGTCGGCCCCTTCACATGGAGGGCGGCGGTCGCAGCGACGGCGAGAGTGGCAATATTGAACTTCATGGTCTGATCCTTCGCGGGAGGATGGCGCACCGACCCGCCCTGCGAACCCGCGACGAGCGGGGCAGGCCGATGCAAAGAGGCCGGCGTCGCGGGCGCCGGGAGGGGGTTGATCAGGCGGCGTTGACCTTCACGATCTTCGTGCAGATCTCGATCGCCGGCGTCGCCATCAGCATCGTGTCGGCGCCATCGGCGTTCTCGGGCATGCCGAACGTGCGGCCACCGAAGAACCGCTTGGAGCCGTCCTGATAGGTGACGCGGAAGCTGTAGAGCTTCTGGCTGGCATCGTCGGCCGACGTCTGGAGCAGCGTCTGGCCGGCATCGGCCGGGTCGAGTGCCAGCGACGGCTGGATCGCGCCGCTATCGGGCGAGCCCTTGTACTTCTGCTTCTCGCCCTTCAGCGGCTGGAATTCGACCTTGGCGAAGGTCGCGCCGAACGCGCCGATCTTCTCGACCTGCCCGACTTCGAGGAAGGTCAGCGCGCCGTAGCCGGCCGCATCGAGCGAGGCCGGCGAGGCGGCCGTGATGGCAAGCGTGGAGCCTGCCGCGGTCTGCGACGTCATGGGGGGTGTTCTCCTGTGACAGGATGCCGGCAAGCCGCCGGCGGGGCATCACCCGCCGGGCGGCGGGCGATCGGGGTCAGGCGGGCTTGGTGCGGCCGGCCTTGCCGGCATCGCCGTCGACCGGCGCAGCGGTGGGCACCTCTTCGACCAGGCCGGCGACGCGGTAATTCTCGAACACGCCCTCGGCGAACTCGTGTTCCTTGCCGGCGAAATACCGCTGCTCGGTGCCGGCATCGTTGAACTCGCGAAGGATTTTCGCCTTCTTCATGACGGGGGTGTCGGACATGATCATTCTCCTCGTGAAACAGGCTTGTCGAAGCTCACCTTGAAATCCTGCGCCTGCTCGAAGCTGTCGCCCGGGCCCGACAGATCGGGGCCGCGGCCGGCGGTCAGCACGGAGGCGCGCAAGGCGCCGGCGAAATTGCCCTGGCGATCGGCGCAGGCATCGACGACCAGGTCGAGGATGCGGATCTGCGCGTCGTAACTGTCGGCGCGGACGGTGATCGAGACGCGGTCGTTCGTCCGGACGGTCTTGCCGCGCTTCAGGCGCTGGCGCTCGACGCTGCTGATCGTCCGGATCAACAGGCTGTTGAGCGGCGCGTTCGCCGGCAGCTTGCCCGCCTTGATATTCGCGATCGGCACGAGCGCGTGCAGCGGGGCATAGCCGAGCAGCAGCTCGCCCATGATGTCGGCACCGGTCATGCGTCGGTCTCCGAAGCTGCCGCGCCGGCGATACCCGCCCGGGTCGCGCGCGAGGTGACATAGCCCTGCATCACGGCGATCGCGTCGCCTTCGCGCTGGTCGAGCGCCGGCCGCAGGAACGGCTTGGCCTGCGCGCCCGGGTGATAGACCGAGGTGCCGACCGGCTTGCCGTTGATCAGCAGCGTCGCCTTCAGGTCGCCGTCACCGTCCGTGATCTTCGCGTTCACGCGCCGAGCAGTCATGCCCTTGCGCACGGTCGGGTCGATCGTGATGAAGTGAGGGTCGGTCCCGTATTCCAGCCAGCGGCCGACATAGGCACCGGGGCCATCGAGATAGATGCGGGCGCGGATCAAGGTGCCCTCGCGCTTGACCTTCACCTTCACCGAATCGGCGATCAGCACCTTCGCGCCGCCCCCCGTTTCAGCGCGCCGCCCGCCAAGCGCGGCCTTCGCATCGTCGGCGATGACCTCGGCACCGGCACGCGCAGCGCGCGGCAGGATGCGATTGAGAAAAGCGTCCGGCAGCTCGGCGATCGCCTGGCGCGCGGCCGAACTGCTGCGCCGCTTCGCCATCAGGCGCCGTTCCCGGCCGGCCGATGTTCCTCGGCCATCATCTCGATCCGATCACGCCTGCCCAGCTCGACCGGATCGCTGATCAGCTGGAAGATCCGGGTGCCGTAGACCAGCCGCATATCCGAGGTGACGTCCTCGCGGTGCCGCATCCAGATCCGCGATCGCTTGGTCGTTACGCCGTCCTGCTCACCGCGGCCGGGGCGGACGTCCTCGATCTTGGCCCACACGGTATCGACCGGCGTCCAGGTGCCCGACCCGGCACCGCGGATACCCTCGGCCGCTACGGGCCTCTCGATGCTGACCCGCTTGTCCAGGTCGCGAGGATTGAACCTCACGGGTTGATCCGGAAGTCGTGGATCAGCCACTCGATCTCGACCGGGCGTTCCTCGAACCGGCCGCGTATCAGGGTGAAGAGCGCCAGGCGCAGCGTCGCCGGGATCTTGTCGCCATCGTCAGCGTAACCGACTTTCACGTCGGCATATATCGGCCGGCGGGCGAATGCAGCGGGCACAGCGCCGATCGGGCGGATGCCACGCGCGAGGCCGACACCGGTCAGCTCGAAGCCGGCGATATCGACTGGATCGAGGTCGCCGCTGGTCGATACCGTGCCGATCGCGACCAGGCTGCGCGCCGGCCCGACCGTGAGGTGAGCCAGATCCTGCACCGAATCGGCACGGACGCGCACCACCTGGTTCAGGAGGCGCAACCCGGTGATCCGTTCCAGATCGTCCTGCGCGGCCTGTCGCATCAGCGTCAGCTCGAAGTCGAGATCGGTACCGTCGATCCGCAGGTAGGTCTTCACCTTGTCGTGGAGCAACGCATCGCCCCGCGCCGGCACGACGGTTTCCGGCTCGCTCAGCACGTCAGATGCGCTCGGCGAAGTCGACGAGGACCAAGCGCTCGGCCTCCTCGGCATCGAGATCGGTGCCGATCGTCAGCACCTGGCCGCGCATGCGTGACAGCTCCGGGCCTTCCTGGCCGACGAGCATGCGGATGGTCTCAACGCTGGCGATCGCTGCCGGCGGTGCCACGACGTCCGCGGCGGGCTCAGCCGGTGCCGGCGCGGCAGGCTCGGCGGGCGCGGGCTCGACCGGCGCAGGCGCTGGCGCTGGCGCCGGCGTGACAGGTTCGGCCGGCGCAGTCTTGGCCGGTGCAGGTGCAGGTGCAGGTGCGGGCGCCGGGGTAGCCGGCTCGGTGACGGCCGGCGCTACGGGTGCCTTCGCGGTGGTCTGACGGTTGCTCGGGCGCTTTGTTGCCATGCGGGGTCTCCTCAACAAGCCGCAGGCGCGCCTGCGGCTGGTAGAAGAGGCGGGGCCGAAACCCCGCCTCCCATGCCGGTCAGCCGGCCTGCTTCAGCGCCTTCACGGCGTTCTGATCGAGGAGCGCGCCGTCGTAGCGGATCAGGCCGGCCATGCCGACCTTCGGCCAGAAGCGCTCACGCACGGTGCCGATCAGCGGCGAGCCGACCTTGCGGACGGTGTAGCGGCTGTGGTCACCGAACAGGACCGAGCGATTGCCCGCGCCGATCGCCGGCACGTCGTCGTTCACCGAGTAGGGCTTGCCGAGGATGACGTCCGGGGCGTTGGCGCGGATGTCGCCGAGCTGCCACAGGTAGTTGCCCTGGCCGTCCTTCAGCTTGCGGATGGCGGCGAGCGTGGTGTCGGCGAACTGCCAACGGCACTGCGGACTGCGGCGATACGCCTGGTTGACCGAGTGCTGCAGGTTGATCAGCTCGTCGGCCGCGATCGCCAGCGCCGACGCCGCGGTGATGCCGAGGCCGGCCGACGGCACGATGCCGCGGGGTTCGGTGCCGCCTGTGCCGAGGGTCAGCTTTGCATTGGCACCGCGACCGAGCCGCTCGCCGAGCTTGCGGGCGACGAACATCTCGACGTTGAACGCCGAGTCCTGGAGCAGCTCGAAGCTCATCTTCAGCCAGGGCGTGGCGAAAACGAAGGCGCTCAGCGTCGCCTGACCGAACACCAGGTCGCCCGAATTGTCGTCGACCACGTCCGCACCTTCGGCCAGCGCAGACGAACCCTTGCCGGTGTCGTCGTTGGTCGGGATGTCATACGGGTTGCCACCGCTCGTCACCATCTCGTCGGTGATCGTCGGGTCGTACATCGGGCCCCAATCGCGCATCACCTCGATAATGCGAGCTGCCAAGGTCCGCGGCACGGTGTAGCCGCCGGCCGCCTGCGTGCCGACCGTCTGCGTGCGGTTCTCGACGTAACCGCGGCGCAGCAAGGCGCGCTGTTCGGGGGTGACGGCGGACACGTCGCCGCCCTCGGCCAGCATCGCGAAGAACGCATTGCGATATTCGGTCTGCTGACGCTCCTGGTCGGCGTCGGTGTTCTCGTTGCGCTCGCCGTCCTGACCGCGCGCCTCGACGTCGCCGCCGATCGGACGGTTGCGCGAACGGCGCTCCTCTTCCTGACGCTCGAAGCCAGCCTGACGCTCTTCCCGCGCGATCTTGGCGTCGAGCGTGTCCAGCTCGCCCAAGATTGCATCGTGCCGGCCTTCCAGCTCGGTGCTGCGGGCGTCGTCGGTATTGGCGGTGATGAGGTCGAGCGCCTCGCGGGCCTGCGTGACCAGGCGTCCGCGCTGCTCATGCAGCTGGATCAAAAGGGCCATGGGTTTCTCCTGGGAATCAACGTCGGGAAAAGCGCCGACGCGCGCCTCGGGCCGAAGCCCGGTATTCAGAGGCCGCGTTCGGCCTGCGCCTGGCGGGCGCGGCGGGCGGCCATGCGGCTCTCGGCGCCGGCGCGGTTATGCTGCCGACGTTCGGTACGCGCATGTTCCAGCGAACGGAGGCCGACCTCGGTATCGGGATAGGCTGGCACCGGGGTATAGGTGATCTCGTAGAGATCGGCCTCGATCACGGTGCGATGCGGGGGATCAACCGTCTCGTCCCATTCCTGCTTACGGGTCACGAAGCCGAAGCTCATGCCGGGAATGTCGCCACGATCGAGCGAGACGGCGAGATCTCGGCCGTCCGTAGTGTCGGGCAGCGGGTTCTCGAAAGCCAGGCCCTTGGCATCCTCGCGCAACGTCAGCGTGCCGGCACCGGTTCGGCCGACCACCCGGCCGAGATCGTGGCAGATGATCGCCACGACATCGTTTTCACGCAGCGACTGCGTGAAAGCGCCTGCGCGGATCTCCTCGGTCCAGTAGCCGCCGATCGAGGTCTTGTTGCCGAAAAGGGCGGCATAGCCCGATGCGGTGCGCGTCTCGCCCTGCTTGGCTGCGGCACGCAGCTCCAGATCGGTGGAGACGGCGCGACGCTCGCGGCCGTCAGGCTTCTGTAACGGCTTGGTCATCGCCTTCATTTCCTGTCGAGGGGGTCGGCAGCAGCGGCTGCGAACCGAGGGGAACCGTGGCGCCCTGGACAAGCGGCCTGGCGCCGACGCCGTCCGGATACGCAGCACGATCCTCGATGCCGCGCGCTTCGTCCGGGGTGAGCTGCGCGGTCTGGATCGCCCGAGCGAGACCGTCGATGCGACTTTTGAAATCGCCGCGTTGCAGGCCGTCGAGGTTGTGTTTCACCCGGCGCGATCGCCGGCGCTGGCCGAACAGCTTCAGGTTCAGCTCGTCCTCGAATGCCCGGGCCCACTGGCCGATGTTGTGCTTCACGAGCTGCAGATCCTGCTGCTCGGTATTCGAGAAGGTGCCCTTCGATAGATCCTGCAGGAACACCGGCGGCAGATTGTAGCCGCGGGCGATCTCCTGGATCTGGAATAGCCGGGCATCGCCCATCTGCCCCTTGTCCGGATCGGTGCCAACTGCCTTCAGCGTATGCCCAGGGGGCATGCCGAAGAACGACTGGCCGGTCTTGCGGGCCAGATCGATCGCCCGCCGGATATCGGCATATGCGCGCTTCAGCGCCTCAGGACCGGTCGGCAGCGGGCCTTCCAGCGCCAGCGGTGGGACACCACCCCCGGCGAAGAAACCCGACGCGAAGTTGTTCATCGCGATCGCGAGGCCGATCGCCTGCCGGCAAGTATAGATCGGGCCATAGGCATCGACCTGGTTCGGCTTTAGCGCGAACGGCACGTCGATGATGTCGCGTGCCGGATAGTCGCGGCCGTCGAACCGATAGATCTTGCGGCCGGCCTCGCGACGGATGGTCGTCTTGGTCGGGTCCAGCGGCCAGATCGCCACGGGTCGCGTGCCATTGCGTTCGATCCAGGCCATGCCGCGCCCGCCGGTGAACACCTGCTGCCAGAAGTACTGCCGGAACTGGAAGCTCGACCATTCCGGGTTTGGCGCTTCGTTGAGCAGCATCTGTAGCTCGCCATCCGCCTTTTCGGTCTCCCCTTCCGCAGTGCGGTAGGCGTGCAGCGGCAGCGCGGCCAGGGTTCGGGACAGGAACATCACCGCACCAAGCACCGCCGGCACCTGGAGCGCGGTGTCGATCGTGACGATCGGCAACGCCACCGCATCGCCGCCCTGGCCCCAGAATTCGCCCCATTCCTGAATCGTCGCGCCGCTGGTGATCTCGGGCACCGGCACGACAGAGCGTTCCTCACGGCGTGGCCATAGTCTCATGCCGCTTCGTCCATCGTGTAGTTGGGATCGTCCCATGGGGAAGCCGGCATCTCTTCTTCCTCTCGGGATATCGCGACCGCCAGCGCCGTGATCAGCGCGACGGGGTTGTCGATCTTCGCCTCGATCCGCGGCTTGCGCGGGTAGACGTTGTCCTTGCCGTCGATCTGCGCGACGACGTTGGCGACCTGCCATTCCATCACCGGACAGCCGGCATGTCGGATCAGCTCGGCCTTCATGAAGGCGTCGAGCTGCTTCATCGGGTCCGAAAGGTTCATGACGTTCGGCCGGACTTCCAGAACCGGCGCGCCATCCTTGACCAGGCGATTGATCAACATCGTCGCCTGCGCGGGGTCGTAGGCGATGGTCTGCACGTCGAAGATCGTGCGGGCCTCGGTCAGCGCCAGCTCGATCTCCTCAAAGTCGGTGATGTTGCTGTCCATGCTCACGTCGAGCAGGCCCTGCGAATCCCAGCCCTGATAGGCGTTGGTATCTTCCACCGCCTTGCTTGGCAGGAAGTACCGGCCGATCCGGATGTACGGATCGTCTTTCGTCGGCCGATCGCCAAGCGGTGGAAACAGATACTCGATCGCGGCGATATCGACTTTCGACGCCAGATCGAGGCCGATGATGCAGCGCCGCCCGGCCAGCCGCTCCAGCGCGGCCGCGTCGGCAAAGACCACCGGGATGCCGGCATCGGCGCACCGTCGCCACGCCTCGATGTCGAAATAGGCCGCCTTCGCCGCGACCCACAGGTTGAGGTGCTTGGTCTTGAAGATCGCCCGCTTGCGTGGTGTCGACACCGCGTCACGCTGCCGGGCGAGCAGATATTCCAGACCAACCGAGATCCCGATGTTTGGGTTGGCCTTGCGAAGGGCCTCCTCTGTCCGCCAGTCGTCGTCCTCGTCGATCGCGTATTCGGCGAAGAACGTGTCGTCATCGAGCGGCGGGCCGCCATTGTGGCCGATACCATTGAGCCGCTCGCGCTGCTCCAGGATCATCGCGTAGCACGGGCCTGCAAGGTTCTCGCCGGCCGTGGTGATCAGCAGCTGGAGCGGCTGGTCGCGGGCACCCATGCCGGTAAGCATGGTGTCGACCTGCGCGTCGTCGACGTGCTCGTGATATTCGTCGTGGAGCGAGCAGCTCGGCGATTGCCCGTCGCCGGGATCGCCGATGATCGTCTCCATCCGCGAACCGTCCGGCAGCAGCAGCTGCTTGGCGAGGTTCTCGATCTCGAACTTGGCCTTCAGCGCCGGCAGCTTCTGGACCATCAGCTTGGCGGGCCGGAAGACCTCCCACGCCTGCTTCTCGTTGGTCGCGCCCGAATAGACCTCGGCACCGTATTCACCGTCCGCGCACAGCATGAACAACGCGACGCCGGAGGCGATCGCCGACTTGCCGTTCTTGCGGGGCACGACCAGCAGCCAGCGCCGGAACCGCCGGGTGCCCTCCTGAGACCCGGACTTATGCAGCCAGCCGAATACGCAGCAGAGGTTCCAGATCTGCCACGGCTCCAGCGTGAGCCGCTTCTTCTGTTTCGCCCATACGCCCTTGGTGTGGGGCAATCGCTCAATGAAGCGACACGGCCGCGCCGCCTTTGCCTCGTCGAACCGGTACGGGAAGTCGTCCGACGCGCTACGGACCAGCTCGCCGACGAACCGCTCGCATTGCAGCCGGATCTGTTTCCCGGCCGGGATACGGCCAGACACGACGTCGGCGGCGTATTGCCGCGCGATCGCCGCGTAATCGCGGGACGGCAGCCCGGGTGCGGTCGACACCGGCTTAGAAGTCGTCGAAGTCGCCCGGCGCGTCCTTCTTGCCGCTGGCGATCTTCATGGCGGCCGATGGACTGAGCATCAGCTCACCCAGCAGCGACTGCACCTGCCGCATCGCATCCGACAGCATCGCGACCTCCGGCCGCGCGCGAATCATCTCGGTTACGACCTGCTGGCCGTCGACCTTGCGCACCGTGGTGCTGGTGCAGGTGTCGCCGGACATCTCCAGCACCGCCTGCCACCGTTGCACCTGCTCCAGTCGCTGCGCGAGGAGCGCGACGACGTGCGCGAACTGTGGCTCGGCGCGGCCCTGCTTCTCCAGATGACCGGCGATATCCTGGAACAGCAGCTGCGCGAGGTTCGACAGATGCAGCGGCGGGATCATCGTCCCGCACACGCCGGGAAGCGGCATGATCGCGCGCTGTGCCGGCGTCAATTTCGCCGCAGGATCTTTCCGCTTCCTGCCTGAGCCGGGACGCGCTCCACCACTTGCCATGGGCCGCCCTCCCGGGGATCATTTTGGGTTTGAAAACGGCCGCGTGAAAATCTGGCGACGGTACGGTGTCCGGTCGGCGACCCCCTGAGGGATGGACCCGCCCCCCCCGGGGTCAGGCGTCGCAGCGTGCCACGCGATCGGCCGCCAGCTCGGCCAGAGACTTCGCGTCATGGCAGGGATTGCACAGCGCCTGCTTGTTCGAGCGGGCATCGGAACCGCCGTCAGCGAGCCTTACGATGTGATCCACGACGTCGCTACCAACCTCGCGGCCGCGATCGACACAAATGCGGCAGAAGGGCTCTTCCTCCAGCACCTGGCGCCGATCACGCTGACCGGCACGGCCGCGCTTGCGGCGATCGGGCTGGCCGGCAGGCCGCGCCCACGGCTTCTTCGGTCCCGGCTGACGGCCGAACACCGGGGGCTGCATTGGCATGGCCTATGCCCTGCCTGAGCGAGGTTGGTGGGGCAGCGTCGCCTGCACCTGCGCCGTCATGCTCAGCCGCTGGCGGGCTTCAGCCCTGCCGATCAGTAGCGCCAGGCGCTGCGACATGACCCGCACGCGACCGCACGGTTTTATCAGAACGCACTTGGCGGCACGTTCTTGCAGCTCCTGCGCCGGCGCATGCATCATCAGCCTCGGCCGCGCACCACGGCACGCACCTCGCTTGCGGCCTGTTCGACATGCTCAATCAACTGGTCGGCCTCGGCCGTCGTCTCTGATGGCACCTCGAAACGGTCGGCCAGGTCGAGCAGGCGGCGTGCCAGCACGCGCAGGCGCATGGCCGATGTAGGTGTGTTGCGGGCCATCGCGGCCTCCAATGCTGGACATGCTTGCGACTCCCGCCGCGACGCATCGCGGGGGAGGTGTGGCGGGCGCGCAAGGGTCGATGCCCCAGATCGTCTGTCCCGGTGGCCGCTCAGGCGGCGGTGGCCGTCAGGCCGCTTGGTGTTCCAAGAGGCTCGGCATTAATCGCCAACCCTCAATCTTCCATGAAGAGGTACCGAACCGAACTGTGGCGTATGGTCCGTCGACGCTCTCCAGCACGCCCGCCACGCCGGCGAACGCGGGCATGTCGATAACCTCGACCGCGTTGCCCGCCTCGACTGTGCAGCGTTGGGCACGCAGGGCATTGCGACGATCGCGCTCCAATGCCGCCTCAGCACGCCGGCGCGCTGAGGCGGACTTGATCGCGGCGCACCGGATGCGCTCGGCCTCGGCGTGGCTTTCGGCCGCGCGCATCGACTGGATGACAGCAGCTTCCCGCGCCTCCTCCTCGTGTAGGCCCGCAACCTCGGCATTCCCGACCAGCGGCACCCGCCCGCCGTGATGGAACACCCTGAAGCCAGGATGCGGGCTGACCTCGCGCGATGCCACCAGCACCAGCCGTTCCAAGTCACGCTCGGCCGCGAACACGAAGGTCGGCAGGATCGGCGCGTCGATCTCGATCACCCGCTTGCCGCTGAGTGTCTTCGCTGGCACCGACCGGCGACTGGTGCGGGCCGGCGTCCACACGTCGAAGCCTGCGCCCCGCAGCGACCGCATGAGCGGCAGCGTCTGCCCGCCGCTCGTGCGCAAGATGATCCAACGGGACACGAGCGTCAGGCGTTCGCGATGTCGAGCGGCACGCCGCGCCAGGCCGCATCGGGCGCCGGCCGATCGTAGAAGCGCGTATAGGTACGCGATCCCATCACGCGCATCGAATCACGCAGCGCCTGCATGGCGCGCAGCCAACGATCGTCGTCGATCCCGGTCAGGCGAAGCAGCATGAAGATGCCGGTGTGGCTGATCTGCCCTTCCTTATCGACCGCGAAGACCCGATCGACCAGCGCACGGATTGCGACATGGCTGTCGGCCGACCACTCGCGCAAGCATTCGTCGATCAGTCCCTTGGCGACCTCCAGCTCGGGGCCCAGCTCCAGCCGATCAGCGACGGCGATCTGCAACCGTCCGCAACCGTCATAGGTCGAAAGCGTGATGTTGCCCTTTTTGCCCCCGATGGTCACATCGTACTCTTGGGCGAGCAGAGCACGGAAACTGCCGATGCGCTCGAAAGTGCGCTCTTTAAAGGCGTGCAGCATCTTCGAGATGACGTGCGCCTCCGCCAGCGTTTCGCGGGCAAGCTCGTCCATCAGGAGATCGATCGGCTTCACCAGCTCGATCGGGACCAGTGATCCCTTGGCGTCACGCAGGTACCAGGCACCGGCGAACTCGATCGCGGACGGGTGCGGCTTGTCGCTCATGCCGCGATCGCCGTGGTAGCGGAGAGGTTGGCGATCGTGCTGATCCGGCGCAGCGTCCGCTTGGCGGCCTGACCCGCTTCCACCTCGGCAAGCAACTCCGTCATTTGCGAGCGCGGCACGACGAGGATGTCACCCGGGATACGCGAAATCTCGGTCTTGTACTGCGCAACGTCGATCATTGAGCCCCCGGCCTATTCGATGTCGGGGAGATGCCTGAAGGGTGGCGAAAGCGGCAGTGGGTAGAATGTGGGTGTGCTTGGATCGCAGGCAGGAGGCTGGATGATGAAGCCCGCGGCGCGCAGCTGGTCGAGTATGCCGACAGCCTCCGTAGCCGTCAGGCGGGCCGGCGCGACTCGTGGCTTCCGCGAGCCTGGTTCGCGATCGAGGAGCTTGTCCCGTACCGCCCGGCGGACGGCATCGCGGGCGGTATCGCGATGGATACCCATCGCGCCGGCAATCTCGCCGTAGCTCGGCCACGCTCCCCAGCGGGCGATGTACTGTTGTACGAAGCTGACGACCTGTAATTTCCGCGATGCCATCGCTGGCGTCAGTCTGTATTCTTTCTCCGCGTCACCACATGCCCCCATAGACCCCAACACCCCCTGTTGGGAACATAGCGTGAATTGTCATGTGTTACGAGTGATTTGCTACGCTTTGATAGCAGGTAGCCCCGCCTTGACTGACAAGACGGGGCTTCAGCTTCGAACTAATTTACGAACAAGTTACCTGATGGTTCTCGCAGTCCCTTGGCCCCTCCGGCAAAGGATCACGAGGCGTCGGCGGCTCCCCATAAATACCAAAGAGACATTCTTGGCGAAAGTTGCCGATGCAGTTCGCATCAGATGAACCACGGCAATATTCCGATGCAGCCCTTAGACATACTGCATTAGCGCTCTGAGCAGATACCGGGGCGCTTGACCCAGCCAGTATAACTCCACTCATCAGCACGATTTTTGAAATGCCAAGGTGCTTCGCAACTTTCATTTTGATACTCCCTGATTCGCTACACACACAACCTAAAAGACGCTTCGTTGCCGTCAACTCATTATTATTACCGCGTTTATATCCGATCTGGCCAGATAGGGCTTTGCATGACGACGGGGTATAGGCGCTGCCGGGTCGCTGATGCCGGCTATCAGCTAAGGCTTTCGCTCAGCCCCGACGTCTCCAGCCCGCTCCGATGCGCGTTCACTGCGGACTGCAACCAGCTACGGTAATGGCCGGCTGGCAGCAGCTGGTTATTTAGCTGCTCGAACATGTCCATCATCCTGTTAGCCGACTCAATCTGACCTGCCTCCGCGAAACCGAGAGCGACGGACGCGATGCAATTGGCCACTGCTGTGACGGCTTGGTCGGCATCGCTGAGGTGCGCTGCCGTGGGAACCATGGGTTGCTCCGATGGCGGCGCGACCGGATTATCATGCGTCATATCTAGTTACCCAATGACAGAAATGTTAAAGAACAGACTAAGAACGAAAATTAGGAGACTGCGTGAACGAGACGATGTTTCGGCAGACGCCGGGATGTGAGGAAGGGTGCCATCCGTGCGGCATGCGATGTTCTATGCTCGCCGACGTACGGGCTCAGCGCCATCATCGTCTTCAGGCTGCGCTGGCGGCATATCGGCATCAGCCGAACGAAGCTCGATCAATGGAGCTCGCAAATTGCCGAGCGCGCTGGGCAGCAGCATGGCGAGATCACGAGCGAGCTCGACCCCCTGTAAGGGCCGCTGTTCCGCATCAATTGCAGATCCCAGCATTGCCAGAAACATTTGAGTCAGCACCTCCTCATTTGGCAGTGCGACAGTCATCGTAACGAATTGTGCGATCGGCGGGGCCGATGGTGGCGGAGCGTTCGCATCAGGATCGTCCGTTTCACCCAAAAGGTACGAAGGTGTTGTTCTAAGTTCACGAGCGATTTGCGTGATCGATCGTGACGATCGTGAATCACCGTTGATTAAGGAATTGATCGTGCTTTGGCGGATGCCGACTCGCCGTGCCAGTTCGGCTTGGGATATGCCCATGGCGATCCGTCTGCGGTCAATTCGCGCACCGAGAGTCATTTTTCCGGTATCTAACGAATAGTTGTTAGCGTCTCGATCGATTTGCCTGTTGACGGACATAACGACTAGCCGTTAGATCGGCTTATGGCGATCGAGCACGACATTGATTCTGCACTGGCTCGCGCGGTTCGCGCGGCTGGCTCGCAGTCTGAATTCGGCCGGCTGATCGGTCGGCGCCAGTCGACTGTGTCGTTGTGGCTCAAGCGCAATACACCTCTTCCTGCGGAGCATATCGAGGCAGTGGAGCACTTAGTCCCCAAGGAAGAGCTGCGTCCTGATCTACCATGGGGAGATAAAACCTCGACACCTCTGGCGACTCGGTGGGCTCTAACGACCGATCCGACGTCGTGAACGCCGCCATCGATTTGCTGGCATTCATTGCGCTCGCGATCGTCGCGATCCGCCAGCAGCTGGCCGTGCGCCGCCTGCGCCACGAGATCCGCGCGCTTCGCCGCGACCATCACGACGCGCACGGCTGGTACGAGATGCTGTTCGAGGGCCTCCAGCACCGGCCGGCGCTGATGTCTCCATCCACCATCAACGAATCGAGGATGGCGCGATGACCCCGCCGATCTATCAGACCGGCATGCACTTCTGGCGCGCCGATCGCGTCCATCGGTTGCGGAGTTTCGCCGAACGATCGACCTCCCATCTGCGTCGGGTTCGCCGCAACGGGCGATCGATTGAGTCGCAGGTCAACGGTGGGCGATGGTAATGCCCGGCTATTGGCTGTCGCGTATCGCCGTGACGATTTCGATCGCGCCGTCGAGGTCGGCTGATTGGTCGATAGGCAAGTCTTTCGTCTGTGACCGGAGGATGCCCTCAAGGTCATGGAGATCGATCTCCTCGCGCTTGTGGAGTTGCGTGAGGTGCGCACGCACGAGCTGCAGCGCGATCGCGCCGTTATCGGCCAAGAACATAGTTTCCGCCCTTCGTGTCGTTGTAGGAGACAACACGATAGCCGGACGGGGTCGGGCGTCGAGTCCGGCCCCCGAAGGGCTTCACCAAGAATCACTTCTCACCCCCTTTGACCACTCGCAGACCGGTCATAACCCGCAAGGCGCTTTCCTTCTCTGGAGCGCCGTGCGGTTCTTCAACGCTCGTCTGCGGTCCTCCCTTAAATGCCTGGGTGCCGGTCGTATGCCACGGTCGGCACCCGTTTTTCTGGCAGGGCGGGCATGACGAAGCTGCGCCACCCGCTAACGATTGAGAACGCGCTGTATCTCGTCCTCGGTCACATCACGGTCGAGCGCGCGGCCGAAGTCACCGGCCGTGAGGCCAGTTATCTGCGCAGCTTGTCCGACCCTGACAGCCGTTACCGGCTCTGCATCGAGGACGCGCTGAAGCTGGATCTCGCTTACGCGCAGGCGGGGGGCGACGGCGCTCCCCTTTATGAGACCTACGGACTTCTTCTCGGCGCAGCTCGTGCTGATCGCTTTGCGTGCGAGGCAGAGATCGCGCGGCATACCGTCGATGTTATCCGTGAGGGTGGCGAGGCACATGCTGCGCTGGTTGCCCTTTCGATCCCCGGCGCAACCGAGGCCGATCGCCGCAACGCCGCTCGCGAAGTCGAGCAGGCAGCTGCGGCTCTGACCCGTGTTGTTCACTTGCTCGAACAGCCCAAACCACCCGACCCGCCATGATCCCGCCCCGCCCGGGATAGCAGCCCGGCTGCTGCACTACCGACCCAACCACCCACCGTTCCGCGAGCATCGTGCTTTCGGGAACGGTTTTCTGCTGCCCGAGGCTTTTGATGTTCGATCCCGCCCATGTGCATGCGCTTTCCGAGCAGTGCGCGCGTCTGCGCGACCAGCTCGACATATTGCTGCCGCTGGCGATCTCCAACGAGGCGATCGCCGATATCCAGCGCAAGCCTGAGCCGGAACGTACCTGTCGCCAGTCGCTGGCGCTCGCGTTCTTCCACCTCGCTCGCGGCAGCCAGTCGCTGAGCGAGGCTGCACTGGCGGCCGACCGTGCAGCTGAAGGCGTCCAGATATGAGCGCTGATCCTAAGGCGCTCCGGCAGGGCCGCCGGCTGCTGCTGATCCACATTGTGGCGACGACGGTCGCCGGCTGTGCCCTCGGGCTGACCGCAGTCGACCGAATCAATCTCGCTCTCGGCGCGGTCTTCGTCGTCCTGATCGCGGTGATCGCATCGCTGGAAACGCTTCGCGTCCTCGTTTTCTCTAACCGGGAGCCCCGTCGATGATGCATGAACCTGCGCAGTCGTGGCTGCACGAGTATGATTGCCGCTGCGACAGCTGCGAGCCCTACGCCCCGAGCGAGCCCGAGCAGCTTACCGCCGCCCACCTCGCGATGCTGGCGTTCACCGGCTTTATGGGAGCGGCCGGGCTATCTGCGCTGCTCAATCCGCACGCGACGCTGGTCTCGCTGGCGGCGATCGTCGGGGTGGGGCTGTGAACGGCGAGCTGCCCGACACGCCGCTCTTTACTGGCTTGTCCCCTGTCCAGCACTTCGAGCGTTCGCGCAGTTATGACACCGCCCTCCTCGCGATCGAGGGAATCATCTTAGCCGGTGTCGGCAACGATGATGTGCGCGGCCTGCGGGCGGCAATGCTTCACTCGTATTGCGTCCGAATTGGCGCGATCATCGCCGGCTGTGACAGCGCCGATCGCGAAGAGCTGCTGACGATCGCGCGAGGCGAAATTGCCGAGGCGGCTGATATTGTGCGGATGCTGCGGTCATGACGGCCGAGGTTTCGTACCCATCGGACAGCGAGATCGATCAGCTTGTCGCCAAGGCGCTGGCCACCGATACGACGCTTGTTCAAGAGGCGCTGGTAACAGCGCTGGCTCGCTATCTGGAAATTACCGGCACCTATGTCCGCTCGGGGCGTAGCTCGGATGTGATGCAAATGGCGTTCCATGCTGGCGTCATGGCAATTCGTTACGCCGCGGGCGACGGATTCATCCGCGAAAGCACGAAGAGCGACGGGGCCGCGCCGTCGTGAGCCGCCCGACCGTCACCACCCGTGCGCACCAGGCCGGCTGCGTCGTCTGCCACGGCAGCGAGGCACGCTGGACTGGCGCCAATGCGCGGGCGCTGGCGGCACGCCACCACGACCACACCAAGCATGAGACTTGGTACGGGCTCTCGATGGCCGTCCGGTACGGCGAGGCCGAGCCCGACCCCGACCCCCGTCAAATGGACATCGAGACGGCGATCGCCGCCCACCAGCAGAGAGGACCGCAGGTATGAGCCGCGCCCGCACCGTTCCAGCGTTGATGATCACGCCCACCCATAGCCGCCCTGAGGGCGCATGCTCGATACCGATGACCGAGACGGCGATCCACACGAGGGCCCTGCCGGAAGGTCACTTCGCTGCGATTGTCATGTCCCGCCCCGAAAGCGTGGGGAAGCTGGGCCTCTCCGTAGTCGCCATCCTCGATCGCGACGAGGTCGAGGAGCATATCCGGCTGCTTCGGAACGCGATGGAGGATGCCGAGCTGCTCGATGCCGGCCTGTCCACAAAGCACGCGCAGGGACCCCGTTGATGGCGTCTGCATCATCTAAGCGGGCGACGTCCGACGCCGCGAAGCACCTCACCGAGCGTTTTACCGAAGTGCTGACCCGGCACGCAAACATCATGGAAGCGGGCGGCATGTCGACGGCCGAAGCTGCTGCGGCCGTCATGATAGCCACCGAGCAGCTCGCCTTCACGGCGATCGGCTTGGTGGTCTTGCAGGTCGAACCAGGCGCCCGGGTGCCCATGATCGATAGGACGTTGGGGCAGCTCATGATCAACCTGATGGATCGCAGCGATTCAATGCTGAGGGAGATCGGTACCGTCGAGCGGGCGAAGCACGCGCCGGGAGTACACTTATGAACGCCCCCTCCATCGTCCACCTCGACAAGCGTGTCAGCCGTGCGGCCGAAGTCGGTCGCGGCGTCGATCTGACGGCCGCTGATCTCGATTTGCTTGTCAGCCTTGGGCTGATCGACTTGCTTCACGACGCCAAAGCCAAATTTTTGAGAGAACAGACCACGTGCAGAGTGATGCGACGCCAGTCTATCGGCGAGGAAAATACTGGCTCGACAAGCTCCGGCGGGCCGACGGCACCGCCCGTTCGCCTCGTTGGTACGTCTTCTGGTACGACCCCGGCTCGCGACGCGAAGCAAGCGTTTCAACGGGCACGGGGAACGTCGACGACGCCAAGCGCGTCCTCGACCGGCGGTATCTGAGCGATGCCGACGAAGCGCCCGCCTATTGCTATGCGTGCGGTCAGCCGCTCGCCTCGGCCCAGGCGTATCTCTTGACGGACGCGATCGCCGATTATCGCATCGAGCATGGCGATCTGAAGGCTTCGGCCGTCAGCATTCAGGCGCGGCTGAAGCACGTCCTCGACTTCATCGAAGCGCAGGAGGAGCGGGGCGGGGCGTTCGGCTTCGAGACGAGCTGCGCCGTCGCGTGTGGCACACCGTTCATCACCGCGTTTCGTGCATGGTCGAAGACTGAGCCGGTGACGTGGAAGAACAAGGCGGGGGAGGTTACCGCCTCGCGCCCGCGCGCTGCGGCGACGACCGAGGAATCGGTGCTGCAGGTGGCGGCCGCGCTCAACCACGCGGCCGACGCCAACCCGCCGCGATCGGAACAGCGGCCGATCTACAAACCGCTGCCCCGCAAGCAAGTGTCGCGGCCGCGTAAGGTGCGCGTCGACGTGCCGGTGCTGGCGGACATGCTCGCCTATGCGGCCGAGGTCGACAAGAAGCGCGCATCGCTGCACGCCTTCATCGTCGCCTCGCTCTGCACGATCGGCCGGCCTGACAGCGTGGTCGATATCAGCGTCGCCCCCGAACGGGAGCAATGGTATCCTGGCTCGACCAGCCTCGACCTCAATCCTTTCGGCCGCGCGCAGACGAACAAGCACCGCCCGATCGTCCCGGTCGTGCCGGTGCTGGGGGAGTGGCTGGCCGCCGAATATGCGGACTATCAGCGCCTTGATCCAAGCGCACGGAAGGGCGCCGGCTTCCTCGTCAATTACTACGGCCGCGGCGTCCTCGATGTCGACCGCGCCTGGTCAACGATGCTGGCAGGGCTGAAGCTACCGACCGGCCGCGAGTGGAAGCCGTACCTGCTGCGCCATAGCCTCGCGACAATCCTGCGGAACCGCGGCGTCGCTAAGTGGGACCTGCAGGGCTTCATGGGCCACGAGGTCGGCAGTACGACAGAGGTTTACGCGATCGGTCGATTCGACACGGTTGCGACCGCGCTCAATGACATTCTGGGGGAGGTTGAGCTTCGCGCTCCAGGCGCATTGCGCCGAAACCGCGCCGAAGTCGCTGTATCCGGTCATTTTGTGGGAGACCAAAAAATGACCGGATAACAGCAAGCTGTCCTGGTGGGCGTGGCAAGGATTGAACTTGCGACCCCTGCGATGTCAACACAGTGCTCTACCACTGAGCTACACGCCCGCCGGAGGTGGGCCATTAGCCGGGGTTGTGCGGGGCGGCAAGGGGTATTTGCGGATCGTGATCAATTCGGCCGGTCGATCGGGCTATCCTCGAACATCCGGTCGACCTCCATCACCAGTTCGCGCAGGTGGAACGGCTTGGACAGGATACGGGCGTTGGGCATCGCTTCCCCCGCCTTCAGCGTGACGGCGGCGAAGCCGGTGATGAACATCACCCGCATCCCCGGTGCCATCTCGGTCGCGCGCTGGGCCAGTTCGATGCCGTCCATTTCGGGCATGACGATATCGGTCAGCAGCAGATCGAACGTCGCCGATTTCAGCAGCGGGATCGCCGCGGTGCCGCGATCGACCGCCGCGACGCTGTAGCCCGACCGCTCCAGAGCGCGCGTGAGGTATTCGCGCATGACCTGATCGTCTTCGGCCAGCAGAATTCGGATCATCGGGCGCACCTCGTCATCCCGGCGGCTTAGGAGCAAGGGGGTTAATATTTCCAGTCGAAACGGGCCTGTTGTCGGCGAACGCGGCCGGTTCTACGGTCGGTGCCATGACGGACGGGATCTTCATCGGCACCGGCGATGCCGGCAACGGCGGCAAGCGGCAGGCGATCGACCTGCGGCGGGCCAACCGCCACGGCCTGATCGCGGGGGCGACCGGCACCGGCAAGACGGTGACGTTGCAGCGCATCATCGAGGGCTTCTCCGCCGCGGGGGTGCCCAGCTTCGTGTCGGACGTGAAGGGCGACCTGTCCGGGCTGGCCATGCCGGGATCGGCGACCGCGAAGAACCACGCCGCCTTCGCCACGCGCGCGGGCGAGGTGGGGGATAGCGGCTGGGCCTATCGCGACACCCCGGTGCAGTTCTGGGACCTGTTCGGCGAACAGGGCCATCCCGTTCGTGCGACCGTCAGCGAGATGGGGCCGCTGCTGCTGGCGCGGCTGATGGACCTGAACACGGTGCAGGAGGGGGTGTTGGCGATCGCGTTCCACCTCGCCGATCAGGAGGGGCTGCTGCTGCTCGACCTGGATGATCTGCAGGCGTTGCTGGCGCATGTCGCGGGCCGGGCAGCGGAACTGACGACGACCTACGGCAACGTATCCAAACAGTCCGTCGGGGCGATCCAGCGGTCGCTGCTGCAATTGCGGACGCAGGGCGGCGAGCATTTCTTCGGCGAGCCGGCGCTCGACCTGGACGATATGATCCGCACCGACGACAGCGGGCGCGGCATCGTCAACATCCTGGCCGCCGACAAGCTGATGGCCAGTCCCAAGCTGTACGCCACCTTCCTGCTGTGGATGCTGAGCGAGTTGTTCGAACAGCTGCCCGAGGTGGGCGATCCCGACAAACCGGTGATGGCGTTCTTCTTCGACGAGGCGCACCTGTTGTTCGACGAGGCGCCCGACGCGCTGCTCGACAAGATCGAACAGGTCGTGCGGCTGATCCGGTCGAAGGGGGTCGGCATCTATTTCATCACCCAGAACCCGCTCGATATCCCCGACAAGGTGGCGGGACAGCTGGGCAACCGGGTGCAGCATGCGCTGCGGGCCTTCACCCCGCGCGATCAGGCGGCGGTGCGCGCGGCGGCGGAGACGTTCCGCGCCAATCCGGGCGTCGATGTCGCCACCGCGATCACCGAGCTGAAGGTGGGTGAGGCGCTGGTGTCGTTGTTGCAGGCGGATGGTTCGCCCTCGCCGGTGGAGCGCACCCTGATCGCGCCGCCCGCCAGCCGGGTCGGCCCGGTCACCCCGGCGGAGCGGCGGGTGCTGATCGATACCGATCTGGTCGGCGACAAGTACGACACCGTGATCGACCGCGAATCGGCGGAGGAGTTGCTCACCGCCAAGACGCAGGAGGCTGCCGCTGCCGTGGCCGCCACCCGTGCCGCCGGCGACGCGGAAAAGGCGGCGGCGGTGCAGGCCAGGGAAGATGCCCGCCAGGCCAAGGAGGCCGAGCGCGCCCGCATCGCGGCGCAGCGTGAGGCGGACCGGCAGGCAAAGGCGGCCGACCGCGCGGCGGCGGACAGCCCGTGGGCGAAGATGGCGACATCGGCGACACGCGCCGCCTCGTCCTCGATCGGGCGGCAGGTGGCCAACGAGGTCGGCAAGCAGATATTCGGCGGCGGATCGCGCCGGCGCTCGTCGGCATCGGGCGGCGGCCTGATCGGCCAGATCGCGCGCGGCGTGCTGGGCGGGCTGTTCCGGGGATGAGGGAGATGATGCGATGAGCCTCGACGACATGGGCGGCTGGACCGCTGCGGGCGAGGAAGTGTTCGACGAGGTCGTGGCGCTGCGCCGCGCGATCCATGCCGAACCGGAGATCGGGCTGCACTGCCCGCGCACCACCGACAAGATCAGGGCGGCGCTGGCCGGCCTGCCGCTGGAATTCCGCGAGGGGCCGTCGACCACCGGGCTGATCGCGATCCTGCGCGGCGGTGCGGGGCGGGCGGGCGACAATCACCGCACCGTCCTGCTGCGCGGCGACATGGACGCGCTGCCGATGATGGAGGAGACGGGGCTGCCCTTCGCCAGCGCCATCGCCGGGGCGATGCATGCCTGCGGCCATGATTCGCATACCGCGATGCTGGTCGGCGCGGCCAAGGCGCTGGCGGCGCGGCGGGACGAGCTGGCCGGGACGGTCGTCTTCATGTTCCAGCCGGGCGAGGAGGGGCATCACGGCGCCCGCTTCATGATCGAGGACGGGTTGCTGGCCGATCCCGCGCCCGCTGCCGCCTTCGCCCTCCACATTACCCCCAATGCGCCGTCGGGCGTGGTGGTGACGCGCCCCGGATCGATCATGGCCTCTGCCGAGACGGTGCATATCGTGGTGCGCGGCGCGGGCGGCCATGCGGCGATGCCGCACGACTGCATCGATCCGATCCCGGTGGCGTGCGCGATCGTGACCGCGCTGCAGACCTTCGTGGCGCGCGGCATCGCGGTGACCGACCCGGCGGTGCTGTCGATCACGAAAATCGAGGCTGGCTCCGCGCATAATATCATTCCGGGCGAGGTGACGATGCTCGGCACGCTGCGCACTTTGTCGGAGGCGACCCGCACGACGATGCACGCCGCGCTGACCCGGATCGCGACGAACATCGCCGCCGCGCACGGCGCGACGGCGGAGGCATGGATCGACACCGGCTATCCCGTCACCGTCAACGATCCGCGCGGGGCTGCGCTGGTGCGCGAGGTGGCGACCGGCCTGTTCGGGGCGACGGGCTTCGCGCCGATGCCGCAGCCGATGATGGGCGCGGAAGACTTCTCCTACGTGCTGGGGGCGATGCCGGGTGCGTTCGCCTTCATCGGGGCGGCGCCCGAGGGCAGCGATCCCGCGACCAACCCGCCGCTTCACAACACCCGGATGACGATCGACGAACGCGTGATGGCGCGCGGCGTGGCAATGCATTGCGCGGTGGCGGCACGGTTTCTGGAGCGCGGGTTCGACTGAGGATGCGCGCGACATTGGCGATGGTGGCGCAGGCGCTGGCGGACACGCGCCAGCCGTGGTGGATCATCGGCAGTGCGGCGGTGGCGCTCCACGGAGCCGTGGTGACGGTGGCCGATGTCGATGTGCTGCTGTACGAGGACGATGCGCGGACGATATTGTCGGCATTGGGCATCGTGGCGGCGGCGGGTGAGGGAACGGCGTTGTTTCGCTCCGCCGTGTTCGGACAGTGGACGGTGCCGCCGTTGACGGTGGAGTTCATGGCCGGGTTCCGCTTCCACGCCGCCGATGGCTGGCAGGCGGTGGCGCCGGCGACGCGGGAACAGGTGACGGTGGAGGGCCATGCGCTGTTCGTGCCGGAGCGGGCGGAGCTGGCGGCGATGCTGCGCGGTTTCGGGCGGGACAAGGATCTGGTGCGGGTGAAAGCACTCTGCCATCCAGGAGGTTCCGGATCGGCTGTATTAATGGTATGATGTAGACCATATCGGCCCTCGTTCACGTGAAATCGGTTGGGGGGAGTTTTCCATATGAGCTTCATGACGGCGGCAGTGATGCTGGCAAGCGCGGCGACCATGCCGTCTGCGGAGATACGAACGACGATCCGCGACGTGCGTGCCATCGCCATGACCCATGGCGCAACGATCTGGCCGGGATTCGAGCGCGCGGCGATCGAGGTGGACGTGATCGACGGGCAGGTCGAGCATCTGTTCTGCCGCAAGGCCGCGACCGGCTTTTCCCCGGCGCGGCGGGACCCGGTGACGGGGTGTTCCGTCGTCACGCGCCGCAGGGTCCTGCCGATCGATCTCGCCGCGAGCTTCGATATCAGCCCCGGGATGCAGGTGATCGCGATCGGAACGCCCGCCGCACTCGATATGGACAGGGCCGCGTGGAAGATGACGCTGCTGCACGAGAGCTTTCATCAATATCAGGCCGGCCTGCCGGGATATGCGACGGCCGTGGCATCGATCCGGGCGGTGATCGGTAGTGACGGGACGGACTGGGCATTGAACTATCCGTTCCCTTACGCCGATCCGACGGTCGCGACGGCGTTCGGCGGTATGACGGCGGCGGCCGGTGCATTTCTGGCGGCGCCCGATCCAGCCGCGGCCGCTACCGCCATCCGGCAATATCGGCGGGCGCGGCGACTGGCCGAGAACGCGATCGGCCAGCGTGCATGGCAATATTACGAATTCCAGGCCGGACAGGAAGGTGTGGCGCGCTGGACCGAGATCGTTCTTGCCGAAGCGGCATCACGCGACGATCCGGCACTGACATCCATCGCGCGCGATCGTCGGCTGGGGTTGGCGAACAGCCTGCGTGCCATCGACGAGCAGGGAATTTCCATGTGGAAACGAAGCGCCTTCTACGTCCTGGGCGCGATCGAGGCGGAGATGCTGAACCGCCAAAGGCCCGGTTGGCGCGCGGATTATATCCGCGCGCCGTTTTCGATGGGCAAGCACCTCGACGCCCTCGATTGACCGGACTCACTTCTTGATGAGGCCGATCTCCACCAGGCGTTCGTGCAGGTAATCGTGCGCGGTGATCGGGGTCGGGTAGCGGTTCGGGTTTTCCGCGGTGATCGTCTGCGGCAGCGTCTCGATCAGGAAATCGGGCGCGGGGTGGAGGAAGAAGGGCATCGAATAGCGCGAATGGCCGCGACGTTCGGGCGGCGGGTTGACGACGCGGTGGGTGGTCGACGGCAGGACGTGGTTGGTCAGGCGTTGCAGCATGTCGCCGACGTTCACCACCATCGCGCCTTCCGGCGGCTTGATCGCCAGCCAGCGGTCGTTGGTGCGGTCGAGCAGTTCGAGGCCGGCTTCCTCCGCGCCCAGCAGCAGGGTGATGAGGTTGATGTCCTCATGCGCGCCCGCACGCACCCCCTCCGCATCGACCGGAATCGGTGGATAGTGGAGCAGGCGCAACACGCTGTTGCCGTCCTTCACCGCCGGATCGAACCAGTCGGGAGCCAGTCCCAGATGCCGGGCGATCGCCGAGAGCAGCCGGTCGCCGGCCCGGTCGAACGCGGCGAACAGTTCGATGAAGGTGTCGCGGAACTCCTCCGGCCGCTGCGGCCAGACATTGGGGGCCATCACATCGGCGAAGCGGTGGCCGGCGGCCAGTTCGCGGCCGACGTGCCAGAACTCCTTGAGGTCGACCGCGCTGGCGCCCTTGGCGATCTCGGTCTTGAACGGGGTGTAGCCGCGCGCACCGCCGCCGCCGGGGGCGTGGTACCCGCGCTTCTCGTCTTCGGGCAGCGCGAACAGGGCCTGCGTTTCCGCCCAGGCGCGGTCGATCAGGTCCTGCGGCACGCCGTGATCGGCGACGATCGCGAAACCGAAGCGTTCGAACGAGGAACCGAAGGCGGCGGCGAAACCGTCCGGATCGCGTTCCTGATCGGCGAGGCTGAGCGTGGGCACCTGCGCGGATTGAGTGTCGAGCATATGGAATCCCTTGGTGAAGTGGCCGACATAAGCATCCCGGCGGCGCGGCGATAGGGTTACGCGGCGTGGCGACGGCAGCTATGGACGATCGATCATGCAAGATCCGGATACCCCCACGCCCATGCTTCCCGGCGCGCTGCCCGGCGCGCCGATCGGCTTCGTCGAGTTCGTGGCGCTGGTCGCATCGCTGATGGCGCTGGGCGCGCTGGGCACCGATGCGATGCTGCCGGCGCTGCCCGCGATCGGCGAGGCGCTGGGCGTGGCGGATGCCAACAGCCGGCAGTTCGTCGTCTCCGCGTTCCTGGGCGGGTTCGGGCTGGCGCATCTGATCCATGGGCCGCTGGTCGACCGGTACGGGCGGCGGCGCGTGCTGCTGTGGGCGATCGCCGGCTATGTCGTGGCGAGCGGCGCGGCGGCGGTGGCGGGCAGTTTCACGCTGCTGATCGCGGCGCGGCTGGCGGCGGGGGCCAGCGTGGCGGCGACCCGGATCGGCACGATCGCACTGGTGCGCGACTGTTACCAGGGCCGGGCGATGGCACGGGTGATGTCGATCGCGTTCATGGTGTTCATGGTCGTGCCGATCCTGGCGCCGAGCGTGGGGCAGCTGGTGCTGCTGTTCGGCGACTGGCGCGCGATCTTCTGGGTGATGGCGGGCAGCGCGGGCGCGCTGCTGATCTGGGTGGCGGTGCGACTGCCCGAGACGCTGCGGCCGGAGGCGGCGCTGCCGATCGCGCCGGCGCGGATCGTGGCGGGCTGGCGGCGGACGCTGACCGACCGGGCGTCGCTGGGCTATACCGCCGCGGCAACGCTGCTGACCGGCGCGCTGTACGGATACCTCAATTCGATCCAGCAGATCATGTTCGATGTGTACCGGCACCCGCAACTGCTGGCGGCGGTGTTCGCGGGCACGGCGGCGACGATGGCGGGGGCGAACCTGCTCAACGCGCGGTTCGTGATGCGGCTGGGCACGCGGCGGATCGCGCATGGCGCGGTGGTGGCGCTGATCGCGCTGGCGGCGCTGCACCTGATGCTGGCGGAGGCGGGGCTGGACAGGCTGGTGGTGTTCGCGGTGCTGCAGGCATTGACGATGGCGTGCTTCGGGCTGGCGGCGTCCAATTTCTCGGCGATGGCGATGGAGAATATGGGCGCGATCGCGGGCACCGCCTCCAGCGTGCAGGGCTTCATGAGCATCACGATGGGCGTGCTGATCGGCGCGGTGATCGGGCAGGCGTTCGACGGGACGACGGTGCCGATGATCGCCGGGTTCCTGGTGGCGGGCGTCCTGGCGCTGGCCGCGATCGCCGTGACCGAGCGCGGACGCCTGTTCCGCAGCTGAACGGAACCGCCACCCCGTCCGCGCCGTTCGCGCCCTATCGATCCAAGGAGAACGGATATGGGCGGTCATCAGATTCCGGGCATGGGCACCGGCGACGACGGGTATGACGAGGAAGGCTATGACGAGAGCCAGCGTGCCGAAATCCTGGAGGCGACGCGCAACGGCCCGACCGACGGGCTGGTGCTGACCGATCTCGACCCCGATCTGGGCGACGACGACGGCGCGGACGAATCGATCGACGATCTCGACATGGATTCCGAGGAGGTCGGCGAGACCGACGCCAGCGTGACGATGGACGAGGACGACATCGACGAGGACGATGCGCAGGCGGACTTCGACGACGGCACCACTGACGACGAGGAACTGGGCGACGCCGACGACGTCGCGCTGAAACCGTAACACCCCGGCATCAGCGACCGGCCGGTCACCGGCCCCGCACGACCACTGCGCCCCCGGCGCGGTGGTCGTTTTGCGTCGGGATTGCATCGGCCCGCGACCGCGATGCAACATGCGGTGATTCGAGATCAGGATGGGTCAGGAATGCAGCCGCGTCTTGCGGAAACCGTTGTTTTGCCCCAATGTTGCCGCGCTTCGTTCATCCATCCGACAGATACCGTGGCCAATCGGCCACAGTCCGGAAACAGCTTCAACAATCGATACTGTTGCATTGCAACCAAGCGGCAGGCCCATGATTTGAGCGGTCCTGGACCGGGCGTGACGCCCATCGCGGTCCGGTTGTTATAGCAGATCAAGGTCCACCAAATATGCGTACGCTGTCCCTCATCGCCGCGCTGGCCGTTTCGACCGCCGCCGTTCCCGCCTTCGCGCAGGACATGTCGACGACGACGACGACCACCGACACCACCACCACCACGACCACCGATGGCATGTCGGCCGACACCGCCCGCGCGCCCGACGGCACCCGTGCGTTCGGCCTGGAGCCCTACGTCGCGGTCATGGGCGGCTGGGAAGGCTTCGACCGTCGCGTCGGCCACGGCATCCCCAACACTCCGCTGGGCGGCGACAAGCTGGACGGCGCGATCGTGACCGGCATCGTCGGCGTGAACGTGCCGCTGGGCCCGGTGTTCGTCGGTGCCGAGGGTGAAGTGACCAAGGGCGTCGACGGCGCGATCGACTGGGGCTACGGCGCCGCCGGCCGCTTCGGCTTCCGCGCGGGCGAGAGCGGCCTGTTCTACGGCAAGGTCGGTTACCGTTGGGTCAACTTCGACCGGTTCGGCAAGGACAGCCCTGATTTCGACGCGATCACCTATGGCGTCGGCGCCGAAGTCGGCCCGAAGGACATCGGTCTGGGCGGCCTGACCGGCAATTCCGGCCTGCGCTTCCGCTTCGAAGTGACGACCTTCGGCAACGCCGACAGCTTCCGCCCGCAGGCGGGTGTGGTCGCACACTTCTGATCCCGTCGGGGGCGCGTGACGCCCCTGGCAGGACCGCGATGGGGCGGGGGTGGCCGACGGGCCGCCCCCGCCCTTTTCGTTGGGCCTTTCCCACCCGATATCAGGGACATGACAGGCAGGGTGAAGCGCAAGGCCGGGCTGGCCGCCGCCGCGATGCTGGCGGAGCGGCACACGGCCCCACCCCTGTGCGTGCTGTGCGGCCGGCCGCTGGGCGCCAGGGTGGAATGGCATCATCTGGTGCCCAGGAGCGAGGGCGGCCGGATCACCGCCCCCGTCCACCCGATCTGCCACCGCACGATCCACGCAACGCTGACCAACGCCGAGCTGGCGCGCGATCTGGCCGACCCGGCCGCCCTGCGCGCGCATCCCGACATCGCCCGGTTCCTGCGCTGGATCGCGGACAAGCCCGCCGATTTCCATGCGCCGGTACGGCGGGTACGATAGGAATGAAGGCGACGGAAAGTCACACCGGAAAGTCACGAACGTCGCATCCTACAGGGGGTGCGGCGACCCGCCGGGTCCGGAGGCATCGAGGACGATATCGGCGGGATCGAGCAGGTCGCAATCGACCGGCGCATCCGCCAGCGCCGCGACCGCGTCGCCATAGCCGGCCTGCATCCGCTCCATGACGCGGATATCGGCATCGGCCGCGAACAGCCGGGGCTGGAGGTGGCGGAGCAGGAACATCAGCATCTGGTCAGACGGCACGGTCTGCGTGGCGACCAGTTCGCCGTCGCGCCACAGCCGGCGGGGGGAGCCGGTGATCGCCCGGTCGAACGCGACGGCGGTGAGGCGGCTGGCGGCTGTCAGTAACGCCGCCTCCCACGCCCGCGCGAAGGCGGCGCCGCGCGGATCGTTGCGCAGGCGATAGGCGGAACGGGCGGTGATCCCCGCCGTCCGCGCCGCCTCCGCCACCGATCCGGTATTGGCGAGCGTGGCAACGAACAACCGCTGCCGCTGCGCGGTCCAGCCGTCGTGGCGATGGCGCAGGCCGGTGGCGGGGCCGCGTGCGGCGGCGGCGGGCAGGGCGGGTTCGGGCAGGCCGGTCGCGGCGGCGTTGTCGGCATCGTCGCCGGCGATGACGTGGCGGGATGGTTTCATCGGTGTCGCTCCCCTTCGGTGTTAGGAGCGCAACCAGTTATAGGAGGTTTGGCGTGTAGGACAGCAGTTAAATTAGTCGTTTTAACTCAAATTTGATGATCTTGTAATGCTAGTTGGTTCAACTTATTAGGTTTTAGCACCATGCTAGCTAGCAAAATCTATGAAAATCGCTTATGGCAATTATAAATAGAAGATATATTTAGCACCAAATATCTTTGGTAAAAAACGAACAGGATCGGCAATAATATCATTATGAATTTGTCATATTCGCTATTATTTTTGAGCTATAACATACAACTGTCTAATCAAATCTATTGCTGTAACAATATTTTCGTCCGATCGGCCGATTAGTTTTTCATCATAGCCCGCATTTTTGGCCCAATCGCGAATTTTGCTAATTAACGTTTTGCCTTTTACCCATTTTGACCAATGCCAGTCGTTCATCAGCGTTTCAGATGAAGGAGATCCACCAGTCTTCTCATATCGCTTATTTATTTGTTTTCGCTTTTCTAAAAACTCACTCTTTAGTTTGGTCAAATTTGTATTTATTACGCTTTCGATGGCGGCCTCCGCATCGGAAAAGCTGATGCCATATAAAGTGGATATATAATGCGGAGAGCAGAAATACATTTCAATGTCTGAGCCATCGGTCACCCATGGTTCAATTCCGTGATTGGTATATGACTGTCGCCAATCCGCAACTTCATCATCAGATCGGCAGTCCCGATCCCGATGAACAATAACTTTGTGATGACCACCAAGTTTTCGTCTTAAATCGGCTAATACGGGGGCATGTCCAAGTGTTTCTACGCCATTAAACGGAAATACGCTGACAAGATTATCAATATCACCATCTTGCCTTAGTAGTTCAGACATCTCATTTGCTTTACTGTCTTCGGTACAGAGTAGAATGGGTTTGTCTAGCGCGCCCCATCCAAGCGCTTTTTTAATTAACTCGCTCTCATTTGCTTCGGTGATACCACCAGACTTTACTAGAATAACGCCTGATCCCAGAGGCAATGCTCGTGCAACGAATGGACTATGGGTTGTAATCAAGCCAATGGTTCCAACTTGCGATGTTCTTTTCCTTAATTCTCTGGCTAATTTTGTCTGTAAAGTCGGATGCAAGTGTGATTCTGGTTCATCAATCAGAAGTATCCGGGGCTGAAAAAGAACAAGATATGAGAAAAGTTGAACAACGTGTAGAAATCCGGTTCCAGCGAATTCCAGTGGTCGGCGTTCCTGTCTCACTATGCTAAAATCTGCTGAAATGAATAAATCCCGCGTTTCATCAAAGTCAACGTGAAATGTGGTGTTGCCGTAAATTCCACGCACACATTCTTGGAGAAGTTCAATCTTCCCAGCTTCTTTAATTTGCAGAAGAATATTGCGTAGCACAACATTACTATCACCAGAGGCGGCTTTGCGGTAAATATGTCGCTTTGTTAGTCTTTGTTCTTCTAAAGGAATTCCAGCTATTCCTGGTATATAAGCGGAAAAAACCTTATCACGATTTCTGAATTCTTGAAGAAGTCCAGCTGGAATTGAAGGTTCGACCGACAATCCCTCATTTCTTGCTGATTTCAGAATAACTCCTGCAGATATTACAGTGCCATTCTCTTCAGTAAAGTCAAAGGTAACTTTACTCTGAGGAGAACCCTTTTGGTTTCCCCATGTTGAGTTGTGGCCTAAGCTGCGATAATAAGTCGTGGGCAAGTATTCTAAATCGGCAATAGATAAAGTTGTCTGCTTATTTGCCTCAGATGCTTGTACATGGCCCGTGCGGCAAAATGTATTGCTTGAAGAGCGCTAGATTTGTCGGAGTTATTAGTGCCAACCAAGACCGTAGTGTCGCGAAGTGGCAATTCCGCGACAACTATTCCCTTGAAATTTTCGACTATGATCTTTGTTAGCTTCATATTTTACTCCGCCGCTACGCCAGCCCGCGAAAACATATCACCCATCCCGCTCAGATCCTCGTTCGCCGGGGGCATGATGATCTTCGCCTTCTGGCGCTTGTCGAACGAATCCCACACGTCGTTCCACTGGCCCTTGGTCGCGGCCTTCGAATATTCGGTGGCGCGCTGTTCGAAGAAGTTGGCGTGCTCGACGCCGTTCAGCATCGGGGCGAGCCAGGGCAGGGGGTGTTCGTCGATCATGTAGATCGGCTTCAGGCCCAGCTGGCCCATCCGCCAGTCGGCGATGAAGCGGATGTACTTCTTGATCTCCTTCGGCGTCATGCCGTTGACCGGACCCATCTCGAACGCGAGGTCGATGAAATTGTCCTCCAGCCGGATCGTCGTCTGGCAGACATCGGCGATGTCGTCCTTCACCGCCTTGGTCAGGCACTGGCGTTCCTGACAGAAGGTGTGGAACATCTTGATGATGCCCTCGCAGTGCAGGCTCTCGTCGCGGATCGACCAGGTGACGATCTGGCCCATGCCCTTCATCTTGTTGAAGCGCGGGAAGTTCATCAGCATCGCGAAGCTGGCGAAGAGCTGCACCCCCTCGGTGAAGCCACCGAACATGGCGAGCGTGCGGGCGATGTCCTGATCGTTGTCGACGCCGAAGTTCTGCATGTAATCATGCTTTTCCTTCATCTCGGCATATTCGAGGAAGGCGCCGTACTCGCTCTCGGGCATCCCGATCGTGTCGAGCAGGTGGCTGTAGGCGGCGATGTGGACCGTCTCCATGTTGCTGAACGCGGTCAGCATCATCTTGATCTCGGTCGGCTTGAACACGCGGCCGTATTTCTCGTGGTAGCAATCCTGCACCTCGACGTCCGCCTGGGTGAAGAAGCGGAAGATCTGGGTGAGCAGGTTGCGCTCGTGATCGGACAGCTTCTGCGCCCAGTCGCGGCAATCCTCGCCCAAGGGCACCTCTTCGGGGAGCCAGTGGAGCTGCTGCTGGCGCTTCCAGAATTCGAACGCCCAGGGGTATTCGAAGGGCTTGTACTGCTTGGAGGCGTGAAGGAGGGACATGGGATTACTCCGGTACGAAAGCGGGAAAGGGATGCGGGCGGCGGATCATTGTCCGTTCGCCCAGAGAATGGTGCCGCCGGCGATGCCGATGGCGAACAGGGTATAGGCGGTGACCTGCGACGCGCGGCCGAGGGCGGGGGTGTACCACCCGCCACGGCGCGCCATCACCTGCCGGTCGATCACGAACCAGGCGACATAGGCGACGACCACCGCCATCAGATAGGAGGTCACCTTCATCACCGCATCGGGCAGCGGCACGACGAGCTTGTCGACCGCCTGCATCATGAAGCCGCCCAGCCAGTGGTTGAGGTAGAGCGGATAGGAGAGCGCGCCGAACAGCACGCCCCACCGCCCGCGTCGCCCCGGAATGGTGAGCGCGACGACGGCGGCGCAGGCGAACAGCGCGCGGGCGGGCGGGACGTTCCACCGCCAGGCGATCGCGAACAGCGCGACGGCGAGCAGCCCGAGCAGCGCGTGGCGCACCGGTTCCCCCGTGGCGAAGCCGTAGCGGCGATGCGCGACCGCCGCGGCGACGCCGAGCGCGATCGCCGCGAACTGCGACTGCGCGACCAGCAGCAACGCCGCGATCAGGACCCAGGTGACGAGGCTGCGCCCACGCCCCAGGAACAGCATGACGATCGGCGCGGCGAGGTAGAACTGCTCCTCGACCGAGATGCTCCAGAAATGCGCAGCCGTGCCGCCCAGCGGCATCTCGGTCAGCGCCCGCGGGAAGGTGGTGAAGGTATAGTGAGTGAAGGTCAGGTCGTAGAACAGGTATTTGAACCAGTTCCCGTCGATCCCCTGCCGCACCGCCGCCAGCCCGTAGATCAGCGTGGCGGTGGCGAGATAGGGCGCCCAGATGCGGGTCGAGCGGTTGTAGAAGAAGCGCGGCAGCTCCGCCGCGGTGGTGCGCAGCAGGATGCCGCCGATCAGCCAGCCCGACAGCGCGAGGAACACCTCCACCGCCAGCCCGCCATTGACGGGGCCGGGCATCGCGATCCCCTCGTGCCCCAGCACCACGACCGAGGCGAGGACGAAGCGGAGCCAGTCGAGCGCCGGATAGGATTCGATCTTGCGCGTTTCGGGATTGTCGCCGCGCGCCATCGCATCGACCACCGCCGCCGGCGTGGTATCCGCCGGGCCGGCCGCGACGCGCCCGGATGACGACGCCAAAGGGGAAAGGGTCATGGCTCGACGCTCCATTGCCACATCGCGGTGGCCGACAGCGCCAGCACGATGCCGGCGGCGGCGGCCATGATGCCGATCATGCGATAGGCATAGACCTGCCGTTCCGACAACGGCCCGCGCAGCCGGACGAGCAGCACGATGCCCGTCAGCGTCAGGATCGCGGCGACCGCGTACATCACCGTGACGCCGTATGTCATGCGACCATTGCCCGCGTAATGCGTTGAGCGGCCGAACCATTCAGAGGAGAATGACGATGGTCGATGCCACCCAGATCAAGGAACATGCCGAAGTGATCGGTGCGGACGGCGTGCATGTCGGCACCGTCGACCATGTCGACGGCGACCGCATCAAGCTGACCAAGAACGACTCGCCCTCCACAGAGGATGGGCAGGGCCGGACGCATCATTACCTGCCGCTCGGCCTCGTCGCCGAGATCGAGGGCGATACGCTGCGCCTGTCCGCGACCGCGCAAAACGCGGTGGACATGTTCGAAGAGGCGGAGTGATCCGTCGCCCCCTCTCCCCTTGTGGGAGAGGGAGGGGCCCGCGACCGCAGGTCGTGGGAGGGTGAGGGGGCCGCCCATCAGGGGTGGCCCTTTTGCATGATGACGTCGAGATCGCCCGCCACTGCCGAGATCACGCCATCGATATTTGCCATGACGTCGGCATTGGCGAAGCGCACGATCCGGTATCCCTCACGTTCGATAAAAGTCGACCGCATCGCGTCGCGAGCGTCGATACTGGCGTGGCTGTCGCCATCGATCTCGATCACCAGCCTTGCCTGATGAGAACAGAAATCGACGAAGTAGCGACCGATCGGCACCTGTCGGCGCCATTTACCGTTCGGAAACGTCGCGCGGAGGGCATTCCACATTCGTTTTTCCGGTTCGGTTGCGGCGTGGCGCAGGCTTCTGGCATGAGCGGTGGTGTCGGCGGGCAGCAGTTGGCGCTTCGTCAGGCCATCCGCGTTCCCCCTCACCCTCCCACGCCGCCGTGCGGCGTGGGCCCCTCCCTCTCCCACAAGGGGAGAGGGGGTCAGCGGGCGCTCATTATCCACCTCACTGACACGCCAGGCATTCGTCGTAGTCGGTGCTTTCCAGCTCGTATGTCGGCTTGGCGAGCGTGTTATCCGTCTCGACGCCGCCCGCGAAGCCGGCGCGCTGCACCGATTTCGAGCGGAGATAGTAGAGCGACTTGATGCCCAGTTCCCAAGCGCGGAAGTGGAGCATCAGCAGGTCCCACTTTTCCACGTCGGCCGGGATGAACAGGTTCAGCGACTGCGCCTGATCGATATAGGGCGTGCGGTCGCCGGCGAGTTCGAGCAGCCAGCGCTGGTCGATCTCGAAGCTGGTCTTGTAGCAGTCCTTCTCGTCCTGCGAGAGGAAGTCGAGGTGCTGGACCGAGCCGCCATTCTCCAAGATCGAACTCCACACCGCTTCCGAGTTCTTCGACTTCGCGTTGAGCAGCTTTTCGAGATACGGGTTCTTGACCGAGAAGCTGCCCGACAGCGTCTTGTGCGTGTAGATATTGGCCGGGATCGGTTCGATACAGGCGCTGGTCCCGCCGCAGATGATGCTGATCGACGCGGTGGGGGCGATCGCCATCTTGCAGCTGAACCGCTCCATCACGCCCATGTCGGCGGCGTCGGGGCAGGGGCCACGCTCGACCGCGAGCTGCATCGACGCCTCGTTCACCTGCGCGTTGATTTGCTTGAAGATCCTGAGGTTCCACGACTTCGCCATCGCGCCCTCGAACGCCAGACCGCGCGCCTGGAGGAAAGAGTGGAAGCCCATGACGCCGAGCCCGACCGAGCGCTCGCGACCGGCGCTGTACGCGGCCCGCTCCATGCCGGGTTCGTGGCGGTCGATATAATCCTGCAGCACGTTGTCGAGGAAGCGCATCACGTCCTCCACGAAGCGCTTGTCGTCCTTCCACTGGTCCCACGTCTCGAGGTTGAGCGAGGACAGGCAGCAGACCGCGGTGCGATCGTTGCCGAGATGGTCGCGGCCGGTGGGCAGCGTGATCTCCGAACACAGGTTCGAGGTCGAGACCTTGAGGCCCAGATCGCGGTGATGCTTGGGCATCGTCGAGTTCACGTGATCGGCGAAGACGATGTACGGCTCACCGGTGGCGAGGCGGGTCTCGACCAGCTTCTGGAACAGCGCGCGGGCATCGACGCGGCCCCGCTCGGTCTGGTCCTTGGGGCTGCGGAGAATCCATTCGGCGCCGTCGCGGACGGCTTCCATGAAGGCGTCGGGGATCAGCACGCCGTGGTGCAGGTTCAGCGCCTTGCGGTTGAAATCGCCCGACGGCTTGCGGATTTCGAGGAACTCCTCGATTTCCGGGTGGGACACGTCGAGATAGACCGCGGCCGAGCCACGACGCAGCGACCCCTGCGAGATCGCGAGCGTCAGCGAATCCATGACGCGGACGAACGGGATGATGCCGCTGGTCTTGCCGTTCAGGCCGACCGGCTCGCCGATGCCGCGGACATTGCCCCAATAGGTGCCGATGCCGCCGCCGCGCGAGGCGAGCCAGACATTCTCGTTCCAGGTGTCGACGATGCCGTTCAGGCTGTCGGGCACCGAATTGAGGTAGCACGAGATCGGCAGGCCGCGACCGGTGCCGCCGTTCGACAGCACGGGCGTGGCGGGCATGAACCACAGGCGGCTGATATAGTCGTAGATGCGCTGCGCATGGGCGGCATCGTCGGCATAGGCGGAGGCGACGCGGACGAACAGGTCCTGATAGCTTTCGCCCGGCAGCAGGTAACGGTCGTTCAGCGTCTCCTTGCCGAAATCGGTGAGCAGCGCGTCGCGCGAATGATCGACATCGAGCGCATAGGGCTGCGGCTTCACCGAGCGGCTGTCGGCAGGCTTGGCCGCCGTGGGGGACGCGACCGGTGCTTCGGCCGTGTCGATCGTTGCAGTCTCGCGTCCGCTGTCGTTGAAATCCATCACCGCGCCATTCCTTCTCGTCTGTGTCGCACCCGTATCGTCGGGCGTCCGACCGGTCGGAAAGAAGTCGGGCTGGGCATCGCGGGCGGGTCCCTGGGCGGGTCCCTGCTCGGATGAGTCCGTCTTCGTCCGGCACACCATATTGGGTCTGCTCCCGGTCCTTACCCCCACTGATTGTGGCAGATCGGCCGGTCAGGCAAGGGCCATCAACGGCCGATCCGGCCGCCTTCGACGGTGAAAAAGACGGTGACGGGCGACGACGCGTGGAAGTCTGCGGGGTTCAGGAATGGCAAGCGCGGAATCGTCGCGATAAAAAATTTCGGCATGGCACCAGACGCCGGGTCCGGCGTTCGATGCCCCCTATATCCGGTATGGGGATGCAGACCCGACGCACGAAAAAGGCCGCCGCTCCTTTCGGAACGGCGGCCGATTTCGACCTGGCGCCGGTGAGGGCGCGCGGGTGATGTCGTCTTACGAGAAGGCGACGTTGGTCTTGCGACGACGATAGCGGGTTGCCGCGCCGACCATGCCGAAGCCGACCAGCATCAGCGCCCAGGTCGAAGCCTCGGGCACCGCGAACACGACGTTGTCGATCTCGAACGAGTTCTGCGCGCTGATGAAGCGGACGCCCGCGAACGATGCCTCGCCCTCGGTGAGCGAGATGGTGACGCGACGGTTGGTCAGCATGCTGCCCTGGTCACCATCGGCATTCGTCGAGAAGGCCGCGCCGCTGAAGCGGCCGACCACCGAACCGGTGCTGCTGAGCAGTTCGACAATGTTGCCGATGTCGATCGAGCCGACGAAGAAGCTGACCGAACGGAGCGCCAGCTGCGAGGTGAGCGTCAGGTTGCCGTTGCGGAACACCGAAGCGTAGCGGCTGCCGTCGCTGAACCCGGGCTGGGCATAGAAGCCGGCCAGATTGCCCTGGACCAGACTTGCGTTGGTGAACGCCGCCGTGAACGGTGCTGCAACTGCGCTGTTGAAGTCGATGGTCACGCTACCGGCAGGAGCGGCGAAGGCGCCACCGGTCGAAACGATCGTGGCGGCCGAGGCCGGCATGGCGAAGGCGGCTGCAGCAATTGCGGCCGTGATAAGGGTATTGCGCATCTCGTGTTCCCCGATGTTCCGATCCGCTGTCCGCCGGCAATGCGGGCGTACCTCGTTCGATCGTTGGTGAGACCCAGCCGTTAACTATAAAAGTTTAAAAAGGGAATAGCGGCAAAGCTTTCAGGGTCGCGCGATTTCACATCGGAAGGGTCCGGGAGGCGTCGGCGAGCACGGGAATTCTTGGGCGTAAACGGCCTGATGACGACGATCCGGATCGACCGGAATGGCTGCTATCCTCGTTGCAGCGCAGCATTTCTGCCAAATTCTTCCTGCTGCCAGCCGGCCGATCCGGTGGTCAGGATGCGGGCGCGGAACGTCGCCCGGCAGTCGGCGACACACATCAAAATTATTTTCCGGTCGCCGCCGCCAAGGTGGAACCAGACAGCAATTTGATCGCTCAGGATGGTTCCGGACGCCGGGGCACCCCATCGCGCCGCAGGCGAATCAGGCAATGCGCCGAATCGAGGCGACAGGGCCGGGTTCGCTGAGGATCGACAGGTCGATCGGCGCGGCGAAGTGGATGCCGGCGCGCTTGCGATCGGTCCAGCTGATCCGGGCGGCGATCGAGCGGCCCTCGACCAGTTCGATCCGCAGTTCCGCATCGACCTCGGCGCCGTGCGCGGGCAACCCCTCGATCATCGCGCCGGTGATCGAGATGTCGCGCACGCGGACATCATGCGTCCGCCCCGCGATCGTCACCCGCGCCGAGCGCAGCAGACGGGTGCGTGACGGACGGCTGACGCGGAAGCCGGAGGGCACGGCACGGCCATCGATTCCCAGCGCCGCCGCGACCTCCGCCGCGGGTGCCGGCCGGCCGTAGACATAGCCCTGGATATGGCTGCACCCCAGCGAGCGAACCAGTTCGATCTCGTCCTGGATCTCCACCCCTTCCGCAGTGGTTTCCATGCCGAGCGTGTCGGCGAGCATCACGATCGCCCGGATGATCGCGGCGTTGCGATTGCCCGGCTGCGCCGCGCCGCGCACGAAGGACTGGTCGATCTTGATCTTGTCGAACGGGGCGGTGCGCAGATAGCCGAGCGAGGAATAGCCGGTGCCGAAATCGTCGAGCGCGAGGCGCACGCCCAGCCCCTTCAGCGCCGCGAACATCCGGTCCGAACTGTCCGATCCCTTGAGGAACACCCCTTCGGTGATCTCCAGTTCCAGCCGGTCGGGCGCGAGGCCGGAACGGGCAAGCGCGCTGGCGACGATGCCGGGCAATTGCGGATTGGCGAACTGCACCGGCGACACGTTGACCGCGACGCGCACGTCGCGCGGCCAGCGCGCCGCCTCGTTACAGGCGGTGCGCAGGACCCATTCGCCGATCGCGCCGATCAGCCCGCATTCCTCCGCCACCGGGATGAAATCGGCGGGCGATACCAGCCCGCGCACGGGATGCCGCCAGCGGATCAGCGCCTCGTATCCGATCACCACGGCATCGACGGTGCGGACCACCGGCTGGTAGCAGAGGTTGAACTCTCCCGCCGGCAGGGCGGCGCGCAGGTCGCCTTCCAGTTGCTGGCGATCGCGCGCGCCGGCCAGCATGTCCGCCGAATAGAAGCGATGGACCCCGCGCCCCGCCGCCTTGGCCGCATAGAGCGCCAGATCGGCGTTGCGCACCAGCGTGTCGCGATCGGTGCCGTCATCGGGCGCGATCGCGATGCCGACCGAACAGCCGATCGTGACCGACGTGCCCAGGATCGCATAGGGTTGCGAGAGCGCCGCGATCAGATCCTCCGCCAGCGTCGCCAGCGACTGACGACCGGCGATGCCCGGCAGCAGCACCTTGAACTCGTCGCCGCCCATCCGGCCGACCAGCCCGCGATCGCCGACGCCGCGTTGCAGCCGCTGGCCCACCTGCTTCAGCAACGCATCGCCCGCCTGATGGCCGAGCGTGTCGTTGACCGCCTTGAACCGGTCGAGGTCCATCAGGAACAGCCCGGCGGGACGATGCCCCTCCGCGACCTGCGCCAGCATCTTGTCGATCGACTGGCGCATCCGCTGGCGGTTGGCGAGGCCGGTCAGTCCGTCGAACAGCGCGAGGCGGGTGATCTCCGCCTCCGACCGGCGCAGTTCCGTCAGGTCGGCGCCGGTGCCGATGAAGCCCTGGAACCGGTCCAGCTCGTCGACCAGCGGGCGGCCACCCATCGACCACCAGCGCCCGCCCGCCGCATCCCCCGCCGCGCAGACCGGATAATCGGAGAACGACGTGCGCGACGACAGGTGGAAGGCGAGCGTGCGTTCGGTGGCGGTGCCGGCCCCCGCGCCGTCCATGCGGAATATCTCGGTCAGCAACCGGCCGAGCGGGTGCGGATCATGCTCTGCGATCTCCGCGGCGACGCGGGCGGAGATATAGGTGATGCGGCCATGGCGATCGGTTTCCCAGAACCAGCCGGTGCCCTGTTCCTCGAACTCGGCGACCATCCGTTCGGCGTGGCGACCGCGGCCGGTCTGTCTGACCTGTTCGGCAGTGCCGTGGCGATCCAGCTGGCCCAGGCGCAGCATCGTCAGCGCCAGCGCGCCAAGCAGCGCCAGCGCCTCGAACCAGACCAGCGCGGCGCCGACCATCACCGCCATCGCGACCACCAGCCCCGCGCCGAACACCAGCACCACGCCGCGCACCGGCTGCACCGCCAGCCCGACCAGCCCGATCGCCCCGACCAGCAGCGTCGCCGCGCCCAGCGGCATCATCCCCGCCAGTCCGATGCCGACCTCCTCAAGCATCGACAGCGTCGCGACCGCGAGCAGGCCGGCGGCGAGCGCGGCGCCCCGCGCGCGCCGATAGGGTGGCCAGCCGAGGCGCGTGCCCACGCACAATGTCAGCCCCGCGAACGCCAGCACCGTGACCAGCGACAGGACCAGCGTGACGGTGCCGAACCCGGACGCCACCATCGCCGCCGCCATCGCCAGCGCCAGCATCGCGCCGGCCAGCGGGCAGGCGGCGGCGACCTGCGCCAGCCGTTGTTCGGCAGGATCGCGATCGTCAGGCCCCCCGGCGAAGCCCAGCAGCACGGGCAGTGGCGGCTTGTCTCCGGAAAGGGTGATGGCGGAACGGATCGACATGGCCGTCTGGTACCGGTGCGGCCCTTACCAAAGCGGCCATGGACCGTGGTGAACGCGGCGTTAGCCGAACGTCGGCGGGATGGAGGACCGGTCACCGCACTGGATTGCATCGCGCCGCGCCCTGTCGCATGAAGCCGGGCCATGACCACGACCATCCGCGATACCGACCTGATCGAAAGCGTCGCCGACGCGCTGCAGTTCATCAGCTATTACCACCCGATGGATTATATCCGCGCGCTGGGCGAGGCGTATGAGGCGGAGCGCAGCCCGGCGGCCAAGGACGCGATCGCGCAGATCCTGACCAACAGCCGGATGTGCGCGGAGGGGCATCGCCCGATCTGCCAGGATACCGGCATCGTCACCGTCTTCGTCAAATGGGGCCAGGATTGCCGCCTGTCGGGCGACCGCAGCCTGCAGGAGGTGATCGACGAGGGGGTGCGCCGCGCGTACCTCCACCCCGAGAACAAGTTGCGCGCCTCGATCCTGGCCGACCCCGCCTTCACCAGGCGGAACACCCGCGACAATACACCCAGTGTCCTGCACGTGGAGATGGTGCCGGGCAGCACGGTATCGGTCGATGTCGCGGCCAAGGGCGGCGGGTCGGAGAACAAGTCGAAGTTCAAGATGATGAACCCCAGCGATTCGATCGTCGACTGGGTGCTGGAGATGATCCCGCAGATGGGCGCGGGTTGGTGCCCGCCGGGGATGCTGGGCATCGGCATCGGCGGCACCGCCGAAAAGGCGATGCTGCTGGCCAAGGGATCGCTGATGGGCGCGATCGACATGGGCCAGTTGCGCGCGCGGGGCCCGCGGAACGATATCGAGGCGTTGCGCATCGAACTGATGGACAAGGTGAACGCGCTGGGGATCGGCGCGCAGGGGCTGGGCGGATTGTCGACCGTGCTCGACGTGAAGATCCTCGACTGGCCGACCCATGCCGCGTCCAAGCCGGTCGCGATGATCCCGAACTGCGCCGCGACCCGCCACGCACACTTCACGCTGACCGGCGCGGGGCCGGTCTATCTGGAGCCGCCAAAGCTCGACGAATGGCCGCAGGTGGACTGGACGCCCGACAAGGCGGCGATCCGCGTCGATCTCGACACGCTGACGCCCGAGGTGGTGCGGACGTGGAAGCATGGCGACCGGCTGCTGCTGAACGGCAAGATGCTGACCGGGCGCGACGCGGCGCACAAGCGGATCGCCGACATGCTGGCGAAGGGCGAGGAGCTGCCGGTCGATTTCAGGGGCCGCGTGATCTATTATGTCGGGCCGGTCGACCCGGTGGGCGAGGAAGTGGTCGGCCCCGCCGGCCCGACCACCGCGACGCGGATGGACAAGTTCACCCGCATGATGCTGGACCAGGGCCTGCTGGCGATGGTCGGCAAGGCGGAGCGCGGGCCGGACGCCACGAAGGCGATCGCCGAGCGCAAGTCCGCCTATCTGATGGCGGTGGGCGGTGCCGCCTATCTGGTGGCGCGCGCGATCAAGGGATCGAAGGTGGTCGGGTTCGAGGATCTAGGCATGGAGGCGATCTACGAGTTCGAGGTCGCCGATTTCCCGGTGACGGTGGCGGTGGATGCCGAAGGGCAGAACGTCCACCAGCTGGCACCGCTGGTCTGGCGCGAGAAGATCGCGCGCGAAGGGCTGCTGACGCCAGCGTAATCGGGGGGGGCGTCAGCCGTCGGCGCGTGACCGGCTCCTGACCGGGGCGTCGGGGCCGGGCGGGGGCCTTCCCGGCGCGCGGTGCGTTGTTCCTTCGATCGCGGCGCCCGGCGTCGCCCATGAAGGAATCGTTCGATGAAGCATGTCCTCCTCGCCCTGACCCTTGGCGGCCTCGTCGCGGCACCGGTGGCCGCGCAACAGGCGACCGTCCCGCCGGCCGCGACGCCGGCGCGGGGCGGCGGCCTTGCCGGCCTGCTGGGGGAGGGTGGTCTGCTGGGCGGTGGCGGCGGCCTGCCGAACATCGCATCGGCGGGAGCGGGCAATGCGGCGGGGCTGCTGGGCTATTGCATCAAGAACAATCTGGTCGCCGGCAACGGCGCGGCGGGTATCCTCGGCCAGCTGACCGGCAAGCGCGGCGTGACCGCGTCACCCGGTTTCGAGGCAGGGCAGCGCGGACAAGTGCAGACCGGCGGCAACGCCTTCTCGCTGGCCGGGGTGCAGGACCGGGTGAAGACGCAACTGTGCGGCATGGTGCTGAAGCGCGCGCGGTCGTTCCTTTAGCCGTTGCCGGCGGGCGGAGGTCGGGTCGGGGTGGACGGCCGGACCTTCAGGCGCCGGTCGGCCGCTCCTGCCAGAGCATGTGATCGGTAATCACCCCGAACCTGACGAGGAAGCCCAGCGTCGCGCCGATGAGGAGCAGGGTCAGGTACACGGCCATGGCTCGCGTCCGGCTTCGGCGGTCCGTCCGGTAACTCATGGTTGATCGCCTCGCCGCTGATGCTGCCGCGAAGGTGACCGATTCAACCGACGTCCGCCATCGGGCGTCTTCCGCCGCTCCGCTTTTCCGCTCGCGAACGTCGCGACGTGGTGGTAGGAAGCGGACGCTTGTTCGTTCTACGTCCCGGACCGGCAGCCGTAACGCTGACCTACCGGTCAAGCCTTGCTCGAATAATATAAAAGCTTGCCAGCCCGATCACGACAACGACCCCGATGATCGTTGAAAACATAAGCGCCGTCGTGGCTTGGCGCGAGTTCAAGGCGAACATCCAAACCCAGAACGCCACGGTGGCGATAAGCCAAAAGTTAGAGCTACGCCTCATAGCGCTGGCAGCCTAACCCTGCGCGGCTCTTCTGCCAATCGCCGTAACAACGGCCGGTATTGGTGGGGAGCGGACCGTCCGCTTACGGGCACGCCGATGGCGATAGTCGACATAGTGCGGTCCCGCATTTCCCAAAAAGGATCGAATATCGGGAAAGCCCGTGGCCTCCTTAGGCTGCGGTCGCAACGATTAGGATCGCCCCTAGCGCGATGACGACGGCAGCCCCGGCGCGACGCTGATCGACACTCTCCCGAAGGAAGAATGCCGCAATCAGCATTCCGAATACCACGCTCGCTTCGCGTAGAGCCGACACGATCCCGACCGGCGCGAGCCGCAACGCAATGAGTGCTGACCCGAAACTTACCAAGCTCGTGACGCCAGCCATGAACCCCTGACACCCCTCGGAACGGAGGAGGGAGGTCACTCGCCCCCGGCGCAAGGTCGCGAAGATCGGAAACATGATGAAGCCATCGAGGAGGAAGAACCATGCAACGAAGGTCATGGCGGACGGGGCGAGGCGGATCGCGTGAGCATCAACGATCGTGTAGGTGGTCGTAAGTAGGCCAGCGATACCAGCGGCAATCAGACCGCCTGCTGCGATCGTTCGGCCGACCGCCACCATCAATATGCCAGCGCTCACTAGCCCGACGCCGACAACAGTTCCGGTTGTGATTTGGTCGCCTAGCAATGCCATGCCGAGGATGGCAGTCGCGATCGGCGCTATCCCCCGCGCGATAGGATAAGCAACCGCGAAGTCGCTGGCTTCGTATGCTCGGATCAGTACCAGTTGATAGGTTGTGTGTAAGGCGCTGGCAGTGAGAAGCCACGGTATGAGGCTGTTCGTCGGAAGAGGCACGAAGAAGCAAACCGGAGCAAGAGCGACCGTCCCAACCGCACCCATCAATGCTCGGACCGCTAATTTGTCGTTCCCGGCCTTCAACAGTGCGTGTGCCGATGCCGTGGTCAGTGATGAAATCAACGCCAACGCGATACCGATTGCGGTGTAATCCATAAGTCTCCCCGAGGCCCTCCCTAGCTCGGATACAATCGATGCTGCGGGTGTCGATAGGATCGCTCGCATGTGGCCATTCTCGATTGGGAACCCACAGCGGGACAGTCACCGGCGTGATCGCGCCGAAAGCCGTCCAGAGCACTCCCTTTCCCAAAATCTGTTCCCGATTGCTCATTCCCGAAATAGCCTGTCGGAGACGGAGAAACGGGAAATGTCGCGCTTGACGAATGGCCGTTATCGAAAGCTCGGATCGCTAGCCGGAGCGTCCGGCTTTGGGCGTTACCGGACAATCGGCAGCCATGCGGGAATGACCCGGCAGGGGGCGTTACGACCAGTCCGCTGTCGGCATCGCATTCCGCCCGTTCACCCATGCCGTAATATCCGTGCCGGATCGATCGCGGCGGCGTGGCGGGCGGGGAACAGGCTGGCGGCGGTGACGCCGGTCATGACCGCGGCGGCGATCCCGGCGAGTTCGGGGGGCGACAGCACCAGCGGCAGATCGCGGAAGATGGCGAGTTCGGGCGAGGGACCAGCCCAGCGGCCGATCGCGTCCGCCACCGGGTTTTTCGCCGCCTTCAGCCCCAGCCCCAGTGCGATGCCGGCCACCTCGCCGGTCAGCCCGATCGCGACGCCGACCGCGACGAACACCCGTGCGACCGAGCCGGCCGACGCGCCCATCGTGCGCAGGATCGCGATCTCGCGCGCCTTGAACCGGACGAGCATCCCCATCGTCGACAGGATGTTGGCCAGCGCGATGACGGTGACCATCGCGATGATCGCCGCCATCGCGACATGTTCCTGCGCCATCGTCTGCACCAGCGCGGCGTTGAGGTCGCGCCAGTGCCGGACGACGACCGGTCCGGTCAGGTGCGTGCGCAGGGCGGGGGCGAGCGCGGTGGAGGTCGCGTCGTCGACGGCGGCGATGTCGATCCCCGACGCGACGTCGCCGCGCGCGAACAGCCGCTGCACATCAGCCAGCGGCGCGATGACGCGGCGGTCGTCATAGGTGGCGGCCCCGGTGCGATAGATGCCGGCGATGGTGAGGGGGGTGCTGGTGACGGCCAATCGACCCGCCCGGTCGATCCGCGCGGTGGTGACGGCGACGGGATCGCCCGTGCCGATGCCGAGCCGGTCGGCGATGCCGAGACCGACCGCGATCTCTCCCGCCCGCGCCGGCAGGCCACCGGTGACGAAGGCGTCGCCGCCCCGGAACGCGGGCAGGCGGCGCATGTCGGCGAACCGCAGCCCCTGGAACTCGACGGGGGCGACACGGCCGGCGGCGGTGACGAGGCCGGATTGTTTCAGGGTCGGGACGGCGCGGGCGACGCCCCGCACGCCGGCCGCCTGCTGGGTCAGCCGGCGCCAGTCGGGCAGATCGTGGCCGACCCGCGTGACCGCCAGATGCCCGTCGACCGAGGCGATCTGCCCCGCCAGCCGCGCCTCCGCGCCGTTCATCACGCTGACGACGAGGATCAGCGAGGCGACGCCGATCATGACCCCCGCGCACCCGATCGCGGCGACGAGCAACATCAGCCGCCCGCCGGCGCCGGGAAACAGGTAGCGGCGGACGAGAAGCCGCTCATGCGCGGACAGGATCGGGCGGAGGGTCATGGCGCGGATGGTGGCACGATCGAGCCGGCCGGGCCAGCCGGCCGTGGGAGCGGGCATGGCAACGGTATCGACCGGATGGCCGGCATGCCGGACCTGTTCCGGGCAGGGGGTATGTCAGAGGAACGACCCGTCTTATCGACCTGCTGCATGGCGCATGTCGACAAAAGGCCGGCGCGACGACCATGATCGTCAGGCACGCCGGGTTACGTGCAACCCATTGGCCCGGAAGCGGGCTGGACAGGCTTTCGACCATGCTGGCCGAGGCCGGGAAAGCATGGAGGCTGTTGTCGCCGCCTCGCCCGTACCGGAACGGCGACGGCGTTTTCCGGTGAATGGCACCGCGACCGGGCCGGCCGTCGGCGACCGGAAAGGGGCCGGATATGAAAAGAGGTTGCCGGTCGTCTCCCGACGAACCGACAACCCCCCAACATGGTCAGCGGCCGGAGTGCTCCAGCCCGGGAAACCATGCGATCATCCGATTCCTTGTCGACCACGTCGTTGATTGGGAGAAGATACTCCCCGACGGGCCGGGCGGATCAGATGCGCGTCCCCCGAACGAACCGAACCGAACTCACTGCTGAACCATGAGACATCGGATCACCTCCTTTCGCTTGTGTATAGCCAATGCGACGATCACTCGCCGCACCCGGAATGTGGGCGATGGGCGAAGGACATGCAAGACCGGAATCGACCGGATGCGGTCAACCGCGGCAGTCGTCGATCAGCCGCCCGATCTCCGCCCAGGCGGGAAGGATCAGGGGGGGCTGGCCGGATCGTTCCACGGCGAAGCGACCGCGGCTGAACGCCATCGCATCGAACAGCGGATCGGTGGCGGGCAACGTCGCGACGATCGTCGGCGGGGTCGCCGCCCCGGGGGCGGGCAGCAGGCGGGTCGCCAGGATACGGGTGGTGCTGGTGGTGCGGATCGTCAGCACGCCGGCGGGTGGGGATGGCATGCCGGCCGGGCCGGGCAGGGCGACCGAGATCGTGCGCGTCGGCCGGTCGCAGTTCAGCGCGAACAGCACGGCCCCGTCGGCGCCCTGATACCGCGCCGCCGGGCGGGTCGCGTCGGCGATATGCCGCCAGTCGCCGGGGGCATAGGGCCGGTCGCGCCAGTCGGCCGCCGGGGCGGGCGGCGGCGGTGGGGATGGCGTCACGGGCGGGGGGGCGGGGACGGTGGGTGCCTGACGGGGCGGCGCGACGCAGGCCGCGACGGCGGCGACGGACAGGAGCGGGAACAGGGCACGGAAACGCATCCGGCCCGCCTAGGCGGTCGGGCCGGCGCGCTCAACCCGCGTGCCGTGCCGGCTCGACGGGCCGGGGCCGGAAGCGGGCGATGCGCACGGCATGGAACCCGCGCACCATGCCACCGGTTCGGCCGGAAACGATAAGGAACCCATGATGTCCACCGACACGATACCGACGCAGATCCTGATCCAGTCCAACGTCGCGCACAGCCTGAAGATCGAAAGCCGCGATGGCGATTCGGTGGGTTCGGTCTATTCGTTCATGGTCCACAAGGGTACCGGCAAGGTGACGCACGCGGTGCTGAGCCTGGGCGGATTCCTGGGCATGGGGCGCAGCTTCTATCCGCTGCCGTTCGCGCTGCTCGATTTCGATCCGGTGCGCGACCTGTATGTCGTGACGATCGACCGCCGCCTGCTGGAAGGCGGGCCGAGCTGGGCGAACAACGCCCCCGTCTTCGACCAGGCCTATGCCGATCGCGTCGCCAGTTACTACAGCACCGGCAGCGAGAACCTGTCGGTCGCCTGATCCCGGCACCTTACCTTCGTTTCACGTCATCGCACCCAAGGAAAAGCCATGAGCATTTTCGGCAAGATCAAGTCCGCCATCTTCGGCGAGCATGGCCCGCTGGGCGGCCAGTTCAGCGGCAGGAAGGATGCGGCCCCCGCGCCGACCCCCGCCGCGTCGCCCGCCGCCCCGACTACCGCTCCGCAGACCACCGCCGCCGAACCCCTGCAGCCGACACCGCAGGCCGCGCCCGCCGTGCGCCAGCCGGTGGATGTCGAGGCGGTCCTGACCGGCATCGCCCAGCGCAAGGGCGGTCCCGCGCTCAACTGGCGCACCTCGATCGTCGACCTGATGAAGCTGCTGGACCTCGATTCCTCGCTGGACAACCGCAAGGAACTGGCGACCGAACTGGGCTATTCGGGTGCCAAGGACGGGTCGGCCGAAATGAACATCTGGCTGCACAAGGCGGTGATGCGCGAACTGGAGAAGAACGGCGGCACCGTGCCGGCCGGACTGAAGGATTGAATGACCGGAATGGCGTCTGATCCTTTCATCTGACGCCTGTTGGTGAACCGGCCGTGGTGCGCAGTCCGATCCGCGGCTCCAGATCGGTCGGTTCACGAAGATCCCAGACCAGCCCGGCGTAGCGCAACGCCAGCAAGACCCACCAACCGGGGTCAGGTTGTCCCGGCCCAAGCCCCAGCCGCGCCGAGCCGGGCCAGGCATGGTGGTTGCCATGCCATGCCTCGCCAAAGGTGATGAGGGCGGCGACGGGCAGGTCATGCCCCTGTACCGCGGTGTCGTCGATGACCCAGCCTTGCGGGCCGCGACGATGGGTGATGTGGCCGACCAGCCAATGCCCCGATACGCCGACCGCGATGCGGACCGGAACGCCCCAGATCAGCCACGGCATCCCGCCGATCCAGAAGAAGATGATCGCCCAAGGCAGTTGCTGGAGCATCCAGGACGCCTCCAGCCAGCGATAGAAGCGACCGTTCAGCGCTGCTTCCGGTACGAAGCGCGGCGGTGCGTCGAGCAGGAGCCGGCAATGCATCTGCCACCATGCGTCCTTCCACATTGGCGCACGATGCGCATGGAGATCGTGACAAGCTGTCTGTCGTTGCGCCCAGTCCCGCGTGTCATGCAGCCGCACCATGCCGATCGGGCCCGCCATGCCGACAAGCGTTCCCAGATAGACGAGCAGCGCTTCCATCCATCGTGAGGTGGACAGGCTGTGGTGAATGAGCAGACGATGCAGCCCGATCGAATGTCCCAAGCAAAGGGTGACGGCGGAGGTAGCCAAGAACAACAGGACGGCGCCCGACGTGACGTGGACCGGGGCCAGCAGTAGCGCCGTGCCGGTCATCGTCAGCATCCAGACGGATCGGGCCGGTGCCCATTCGATCCGCCCATGGATGGCCGAGCTATCGGGCTGTGCGATCATCCGTTCGGTCGAGAGGCACGCCATCAATGCATCCTTCGGTAATTAGGTCATCAACTAACTATTACGTGACGAACTTGTCAATAATTAGTTCATTGCCTATATACTGTCGTCCGGAGTTCATGATGCAGCGTATATTCGAAGCCCTGTCGTCGGCCCCACGCCGCAAGATTCTCGCCTATCTGGCCCATGCTGAACTGAGCGCAGGCGACATCGCGTCCCGGTTTGAGATGTCGAAGCCATCCATCTCCCAGCACCTGTCGATACTGGAGGCGGCCGGGCTGGTCGCCAGCGAGAAGCGCGGCCAGTATGTGTTCTATCGGCTGATGCCCGAAAGCCTGACCAACACATTGAACGGCTTCGTGCAGGAGGTTTGCCCGGTTGCCCGTCCGTTGAGGAAGGAGAGCGCGGCGCTGGGCGCCCGGACGGGCGGAGACGACTCCGCCGCCTGACGGACGGAAGCTACCGCCCGCCGCGCCGGCCGCCCATGCGCATCTTGCTTTCCTTGCCGAAGCGGGTCTTGCGGGTGCCGGGTTTGCCTTCGTTGCTGCGGCCCATGATCGGGGCCTTCTGCTCGTTGGAAGGCAGGCCGAGTTCGTCGTTCTCCAGTTGGCGGATCTCGTCGCGCAGGCGGCCGGCGGTCTCGAATTCGAGGTCGGCGGCAGCGCGGCGCATCTGCTTTTCGAGATCCTCGATATAGGCGCGCAGGTTGTGGCCGACCATGTGGGGCCGGTCCTCGTCGATCGGGATCGTGACCTGATCGCCCTGACTGACATGGGCGATGATGTCGCCGATGTTGCGGCGGATCGTGGTCGGCGTGATGCCGTGGAGGGTGTTGTATTCCTCCTGCTTCTCGCGCCGGCGGGCGGTTTCGTTCATCGCCCGCTCCATCGAGCCGGTGATGCGGTCGGCATAGAGGATGACGCGGCCGTCGACGTTGCGGGCGGCACGGCCGATCGTCTGGACCAGCGAGGTTTCCGAACGCAGGAACCCCTCCTTGTCGGCATCGAGGATCGCGACCAGCCCGCATTCGGGGATGTCGAGCCCCTCGCGCAGCAGGTTGATGCCGATCAGCACGTCGTACACGCCCAGCCGCAGGTCGCGGATCAGCTCGATGCGCTCCAGCGTCTCGACGTCGGAGTGCATGTAGCGGACCTTGATCCCGGCCTCGTGCATATATTCAGTCAGGTCCTCCGCCATCCGCTTGGTCAGGGTGGTGACGAGGGTACGGTAGCCTGCCTCGGCGGTCTTGCGGCACTCGACGATCAGGTCCTGCACCTGCTCCTCGACCGGCTTGATCTCGATCGGCGGATCGATCAGCCCGGTGGGGCGGATGACCTGTTCGGCGAAGACGCCGCCGGTCTGTTCCATCTCCCACGTGCCCGGCGTCGCGGAGACGCAGACGGTCTGCGGGCGCATCGCGTCCCATTCGTTGAAGCGGAGCGGACGGTTGTCGATCGCCGAGGGCAGGCGGAAGCCATATTCGGCCAGCGTGATCTTGCGACGGTGATCGCCGCGCGACATGCCGTTGATCTGGCCGATCGTCTGGTGGCTTTCGTCGACGAACAGCAGTGCGTTTTCCGGCAGATATTCGAACAGCGTAGGCGGCGGCTCGCCCGGCAGGCGGCCGGTGAGGAAGCGGCTGTAATTCTCGATGCCGTTGCAGCTTCCCGTCGCGGCGATCATCTCAAGGTCGAAGTTGGTACGCTGTTCGAGCCGCTGATGCTCGATCAGCTTGCCCTCCGCCTCCAGTTCCTTGAGCCGTTCGGTCAGTTCGTGGCGGATCGCCTCCGCCGCCTGCTTCATCGTCGGCCCCGGCGTGACATAGTGGCTGTTGGCGTAGATGCGCACCGAGTTGAGCGTGGCGGATTTCTCGCCGGTGAGCGGATCGAATTCGACGATCTGCTCGATCTCGTCGCCGAAGAACGAGATGCGCCATGCGCTGTCCTCATAATGCGACGGGAAGATTTCGAGATTGTCGCCCCGCACGCGGAAATTGCCGCGCTGGAACGCGGCGTCGTTGCGCTTGTATTGCAGCGCGACCAGTTTGCGCACGATCTCGCGCTGGTCGGCGCCCTGCCCCTTTTTGAGGTCGAAGATCATCGCCGAATAGGTTTCGACCGACCCGATGCCGTAAAGACACGAAACGGAAGCGACGATGATGACGTCGTCGCGCTCCAGCAGCGACCGGGTGGCGGAATGGCGCATCCGGTCGATCGATTCGTTGATCGAGGATTCCTTCTCGATATAGGTGTCCGAGCGCGGGACATAGGCTTCGGGCTGGTAATAGTCGTAATAGCTGACGAAATACTCGACCGCGTTATTCGGGAAGAACGACTTGAATTCACCGTACAACTGCGCGGCGAGAATCTTGTTGGGGGCGAGGATCAGTGCGGGGCGTTGCAGCGCCTCGATCACCTTGGCCATCGTGAAGGTCTTGCCCGAACCGGTGACGCCGAGCAGCACCTGATCCTTCTCGCCCTGCAACGCGGTGTCGACCAGTTCGCGGATCGCGGTCGGCTGGTCGCCGGAGGGGGTGTATTCGCTGACGAGTTCGAACGGCTTGCCGCCCTCCACCTTCTCGGGCCGGGCGGGGCGGTGGGGGACGAAGCTCGCGTCCGTTTCCGGTTCGGCGAGACTGGTGCGGATCTGGATGGCCATGGCGCGGGATATGGGGAACGGGAACGGAACAGGCAACGTGGGGGGCGGCCAAGTTCCACTATGGTTGACCCATGCTGCCGCCGACCATATTGCGCGGCGTTCGCAACACATCGGAACCGCCATGACTGACGTGCGCGCGCCTGCGCTGATCCCCGAGAACTCCGCTTTCCTGAGCGCCAAGGTGCTGTGGGTGCGGCACTGGAACGAGCATCTGTTCTCGTTCGCGATCGAACGCCCGGCGAGCTTCCGCTTCCGGTCGGGCGAGTTCGTGATGATCGGGTTGCCGGGGGACAAGAAGCCCTTGATGCGCGCCTATTCGATCGCCAGTCCGCATTATGCCGAGGAACTGGAGTTCCTGTCGATCAAGGTCGCGGACGGGCCGCTGACGTCGCGCCTGCAACTGATCGAGCCGGGCGACGAGCTGTACCTGGGCAAGAAGCCGACGGGCACGCTGGTCCTCGACGCGCTGTTGCCGGGCAAGCGGCTGGTGATGCTGTCGACCGGCACCGGACTGGCGCCGTTCCTGTCGCTGATGCGCGACCCGGACGTGTATTCGGTGTTCGACAAGGTGGTGGTGGCGCATTCGGTGCGGCGGGTGAGCGACCTAGCCTATCACGCGGAGATGGACGGCCGGCTGGCGGAGGACCCGCTGGTGGCGGACGAGGCGGCGACGCAGTTCCATTACGTGCCGACCGTCACGCGCGAGGCGTTCCACACCGCCGACCGCCTGGGTACGCTGATCGAGGACGGGCGGCTGTTCGCCGGGATCGACGGCGGCACCACGCTGGACCCGGAGACGGACCGGGTGATGCTGTGCGGATCGACCGAGATGATCCGCGACTTCGCCAAGTCGCTGGAGGAGAAGGGGTTCGTCGAAGGATCGAACGCCAGTCCGGGCAGCTTCGTAATCGAGCGGGCATTCGTGGGGTAGTAGCGGTTCCTCCGTCTCAGGGTGGGAGGGAAATAGCCGGCGGGGCAGGGTGAGGATCAGCGCCATCCCCTGACCGCCGGCGTGTCGAGGCAGCGGGCCAATGCGGCGTCGGACGTGAGGTTCGCCGTTGGGGGTGCCGCCACCGGCGGAATATCCTGCGGCCGGCCGATCGCGACGGGGGCGAAGCCGGTGCGGCCGGCGCAGCGCATCGCCGCCTTCAGCAGCCCTGGCGGGGTGTCATAGCCTTCGTAGGACAGGCGGAACGTCCCCCAGTGGATCGGGATCGCGGTGGTCGCGCGCAGGCGTTCGAACACCTGCACAGCCTGGGGCGGGCCGATATGGCTGCCGCTCGCCATCTGGCCGGGGGCGAAGCGGAACGCACCGATCGGGATCAGCGCGAGGCGGATCGGGCCGAGCGCGGCGGCCTCCGCCGGCCAGCGGCCATCGCCTATACCGGTATCCCCGGCGAAGAACAGGTTGCCGCCCGGCAGCGTCACCACGAAGCTGGACCAGAGCGCCCGGTTGCGATCGGTGAACCAGCGGCTGCCCCAATGGTGGTTGCGCGTGACGTGGACGCGCACCGGACGGTTGCCGACCCGCACCGCCTGCCGCCAGTCCGCCGCGATCGCGGGGATGCCGCGTGATCGCAGGATCGCGTCGTTGCCCAGCCCGGTGACGATCAGCGGCCGGTCACGCCGCCACAGCCGTTCGAGCGTCGGCAGGTCGAAATGGTCGTAGTGATTGTGACTGAGCAGGATCAGGTCGATCCTCGGCAGATCGTCGAACGCGATGCCGGGTGCGACCACCCGTTTCGGTCCACGGCCGAGCGGACCGGTGCGGTCGCTCCATACCGGATCGGTCAGAATATTGAGGCCCGGCGTCTGAACCAGCACGCTGGCATGACCGATCCACGTCGCGCGCATCGGCGTGGCGCTTGCCTGTGCCGGGGTGGGGATGGGTGCCGGCTTCGTGACGGGCAACAAGTCGGCGAGGGTGGCGGCGCGGATCGGCACCGCCTGCGGCCATGGCGGGCGGCCGTCGCGCCCGGTCATCGCGTTCCAGAAGAAACGCCAGCGACTGCCGCCGGGGGGACGTGCAGTATCTTCGTCGCCATCGGGATTGGCGAACCGTGCCCCGTCGAAATGCGCGGTGACGGGACCGCGATAATAGATCCGGTCGAGGAAGTGCGGCACGATCGTGGCCGCGAGCAGGACGACGACCGTCAGCAGCAATGCGATCCTGACGAGGACGCGGACGATGGCGGCCAATAGTTGTTCCCCGATGTGATGTGCCGCCAACGCGGGGCCGACCGCTCCGGTTCAGTATCGCGCCGGGGTCGGTACGGTTCATCGTGCATCCGCGTCGCCGGCAGGATAGCATCATGATGATATTGATGGGGAAACGTCATGCACCGATCCGTCCTGCCACGAATGGCCGCGCTTGCCGCGCTGGCGCTGGGTTTCGCCGATCCCGCGGCGGCGCGCACGGTGCAGGTCGAGGAACGCTCCATCGACGAGGTTCAGGCCGCAATGACGACGGGCGGGACGACGAGCGTCGATCTGGTCCGCGCCTATCTGGCGCGGATCGCCGCGATGGATCGCAAGGGGCCGACGCTGCGCAGCGTGATCGCGATCAATCCCGATGCGATCGCGCAGGCGCGGATGCTGGATGCCGAGCGCAAGGCGGGCAGGGTGCGCGGCCCGCTGCACGGCGTGCCGATCCTGATCAAGGACAATGTCGAGACGGCGGACCGAATGGCGACGACCGCCGGCAGCCTGGCGCTGAAGAACAACGTCACCGGGCGTGATGCGCCGGTGGTGGCGGAACTGCGCCGCGCCGGGGCGGTGATCCTGGGCAAGACCAATTTGTCGGAATGGGCCAATATCCGCTCGACCCGGTCGATGAGCGGGTGGAGCGCGATCGGCGGGCTGGTGCGCAATCCCTATGCGCTGGACCGGACGGCGTGTGGGTCGTCGTCCGGATCGGGCGCGGCGGTGGCGGCGAGCTTCGCCGCGGCGGCGGTGGGAACGGAAACCGACGGGTCCGTCGTCTGCCCGGCGTCGATCAACGGGCTGGTGGGGCTGAAACCGTCGATCGGGCTGGTCAGCCGCCGGCATATCGTGCCGATCAGCCATTCGCAGGATACCGCCGGGCCGATGGCCCGCAGCGTCCGCGATGTCGCGGTGATGCTGTCGGCGATGGTGGCGCCCGATCCCGGCGATCCGGTGACGGCGGGGGCGGTGCGGCGGGATTATGCCGCGGGCCTGTCGACCAGTGCGCTGTCGGGGTTGCGCGTCGCAGTGGTGCGGCCGGCGATGACGCCCGATCTGGCGGCGCGGTTCGAGGCGGCGCTGGCGGTGCTGCGCGGTGCCGGCGCGGTGCTGGTCGACGTGACGCCACCCGAGGCGAAGGGGCTGGGCGAGGCGGAGTTCACCGTGCTGAAGACGGAGTTGAAGGCCGACCTGAACGCCTATCTGGCGACGACCCCGGCGGCGGTGACGACGCGGACGCTGGATCAGGTGATCGCGTTCAATCGCGACCACCGCGCCGCCGAGATGCCGTTCTTCGACCAGGAGACGTTCGAGGCGGCGGCGGCGACGAAGGGACTGGATGATCCCGCCTATAAACGGGCGCGGGCGATGGCGTTGCGACAGGCCGGCGCCGAGGGGATCGACGCGATGTTGAAGACCGCGAACGCGACCGTGCTGGTCGAGCCGAGCTATGGCGCGGCATGGCCCAGCGATCCGGTGCACGGGGATCAATATGGCGGGCCGTCGTCATCCGAATGGCCGGCGGTGGCGGGCTATCCCAACCTGACGGTGCCGATGGGGCTGGTCCGCGGCCTGCCGGTGGGATTGTCGTTCATCGCCGGCCGGCTGGGCGAGGCGACGGTGCTGGGGGCGGGCTATGCCTATGAACAGCGGGCCAGGGCACGGGTCGCACCGCGATACCGGGCGACGGCGGATGCCGGACCGGGGCTGGACGGCACGTTCTAGCCGTCCAGATATTCCTTGCGGACGTGGATCGCGCGCAGGGACAGCCGGACCTCGAACATGAATGACACCAGCGAGGCGATCAGCAGGATCATCGCCAGGATGAAGGCGATCGCGACGATGCTGGCGAAATGCAGCTTGCCCAGGGTCGCGACGAAGAGGCTGACGACGACGAGGCTGGTCATCACCGCACTGGACACGGCGAGGAACAGCGATGCGTTGATGATCGAGATGCGCCGGTCGAGCAGGCGCAGTTCCCAGATGTGGCGATCATGTTCCGGCCCGGTCGAGCGGGGATGCAACTGTTCCAGCGCGCGTACCCGGTCGATGACGCGACTGAGCCGGCCGGCCAGCACGTTGAGCAACTGGCCGATCGCGGTCAGCATGAAGATTGGCGACAGCGCCAGCGTGATCGTCTGGGCGACGGTGGTGATGCCGGGCAGCGTCGGGATCATGCGGGAACCTGTCGAGGAAAAGCGGGAGGGCTACGCTGGCACGCGTCGCACGGGCAGGGCAAGGCCGGATCGGTCGGGACCGGTCAGCCGCGACGGATGATGACGACCCCGGCCAGCATCAGCGCGACCCCGACCAGCTTGGGCAGGGTGACGGGATCGGTCTTCAGCCCCAGCCCGCCGACATGATCGAGCAGCAGCGCGACGCCGACCTGCGTCGCGATCGCCACCGTTACCGTAGTGGCGAGGCCCAGTCGGGGCGCCGCGAACGCCACGGCGGTGACGAACGCCGCGCCGTACAGGCCGCCCAGCCATGCCCAGGGCGGCGCGCCCCGCAGGGCGGCGGGGGGCGTGCGGTCGAACGCCAGCCACACCGCGAACAGGATCGCGCTGCCGATCAGGAACGAGACGAGCGTCGCCAGCACGACCGAACCGGACGTGCGGGCCAGCGCGGCATTGGTGGGCGGCTGGGCGGCGAGACCGACGCCGGCGATCAGCACGACGATCAGGGGAAACAGCGATGGCATGAACGGCGCAACGCATGACGGCGCGGTGGTGCCGCACCGATCGCGGATATCGCGGACCCGGCACCCCCGTCGGCACGTTGCGCCGCGATGGACCTGCACCAGATCATCACCGATATCGCCGACGAGATCGCGGCGGACGCCGCGACCATCGAGGCCGCCGCCGATGCGAAGCACGACGGGGCGACGCCCGGCCCGTTCGGCATCGCGATCGCGACCGGCGACGGCGTACTGACCGCCGGGGCGGCCGACACGCCCTTTCCGATCCAGAGCATCGCCAAGGTGCTGGCGCTGGACCTGGCCCTACGCATGCAGGGCGACCGGGTGTTCCGGCGGGTGGGGCGCGAACCGTCGGGCGATCCGTTCAATTCGGTGATCGATCTGGAACGGACGCAGGGCGTGCCGCGCAATCCGTTCATCAATGCCGGGGCGCTGGTCGTCGTCGACATGCTGGTGGCGGAACGGCCGGACGGCGATGCGGTGGTCGATTTCGTGCGCGGGCAACTGGATGGACATCCGGTCACGCTGGACGAGGAGGTGCTGAACGAAGGCGGCGACCTCAACCGCGCGATGCTCAGCTTCATGAAGCATCACGGCAATCTGGACGGGCCGATCGACCGGGTCATGGACGCCTATGGCAAGCAATGCGCGATCGCGGTCGATTGCGTCGGGCTGGCGCTGGCCGGCCGGTTCCTGACGCGGACGCGGATCGACCCGCATGACGAGGGGGAGGCGGAACGCGCGCGGCGGATGCGCACCGTGCTGGCGCTGATGATGACGTGCGGCCATTATGACGGGTCGGGCGATTTCGCGGTCCGCGTCGGGCTGCCCGCCAAGAGCGGGGTCGGGGGCGGCATCATCGCCATCGCCCCCGAACGCGCGTCGATCGCGGTATGGTCGCCGAACCTCGATCAGCACGGCAATTCGATCCTGGGCGTCCGCGCGCTGGAGATGCTGGCGGCGCGGACCGGCTGGTCGGTGTTCGGGCCGGCGACGGATCAGACGCGCAGGTAGCGGAAATACCAGACCTCGTGCCCCTGCCGCCGCGCCTTGCGTTCGTAGCGGGTCTCGGGCCAGTCGTCGGGCCGGACGAGGAAATCCTGCGGGCCGGTGGCGAGCCAGCGGAAATCACGGCGCGCGTTCATCACCATCATCGACCAGCGGCAATAGGTGGGATCGTCGGTGCCGAGCCGGAACTCGCCGCCGGGGGCGAGCTTGGCGGCGATCGCGTCGAGCGGGCGGTGGTTCATCATCCGGCGCTTGGCATGGCGCGCCTTGGGCCAGGGATCGGGATGGAGCAGGTAGACGCGCGACAGGCTGGCATCGGGCAGCCGTTCCACCACCTCCAGCGCATCGCCCATGTGCAGCCGGACGTTGCCGAGATCGCCGTTCTGGATATGGCCGAGCGCCCCGACCACGCCGTTCAGGAATGGCTCGCACCCGATGAAGCCGGTATCGGGGTTCGCCGCCGCCTGCGCCGCCAGATGCTCGCCCGCGCCGAAGCCGATCTCCAGTTGCAGGGGACGGTCTTCGCCGAACAGGGTCGCGGCGTCGAGGGCGCCGGTATCGGGTACCGAAAGACGGGGGAGCATGTCCTCGACCAGGGCGGCCTGGCCCTGGCGCAGCTTGTGGCCCTGGCGGCGGCCGTAAAGGCGGCGGATAACGGAGGGATCGTTCATGCGGCCCGCCTGTAGGATGCGGGCCCATAACGGGCAACGGCTCGTTCGGTCGGCAACAGGAGACGGTCACGATGGGCAAGTCCACGACGGACGGCGCGAAGAAGGTGGTGAAGGCTATGGCGCGCGAGGACGTGGAACGCACGCACCGTGCGACACGCCAGCATGACGGCCCGGTGATGCGCGCGGCCGGCAAGGCGAGCGAACTGGCCGATCAGCCGCCGCTGATCGCGCTGTCCACCGCGACGATGGTGGCGGGGATGGTGCTGCGCCATCCGGCGGTGCTGCGCGCGGGCACGCGGATGCTGGCGAGCCATCTGATCGCGACGGGGATCAAGACGGTGCTGAAGAGCGGCATCGACCGCACCCGCCCGGCGCGCGCGGTGAAGGAAGGCCACCGGATCGGCAAGGGCGACGGGGCGGACGACAGCTCGCTCAATTCCTTCCCGTCCGGCCACACCGCCGGCGCGGTGGCGGTGGCGCAGGCGGTGGCGCACGAATCGACGGCGGCGGGGCTGCCGTTGCAGGCGGCGGCGATCGGCGTGGCGGCGATGCAGCCCCGGCGCGGCAAACATTATGTCAGCGACGTGGTGGCCGGGGCGGCGATCGGCTGGGCATCCGAACGGGCGGCGGGCGCGCTGTTGCGGATCGCCGGGGCGGGCGCGGCGGCGGCGCTGGCACGGTGGCGGGAGACCCCCGCCGTATCGGTCACCGGCGGCGCAGCCGGCGCAACGCCTCCTGATTGAGGCGGCGGGTGATGACGACGTCACGGGCCAGCGCGCGGCGGAGCGCGGCACCTGCCAGCCGCGGAGCCTCACGTCGACGATAGCGTGAGGGGCGCGGCCGGGCGCGTTGGCGGCGGACGGTGCGGGTGCGGATGGTACCGGCGCGGGGCCGCGGAGTCGCGGCGATCGGCGATACGGGGGTGACGACGGGAGCAGCGGCAACCGGGGCAGATGTCGGGAGCGGGGCCGGTTGCGGCAGGACCGGTGGCGGTGCCGGGACGGGGGCAGGCGCACGCGCGACCATCGGCGGCGTGGCGGCTACCGGCAGGATAGAGGGCGACGGGACGGAGGGCGACGGGGCGGGGGTCGAGAGCAGCGGCACCATGACCATGCCGAGCACGGTCACCGTCAGGGCGAAGCCGACCGCGGCGATCCCGTCCCGGCCCATGAACCAGCGGCGGCGGGGGGCGGATGCCTCGGGTGTCCGGGGGGATGGCGGCACAGGCGGCGCGGTGCCGATGGACCCCAGCGGGGTGAAGATCCGCTCCATGGTGCGGTGAACGGGCTGGTCGTCGAACATCGGGGGCCTTCGTCGCTATGCGTCGTCAGCTACGTGCCGCATCGCCGTATGGATGGCGATGGCGTATTTTCCATGACGGTGGAACAGTTTGACGGAAAGAATAGGAGTTTTCGTCCCGATCGGTGCGGGCTGGCCCCACCCTGCCGCCGTGGCGCCCGCCTCGCTTCCGACGGGGAAGAAGACGGACGCCGGCGGCGATGAGGATGCGGCTCAGGCGTCGACCAGCGCCGCATCCTCCACGGGCAGGCGGATCAGATAGTCGAAGGCGGACAAGCCGGCCTTGGACCCTTCGCCCATCGCGACCACGATCTGCTTGTAGGGAACGGTGGTGACGTCGCCCGCCGCAAAGACGCCCGGCAGCGAGGTCTGGCCGCGATCGTCCACCTCGATCTCGCCACGCGGGGTGAGGGCGATCGTACCCTGCAACCATTCGGTGTTGGGGACGAGGCCGATCTGGACGAATATGCCCTCCAGTTCGACCTGATGGACGCCACCGCCCTGCCGGTCCTCATAGCGCAGGCCGACCACCCGGTCGCCGTCGCCGACCACTTCGGTGGTAAGAGCGGAAGTGACGACGCGGACGTTGGGCAGGCTGGCCAGCTTGCGCTGCAACACTGCGTCGGCCCGCAGTTCGCCGGCATATTCGATCAACGTGACGTGCGCGACCAGACCCGCGAGATCGATCGCCGCCTCCACGCCGCTATTGCCGCCGCCGATCACTGCCACGCGCTTGTCGCGGAACAGCGGGCCGTCACAATGCGGGCAATAGGTGACGCCCTTGTTCCGGTACGCCTCCTCGCCCGGCACGTTCATCTGCCGCCAGCGCGCGCCGGTGGACAGGATGACGGTGCGTGCCTTCAGCGTCCCGCCATCGGCCAGTTGCACCTCGTGCAGGCCGCCTTCGTGCGCAGCGGGGACGAGGCGGTCGGCGCGCTGGAGGTTCATCAGGTCGACCGAATAATCGGCGACATGCTGTTCCATCTGCGCGACCAGCTTCGGCCCCTCGGTCCGGGATACCGAGATGAAGTTCTCGATCGACATGGTGTCGAGCACCTGCCCGCCGAACCGTTCCGCCGCGATGCCGGTGCGGATGCCCTTGCGCGCGGTATAGATCGCCGCGCCGGCGCCGGCCGGGCCACCCCCGACGACGAGGACGTCGAACGGCTCCTTGGCGGCCAGCTTCGCGGCGGTGCGCGCGGTGCTGCCGGTGTCGAGCTTGCCGAGAATCTGCTCCACGTCCATCCGGCCCGACGCGAAGAGTTCGCCGTTCAGGAAGATGGCGGGGACGGACATGACGCCGCGACGTGCGACCTCCTCCTGGAACAGCCCGCCCTCGATCGCGACGTGGCGGATGCGGGGGTTTAGGACGCTCATCAGGTTCAGCGCCTGCACCACGTCCGGGCAGTTCTGGCACGATAGCGAGAAATAGGTTTCGAAATCATAGTCGCCGTCGAGAGCGCGAACCTGCTCGATCACGTCCTGCGCCAGCTTCGACGGGTGGCCGCCGACCTGGAGGAGCGCGAGGACGAGCGAGGTGAACTCGTGACCCATGGGCAAGCCCGCGAAACGGACGCCGATATCGGTGCCGGCGCGGCGTATCAGGAACGAGGGTATGCGTGCATCGTCGGCACGGGTGACGGTGACGTCCGGCGACAGCGCGGCGATCTCGTCCAGCAGCGTCAGCATCTGCCGCGATTTCGCGCCGTCGTCCGCCGCGGCGACCAGTTCGATCGGCTGACGGATATTGACGAGATAGGTCTTCAACTGGGCGGTGAGATTGGCGTCGAGCACGGATGGCTCCCTTCGGTGATGCAGCCTCCCCGGCGCGGGGAGGGGAACCGGCAAGGCCGGTGGAGGGGCTTCGACGGGCATGGCGCTCGTGAAAGCCCCCCTGGTCAGGCCGGTGGCCTGCCCCTCCCCGCGGGCGAGGAGGGGTGGGATCAGATCTTGCCGACGAGGTCGAGCGAGGGAGCGAGCGTCTCTTCGCCCTCTTCCCACTTGGCGGGGCAGACCTCACCCGGATGCGCGGCGATGTACTGCGCGGCCTTGACCTTGCGCAGCAGTTCCATCGCGTTGCGGCCGACGCCTTCCGAGGTGATCTCGGTGAACTGGATCACGCCCTGCGGATCGACCACGAAGGTGGCGCGGTCGGCCAGGCCCTGGCCCTCGCGCATCACGCCGAAATTGTTGGTGACGGTGCCAGCGGGGTCACCCAGCATGGTGAAGCGGATCTTGCCGATCGCGGGCGAGGTGTCGTGCCATGCCTTGTGGCTGAAATGCGTGTCAGTCGAAACAGAGTAGATCTCGACGCCCATCCTCGCGAACGTGTCGTGCTGGTCGGCGAGGTCTTCCAGCTCGGTCGGGCAGACGAAGGTGAAATCGGCCGGGTAGAAGAAGAAGATCGCCCATTTGCCGAGCACGTCCGCGTCGGAGACGGTGACGAACTTGCCCTGACGGTACGCCTGGACGCTGAACGGCTTCAGGCTGGTGCCGATGATCGACATGGAAATTCCTTTGTGCATCGCAAGGTGAAAACCGTTCATACCGTGCTGCGGTGCAGCAGGGAAACCGGTTTTGCCTGTCGTAGCGAAAGGGATTTTCGATCACCGGCCGCCGACCGCGGCCGATGGGGTCAGCTCATCCGCTTGCCCATTTCCTTGTTCAGGTAAAGCGCGCCGAGCGTGCAGACCGAACCCGACAGCAGATAGGCACCGACCGACAGCAGCCCGAAATTGCTCGAGAGCATCAGCGCAGCGAGCGGCGCGAAGCCCGCGCCGACCAGCCAGGCAAGGTCGGAGGTGAGCGCCGAGGCGGTGTAGCGGCGGGCGATCGTGAACTGCGACGCGATGACGCCCGACGACTGGCCGAAGGCGAGGCCGAGCAGGATGAAGCCGAGGATGGTGTAGATCGTCTCGCCCACGTCGCCGCCGTTGAGCAGCTGCGGCGCGAACCCGCTATAGGCGGCGATCGCCACCGCGGAGACGCCGAGCACGGTGCGGCGGCCGACCCGGTCGGCGAGGATGCCCGACGCCAGGATCGACAGGACGCCGAAGCACGCGCCGATCATCTCGATGACGAGGAAGCGGACCGGCGCCTGCTGCGTGAACAGCACGATCCACGACAGCGGATAGACGGTGACGAGGTGGAACATCGCGAAGCTGGCCAGCGGTGCGAACGCCCCGAGCAGGATCACGCGGCCCTCGTTCCGCACCGTCTCGCGGATCGAGGAGGGCTGGAGTTCGCGACTGGCGAACATCTCCTCGAACTCCGGCGTCGCGACGATGCGGAGACGGGCGAACAGCGCGACGACGTTGATCGCGAAGGCCACGAAGAACGGATAGCGCCAACCCCAGTCGAGGAAGTCGCCGGTTGTGAGTGTGGCGAGGAAGAAGGCGAACAGGCTGGCGGCGACGAACAGGCCGATCGGCGCCCCCAGCTGCGGGATCATCGCGTACCAGCCGCGCTTTCCCTCCGGCGCGTTGAGCGACAGAAGCGAGGGCAGGCCGTCCCACACCCCGCCGAGCGCGATGCCCTGACCGATGCGGAACAGGCCGAGCAGCACCGCAGCATAGGTGCCGATCGAGGCGTAGCCGGGCATGAAACCGACCGCGATGGTCGATCCGCCGAGCAGGAACAGCGCGACCGTCAGGCGCACGCTGCGGCCGTGACGGCGATCGAGCACGGAAAACAGCGCGGTGCCGATCGGTCGCGCGATGAATGCCAGGGCGAACAGCGCGAACGAATACATCGTACCCGTCAGCGCATCGACATAGGGGAAGACGAGCGACGGGAAGACGAGGACCGAGGCGATCGCATAGACGAAGAAGTCGAAGAATTCCGACGTGCGCCCGATGATGACGCCGATCGCGATCTCGCCGGGGGCGATGCCGTGACCGGCGGTATCGGAACCGCCGGAATTGTTCAGACGCGCGTCGCGTTCGAGTTGCGTCGAGTTCGACACGGTTGCTGCACTCACGGCCATGGCTCCGAATAAACGTGCGGGCACCGGACGGGCGGGCTCGCAAGGGGGGCTTATGACGACAACGCATGGGCGCGGGGATTGGACAAACTGTCCAATGTCGCAGTGCAGCGTAAGTCCCTAGCTGCGCATCGTCATGCTGGATCGTCCCCCCTCATCTTCATCGCGCGGCCTGCGGGTCGTGCTGCCGGGCACTGCCTGTCGCTGGGCCCGCCGCTGGAGCCCGCTTGCGCTGCTGGCGCTGTTGCCGGGGTGCAGCGACCTCGTCGTGCTGAGCCCGGCGGGCGACGTCGCCATGCAGCAGCGCGACGTGCTGCTGATCTCGGTCGGGCTGATGCTGCTGATCGTGGTGCCGGTGATGATCGCGACGGGCGTGTTCGCCTGGCGGTATCGCGCCGCCAACAAGGACGCGACCTACGATCCCGATTTCGATCATTCCACGATGCTGGAACTGGGCATCTGGTCCGCGCCGCTGCTGATCATCATCTTCCTCGGCGCGCTGACGTGGAGCAGCACCCACCTGCTCGATCCGTACCGCCCGATCGACCGCCTGAAGGCGGGACGGCCGATCCAGGCCGGCGTGAAGCCGCTGGAGGTGCAGGTCGTCGCGCTCGACTGGAAATGGCTGTTCATCTATCCCGAACTGGGCATCGCGACGATCAACGAACTGGCGGCGCCGGTCGATCGGCCGATCACGTTCCGCATCACCGCTGCCTCGGTGATGAATTCCTTCTACATCCCCGCGCTCGCCGGCCAGATCTATGCGATGCCGGGGATGGAGACGAAGCTGCACGCGGTGCTGAACCGGCCGGGCAATTTCGAGGGGATCGCCGCGCATTACAACGGCGCCGGCTTCTCCGACATGAAGTTCCGCATGTACGGCATGGACCAGTCCGGTTTCGACCAGTGGGTCGCGCGCGCCAAGGCTGATCCGCGCCGGCTGGACGCGGGCCTGTACCAGCGGCTGGAGAAGCCGACCGAGAAGGTGCCGGTGATCCGCTTCGCCACGGTCGAGGCCGGGCTGTTCGGCAAGATCGTCAACCGCTGCGTCGAGCCGGGCACCACCTGCATGGCCGACATGATGCAGCACGACCGGCGCGGTGGCGGCGATCCGCACAGCATGCGCCCCGGCGCGGGCAGCCCCCCGGTCAACGACAACGCCCCGCAGGACGGCGACAAGCCCAAGGGCGCGTTGCTGAAGGACCCGGATGAAAAGGGCACGTCCCCGCATCTGAGCAAGGACCGCCTGCCCGGTTCGCCCGGCAAGACCGATCCCGGCGCGTCGCGCAACCGCGACATGACTGCGCTCGACCCCCGCTTCCTCACCCTCCCCGTTCGCGCCTGAAGGCAACCGACATGGACCCCACCATCCTGAAGACCATCTTCGGCCGGCTGACGATAGAAAGCCTGCCGATCCACGAACCGATCGTCGTCGCCACCTTCGTGGCGGTGATGATCGGCGGCGTCGCCGTCTTGGGCGCGCTGACCTATTTCAAGCTCTGGGGCTTCCTGTGGAAGGAATGGTTCACCAGCGTCGACCATAAGAAGGTCGGCATCATGTATATGGTGCTGGGCATCGTGATGCTGCTGCGCGGCTTCGCCGACGCGATCATGATGCGCGGGCAGCAGGCGATCGCGTTCGGCGCGAACGAAGGCTATCTGAACGCCCACCATTATGACCAGGTGTTCACCGCCCACGGCGTGATCATGATCTTCTTCGTGGCGATGCCGCTGGTGACCGGGCTGATGAACTACGTCATCCCGCTCCAGATCGGTGCGCGCGACGTGGCGTTCCCGTACCTCAACAACTTCAGCTTCTGGATGACGGCCGCGGGCGCCGTCATCATCATGATGTCGCTGTTCATCGGCGAGTTCGCGCGGACCGGCTGGCTGGCCTTCCCGCCGCTGTCGGGGCTGGATTACAGCCCCGATGTCGGGGTCGACTACTATCTGTGGGCACTGCAGGTGGCGGGCGTCGGCACGACATTGTCCGGCATCAACCTGGTCGTGACCATCATCAAGATGCGCGCGCCCGGCATGACCATGATGAAGCTGCCGGTGTTCAGCTGGACCAGCCTGTGCACCAACATCCTGATCGTCGCGAGCTTCCCGGTGCTGACCGCGACGCTCGTCCTCCTGTCCCTCGATCGTTACGTCGGCACCAACTTCTTCACGAACCAGGCCGGCGGCAATCCGATGATGTACTTCAACCTCATCTGGATCTGGGGGCATCCGGAGGTGTACATCCTGATCCTGCCGGCATTCGGCATCTTCTCCGAAGTCACCTCGACCTTCTCGGGCAAGCGGTTGTTCGGTTATACGTCGATGGTCTACGCCACGGTGGTCATCACCATCCTGTCGTACCTCGTCTGGCTGCACCATTTCTTCACGATGGGATCGGGGGCGAGCGTCAATTCGTTCTTCGGCATCACGACGATGATCATCTCGATCCCGACGGGCGCGAAAATCTTCAACTGGCTGTTCACGATGTATCGCGGCCGCATCCAGTTCGAGCTGCCGATGCTGTGGACGGTGTCGTTCATGCTGACCTTCACGGTCGGCGGGATGACGGGCGTGCTGCTGGCGGTGCCGCCGGCCGACTTCGTGCTGCACAACTCGCTGTTCCTGGTCGCGCATTTCCACAACGTCATCATCGGCGGCGTGGTGTTCGGGGCGTTCGCGGGCATCAACTACTGGTGGCCCAAGGCGTTCGGCTACAAGCTGGACAAGAAGTGGGGCCTCGTGTCCTTCTGGTGCTGGTCGATCGGGTTCTGGGTCGCGTTCGCGCCGCTCTATGTGCTCGGCCTGATGGGCGTGACGCGGCGGCTGCGCCACTTCGACGACCCCTCGCTCCAGATCTGGTTCATCATCGCCGCGATCGGCGCCGCGATCATCGCGGTGGGGATCGGTGCCTTCCTGATGCAGATCTTCGTATCGGTGCGGAACCGCGAGGCGCTGCGCGACGTGACCGGCGATCCGTGGGGCGGCCGTACGCTGGAATGGTCGACCTCGTCGCCGCCGGCGCACTACAACTTCGCGTTCACCCCGGTGATCCACGATCTGGACGCATGGTCGGACATGAAGGCGCGTGGATACGAGCGGCCGTTGAAGGGCTATATCCCGATCCACATGCCCAAGAACACGGGCACCGGCGTGATCCTGTCGGGCATCAGCGTGGCCTTCGCGTTCGGCATGATCTGGTACATCTGGTGGCTGGCGGCGATCGCCTTTGCCGGGATCATCGCGGTGTCGATCTTCCACAGCTTCAACTACGACCGCGATTACTACATCCCGGCCGACGAGGTATCGCATGAAGAAGGCGAACGCACCCGCCGGCTGGCGGCGACGCCGGCACTCGCAGGGGGTGTGAACTGATGGCCGTCTCCACCACGATGTCCGGGCAGTCGTTACCCGATCCATCGCGCGCCGAGGCGGCGCGCGACAAGGACAACGACGCGCAGCGCAACACCTTCTTCCTGGCGGAGGAGGAATCGCACGATCACGGCGGCATGGGCGGTACCGCGCTCGGCTTCTGGATCTACCTGATGAGCGACTGCCTCATCTTCGCGGTCCTGTTCGCCACTTACGGGGTGCTTGGCACCGCCTATGCCGGCGGACCGACCCCGCGCGAGATCTTCGAACTGCCGCTGGTCGCGCTCAACACGTCGATGCTGCTGCTGTCGTCGATCACCTACGGGTTCGCGATGCTGGCGATGGAACGCGGCGCGAAGGCGCAGACGCAGGGCTGGCTGGCGATCACCGGGCTGTTCGGCCTCGCCTTCCTGTCGATCGAACTCTACGAATTCGCGACGCTGATCCACGAGGGCGCGACGCCGCAGCGGTCGGCCTTCCTGTCGTCGTTCTTCACGCTGGTCGGCACGCACGGGCTGCACGTGACGTTCGGCATCGTCTGGCTGGTCACGCTGATGACGCAGGTCGCGAAGCACGGCCTGATCCCGGAGAACAAGCGCCGGCTGATGTGCCTCAGCATGTTCTGGCATTTCCTCGACGTCGTCTGGATCGGCGTCTTCACCTTCGTCTATCTGCTGGGAGTGCTGCGATGAGCGCCGGCCCCGTGAATGTCGCTCATGATGAAGCGAACCACGACCATGATCTGCACAGCCATGGCGACACGCATGGCCACGGATCGCGCAAGAGCTACCTGATCGGCTTCGCCCTGTCGGTGGTGCTGACGGCGATCCCGTTCTGGCTGGTGATGGCGGGTCCGCTGTCCGCCGGGGTGACGGCGATGGCGATCATGGCGTTCGCCTTCGTCCAGATCGTCGTCCACATGATCTATTTCCTGCACATGGACACCAAGTCCGAGGGCGGATGGACGATGATGGCGCTGGTGTTCACCGTCGTGCTGGTCGTCATCACGCTGTCCGGCTCGATCTGGGTGATGTACCACCTGAACACCAACATGATGCCCGCCGAGGCGATGAGCGAGATGCGGTGACGAGCGGTCGGCGCCCGCTCCGCCTGGCCATCGCGCTGGGGCTGGGCGGGCTGCTGACGGTGGCGCTGCTGGCGCTGGGTATCTGGCAGGTGCAGCGCCGGGCGTGGAAGCTGGACCTGATCGCGCGGGTGGAAGCCCGCATCCATGCCGCCCCGGTCGCGCCGCCGGCGTTCGATCGCGATCCCGCCGCACTGGAATATACCCGCGTGCGGCTGACCGGCCGGTTTGTGGGCGGATCGCCGACGCTGGTGCAGGCGGTGACCGATTATGGCGGCGGTTTCTGGGCGATTCAGCCGTTGCGGACGGCGGCGGGTACGATACTCGTCAACCGTGGCTTCGTGCCCGCCGGAAAGCCGGCGCTCGCCCCCGCCGGCGAGGTGTCGCTGGTCGGGCTGATCCGGCGGAGCGAGCCGGGCGGCGGCTTCCTGCGCGCCAACGATCCCGCTGCCGGCCGCTGGTATTCACGCGACGTCGCCGCCATTGCCGCCGCACGCGGAATCGCGCCGGTCGCGCCGTGGTTCGTCGATGCGGAGGCGTCGGCCGGTAGCGGCTATCCCAAGGGCGGGTTGACGGTGGTGCAGTTCCGCAACAACCATCTGGTTTATGCGCTGACGTGGTTCACGCTGGCGGCGATGGTGGCGGGAGCGATGGCGGTGCTGATACGCGGCGAACGGCGGAAGAGCGGATGATCGACGCGCCCTGGCTGTCGCTCGCCCGCCGCGTGACGGGCGGTCCCGACCGGACGGGCGCGCGCAACATGCGCCAGCTGGTCGAACTGCGCTGGCTGGCGGTGGCGGGGCAACTGGTGACGATCCTGATCGTCGGCGGGCCGATGCGGGTGCCGTTGCCGCTGGTACCGATGCTGTCGATCGTCGGGGCGCAGGCGCTGGTCAATCTGGCCAGCGTGCCCCGGATGCGGCAGCGGACGATCGGCAACCTCGAACTGTTCGTCGCGCTGTTGTTCGATATCGTCGCGCTCACCGCGCAACTGGGACTGAGCGGCGGGGCGACCAACCCGTTCGTGTCGCTGTTCCTGTTGCAGGTGGTGCTGGCGGCGATCCTGCTGGAAGCGTGGGCGGCATGGGCGGTGGTGGCGATCACCGGGCTGTGCTTCGCGCTGCTGTCGGTCGTCCATCGTCCGTTGCGGCTGCCGCCGACGCTGGACGCCGCCAGCCTGTACATCATGGGGGCGTGGCTGTGTTTCGGCCTGATCGCCACGCTGTTGATGATGTTCGTGACGCGGATCACCCGCAACCTGCGCGCGCGCGACGCGCGGCTGGCGGATCTGCGCCAGCAGGCGGCGGAGGAGGACCATATCGTCCGCATGGGGATGCTGGCGAGCGGCGCGGCGCATGAACTGGGCACGCCGCTCGCCTCGCTGTCGGTCGCCCTGTCGGACTGGCGGCGGATGCCGGTGTTCCAGCGTCACCGCGACCTGCGCGACGAGATCGCGGAGATGCAGGGCGAGGTGGCGCGGTGCAAGGCGATCGTCACCGGCATCCTGCAATCGGCGGGCGAACCGCGCGGCGAGGCGCCCGAAGTAAGTTCCGCCCATGTCTTCCTCGACCGGGTGGTGGCGGAATGGCGCGCGACGCATGCGGGCGTACCGCTCGATTACCGGCGCGAGGCGGTGGCGGATGTCGCGATCGTCGCCGATCCGGCGCTGCGGCAGGCGATCGCCAACGTCCTCGACAATGCCGGCGAGGCGAGCCCGGAGGGCATCGAGCTGGAGGCGAGCCGCGGCGACGGGCAACTGGTGGTGGCGGTGCGCGACCGGGGGCCGGGCTTCGCGCCCGCGCTTCTCGCCGACTTCGGCAAACCCTATATCTCGACCAAGGGATCGGGGCACGGGGTCGGCCTGTTCCTGGCGGTGAACGTGGTGCGCAAGCTGGGCGGCCGGGCGGAGGCCGCCAATCGCGCGGATGGCGGCGCGGTGGTGACGCTGACGCTGCCGCTGTCGACGATCGGCATGACGGGAGAGGGATGATGACGCAGACGCAGGCGCCGACACTGGTGATCGTGGAGGACGATCAGGTCTTCGCGCGCACGCTCCGGCGCTCGTTCGAGCGGCGCGGCTATACCGTGTCGGTGGCGAACGGACCGGACGAACTGGCGGTGCTGCTGGCGGCGGGCGGTTTCGGCCATGCGGTGGTCGACCTGAAACTGGGCACCGCCTCCGGCCTGGAATGCGTGCAGACGCTGCACGCGCACGATCCGGCGATGCTGATCGTGGTGCTGACCGGCTTCGCCAGCATCTCCACCGCGGTAGAGGCGATCAAGCTGGGCGCCTGCCATTACCTCGCCAAGCCGGCCAACACCGACGATATCGAGGCGGCGTTCGGCAAGGCGGGCGGCGGCGACACCTCCGCCCCGATCAGCGCACGGCCGAGTTCGATCAAGACGGTGGAATGGGAGCATATCAACGAGGCGCTGGCCGCGACGGGGTTCAACATCTCGGAGACGGCACGGCGGCTGGGGATGCACCGGCGGACGCTGGCGCGGAAGCTGGAGAAGCGGCAGGTGAATTAGGGGGGCGATGGCCCACCGAGTTGGCAGGCGGAAAGGTGGCTTTGTCGATGCCAGCGTCAATAACTGGTGCTGCCGCCTCTCCCGGAAGGATCGGATTTTGGGAATCGGACGTGCTTCCCAGTCCGGGCCTTATCCCCCGATAATCCCTGTAAGCTCCACCTCGGAGCCGTCGTTTATAACGCGGCCTTTCACAATGCCGCTTACCAGCACCTTGGACTCCGCCTCAATATGCAGATCGCCGTTGACAATGCCCTTCACTTCAAGGTTTGATCCGCGTCTTACGCGCGCATCTCCATCGACAATGCCCTTGAAAACGCTGCTGTTTGGAAGCTCTTGCACATCAATTTTCATGTATGTCCTCCGCATTATTTGGAAGTTGAGCCTCGGTAGCTACTTTGCCGCAGGATCAATTCGGGATCGTTCCACTTCAACATATCACGAATAGCGCGATGCTTGTCCGTCGCAGCTGCGTAGTATGCCGTCCAGATACGCATGCCTACCCAGTAACCGGTTTCACTAGGCCAACCGGGCGGCGCTGATTTATAATTGTGCAGCCATCTATTGACCGCCTTAACTGCATCGGCAGGCGGATTTTCTTGAACAGTCGCAAGGCTTACGGGCATGTCTTTTTGAAACTGATCCCATAGCATTCCCTCACGCTGAGATGCCCAACTCGCCCTGTCCGGCTCGGGTACTTCTCCCGTCACCAAGGCGGCAATGAAGTCCGCCGCTCCTTCAATAAGAGCTTCACCCAACAGGGGGGATTTCTCAACTCCCGATATATCCTGTTGGAAGGTATGAACGGTTTCGTGCGCGAAGAAGCGACGAAGCGCCGTCCTGAAGCCTACGGCTGAAGGATTTTCCGCGCATAGAACCTCAAGTCCGATGACCTGAGCGCCGGGGCCTGCGGTGCCACCGGAATTACCGGCTCCTATCACTACATAGATGTGTGGGAGCGGCTGATCGGGCAGCAATCCATGCAAGGCGAGGTAGATCGCCCGAAGATCGGCCGTGGCCTCCTTTACGCGGGGAAGACACTCATGAACCGCTCGACTGTACAAGGCTGGGTCGGCGCTGACCTTGTTGGCGAGACGGGCCGCATCACCAATCCGGCCGGGCATAAAGACCGACACGCCATACGAGGCATTATTCAGATACCCCTTTTGAATATCGGACACCGTTGGCCGCCCATTCGTAGTGGACAACACTTTCGCGAAACGCTCAACGTCCTCGATGTGTATCGTGATATTCAGCGGATCGGCGCTCGCGGGCGCACCTAATCCGGCTGACGGCGGTATAGCATTGGCTGTCTGCGCATTTGCGAATGAAGGCTCACACACCGGGGCTAGGAGTAGCGCAGCGGCTCGACACATAAGTTTGATGGGCATTTCCGCTCCGCATGATCGCCCGAAGTGATATGCCTGTGTAATACAGTCGTCAACGGATGGTTATAACCGCGACGGCATCATCCGCTTCTCGGCCATTTCCTATTAGGAACCCCTAGCGGGACAGTCATCCCAGCGATCGCACCGATGGCCGTTCGGGACATCCGTTTTCCCGAAATCTGTTCCCGATCGGCCTTTCCCGAAATTTCCGTGCTGAAATGGAAAAACGGGAACGGTCACGCTTGCTGAATGGCTCTGCCTTCAGGATCGTGGATGGCCGGCTGGCGCGTTCGGCAATGGGCGACAGCGCAATGCCGCTCGTCTGTCCGCGATCAATGAAGCCCCCCTCTGACGGGGAGGGGGGCCTTCCCGTCACGCCGCGAACTGGTTCATCGTGTTGTGGGCGCCGCCGGCCTTCAGTGCCGCTTCGCCTGCGAAATAGTCCTTGTGGTCGTCGCCCAGGTCGCTGCCCGACATGTTCTGGTGGCGGACGCAGGCGATGCCTTCGCGGATTTCGGTGCGCTGGACGCCCTTCACATAGCCCAGCATCCCCGCTTCGCCGAAATAGTCGCGGGCGAGATGATCGGTCGACAGCGCGGCGGTGTGATAGGTCGGCAGGGTGATGAGGTGGTGGAAGATGCCGGCGCGCGCCGCCGCATCCCGCTGGAAGGTGCGGATGCGCTCGTCCGCCTCGATGCCGAGCGGCGTGGCGTCGTAATCGACCGACATCAGGCGGGTGCGATCATAGCCGGACACGTCCTCGCCCGCCGCGGCCCATGCATCGAACACCTGTTGGCGGAAATTGAGCGTCCAGTTGAAGCTGGGGCTGTTGTTGTAGACCAGCTTCGCGTTCGGGATCACCGCGCGGATGCGGTCGACCATGCCGGCGATCTGCTCGATATGCGGCTTCTCCGTCTCGATCCACAACAGGTCGGCGCCGTGCCGGAGCGCGGTAATGCAGTCGAGCACGCAGCGATCCTCGCCCGTCCCCTCGCGGAAGCGGTAGAGGTTGGAGGGCAAGCGCTTCGGGCGGAGCAGGCGACCATGGCGGCTGATGACGACGTCGCCGTTGCCGATCCGCGCGGGATCGATCTCGTCGCCATCGAGGAAGGCGTTGTACTGGTCGCCGAGATCGCCCGACTCACGCGACCAGGCGATCTGCTTGGTCAGCCCGGCGCCCAGCGAGTCGGTGCGCGCGACGATGATGCCGTCGTCGACGCCCAGTTCGAGAAAGGCGTAGCGGCAGGCACGGATCTTGGCGAGGAAGTCCTCGTGCGGGACGGTGACCTTGCCGTCCTGATGGCCGCACTGCTTTTCGTCGGACACCTGATTCTCGATCTGGAGCGCGCAGGCGCCCGCCTCGATCATCTTGCGCGCCAGCAGGTACGTCGCCTCGGCATTGCCGAAGCCGGCGTCGATATCGGCGATGACCGGCACGACATGGGTTTCGTGGCCGTCGATCGCGTTCAGCAGCCGCTGTTCCTCGATCGCGTTGCCCGCGTCGCGCGCATGATCGAGATCGCGGAACATCATGCCCAGTTCGCGGGCGTCCGCCTGACGGAGGAAGGTGTAGAGTTCCTCGATCAGTGCGGGCACGCTGGTCTTCTCGTGCATCGACTGGTCGGGCAGGGGGCCGAACTGCGACCGCAGCGCGGCGACCATCCAGCCCGACAGATAGAGGTAGCGGCGGTCGGTGGTGCCGAAATGCTTCTTGATGCTGATGATCTTCTGCTGTGCGATGAAGCCGTGCCAGCAGCCCAGCGACTGGGTGTAGGCGGCCGGATCCGCATCATAGGCGGCCATGTCGCGGCGCATGATCGCGGCGGTATGGCGCGCAATGTCGAGCCCGGTGCGGAACCGGTTCTGCGCCTGCATCCGCGCGACCGCGCCGGCATCGATGCCGGCCCAGGCGTCACCATGGCGGCGGACGAGCCGGTCGGCGGCGGTGATGCGATCCTGATAGGTCATGTCCCTGATCCTCTGGCGTCCGGGCAGGCGGAAACATCCGCCGGCGCGTCATCCACGCCGGCGGAGTTCCTTTCCTCCCCAGGAAAGTTGTCGTGCCGTCAGCCGAGCCGACCGAGGCGATGGTAGAGATTGGCGAACTTGACCGACTTCGGGTCGTCCGCGACCTTGCGGAGGTAGTCGGCGACCGCCTCCTTCATCAGGCCGAAATCCTCGGTCGAAAACACGGCGCGGCTGCGGGTCGGCTCCTTGGTCATCCTGTCCTCCATCATCCCCCACCATGTCGGCGGGCGTCGCTGTAAGGATGGGATGCGGCATTCCCCACGGAGACGGAATGGAATATCGGATTGATTCGGGTCTGGTCGTGGTCGATCCGGTGTCAAAACCTGTCATGTTGTAAATCGTTGACAACCGCGTCATGCTACCGGTCGAAGGAGACGGGCGGTGGCGGAGCGCAAGCTGCTGGCGGGGCAGCCGGTCAGGCGGTTGCGACGACAGGCGGGGCTGACCCAGGCGGCGATGGCCGAGATGCTGGGTGTATCGCCCAGTTACCTGAACCTCGTCGAGCGCAATCATCGCCCCTTGTCGACGACGCTGCTGGTACGGCTGGCGGAGAAGTTCGATTTCGATCCGCGCACGCTGGCGGATGGCGAGCCGGGCGGCGGCACGGCGGCGATGCGGCGGCGGCTGGCCGACCCGCTGTTCGCCGATCTGGAGATCGATCGCGGCGAGGTGGACGAATGGCTGGCGGCGGCGCCGGGCGGGGCGGAGGCGTTCGCGCGGCTGTTCGACCAGGCGGGGGGCGACCATGCCGCGCCGCTGCCCGCCAGCGATCCGATGGGCGAGGTGCAGCGTGAGGTCGAACGCTGGCGCAATCATTTCGCCGATCTGGACGCGGGCGCGGAGGTGCTGGCGGACGAATTGCGACTGGTGGGCGCCGACCTGTACGGCGCGATCGTCGAGCGGTTGCGAGTAAAGCACGGCCTGTCGATCCGGGTACTGCCGGTCGACGTGATGTCCGACGTGGTGCGCCGGATCGACCTGCACGCCCGGCAACTGCAGTTGAGCGAGACGCTGGACGCGGCCGGGCGGACCTTCGCCGTGGCCTATCAGCTGGCGGCGATCGAGATGCGCGGCGAGATCGAGGCGGTGGCACGCGGCGCCGGCTTTGCCGAACGCACCGCCGAGCGGCTGTTCCGCCGCCACCTGTCGAGTTATGCCGCGGCGGCGATCGTGATGCCCTATGCCCGGTTCCTGCGCGCGTGCGAGGCGAGCGGTTACGATCTCGACCTGCTCGGCCACCGGTTCGGGGTGGGGTTCGAGCCGCTGGCCCACCGGCTGACGACGTTGCAGCGCGTCGGCGCACGGGGCCTGGCCTTCTTCATGATCCGGATCGATCCGGCCGGGCAGGTGTCGAAACGCCATGCCGGGGCGAGCGGCGCGGCGATGGTGACGGCGGAGGGCCGATGCCCGTTGTGGCGGGTCCACCATGTCGGCGCGCGGCCGGGCGAGACGGTGGCGCAACTGGTCGAACTGGAGGACGGTGCGCGCTGGCTGACGATCCAGCGCGCCGTCAGTCCGCGGGGTTGGGGCGGAGTGGAGGGTCGGTTCGCGATCGGGCTGGGGGTGGCGGCGGCACAGGCGGGTAGCCTGGCGATCGCGCGCGGGATCGATCTGGGCGGACGGGCGACGCCGATCGGGCTGGGCTGTCGTGCGTGCCACCGCCCGGCGTGCCGGCAGCGATCGCATCCGCCGATCGGACGGGCGCTGATCGTGAACGAGCGCGAACGGCATGTCCCGGCGCTCCACTTCGTCGGCGACTGAAACCCGCATGACCTATCGCCCGTTGGGTGGCGATGGAGCAGATGATCGACGACCTGATCGACCGGTGGCGCGCGCAACCGCCGGTCGAGGAATTTCCGGCCGCCCGGATCGACGACCTGCGCGACGCCGGCCTGCTGACGGCGTTCCGCACCGTCGCGGCCGGAGAGGAGACGACCGGCTTCGTGCGGGTGCTGCGCCGGATCGGGGGCGCCGACCTGAGTCTGGGGCGGCTGTACGAGGGGCACGTCAATGCGGTGCAACTGGTCCATGCCTATGGCTCCGACGCGCAACGGGCGACGCTGACACGCGATCTGGCGGCCGGATGTCTGATGGGGGTGTGGAACACCGAACCGTCACCGGGCATGAAGGTGACGCGCAGCGGTGATGGCGCGGTGCTGGACGGGGCGAAGGTGTTCGCGTCGGGGGCGGGCCGGCTGGACCGGGTGCTCATCACCGCCCGCGACGACGACGGCGCGAAGCAGATGATCCTCGCCGATGTGGCGGGGATGACGGACCGGGCGGACAATCGCCGCTGGGCCGTGCGCGGAATGCGCGGGACGATGAGCGGACGGTTCGACTTCACCGGCATGACCGTGCCGGCGGATGCACTGATCGGCGGTGCGGGCGATTACGAGCACGAGCCGCGGTTCAGCGCGGGGGCGTGGCGCTTCACGGCGGTGCAACTGGGCGCGGTGGCGGCGCTGGTGCGGCTGTTGCGCGATCATCTGGTGACGACGGGCAAGGGCGACGACCCGGTGCAGCGCCTGCGCTTCGGCCGATGCGTGGCGACGACGCGCAGCGCGGGCATGTGGGTGGAGCGCGCGGCGCAACTCGCACAGGGTGAGGCGGCGGACGCGATCCCGTTCGTGCTGATGACGCGCGGGATCGTCGAGGAGGCGGGGCTGGTGGTGATGGAGGCGGCGGCGCGCGGCGTCGGCACCGCTTCGTTCTTCGACGGCGATCCGATCGACCGCATTACCCGCGATCTGGGGCTGTATCTGCGCCAGCCGGTGCCCGATCAGGCGCGCGACCGGGCGGCGGCGGCGTGGCTGGAAGCCGACTGCTGGGGTGCGGACCCATGGTGGTGAAGGCGTGGTCATGACCCGGCGCGAACGATCGATCGACGGCGAATGGTTCGAGCAACTGTACCGCGAACAGGGCGATCCCTGGGGGTTCGAGACCAGCCCCTATGAACAGGCCAAATATGCCGAGACGCTCGCGGCACTGCCGGCGACGCGATATGGCGATGCGCTGGAGGTGGGATGCGCGAACGGGGTGTTGACCGCGTTGCTCGCCCCGCGCTGCGACCGGTTGCTCGCGGTCGATCCGTCGCCGACCGCGCTGGCGGCGGCGCGGGCGCGGTGCCGCGACTTGCCGCAGGTCCGGCTCGAGGAACGCAGCCTGCCCGCGCAGGCGCCGGCCGGGACGTTCGACCTGATCCTGCTGTCCGAGGTGATCTATTACTGGGACGGTGGCGATCTGGCGCGGATGGCGGCGTATCTGCGGCGCGCGCTGCGGTCAGGCGGGGACCTGTTGCTGGTCCACTGGACGGGGGATACCGATTATCCCAAGTCCGGAGACGATGCCGTCACCGAACTCCGCGGCCTGTTCGGCGACGCGGTGGTCGAGCGGCGGGGCGACCGGCACGACCGGTATCGGCTCGACCTGTGGCGTCGCGTCTGACCGGTGCAGGCGGATCAGCCGCTGCGCCTCCGCCAGCGTGGCGGGCAGGGTGGCGAAGCTGAGCCGGTCGGCGGCCACCGCCAGATCGGGATCAAGCGCGACGGGCAGGCGGTACGTGTCGTGGAGCGGCGCGTCCTCGTTCTGCGCGACCCAGCCGGCGACGGTATCCGCCATCCCGCCGGGCGCGCGACCATCGAGCCGGCACGATGTGGCGACGCGCACGTCGACCGGGTGGCGGACATGGCCGCCGGCGGCGCGGATACGGTCGAACAAGGCGCGATCCTCGGCCAGCGACGGGGTCGGCGCGCCGCCGATGCGGCGGTACAGGCCATGGGTCAGCGCGATGCTGGCACCGCCCTCGTAATAATGGCGGGGCCACGGCTCCACCCCCGGATCGCGGACGGCGCGGAGATAATCGAGCGCGGTATAGTAGCGACCGAGCAGATCGAGCCGGCGATGCCCGGTCGCGCCGGTGGCTATGCGTTCCGCCCGGATCGTTACCGCGCGGCCCGCCACCGCATCGGCCTCCGTCAGGCAGGCGGCGTTGCGGACCAGCCAGTCGGGCGCGACCAGCGTATCGGCGTCGGTCGACAGCAACAGGTCGTCGTCCGCGACCAGCAGGTCGGCGGCGACATCGAAGGCGAGCCGGCGCGCCCAGCCGGCATGGCGGTATCCCGGCAGCAGCGAAACCGCGCGCCACACCAGCGTCGCATGGCGCAGGCGGGTGTCGCGAAGAATGGCGACGCTGCGGTCGCGGCACTGGTTGGCGAGCGCGACGATCGTGACCGGCCCGCGCGATCCCCATGCCGCCGCCGCCCGGTCGAGCGCGGCGAGGCAAGCGGGCAGGCGCTCTTCCTCGTCCCGCACCGGAATGGCGACCGCGACTCGGCGGGCGGGGACGTGGTCCGGTCGGGTGGCGGGGGGCATGGCGGGAGCTAAACACTTCAATCCACAGCAAACAAGAACGTGGATCAGTCGGGACGAACGGACCGGCGCGCATTTTGCCCTGGATGGGGAAACCGGATGTTAACCGGTCGCTCACCATAAACCGGGCGTTAACCACGCCGGAGTATCGACAAGCCCACTCCCGATACGCCGGTTTTGGCGTCGAAATGCATCATCGCGGCGTGATTTGCCCCGCATGGCGGGTGAATCGTGCCTGCGTTTACGTTCCCCTAACCCTGGCGGGTGCACATCGATCGACATGATCGGTGGGAGACGCATGACATGGCGGTGACGGCCAAGCTCTATCGCGAGCAGGACGAGCGGATCGCCGATCGTCAGACGGTGAACCTGGGCGCGACGCTGCGCCGTGACGACCAGCGTCCCGTCGACATCCAGGTCGACGACCTGTCGGCGACCGGTTTCCGGATGCTGTCCGACGAACCGATCGCGATCGACGCGACGGTGTCGGTCGGGATCGCCGGGCTGGGACGGCATACCGCCCGCGTGGTGCGGCGCGACGGCCAGCATTATGGCTGCCGCTTCGTCGTGCCGCTGGCGATCGATGCGGTCGACGTCACCACCCCGGCGCAGACGATCGTGCGCGCCGAATTCGGCACCGTCGCCGCGCCTGCCAGCACCTGGCGCGACGCGGGGCTGGAAGAACCGCCGCTCGACGCGGTGGAACTGCGCATCCGCCAGTTTCGCGGACCGATCATCGTCGCCGGGCTGCTGCTGCCGTGGCTGCTGGTCGGGGCGGCGCTGGCGGCCCTGGCCTAGGCCGATGGACGGCTCAGTAGAGCCATTTGTCCCACTGACCGGTCACGCGCCAGCCCCCGGATACGCGTTCCACGGCATAGGTGGTGCCCCAGTGATCGGCGGTGACGGTGACGAAGCCGATCGCATCGTTGCGGGCGATCTGCGACAAGGTGAAGGTGCGCTCGCACCCGCGGAAGCGGTTGAGCAGCCACCAGCGCACCGCCATTCCCGGCGGGGCGAGATCGTCGCCGACGACATGATCGGTCGATCGGTCCGCCAGCGACAGTGCACGGGCCGCGGCGTCGAGCCGCAACTGCGCCGCGCGCGGCAGGGCGGGGGCCGGCGTCTCCGGCTCGCGGATACGCAACCGGTCGCGGCCGACCGCATCCTCGAACAACTGCTGCCCCTTTACGCGCGGCGCGGCGCCCAGCGGCGCCGGCGACCGCCACGGTCGCTCGTCGGGTTCGGTGGTCATCCGCATGGTGCGGAAGATCGCCAGCGCCGTGCCGCGCGGGCGGGCATCGACACACAGGCCCGGCGCGGCCGGTGCGCGATCGGACTGGAGCAGCGCGAGCACCGCGCGGACGATCGCGGCATCCTGTGCTGCGGGGGCGGGTGCGCAACCGGCGAGCAGCCCGGCCGTGACGAGCGCCGCCACGACCGGGGCGGCGGCGGTGCGGCGGCCGTTCGGCGGTGCGCCCCGCAGGCGCGCATGACGATGATAAACGCTGGTGAGGAAACCTGACATGACCCTATCCCCTTCGACGCTGGCCCTGCACGAACGTCGATTTCAGGCCGTGGTCGTGGGTGGTCTGGTCACCGTGTTCGCAATCGTCGCGCTGGCCCCGCATACCGAGCGGGCCCTGTTTGAGGAAGGGCGTCTGCCGTCCGCCTTCGCGGCGGTGGTGACCGATCCGGCCGCGCCACCGCTGCGCCGGTTCGGAACCATGAAGCCCGAAGCGTTCGCGCGCGCCTTTCGCATCGGTCGTCCGGCAGATGCACGTCCCCCCCTTCGGACCGTGCTGCCTGACCTGATCCCGGCCGCTGCCGGTCAGTCGTCCGCGTTCCTGGTATCGGCGGACGAGGTTGCGCTGCTGTCCGTCGTCGATGGCGGCGCGTTGGGACCACAGGGTAATCTGGACGGATTCCGGCAAATGTCGTTCACGTCGGGGATCGGGTCGGGATCGGGGATCGAGTCAGGATCGGGGACCATCGGCACCGGCGTGGATTCGCTCGATCCGGCCGGCCTCAATCCGCCCGTCAATGCGACCGATCCGGTGTCGCCGATCCCCGAACCGGCGTCGTGGATCATGATCCTGTCCGGCATGGCGCTGATCGGCTTCTTCGTGCGGCGCGCGCGGATCGGGATCGGCGCGGTCGCCTGAGTCGCGATAGCGGATTTGTGGGGAATCAGCGGAGCTGGAGACGGTTGCCGCGCAGCGTGACCGAGTCGAGCCGCGACAGCGCCGACTGGCCGAGCAGGGAATGAGGCAGGCCGCCATCGCCGACGATGGCGGCGTCGGCATCGTCAATGGCACGATCGCCGATGGTCAGTCGCTCGATCGTCGCCCAGCGCATTGCCGCGGTGCCGCCCGCGGTCCGCATCGCGCGGCCTCCGGCGGCCGAGCCGGTCACCCCGGCGGCGGCGGCGTCCGCGCTGGTCAGCACTACGACGTTCGCGCCGGTATCGACCACGAAGCGCACCGGCACGCCGTTCACCGCCGCGGTGACATAGAATAATCCGTCTGCCGAGCGCTTCAGCGTCAGCGGGTCGATCGCATCGATCGCATCGTCCGCTGACGGCATCGGCACGGCGGGCGTCGGCGTCAGACGCGCGCCGCCGCCGGGCGGCATGATGCCGGTGAAGCCGAGTGCCGCCACTGCCAGCGAAAAGGATTTGAAGGACAGTGACGGGGCCATGGGCATCGTCGTGCGCCCACATCCCTGAACGCCGGCCTTCCTCCTATGGATAATGGCCGGTTCAGCACGAAATCAGGACAAAGAGTTGCCGTGGCGGCCGTCCTGATCGTGCAGGCGGCGGCGCAGCCGCTCCCGCCGCAGATGCAGTCCCCCCGCCACGATCAGGCAGATCAGCCCGACCAGCGCGAGCTGGATCGCCGCAACCCGGTAGGGCCATTGCAGCGCGGCGCGCGATGCGAACAGCACATAATAGGGCGTCGCCACATCGTAGCCGGCATATTGGAACAGATATTCCAGCTCACCCGGCAACCCGCCGCGACGCAGGATGCCCTCGCGCCGGCCATTGCCCTGCATCGTCGCGGCATTCTCGTCCGCGCCGATCTCCACGAAATAGCGGACGGTCTCGGCATTGCCGCCGGTGGGGGAGAGCATCGGCGCGAACCGGATCGTCCGGCGTGCGACCAGCAGGTCCTGGCTGAGGCCCGCGGTCCGGCCACGCAGCAGGGCGCCGGACAATTCGGTCGGACCGGTACGCGGATCGACCGCAGCAGGCGATCCGACCACGATCCGCTGCACCGGACCGATATCGCCCGGCAGCGACAGCATCGCGATCAGTACCGCGAGACAGATGACCGCACAGCCGGCCGCGACGCCCAATATGGTGCGGATGAACGTGCGGCCCGGCAACAGGGACGGATCGATGGCGGCGCCTTCGCCACCCCCGTCTTTCTCCGCGCGATCGCCGCCGCGCAACAGCCACAGGACCGGCGACGCGATGATGGTCGCGAGCAGAAGATAGGTGAGCGAGGGATAGTAGCGGCCGAAGGTGTTGAACTGCCACTCCGCCGCCAGCGCCATCAGCCCGCGATAGGTCAGCGTCTGCCAGAGGAGGAACAGCGATACCAGGATCGCCCAGCCTCCCAGCATCGTCGCGATGCGGCGGCGCCCGACACGTCGTTCCCGGCCGTCGCCTGCGTCCGTCATCACAGCGATCCTCTGGAGAACTCACGGCTTTTACTATCGGCACCGCGATTCGCGCCGACCCTTCGTCCGGTCATGCTCCCCTTGCCCCCGTTATTTGCCGCCCTGTCCCTTTTAGGGACGGCATGCAGGTCTGTACATCTGGGGTTCAATGGCACCGGAGGGGGCGGCCGGTTGCCAAGGCCGTGCCGTCCTTCTACAGCGAGGCGGTTGGAAGAGGTGATCGTCAGCCATGACCGGCAGTACCGGTGGGTCGGGCCATCATTCGGTCGACGGACCGCAAGGTCCGGCCGGTCGATCCCGCGCTTTCTGGGTTTGCCCTTAACTTTTGGCGGTTAGACTTGCCGGTATCATGGACCTGAGCGTTTCTCCCGACACCGCGTCACCCGAACCGGGCTGGGCCGGTGGCGTGCCGTCTGCCACGATACCGGGCAATGGCCCGCCGGCGGCACCCCCGCCGCCACGGCCCACCCGGCGCGAGGAGTGGCGCGATACCGCGCTTATGCTGTGGACGGCATTCCGCCGCCATCCAATCTATTGGCTGGGGCTGGCGTTGCTCGCCGGGCCGACCCTGCTCGATCTGGCGGCGCGTGGCTGGGGCACCGATCAGGCGGCCCATGCCCCGATCGTGTTCGCTACCGCGATCTGGATCTTCGCCCTCAGCGCCAGGCAGGCCGCCGCGGTCGCCTCGCCACCCGCCGCGTGGAAGGCGGCGCTGTTCCTCATTCCCTGCCTGATGCTCTATGCGGCGGCGCGGATCACCGGTCTGCTCGAAGTGCGGGGGCTGGCGGCGTATCTGTCGTTCATCGCCATCCTCTATGCGGTGGGCGGGCGACGGCCGCTGGCGGTGCTGTGGTTCCCGATCCTGTATTCGCTGTTCCTGATCCCGATCCCGCAGACCGTGGTCGATATCGGCACGCAGCCGGTGAAGCTGGTCATATCGCAAAGCGTGGTCGGGCTGCTCGCCCGGCTGGGCTATCCGGTCGCGACGTCGGGCGTCAGTATCTATATCGGCCAGTTCGAGCTGCTGATCGCCGCCGCCTGTGCCGGGCTCAACTCGCTCATCAGCCTGACGGCGATCGGCAGTTTCTATGTCTATCTGCGGCATAATGCGAGCTGGCGGTACACGTTGCTGCTGATCGCGATGATCTTTCCGATCGCGGTGTTCGCCAATTTCCTGCGCGTGCTGATCCTCGTCCTGCTGACCTATTATGCGGGCGAGGCGGTGGCGCAGGGCTTCCTGCACGAGGCGGCGGGGCTGTTCATGTTCGTGGTGTCGGTGCTGACGATCTTCCTGATCGACAAGATCTTCACCGCGATCGGCCATCGTACGGGGTTGATGAAGCCATGAGCGCGGGCGATGTCATTCTGGGTCAGGACCTGACCGGCGATCGCGACAGCCGGCATGACGACGGCGCGGCCGGCGCCGGATCCGACCTGCTGTCGCGCCGCAAGCTCCTCATCGGGCTGGCGGTGGGCGGTACCGTGGCGCTGTCCGAACTCTACGTCCCCCGGCGCAGCGTCGCGCGGATCAACGAGGATGTGTTCGGCAAATTGATTCCGGAGCAACTGGGGTCGTGGCGCTATGCCACCCAATCGGGGCTGGTGCTGCCGCCCGAAGACCAGTTGTCGCGCACGCTGTACGAACAGTTGCTCACGCGCGTCTATACCGATGGCGGGGCCGATCCGGTGATGCTGGTGATGGCCTATAGCAGCGTGCAGGAGGGCCGGTTGCAGGTCCACCGGCCCGAAGTATGCTATCCCGCCGCCGGTTTCTCGATCATCGAGAACAGCGCGGCGACGGTGCCGATCAACGACCGCTTCTCGATCCCCGTCCGCTTCCTGGCAGCGGATCGCGGCGCGCGCCGGGAATATGTGATGTACTGGACCCGGATCGGCGATTCGATGCCGGTCCGATGGTTCGATCAGCGGCTGATGATGGCGAAGGCCAATCTGCAGGGATTCATCCCGGACGGACTGCTCGCCCGCGTCTCGGTGATCTCGGACGATCGTGGCGAGGCGATGGCGACGCTGACCCGGTTCGTACAGACGCTGGTCGCCGATTCGGGCCGGGCGGGGCGGGCGATGCTGATCGGGCCGCATTGATCCCGGCCTGGTGCCGGTCCGCGAGGGACCGGCACCAGGATCGCCGGGAACACCGCGCTCAGGTGCGCGCGAAGGGTTTCAGGAAATACCAGGTATAGGCGAGGATTCCCACGAAGACGAGAATCGCGAAGGCGTCATATCCCTCATTACCCAGATAGTTGGTCACCGCGCAGCCGCCGGCCGGAACGATATAGTGAAGCATCGAATCCTGCTTTTCTTCCGGTCCGACCGAACGCTGCAGCAGCAGGACCACCAATCCGGCGAAGAAGGCGACCGTGATCCAATCGTAGATAGTCTGCATCACGTGGTTCCTTCCAAAGATCCGCCCCTGGCGGTACGTACGGGAGCCCTGCCATCCGGTGGGCCTGCCCGATCCGGTTAGTGGACGTTGGTTAGGAGTGAAAGACAGTTATGCGATCCAAAGCGTTAACGATCGTGATCATGGCATCGGCGATCGCGGTGACGGGGTGCAAGCGCTCCGCCACCGGGCAGGTCGTAGCCGTGGTGAACGGCGAGGAGGTATCGCTGTCCGAACTGAACGGCGAGCTGAAGAACGCTCCGGCGGGCGCTGACAAGGACGCGATCCGCACGGCGGCCTTGCAGAGCCTGGTCAACCGCAAGCTGCTGGTCCAGCAGGCGCGCGAACGCGGGATCGACAAGGATCCCGAGTATCTACAGCAGCAGCGCCGGGTGAACGACGAGCTGATGATCAACATGCTCGGCCAGCAGGTGACGAAGAACGTACCGGTGCCGAGCGCGAGCGATATCGACAGCTTCATCGCCCAGCATCCCGAGATGTTCGCGCAGCGGACCATCTATTCGCTCGACCAGGTCGTGTTCCCGCTGCCGGCGGACCCGAGCCGGCTGAAGGCGCTGGAGGCGGATCACACCCTGGATGCGGTCGTGAAGCGGCTGACGAGCATGTCGATCCCGACCCAGCGCCAGCCCGCCAAGCTCGACAGCGGCGGCACGCCGGCGCAGTTCCTGAAGACAGTCACGGATCTGCCGGCGGGCGAACCCTTCGTCGTCGCGACGGGTGGCCGCGGTGTGGTGAGCGTCATCACCGGCAAGGAAACCCAGCCGATCGCGGGCGACCCGGCCCGCCGCATCGCCGCCGAGGCGATCCGCCGTGCCGCGGTGGGCGACATCGCGCAGAAGCAGCTGAAGCAGGCGCGCGACGGCGCCAAGATCGACTATCAGCCCGGCTTCGCGCCGAAGGCCGGCGCCACGCCCAAGGCGGCGGCCCCGACCACCTGATATCCGGTATCCCCGGCGCGGATCACGCGCCGGGGGTGTCGCCCGGATGATGCTCGCGGACCAGGCGGAAGATGCGCGGTCCGGTGACGAGATAGCGTTTCCACAACCGGCGGGGATCGGCGAGCAGCCGGAACGCCCATTCGATATGCAGTCGCTGGAACAGCCGCGGTGCGCGTTTGCTTTCCCCGACGACGAACTCGATCGCCGCGCCGATGCACAGGCCGATACCGGTCGCGCCGCCATCGCGCGCGATCAGATGGGCGAGCAGTTCCTGCTGCGGCGATCCGACCGCGAGGAAGGTGAAGCGGGGCCGCGCCTCTACCACGAACCGCACCGCCGCCGCCATCGCCGCCGGATTGCGGCGCATCCCCATCGGTGGGCGATGCTGGACGATGTCGAGTCCCGGATAGAGACGGGTTAACGCCACCACCGTCGATTCGCGGCCGCCGATCACCGCGATCCGGTCGCCGGGGCGGCACAGCCGGTCGAGCACCAGCGGCGTCAGGTCGCTGCCCGGCGCGATCGGCAGGTCGATCCCGCGCGGGCGGGCGAGGGCCGCGAGGATGCGGCTGTCGCAGGTACACCATCGGGCGGCGCGATAGGCCGCCCAGATCGTCTCGCGATCGTCGGACGTGTCGTCGTGCAGGCGGACGACATGATCGACATTGGGGGTGACGAGATAGACGAACGGCGCATCGGCGGGGCGTGCCCCCAGTTGCGCCAGCACGTCGTCGATCGGCAGCAGATCGTAATCCAGCCCGAGGAACGCGCGCGTCGCCGGCGCGGCGCTGGTGGTCGACGTCATCAATTGTCCTTTACGTCGGCCGCATCGGCGGCGTTCTGGTCGGTGCGCTCGTCCGTCGGGACGGGGGGCAGGGGTATCGACTGGCCGTGAAGCCGTGCCACGATCGCGCGGGCCCGGCCCGCACAGGCATTGTCGCCGGTGATCCGGCACAGGTCGCCCCGGATCGTCCAGCCCGCGACCGAGGCGACGTTGCGCAGGGAGAAGGAGCGGGCGTAATCCAGCGCGTCGCGTTCCCGCCCGTTAGCCACCAGCATCGCCGTCAACTGGCGCAGCGCGACCGGATCGTTGCGGTTGGCGTTCACCGCATCGAACAGCGCGCGATCCGCCAGCAGCGGTTCGCCGGCGGCGATCAGGGCACGTCGCAACAACGCATAGCCCGGCGCGAAATCAGGATTTTCCGCCGCCACGATCCGCGCGTCACGCAGGGCGCCGGCGGCATTGCGCGATGCCAACTGGATCAGCACGCGGGCCATCAGCGCGTCGGTCTGCTCGTGATCGAACCGGAGGGCGGCCGCCGCGAAACGGGCCGCATCGCCATAGCGGCCGAGTCCGGCGAGCGCGTGGGCCCGGGCGCCGTAGAGATCGGCGGTGCCGACCCCCGCCGGACGGCCGGCGATCAGCGGCGCCAGCAGTCGTTCGGCCACCGCGTGATCCTGTCGCACCAAGGCGTAATCGGCCAGCGCGAGCGTCAGGTCGGGATCGGGATCGGACAGCGTTGCCAGCGCCGGTGCCAGCGTCGCGGTCGGCATATCGGCATCGGCGAGCATCGCGACCGTCGCGTCGCGCCGCGCATCGCCGGGACGGGTGGTGTGGATGCGGTTCAGCTGGGCCGCGCCACCCGCACGGTCGCCGGTCAGCAGCATCTGGCGGGCGAGCGCCAGCCGGTTGGCGATGTCGTCGCCCTCGGCCGCGACGTTTCGTGCCGCCACCGCCAGCATGCCCTTCGCGTCGGCGGAATGTTCATACACCGTCATCAATTGGCGTCGGACGTCGCGGCTGCCGCCCGTTTTGAGAAAGATCGGCTGCAACACCGATTCCGCCTGATCAAAGCGTCCCCGGCGCATGGCGAACTGGCTTTGCAGGACCAGCGCCGATTCGGTGTCGGGCGCCAGTTCGAGCGCGCGCTTCAACTGCCCTTCCGCCTGATCGTACAGGCCCTGACGGAAGGCGGCGGTGGCGGCGATGATGAGGCCACCGACATTATTGGGATCAAGCGCCAGTATCTGCGACGAATAATCGCGCGCATCGTCGAGCCGGCCGGTGGCGAGCGAGAGCTGGGATACCGCGTCCAGTGCCTCGCGGTTGGTGCGATCCTGATCCAGTACGTTGCGGAACGAGCCATAGGCGCCGGCATAATCGTTGAGTGCGATCTGGTTGCGGGCGCGCAGCAGCCATAGTTCGGGCAGATCGTCGCGTGCGGCGATGGCGATGTCGAATTGCCCTTGGGCCGGGCCGTACTGGCCGGCGGCGGCCAGTTGCTGACCCGCCGCCATCGCCTCCGCGGCGCGTTCGGCACGCGAGGTGCAGCCCGCGCCCAGCAGCATCGCGCCGATCAGGGCGGCGGATGACAAGGCGGTGCGGTACGGTGCGTGACGCGGAGGGGCGGGGGGTGTCGGCATTGGCGCATCATGCCGGCGTTGGCGTTTCAATGTCGTTTCCCGATCGTTGGTGCGGGCGACCTGTAGCACCGGGCGGCGGCGGATCGCCACCGGAACGACGGGGCGGCGATGACGCGTGCCTTATGGCTTTCTCAACCCCGTCGGGCTAAGGCGGCACGGGTCGAGATCAAGACATGGGGATTTGTTGATGAAGATGGTCGTGATGCGGGCGCTGGCAGTGGCCGGTGCGGCGGCATCGGTCGCCGTTGGCCTGCCCGCCCTGGCGCAGCAGCCCGGGGCAAGCCGGTCGGCAACCCTTCCCCCCTATCGCGTAAATCCCGGCGACGAACTGGAAATCTATGTCTGGGGCGAAGAGCGCCTGCAGCGCAGCGTCCGCGTCCTGCCCGACGGGACCTTCTCGTTCCCGCTGGTCGGCCGGGTCAACGCGGTCGGCAAGCTGCCCGCCGATCTGGAGGCCGCGATCTCCAAGGGGCTGGCCAGCCAGTTCCGCGATCAGGTGCCGCAGGTGACCGTGTCGATCCGGACCCCGTCGGGTTTCCAGGTGTCGGTGATCGGCAAGGTCCGCAGTCCGGGATCGTTCACCCCCGGCCGCTACCTCAACGTGCTGGAGGCGATCTTCAGTGCAGGCGGGCCGACCGATTTCGCCAATACGAACGACGTCCTGATCCTGCGCAAGCAGGGTAGTGGCCTGGAGCCGATGCGGGTCCGGCTGACCGACCTCATCAAGGGAAATCCCAGCGCGCGCGATCTGTCCGGCCTGCCGGAACTGCAGAGCGGCGACACCGTCGTGGTGCCGTGATGATGCGGGGCCGCTTCGATCCGCGACCCGCCTCCGTGTCGCTGCCCGCCCTGTTGCTGGGTACAATCGCCGCGGTCATGCCGGCGTCCGTCGCTGCGCAGACCACGCTTCCGTCTATCACGGTCACGGCGGGCGGAGCCTATTCCACCAACCCGCTGCTGACCGAATCATCGGGTGGCGCGGCATCGACACAGCTGGACATCAGGCCGCAGGTCCGGTTCGTCGACGGGGTGAGCGACGGGGTGATCGGTGCCAACTACAACCGGTCGGACTATCTGTCCGGCGGACTGGGCAGCAACGACGGCTATGGCATCAACGGCAGCGCCAGCACGCGGCTGAGCCCGCGTACGTCGCTGAGCGTCACCGCGATGTACGACAGCCAGATACTGGGGGCGGGCGGCGGTTTCTTCGTGCCGTCGGCCCTGGCGGTGCCCTCGCTCGGGACCGGGACGGGCACGACGGGTACGGGCACGACCGGAGGCGCCGTCGATCCGGTGGCGATCGGCACGGCGCCGATCGTGGTCAACCCTGTCATCCCGCAGCCGGGAGCCGGCGGCATCAGCGGCGATGTCGGCCTGATCGGTCTGCGGCAGCGCCGCAACACGTTGCAGGCGCAGTTCAGCGGCAGCTATCTGGTCGATGCCCGTTCCAGCCTGTCTTTCGGGCTGAACGGAGTGCGTTCCACCTATCCGGACGGTGCGGCGCAGCTGGCCAATTACAACAGCTACGGTGCCAATCTCGGCTATTCGCGTTCGCTGTCCGAAATTTCGAGCGGCGGGTTCCAGTTGTCGATCAGCAAGGTCGACTATGCCCGCGGCCTGTCGTCACAGGTCTATACGCCGCGTTTCACCTATTCGCGCAGCCTGTCGTCACGCTGGTCGATGACCGCGGCGGCGGGTGCCGGCATCGTGCGTGACGGATCGTCGGGCACCAACGTCTCGTTGTCGGTCGAGGGATCGCTGTGCCGCATCACCGAGCGGGGGCAGGGCTGCATCAACGCGGCGCGGGTGCCCAGCGCTACTGGCCTGGGCGGGGTCAGCGTCCTGACGAGCGCCGGCCTCAGCTACAGTCAGCGATTGTCCGAAAAACTGTCGCTGGGGATCGGCGGCAGCATCAATCATGTCGATGGCGGCGTGATACGCGATGTGACGGGCGGGTTGTCCGATGCCGGCAACCAGGACCTGTATTCGGGCGACGTCAGCCTGCAACGCCAGATCGGCCAGCGGCTGTCGCTCGTCGGGCAGGTCAGTTATCGCCGGGTCAACAGCTCGTTCACGGACGGATCGGACATAGGGGCACGACTGGGACTGTCGTGGTCAGCAGGTAGACGATAATGAACGAAGGTTACGCGCAGGACATGGACAACGAGCAGGGGGGCGGGATCATCCCGTACCTGCCTGCCATTCTGTGGCAGCGACGCTGGTGGATCATCGCCCCGACGGTGGCCGGCACCGTCATCGGCATCGCCGCGGCCTCGCTGATGCCGGCGAGCTATCAGTCATCGGCGACGCTGCTGGTCGAAAGCCCGCAGATTCCCGCCAATGTCGGTGGCCAGATGGCATCATCGTCGACCAACCTGATCGATCGCCGCATCGCCAGCGTGCGCCAGCAGATTCTCAGCCGGCCCGACCTGATCGAGCTGGTGGAGGGCAATAATCTGTATCCCGAGGAGCGGCGGCGGGGGAAATTGTCCGAGGTGCTCGACACGATGCGCGGGGCCACCAGCATCACCCCGGTATCGGCCGATATCGGTGGCTCGGGGTCGAACACGATCGCCTTCTCGCTGTCGTTCCGCTATCCCGAGGCGGTCAAGGCGCAGATCGTCGCGCAGGATTTCGTCGAACGACTGGTGAAGCTGGACGCATCGCAGACGGCGGAACAGGCGACGGGGACGGTCGAGTTCCTGCAACAGCGTGCCAACGATCTGGCCGGGCAGGTCAGCGCCATCGAGCGGCAGGTCGAAAGCATCAAGCTGGCCAACGGCATGGCGCTGTCGACCGGCAGTTCGATGATGATCCAGTCGGGTGGCGGCGGGTATGAAACGCAGATCGCCCAGCTCCAGCGCGAGAATGCCCAGCTGACCGCCCAGTTGCGCCAGCAGAGCGGCGCGGTGGACCGCGATCCCGTCGTCGCCGCCGCCGAAACCCAGCTGGCATCGGCGCGCGCGATCTATTCGGACAATCACCCCGACGTCCGTGCCGCCGAGCAGCGGCTCGCCGAGGCCAAGCGGTTGGGCGCGCAGAACGTCAGCCGTGCCGATGTCGGCGGGGCGATCCGCAACCAGATCGCCGCCAACAATGCCTCTATCGCCAATCTGCGATCGGCGATGGGCACCGAACAGTCGCGCACCGCGGCGCTGGCGCAGGCACAGGCCCGCGCCCCGGCGGTGCTGGAGCAGATTTCGCAGCTGCAGGCGCGCGCGGACGGGCTGCGCAGCAATTATCAGGCGGCGCAGACCGATCTGATGAACGCACGCGGTTCGGCGCAGATCAGTGAGCAGCGCCGGGGCGAACGGCTGACGGTGATCGATCCGCCGGTGGTGCCGGACAAGCCGACCTCGCCCAACCGGCCGGTGCTGGTGCTGGGCGGCCTGATCGCGGGTGCCGGCTTGGGGGTGGTGATCGCGTTCCTGCTGGAACTGATCGCCCGACCCATTCGCGGTGTCGGCGCGCTTCAGAACGTGATCGGCGAACCGCCGCTGGTGATCGTGCCGAAATTGTTGCGGAAGAAGAGCTGGCGCGACCGGCTGCCCCGTTTCCGCAAGCGGGCGCCCGCCGCCGCCACTCCAGCCTGAGCACGGGAACGCCCAGTCGATGAATATCCAGTCGCCTTATATCCCCGGCCCGGTCACGATCAGTACCGAGCCGCGGCATATCCTGCCCGCCGCCGATCTTGGCGAGGCCATTGTCGGGTTTCGCAGTCGCGACGAGCGATCGCGCTCGTTCAACCTGCTCCGGACCCAGATCGTCCGGCTGATGGGGGAAGGGGTGCGCGTGATCGGCATCACGTCCGCCACCCCGCGGGTCGGCAAGACCTTCGTCGCCTGCAACCTGGCCGCCTCGATGGCACGGTTGCCCGAACAGCGCACCGTCATCCTCGATCTCGACCTGCGGCGCGGGTCGGTGGCGGAGCGCTACAACATCCCGGTCGAACGCGGGCTGACCGAATATCTCTCCGGGCGGGACGACCAGCTGGCCGATCTGGCCTGGGGGATCGAGGGTCAGCAACTGACGATCTATCCCACCGCGGTGCGTAACGTGCTGTCGTCGGAACTGCTCGCCGGGTCCCGCTGTCAGGAACTGATCGCCGCGGCGCGGAGCCGGCCAGAGCCGGGCATCGTCCTGTGCGATATGCCACCGGTGTTCGCCAACGACGATGCGATGATCCTCGGCGAGATGATCGACGGGTACATCATGGTCGTCGAAGACGGTGTCACCACCGCCAAGCAGGTACGTGATTCGATGCGGCTGATGAAGTCGGTCCGCTGTTTCGGCACGGTCCTGAACAATTACGTCCAGGGCTTCACCGGCGACGATTACGGCTATGGCTACGGCAAGGGCAGCGGCTATTCCGACTATTACAACTGACACCGGACAGGAGGCGAAGGTGAACGGTACGACACCGCGCAAGGTCTATTGCGTCCTCGGCGCGCGGTCGCTCCGCTATGCGCAGGCGTGCATGGCCAGCCTGTTCCGCAATGCCTCGGAACCGCTCGATCTGGCGCTGCTGACCGACGCGCCGGCGGATGCAGATGCGCTGCGTGCCGCCATGGCGCCACTGGTCGTCGGCACGCCGCACCGGCTGTCGGTGTTCGATCAGGCGGATGCCGACGAACGCGCCGCCACGCAGTTCGCGGATTATCCGGCGATCCGTCATTTCCGTGGTGGCCATCCCTGCTGGCGCAAGATCACCGATCCGGTGCTGTACGCCGCGGATGGCGAGGAAGTTATCATCCTCGATCCCGACGTCTATTTCCCCAACCGCTTCTCGTTCGAGCCTACCCCGGCCAGCGGCCTGCTGCTGATGTGGCAACGGCCGAACTGCCTGCTGCCCGAACCACTGGTTCGCGATGCCTATGACCAGAATATCCCGATGGCGGATCATACCGACATCGGTGTCTGTCAGTTCCGTGCGCCGTTGCCCTACCGGGTGCTGGAAGAACTGCTGGCGACGCTCGATACCGATGCGCATGTCCGGTCGATGCATGTCGAATCGATCGTCTGGGCTGCGCTGGCCGAGAAGATGGGGGGCGGCTATTTCGATCCCGCCGCCTGGCACTGTTTCGGCAACACCGTCGCTGGCCGAATCGCGCGGCGGTTGGGAAAGACCGGGCCGGACATGCTGCGGCAACTGGCGTTCGGCGAGATGAAGGCGTTCCATGCCGGCGGCATCGCCAAGGACTGGCTGGTCGATGCCGAGCGCGAAGGGCTGTTCGCGAACGGCACCCCGCGGCTGGAGCCGACGCCGGTGCGGCCGTTCGTCGATTATCCCCGCGCCAAGTTCGAACGGAAAATCCGCGTTCGTCAGATCGCCCGCAAGCTGGGGCTGTATTCGGTGATGGGCGGCGGTTGATGCCGCCCGCCGAGCAGGAAGACGCGGGCGCGGCGACGCTCGACGGCATCCGTCGTGTCCTGCTGGTCGCCCCCAACATCTCGCGGCGGATGGGCGGCGAGGGGATCAAGGCGCTGCAAATCCATCGCGAGTTGAAGGCGCTGGGGCATGATGTCCGGCAGGTGACGCATGCCCGCGTCCGCGACGAGATGCTGGCCGACCAGCCCGATCTGGCGATCGATTATGTCGAGGACGGGCCGACCCAGGTATGGCTCCACCGGTTGCGCGCCAAGCCGATGCTGGCCCTGCTCAACGCATGGCAGCTGCACCGGCTGGCGGTGCGGGTCGCGAACGACTTCTTGCCCGACATCGTCCATTTCACCTCGCCGATCTCGCCGGTGCTCCCCTATTTCCGGATGCCGGGGCGGGCGGTGGTGATCGGTCCGCTGAACGGCAACGTCACCCATCCCCCCGCATTTCGCGATCGCGAATCGGCGGGCAAGGCGATCGGCGCGGCCATTCTGCGGCCGCTGCAATGGCTGCTCGGCCGGCTGTTTCGCGGCAAGCGGGATGCGTTGTTGCTGGTGTCGGGCGGCGACCGGACCGCGGCGGCGCTGCTGCTGGGCGGTTGCGACGAGGATCGGCTGATCCGCACGCTCGATTGCGGTATTCCCGATGCACTGGTCGACCGGCCGCGGGTAAGCCATGCCGGGGTCAACCGGTCGTTCGTCCATCTCGGTCGGCTGGTTCCGTACAAGGGCTGCGACCTCGCGATACGGGCGCTGGCGCGCGGCGATGCCGGTGCGACGCTGGACATCATCGGCGACGGGCCGTCACGCGGCGAACTGACCGCGTTGGCCGAACGACTGGGGCTGGGCGAGCGGGTACGCTTCATCGGCTGGATGCCGACCGGGCCGGCGCTGCACGACCGGCTGTCGGGCTATCGCGCGCTCGTGATGCCGTCACTGGCCGAGGCCAACGGCATCGCCTTTCAGGAAGCGATGGTACTGGGCCTGCCGGTGATCTGCGTCGACTGGGCCGGGCCGCAGGAACTGCTGACCGTCGACGAGGCGATCATGATCCCGCCCGACGGTGACGAGGCGGTGGTCGCTGCGCTGGCGGCGGCAATGGATCGGCTGGGCCAGGACGGAGCGTTCGCCGACCAACTGGCCGGTCGGGCACGGGCCAAGGCGATGGCGCTCGGTTTTCGCTGGCGTGATCTTCTCGGCCGCTGGCAGGACGTGTATCGCCGCGCTCGCCGGAGCCCCCCGACTACTTCCTGACCTCCGTCTTTCGAGCGAGCATCGATGCCGATCAGAATACTCCCGAACCCGCTGATGTCCCCGGCGGCGGCCTTTCGTGCCGTGCGACGCGGGGTGACGAGCGACACGTCGGTCGTGGTCGGCGTGATGCTGCTCCAGAACGTGCTGCGGATCGTCAGTTCAGTCATCCTGACCCGGCTGCTGAATGCGGAGGCGTTCGCGATCGTCGGGATCATCACCTCGGTGATGGTCACCTTCGCGCTGATTTCCGATGTCGGCATCATCGCCTTCATCGTGCGTCACGAAAAGGGCATCGACCGCGATTTCCGCGACGAAGTATGGACGTTGAAGCTGGTGCGCGGCATCGCCCTGTCGATCCTGGTCGCGATCCTGGCCGGGCCGATCGCGCAGTTCATGGAGAAACCGGAGCTGCAATGGCCGATCGCGGTTGCGGGGCTGACATCGCTGATCGACGGGTTGGGATCGATGGCGCCGTTCAACGCGCTGCGTGCCCGGCGGGTCAAGATGATGAGCTCGATCGATGTCGGCAGCCAGATCGTGGGACTGGTGATCTCGATCATCTGTGCGCTGATCTTCCGTTCCTTCTGGGCGATCATCCTGTCGACATTGCTGGGGCAGCTGTTGTCGGTCGGGGTCAGCTACTGGCTCTATCCGGATTCGAGCCAGCGGTTCCGCTTCTCGAAGGCGCGGGCGGCGGAACTGTGGCAGTTCTCGCGGTTCATCACCGGGTCGACGATGCTGACGCTGTTGATAACGCAGGGCGACAAGCTGGTGCTGGCGCGGGCGTTTCCGCTCGACATGATGGGCATCTATATCATCGCTGCCGGACTGGCGGTGGCGCCGATCGGACTCGTCACTGCCTATGCCGGCCGCGTTCTTTATCCGCTGTATGCCGAGATATTCCGCGAGTCGCCGGAAGCGCTGCGGACGAAGTTCTACAGCGTGCGGATGCCGCAGACGCTGTTCTACATGTTTGCCGCCGGCGGGTTCATCGGGTGCGCGCATCTCGTCATCACCCTGTTGTACGATCCGCGTTATGCGGGTGCGGCGATGTATCTGCAGATCCTGTCGATCTCGACGTTTTTTGCGGCAGGCAATTACGCGGCCAACGAGGTGATGATCGCGATCGGCAATACCCGCTTCACCTTCGTGACCAATCTCGCCCGGCTGGGCTATCTGGCGATCGTGGGCTGGATCGCATGGTCGCAGCTGGGGCCGGTCGGCATCGTCTGGGCGGTCGGGACCGTCGAGTTCGCCGCACAGGTGATCGCGTGGATCGCGCTGCGGCGGCACGGGTTCCTGAACGTTTCCCGCGAACTGCTGTTCATCCTCGTGGGTCTCACCGGCATCGCCATCGGTTATAGCGGCGAACAGGCGATCATGGCGCTGTTCAATATCCGATAGACTGCGATGACATCAGCCTGAGCCTTCCGTCATTGCCCGCGTGGCGAAGCAATGACGGCAAAATCAATCTATGGCTTCTACCTTTGTCAGTTTCAGGCAGGAGCTGTGGTGAGAGCTTCATCCTCGTCGCGGCGGCGGTCGGGGGACAACATGGGTGACGGCCTCCCCGCTGGACATCTGAATCTGCACGGCCGCAGGCGCTTGGCCGATTACCGGATACGGCTTGACGATCTCCACATCCAGATCGGTATGCCGGTCGCGATACTGACTGCTTCCCTGCACATCCGACGAAAAGCTTACCAACCCTGCCACGCGTGGACTGATTAGAGCGGTGGCATAGATACCGCCGCCCTCAATCGTCAGGACGGAAAGAGAGCTAATAACTTCCCTGATACCTCGGCGTGATACGACCACCCCGACGGTACCGAACACCTCGTCCAGCGAAGCCGCCCGGGTCTGCATGACGAACATTCTCCCCACCCAGCACCGCCATATGACCCGGTGGCCCATCGCGGTCCTGAACAGGTCGCGCGTGGCAAAGGCTGTGACGAAGCATAATGCCAGCATCGCGCCCGACAGCGGCGGGTTCATGAATGGCCCGCCCGCCGATTCGTGTCGGTCAACCAGCGATACTATCAACGCACAATCCGCATCCATGATCGAATTTTGCAAGATACCCTCGTTGGGCATAGTGCGCAGATCGATGTGACCCGCCGGGCTCCGGCGGATTCCCAACGGACACGGTTGATGTCCTCGACTGCGAACCTGACCGACGTCTCATGAAAGAAGTGATCGGGCAGAATATGCCGAATCACGGCTCCAGGGGGGAAGGATTGTCAATCTTCCTTTCGAGGGTATAAACCGCCAATTAATTGGATAATAATCACTTTTTTGTACCTCCCGATGAACAAATGCTCGGGAGTGTGGCCATTGTCACGGCACGAATTCGCAAGACTGACTCGATCGGGAGGTTGTTCGGGTCGGAAAATCGTTACTGCTGCCGCGATGCTGTCGGCAGCTTTTTCATTGAGTGCTTGCGGCGGATCGGGTGGTGAGCCTGCGATCACATCCGACGTGACAGTGGTGCCTACCGGCACACCCGTCACCACGCCGGACCCGACCCCGACCCCGACCCCGACCCCGACCCCGACCCCGACCCCGACCCCGACCCCGACCCCGACCCCGACCCCGACCCCGACTCCAACTCCAACTCCAACTCCAACTGTTTCCATGTCGCCTGAGCCCGGTTTTCAACTAGGCGTGAACCTGGCGGTGGTGACGTATTGGAGTGGTGAGCGATCGTTTGCGAATTTGCTGACGGGATCGAACTGGATGGATCCGGCCAAGGGCTGGGGCGAGGTGTCGGATTCCGAGCAGGACGCCAACGGCAACATGCGTCCCTCGGCGATGCCGGCAGGCCGCGAGGTGGTGCGTATCCTGACGCCGACGGCGGAGGTTCTGACCGGTGCAGGTGCGATCATCCGTTGCACCTGGGAGGGGACGGGTACGGTTTCGATCCAGGGCAACCGGGGTGGTGGCGGTGATGGTCCGGGCGACCACAGTTCCGAGTTCCGGTTCTCGCCGAACAAGCTGAGCGATGCGCGGGTATGGCTGAGCCTGCGCAACATGAGCGCCAGTGATCCGGTCCGCAATCTGGATTGCCGCGAGAAGGGCATGGCGCGCAGCGACGTGTTCAGCCAGGAGTTCATCGATTCGCTCAAGCCCTACGGGACGCTACGATTTATGGACTGGTCGGCGGCGAACACGAACCCGCAGTCGGCGAAGTGGGCTGACCGGACCCTGCCGGGCTCAATCTACCAGTCGCGCCCACAGGGGCCTGCGCTGGAGCATATCGTGGCGCTGTCGAACAAGCTGTCGGCCGAGCCTTGGGTGAACGTGCCCTGGAATGCGGACGACGATTATATCACCCGCATGGCGCAGTTGATGCACGACGGCATTCCGGCGAACCGCCGCGTCTATGTCGAGCTGTCGAACGAGGTCTGGAACTATACCTTCCCGGTCGCCCGTCAGGCAGAGGCGGAGGGGCTGGCCCGCAAGCTGTCGGACAACGGCTTCATCGCCAACCTGCGCCGTTATGCGCAGCGCACCGGCGAGGTGATGCGGATCTGGGCGAAGGTGTTCGCCGACCGTCCGGGTCAGCTGGTCCGGGTGGCCGCGACGCAGCACGGCAACCCGTGGACCGCGGAGATGGTGATGACCGCCCCGGGGCTGGCGGACAACATCGATGCGCTGGCGACCGCGCCGTATTTCGGTCACTCCTTCTTCGAGGGTGCGCGCGCCAAGCAGACCGACACCGGCCTGTTGCTGTCCGATCTGGCCGGCGAGGCGAAGAAGACGCTGGCCAACGAGGGTGAGGCCAATGCCGCCTGGGCGAAGAAGTATGGCAAGCGATACATCGCCTATGAGGCAGGGCAGCATGTGCTGGAGACGGGTGGCCTGACCCGCATCAGTGCGCTCAACCGGTCGAACCTGATGTACGACATCTACACGAACTACATCACCGACTGGAAGACGCGGTTCAACGACACGCTGATGCTGTATTCGAGCACCAGCCCCATCAGCAGCTTCGGCGCCTGGGGCCTGCGCGAATATTCCGGACAGCCCCTCAGCGAAACCCCCAAACGACGCGCCGCCATCGCCATGGGTCGGAAATAATCGATCGATACCAATCGGTCACCATCAATCACGACAGATGCGGCGGCGGGAGATCGATACGGTCCTCTGCCGCCGCTGGCCGTTTGGCGACCCTTACGGTGCGTGACAGCATTATTATGCTGCATCTGCGGCCAAATGCGCGAATGCCGCGCCATGACGTTCAGTGCAGCCAAGGCGGAGCCTTGCCTTGAACGATCAAGCGGCGATAAAGGTTTCCATATAACCGGTGTTCCGATCACTAGAATCTTTCAGGTTAGGTTAATCGATAATAACCCAACCGGTAAACCGGTTCTTCCGACAAATCATCTACGTACAGTTTTATTGGATCGGCGATCGACAACGCTGTCGAGGTCGAGACAATAGACATTAGGTCGTGCGTTGGCGGCAGCGAACGCTCCACACGATGTCTGATGGCAAAATATTTAACTGGATCGTACAGAAACTGTACTCCACGGGAGCTTTAGCATCATGGCCAGTGCAGTAACCGGCAGCGTTCTGCCTTCTGCTATTTCATCGACTGCTTTGAAGGTCGGTGTTTCCGTTGCAGCGTTGATCGGTGCTGGCGCCGTCGTATCGACCGGCGCAAGCGACGTGAAGACCTCGTCCATCATGGTGGTCAAGCCTATGGTATCGAATTCGCCCACCGCGGCGCCGAAGCCGGTGGCCAATCCAACGCCTGCTCCCACGCTGCCGGCCAAACCCGGCTTTCAGCTTGGTGTCAACTTGGGCACCGTGGCATATTGGAGTGGTGAGCGATCGTTTGCGAATTTGCTGACGGGATCGAACTGGATGGATCCGGCCAAGGGCTGGGGCGAGGTGTCGGATTCCGAGCAGGACGCCAACGGCAACATGCGTCCCTCGGCGATGCCGGCAGGCCGCGAGGTGGTGCGTATCCTGACGCCGACGGCGGAGGTTCTGACCGGTGCAGGTGCGATCATCCGTTGCACCTGGGAGGGGACGGGTACGGTTTCGATCCAGGGCAACCGGGGTGGTGGCGGTGATGGTCCGGGCGACCACAGTTCCGAGTTCCGGTTCTCGCCGAACAAGCTGAGCGATGCGCGGGTATGGCTGAGCCTGCGCAACATGAGCGCCAGTGATCCGGTCCGCAATCTGGATTGCCGCGAGAAGGGCATGGCGCGCAGCGACGTGTTCAGCCAGGAGTTCATCGATTCGCTCAAGCCCTACGGGACGCTACGATTTATGGACTGGTCGGCGGCGAACACGAACCCGCAGTCGGCGAAGTGGGCTGACCGGACCCTGCCGGGCTCAATCTACCAGTCGCGCCCACAGGGGCCTGCGCTGGAGCATATCGTGGCGCTGTCGAACAAGCTGTCGGCCGAGCCTTGGGTGAACGTGCCCTGGAATGCGGACGACGATTATATCACCCGCATGGCGCAGTTGATGCACGACGGCATTCCGGCGAACCGCCGCGTCTATGTCGAGCTGTCGAACGAGGTCTGGAACTATACCTTCCCGGTCGCCCGTCAGGCAGAGGCGGAGGGGCTGGCCCGCAAGCTGTCGGACAACGGCTTCATCGCCAACCTGCGCCGTTATGCGCAGCGCACCGGCGAGGTGATGCGGATCTGGGCGAAGGTGTTCGCCGACCGTCCGGGTCAGCTGGTCCGGGTGGCCGCGACGCAGCACGGCAACCCGTGGACCGCGGAGATGGTGATGACCGCCCCGGGGCTGGCGGACAACATCGATGCGCTGGCGACCGCGCCGTATTTCGGTCACTCCTTCTTCGAGGGTGCGCGCGCCAAGCAGACCGACACCGGCCTGTTGCTGTCCGATCTGGCCGGCGAGGCGAAGAAGACGCTGGCCAACGAGGGTGAGGCCAATGCCGCCTGGGCGAAGAAGTATGGCAAGCGATACATCGCCTATGAGGCAGGGCAGCATGTGCTGGAGACGGGTGGCCTGACCCGCATCAGTGCGCTCAACCGGTCGAACCTGATGTACGACATCTACACGAACTACATCACCGACTGGAAGACGCGGTTCAACGACACGCTGATGCTGTATTCGAGCACCAGCCCCATCAGCAGCTTCGGCGCCTGGGGCCTGCGCGAATATTCCGGACAGCCCCTCAGCGAAACCCCCAAACGACGCGCCGCCATCGCCATGGGTCGGAAATAACGCAGGCCGTAGTTCGGGTGCGGCAAGGGATTAATTCCTGCCAGCTATAGTAAAATGCGCCGTGATGTCATTCACGGCGCATTTTGCGTTTGAGCCATGATGTAGGCGAACCGGTCGCGGTGATCGATCTGGCAACATCATGCGTTTTTTTCTCGATGACGAACCAGAATATATAAGCGGCGATAACGGAAGATATGACGATCATGACCAGCTTGAGCAGATCGATAATCGTCCCATGCAGCGGTATTTTGTTCAGCACGAAGCTTACGGCACCGGTTACCGGATTGTGTACGAGATAAAGGCTGTAGGATATCCCGCCAAGGAACTGTAGCCATCGCCAGTTCATTCCGCTCTTCGCCCAGCCCGACGTCATGGCAATCAGCAAAAATGTCGCGGTGAATGCACTTACGATAGAAAATTCGCCGTTAAACAACATGGCGACGAATAAGGCAATAAAAGCCAATATCTTCCGCTTCGACAAGGTGGCGGTATGAGCTAGTACACCGATATAAAAGCTGGACCACAAGGGAAAAAATAGCCCGGGATGGACATTTTTAAAAAATCCCAAAGCCGATGATATCGCGCATAGGAAAAGGGCGATATCAATGGCGATATATAGCGGTGTATTGAAGATATGCCTCAGATAAAACCTAGCCACGATCGCGCCAACGAAAAACAGGTAAAACTGCACTTCATATGTCAGCGTCCAATAAACGCTGTTTATCTCGGGCTTGTCCAGAATGACCTGCAAATAGAACAGGTGAGATAGCACCGAACTTGTGTCGGGTAGGGTAAAATTCTCGTGCTTAACCAACCCCGATATGGCAATCAACGCGACGGCTAATATCATCGATGCCCAATAGGGTGGATCAAGCCGGATCGATCTCCGAAGGATGAAGGTGCCGAAAAATCCCAATGTCGCGCTAGACCTGTCGAGGCCATAAGATATGACAAAGCCGCTCAGCGCGAAGAATATGGCCACGCCGAAATGGCCTGCATCGAATATAAATGACCCGATCGGATCGGGCAGTGCCTGTCGCAGAGACGGTATATGGCCGCCTTCATTAGCGTGAAACAAGACTACCCAAAGGGCAGCTATCCCACGAAGTGCTTGCACGATGGTGAGATTTTCTCGTTTGGCGGCTGCTTGCATGGCAATCAGTTACCGTGGAGGCTCATGCGCTTCAATGTGTATTAGCGGAGAGGCTGGCCGAGGGGCACGGTTCCAACGTCACGCCGTTCCAACGTCACGCCCGTGCGGCAGATACGTAAATCTGCTTCACTTGGGTTTGATGACGTGGCAGCAGGCCGCCACGGGAAGGTCGCCGCATCCCCCCTGTCACGGGTCCGCTGGCGATGGGGGTAAGATGTGCTAGAGCCGACCGGACCATCGACGATCAAGTCCCCTGACGGAACGGCGACCCGGACGACCGCCTCGCGGGTCACCGTGGTGATCGTCAATTACCGCACGCCCGACCTGTCGCTTGCCTGTCTGGCCGCGCTGGCGGGGGAACGGGAGGCGGTGCCGGGATTGCGGGTGATCCTGGTCGATGGCGGTTCGGGCGACGGATCGGCCGCGCGGCTGGCGGCGGCGGTGGCCGAACCGGCGCTCGTCGACTGGGTGTCGTTCCTGCCGCTCCCGCTCAACGGCGGATTCGGCTGGGCCAATAATCAGGCGATCCGCCGGGCCTTGGCCGACGCGGCGCCGCCCGCCTATATCCATCTGCTCAATCCGGATGCCGAGGTGGAACCCGGCGCGCTGGCCCGGCTGGTCGCGGCACTGGATGCCCGGCCCGATGCAGGATCGGCGGGCAGCTTGCTGATCGACCATGACGGGCGGCGGCTGGGCTCGGCCTTCCGTTTCCCCACCATCGCGCGCGAATTCCTGCGCGGGGCGGGGACGCCATTGCTCGATCGCCTGCTCCGGGTCGCGCCGATCAATGTCGAGGCGCAGGGCGACGACATCGTCGAGGCCGACTGGGTGACCGGGGCCAGCGCGCTGTTGCGGGCGGAGGCCCTGCGCGCCTGTGGATTGTTCGACGAGGGGTTCTTCCTGTATTTCGAGGAGGTGGAACTGATGCACCGCCTTCATGCCGCCGGCTGGCGTGCGCTGTTCGTCCCTGCCAGCCGGGTGCGGCATATCGGGGGGGCCGCCACCGGCGTGGTCGACGGTGCGAGCGCGCAGCGCAAGCTGCCGGATTACTGGTTCCGTTCGCGCCGGCGCTTCTTCGCCCGCGCCTATGGGCCGGGATGGGCGCGACTGTCCGGGCTGGCATGGCTGGCGGGATTCGGCATCTGGCGGTTGCGGGAGATTGCGGGGCTCGGCCGTGACAGCGCGCACGCGCCGGGCGAATGGCGCGACCTGATCCGCAACGGACTGGGTGTCGTCGGGTTCGACCGGGAGGCGGCGATCGGTCGCTGGGATGAACCGGTCGATCGACCGCCTGCGTGGAAGGATCATTCGTGAACGACGTCGCCATCATCGCCATCGGCCGCAACGAGGGAGAACGGCTGAAGGCCTGCCTGCGCTCGCTGCCCCCGGAGGCGCCGCGCGTCTATGTTGATTCAGGGTCGACCGATGACAGCGTCGCCTTTGCCGAGGGACGGGGGGTGACCGTCGTCACCTTGCCGCCCGCGACCCGGTTCACGGCCGCGCTGGCGCGCAACGCCGGGCTGGCCGCGTTGGCGGACCGCGACGTGACCTTCGTGCAGATGGTGGATGGCGATTGCGAGCTGGATGCCGGCTGGCTCGACCGGGCGGCCGCGACGCTACGCGCCGACCCCGGGCTGGCGGTGGTGTTCGGCCGCCGGCGCGAACGGTTTCCGGAGACCAGCGCCTATAACCGCATGTGCGACGACGAATGGGACGTGCCGGTGGGGGAGGCGATGTCGTGTGGCGGCGACGCGCTGTTCCGGCGGGCGGCGCTGGATCAGGTCGGTGGCTATAATCCCGACTATATTGCCGGCGAGGAGCCCGACCTGTGCCAGCGGCTGCGGGAGCGGGGCTGGCGGATCAGGCGGATCGACGCGGAGATGACGCGTCATGACGCGGCGATGACCCGTTTCGGGCAATGGTGGCGGCGGACCGAGCGGAGCGGCCACGCCTTTGCCGAACTGGCGTGGCGCCATGGCAGCGCTGGCGATCCGCACTGGCGCCGCGAGGTGCGCAGCACGATCGCCTGGGGTGTGGCGCTGCCGCTGCTGATCGTGGTGGCGGCGTGGCTGATCGGCTGGTGGGCGGGGCTGCTGATCCTGCTGCTCTATCCGGTGCAGATCGTCCGCATCGCCCGGCGCAAGGCGCGCGAGCCGGGGGTGAGCCCCGCTTTCGCCCGGTCGCTGGCGGTACATCTGGTGGTCGGCAAGTTCGCGCAGGCCAAGGGCGCCGCCCGGTTCCACTGGCGCCGACTGAGCGGGCGGCGCGGTGCGCTGATCGAATACAAGGGTCCGGAAGCACGACAGGCATGAGCATCGGCGAACTCCGGCGGCAATGGCGGGCGGACTGGCGCGCCAACGGTTCGGACTGGACCCGGCCCGGCTTGCGGGCCCTGGCGGCGTACCGGTTCGGGGTGTGGCGGATGACGGTGCAGTCGCCGCTGCTGCGCGCGCCTCTGTCGATGATCTATCGCTGGGCGTTCCGCTATTGCCGCAACGTCTATGGGATCGAACTGCCCTATACCGCCGAGGTGGGGCAGGGCGTGGTGATCGAACATCAGGGCGGCATCGTGATCCATGGCGCGACCCGGATCGGCGATCGCTGCATCATCCGGCAGAACTGCACGCTGGGGGTGCGCACGGTCGATCGCCCGGACGAGGCGCCGGTCCTGATGGCCGATGTCCAGCTGGGTGCCGGCGCGGTGATCCTGGGGCGGGTGACGATCGGCGCGGGGGCGGCGATCGGGGCCAACGCGGTCGTGCTGGCCGACGTCCCAGCCGGGGCGCTGGCGATCGGCGTGCCGGCGACGATCCGCCTGCGGCGAAACGCGACGGAGGCGGGCCAATGACCATGCGCGACGTATTGGTGGTGATGCCCAGCGTGCCGGCGGCGGCGCGGGGCGACGGCTTTTTCCTCGATATCAAGATGGTCGAGGGACTGGCGCTCTATGCCAGACTGTGGGGTGGGCCGGTCCGCTGTGCGATCCGGGCGGGCGATCCGGCGCAGATCGCGTTCGGGCGGGACTATGCCGCCGCCGATCTGCCGTTCGAGGTCGCGTTCATCGATCCCGATGCGACCGGGATCGGCGCGCTGACCTGCGACGCGGCGGTGGTGCTGGCGGCGGGGGACAATCACCGCGACCTGCCGGTGCCCGGCCTGACCGACGCACCGGTGGTGTTCATCATCGAATACACGCTGAAGACGCGGCTGCGGATCATCGCGATCGAACAGGGCCGTTCGCTGGCGGCGCTGAAGAACGCGGTCTGGACGATCCTGACCGAGCGCCGCCGCCGTCGTGCCTTCGCCGGATCGGCCGGGCTTCAGGCGAATGGCCAGCCGGGATACGATGCCTATCGCCGGTCGAGCCCGTCCATCCTGCGCTATTTCGACAGCCGGCTGACCGATGACCAGCAGATCGGGGCGGCCGCGCTGACCGCCAAGCAGCAGTCAATGCGGATGGGACAGCCGCTGCGAATCGTATTCTCGGGGCGGCTGGAGACGATGAAGGGGGCCGATCATCTGGTTCGCGTCGCGGCCGAACTGCGCCGTGCGGGCACGCCCTTTACGCTCGATATCTATGGCGACGGCGTGCTGCGCCCGGGCATGCAGCAGGCGATCGACGCGGAGGGGCTGGGCGACCAGGTCGTCCTGCACGGCAAGGTGCCGTTCGACGCAGTGCTGGTGCCGCTGATGAAGGAACGGGTCGACCTGTTCCTGTGCTGCCATCGGCAGGACGATCCCTCCTGCACCTATCTGGAGACGCTGAGTTGCGGTGTGCCGATCGTCGGATACGACAATGCGGCCTTTGCCGGGGTGCTGGCACTGGGTGACGTCGGCATCGCGGTGCCGATGGACGATCCCGCCGCCGCCGCCCGCGCGATCACCGTACTGGCGGGCGATCGGGGCCGGCTGGCCGCGATGGCGGACGCGGCGGCGGCGATCGGCCGCGACCACAGCTTCGAGCGGACCTTCGCCGTCCGGATCGATCACCTCAAGGCGATCGCCAGGCGGTAATCAGTCGCGGGCGCCGATGATGCGCGCGGGGATGCCGCCGACCGTCGCGCCCGCCGGCACATCGCGCGTGACGACCGCATTGGCCCCGATCCGGGCACGATCGCCGATCGTGACCGGCCCGACGATCTTGGCGCCCGCGCCGACATCGATGTGATCGCCCAGGGTGGGCGTCCCCGCTTCGGTCGCGCCGATCGTCACCTGCTGGAACAGCAGGCAGTTGACGCCGATCGTCGCGGCAGGGGAGATCACGATGCCGTTGGGATGCGGCAGCAACAGGCCGCCGCCGATCCGCGCGTCGATCGGAATATCAGCACCGGTCACGATCGACCAGAAACGATGCCGCTCCATCGCCAGCCGCCGCTTCAGGCCGGCGAACGGACCGCGCGCGGTTTGATAAGACCGGATCGCCGCCAGCAACGAGCGTGAGGGATACCATTGCATCCGCCGCTTCGCTTCGCGCGACCAGTCCGGCACGGCCGCGCCGGATGGGAGATCGATCATGCTGTCCATCGGCGTGCCGCCATTCCCCTGATGCCCGGCGTCGGGCGGTCCGTCGCTTCAATCCATGTCGTGGCCAGCTTTGCAAGCGCGGCGTAGCGAGAAGACGTTGACCTGCGGCGTGTGATCGTCTTTGTCCTTTCCTCGCGTTGGCTGTTCGGCGCAGAGCGGAACGGGGGCGATCCGGCTTGCCATGAATATCGCGTATCTCGTCAATCGCTATCCCACCGTCAGCCATACTTTCGTCCGTCGCGAGATCGACGGGATCGAGGCGGCGGGCCATCATGTCCATCGTTTCTCGATCCGCGCCGCGCCCGAAGACCTGCCCGATCCCGCCGACCGGGCCGAGCGGGAGCGAACCGCCGTGGTGCTGGGGCGGGCGCTGCCGCTGCTCATGACCGCGGCGCGCGGCGCGATCGGCCGGCCGGGGCGGGCGTGGCGGGCATGGCGCGCCGGCGGCACGATGACGCCGCCGACGCTGCGCGGCCTCGTCGCGCGGGCCGCCTATCTGGCGGAGGCATGCTGGCTGGCCGCGGCGATGAAGCGCGCCGATGTTCGCCATCTTCACGCCCATTTCGGCACCAACCCGGCGGCGGTGGCCCGGATGGCGCATCTGCTGTCGGATATCCCGTACAGCTTCACCGTCCATGGCCCCGACGAGTTCGATGCGCCGCGCGAACTCGATCTGGCGGGCAAGATCGCGGATGCCAGGTTCGTCGTGGCGATCAGCGATTATGGCCGCAGCCAGCTGTGCCGCTGGGTCGATGTCGCGTTGTGGCCGCGGATCGTGGTGGTGCGCTGCGGCGTCGATCTCGCCACGATCGACGAGGCGGCGGGGGTGGCCGAGCCTGATTTCGACTTCTGCTGCATCGCGCGGCTGGCCCCGCAAAAGGGCCTGCCGATCCTGCTGGAGGCGCTGGCGCTGCTGGGGCAGCGGGGCATCCGGCCACGCGTGGCGCTGGTCGGCGACGGGCCGCTGCGGAACGAGCTGGAGCGGGGGATCGAACGGTTGGGGCTGGGGGGGCAGGTCGCGCTGCTCGGCAGCCGTGGCGGTGCCGATGTCGCGGCGCAACTGCGGGCCTCCGCCGCGATGGTCCTGCCGAGCTTTGCCGAGGGACTGCCCGTCGTCATCATGGAATCGCTGGCGGTGGGGACGCCCGTCGTCACCACGGCGGTGGCGGGCATTCCCGAACTCGTCGATGAGCAATGCGGCTGGGTCGTTCCGGCGGGGGCCGCGGCACCACTGGCCGATGCGATGGCCCGGGCGCTGGCCACCGACGCCGGTGTCCGGGCGCGGATGGGCGCGGTGGGGCGGGGGCGTGTCGCCGCCCATCACGACGCGCATGCCAACGCCGCGGCGCTGCTGAAGCATATGGAGACCGCATGACGATCGCCGACCTCGTCTGCCTGCTGCTCGTCGTGCCGCTGCTGATCGCCACCACCGTGTTCGTGGTAGAGGCGGGGCTGGGCGCGATGCCGCGGCGGACGCATCCGTCGTCTGACGCCGGGTTCGATCCGCGATCGGCGGTCGTGCTGGTGCCCGCGCATGACGAGGAGCGCGGCATCGCCGCGGTGCTGCACGCGATGCGCGCGGGCGCACCGGAGGGCATGGCGATCCTCGTCGTCGCCGATAATTGCACCGATGATACGGCTGCGGTCGCGCGCGCGACGGGTGTACGAGTGATCGAACGGCACGATCCGGTCAATCGCGGCAAGGGCTTCGCCCTCGACCACGGCCGGGCCGCGCTGGCCGCCGATCCGCCGGCCTGCGTGATCGTCGTCGATGCCGATACGGTGCCGGCACCGGGGGCGCTGGCGAGCGTCGCGACACGGGCGATCGCCGCCGGCGTGCCGGTGCAGGGTTCCTATACGATCGCGCTGGCCGACACCGATGCCAGCACCGCGCGCTTCTCCGCCGCCGCCTTCTACGTCAAGAACGCGGTACGCCAGCTGGGCGCGGCGCGGCTGGGCGCACCCGCGCTGCTGACCGGATCGGGCATGGCGTTTCCATGGGATATATTCTCGGCGCTGCCGCTGGCGACGGGGCATGTGGCGGAGGACCTGATGCTGGGGGTGCGTGCCGCACTGGATGGCAGGCCGCCGCTGTTCGATCCTAGTGCGGTGGTGCTGGGCAGCGCGAGCAACGATCGCGGGACCGCGGTACAGCGACGCCGCTGGGAATCCGGTTTCTTCCAAGTCGCGGGTGATCATGCCGGCACGTTGATCGGGCGGGGCATCGGGCGCGGCCGGCCGGGGATGATCTGGCTGGGTATGCATCTGCTCACCCCACCGCTGGTGCCGCTGCTGGCGCTGGATATCGTCGCGATCCTGCTGCTGGCGGGCGTTGCGCTGGTTACGGGCAGCGGCATCGTCGCGCTCTCGCTGCTCGGTACATTGACGGCGGCGGCGATGCTGCTGGTCGTCGTCGCCCTGATCGCGCATGGGCAGGGGGCGATGTTGCAGGGATGGCGCGACGTGCCACGCTATGTGCTGTGGAAGCTTGGCCTGTCGCTGGCGGCGGTGTTCCGCCGCGAGCGGCGCTGGATCAGGACGGATCGCGAATAATGTCGGGAATTGTCAATCATGACCGGTTATCGATAGACGAAGCGAGCCGCTGAATCATGGGAACCGAACCGATCGCAACGCCCCTTCTCGATGCCGGTAAAGGAACCGGCCCAGATGGCGAGGACCGCCGGGCCAGCCGCACGCCGGCGATGCTGGAGATGTCCAGCCTCGCCGCGCGTCTGCTGGAGGGGCTGGCCGTCGTCGTCGTCGGCCTGCTCGGCATCTGGCTGACCTATGCCGAATTCGACCTGCGACCGCTGGACGAATATGTCCGCGTCGCGTGGCTGAGCGCGATCGTCTATGCGCTCGTCGCCGAACTGACCGGCTGTTACGACATCGATACGCGCTTCTCGCTGCGCCAGGGCTGGACGCGGGTGGTGACCGCCTGGATCGGGTCGTGCGTCGCGATGCTGACGCTGGCCTTCTTCCTCAAGGCGTCCGAATCCTTCTCGCGCGGATGGACGGTGTTCTGGTTCGTGTCGGTCGCGGTAACGCTCACGTTGATCCGTGGCGCCGAGACGGTGGCGTTGCGGATGCTGAAGCGGCGCGGCGTCTTCAACGAGCGGGTGGCGATCCTGGGATCGAACCTGCAGGGACGGCGGCTGGCGAGCTATATCGCCCCAACACCCTGCTGACGATCGATCTGGTCGGGTGCTACGACGATCATGTCGTGGCCGACGAAGGCGGTTGCGCGCCGTTCCGCGGCGGGGTGGCGCAGTTGCTGGCGGATATCCGGGCGGGGCGGGTGGATCAGGTGATCGTCGCCATGCCGTTCTCGACCGATGAGGAACTGCAGAACGTGGTCGGCCGGCTGGCGATGCTGCCAGTGCTGATCCGGCTGGCACCCGATCTGTCGTCGTTCACGATGGCGGGCCAGTCGATGGTGATGCTGGGCGACCTGCCGTTGATGACGGTGTTCGAACGCCCGATCAACGGCGTCGATCAGGTCGTGAAGCGCGCAGAGGACCTGCTGATCGGATCGATCATCCTGTTCTTCGCTGCGCCGTTCCTGGCGCTGGTCGCGCTGGCCATCAAGCTCGACAGCCCCGGCCCGGTCTTCTTCAAGCAGGAGCGCGAGGGTTTCAACCATCGCCGGTTCCGGATCTGGAAGTTCCGGTCGATGCGCACCGACATGCTGCAATATGACGAGGTCCGGCAGGCGCAGAAGGGCGATCCGCGCGTCACCCGTGTCGGCCGCATCATTCGCGCAACCAGCATCGACGAGGTGCCGCAGCTCATCAACGTCGTCGTCGGCAACATGTCGCTGGTCGGACCGCGGCCGCACGCCCCCTCCACCAAGGTGGCGGGCGTATTGTTCAGCGAGGCCACCCAGAAATATGCCGCCCGCCACCGGGTGAAGCCGGGCATGACCGGTTGGGCGCAGGTCAATGGATGGCGCGGCGAGACGGACACGGACGAAAAATTGCTGAAACGGGTCGAATTCGACCTGTTCTATATCGATCACTGGTCGGTCGGATTCGATCTGTACATCATGGCCCGCACTGTCGCGGCCGTGTTGTTCCCGCGATCTGCCTATTGATCTGCCCCCGTGGCCGAAGTGATCGGCCGGCATGACAATTGATATGTAGTGGCCGCGCCACTGTTCCAGATTGGGACGGAATTGTCGGTCACCAACAAATGTCTTGTAAAAACACTGTGATACCGGGGCGACGTCCCCCCGGACTTGTTTACTTTAGCGTTAATGCCTGTTTTACCTTTGCTGTGGCCACATCGGTGGCTTTCCATACGACAAGCCGGTCCAGGTAAAAAAGCGGCGGCCGTGTGCGAGTACGGAACGGGAGAGGAAGACATGGTACATAGCGTAAAACTGGTCGTAGCGGCACTGGCCGTCACGGCGGCCTTGCCGGCGAATGCGGCGACGTTGGTCTCGCAGTTCGGCAGCGCGGCGACGTTCGCGGCGCCGACCACGGGGGGCGATTCCACCGTATTCGACTTCAACAGTTCGGCAATTCCGGCGGGATTCTCGGCCGATTATCCGCTGACGGGCAGTTCGGAACTGGTGGCCGGATCGCTGGAGTTGCAATATCAGCAACCGGCGTTCAGCGACGGATCGCAATATCTGGCGGTCAAGGCAAATGGCAACGCCACGATCACTTCCACGAACGGTGGCTATAACTCGGTCAGCTTCTATATCGGCTCGATCGACGATTATAACGGCGTTGAAATCCTGAACACGAGCGGCGCCATCATCGCGTCCTTCTCCGGCGACGATTTCACCACGCCGTTCCCGTCCAACGGCGACGGCACATCGCCGATCATGAACCGCCGCGTTACCTATACCACCGATGGCAATGACGGCCTGATCGGAGCGATCCGGTTCAGCACGGGTGCCAACTCGCTGGAAGTCGACAATCTGGTGTTCGCGGTGCCCGAACCGGCGACCTGGATGATGATGCTGGCCGGGTTCGGCATGGTCGCCACGTCGATGCGCGCACGGCGTCGGCGTACCCGCATCGTCTTCGCCTGAACGCGAACAATGGAAAAAGGGCATCGTGGCCGACCGCCACGATGCCCTTTTTCGTGTTCCGGGCCGATCATTTTGCTGGTCACATCCGGCGTTCGACGTAGGATCGACGGGTGATGGACGACGATATCCCCGCTTGGCTGCCAGTGCCGTATCGGCAAGATCCCGAGATGCAGCGGCACGAGCGATCATGGACGCTGATGGCGGGATCGCACCGGCTGTCGTTCACGCGGGTCGATCATTATGCGGTATCGCGTTCGCGCCCGCGCCCGGCGGTGATCGGCACGGCACCGGTGCGGCGGTGGTCGCTGACGGGGGCCGTCGCGGTCGTGCTGGGCTCTGTTGCCGGCATGGCGACGCTGGGGCTGGCGATGAACGCCTCGCGGGCGGCGACGGGGCATTATCTGGTCAGCATCGCCGTGCCGGACAAGATTCCTTTCCGGATCGATCGCCGTTCGCAAGCGAGCGCCGCGCGGACAGTCGCGCGTCAGCCGATGGCGGCCAAGCCCATCGCACCGGCACCGACGGTGGCAATGGCCGTACCGATCGAGGACGAGATATTGCCTGCCACTGCCGAGGCTCCGCTGCGGCTGGAGGCGAGACAGCCCGCGATCGCCGCGGCGCTCAGGACCGGTACGATGCAGCAATGGACGAGCGTGGACGGGGCGGAACGCGGCTTCGTGGTGGCGGGGCCGATGGACCGGGGCTGCCGGACCTTGTCGATCCTGACCCGGCGGGACGGCGACAGCGACGTCAGGACGCAACGCGAATGCATGGCTGCGACCGACGATCGGGCCACGACACCCTGATGATCGCGATGCCGGCAATCCGCTGGTAGCGATGCCGGATGGGCCGCCGGTACGCAGACCGGCAGCCCATCGACTGATCAGCCGTCGACCGCCGTCAGGATCGCGCGGCCATAGGCCGTCTTTTTCAGGCGCTCGCCCGCGGCGCGGGCCTGATCGGCGGTGATGAACTTCTGTTCGTAGGCGATTTCTTCCAGGCAGGCGACCTGGATACCCTGTCGATGCTGGATGGTGCGGACGAACTCCGACGCTTCCAGCAGCGAATCATGCGTACCGGTGTCGAGCCAGGCATAACCGCGGCCCATCTGCTCGACATAGAGATCGCCGGCTTCCATGTAGATCCGGTTGAGATCGGTGATCTCCAGCTCGCCGCGTGGCGATGGCTTCAGGTCGCGGGCATATTGCACGACGCGATTGTCGTAGAAGTACAGCCCGGTCACCGCATGGTTGGACTTCGGCTTTTCGGGCTTTTCCTCCAGGCTGATCGCCTTGCCGCCTTCGGCCAGTTCGACCACGCCGTAACGCTCTGGATCGTCGACGCGGTAGCTGAACACGGTCGCGCCTTCGGTCCGCGCCACGGCGCTCGCCAGCAGGTCGGTCAGGTGCGCGCCGAAGAAGATGTTGTCGCCCAGCACCAGCGCGACGTTATCGTCACCGATGAAGTCCGCGCCGATCGTGAATGCCTGCGCCAGCCCTTCGGGTTTGGGCTGTTCGGCATATTGAATGGTCAGGCCCCAGTTCGATCCGTCGCCGAACATCCGGCGATAATTGTCGATATATTCGGGGCTGGAGATGATGAGGATGTCGCGAATACCCGCCAGCATCAGCACCGACAGCGGATAATAGATCATCGGCTTGTCATAGATCGGCAGCAACTGCTTGTTGATCGCCAGCGTCGCCGGATGGAGCCGCGTGCCGGAGCCGCCGGCAAGGATGATGCCCTTCACGCTGTCTTCTCCTGATGGGGTGTGCCCAATAATTCGTCGAGGATGTCGCCCAGTGCGGTCTGCCAGCCACGCGGCTGGATGCCGTGGTCACGCTCGATCGCGCGGTGGCTGAGCAGCGAGTTGGCAGGCCTGGTCGCAGGCGTCGGATAGTCAGCAGTGGTGATCGGCTCGACCGTCGGCGACGGGCCGCCACGCGCGGCGGACTGGCGGAAGATTTCCTCCGCGAAGCCATGCCAGTCGGTCGGGCCGGCGTTCGAGAAATGATAGGTGCCGCTCGCCGCCGCCGGATCATCGGCCAGCCGCACCGTCAGCGTCGCCAGCGCGGCGGCGAGATCGGCGGCGCTGGTCGGGCTGCCGCGCTGGTCGGCAACGACGCGCAGGCTCGGCCGGTCGGCGCCGACGCGCAACATCGTCTTCACGAAATTGTTGCCGTGCGCGCTCACCACCCAGGCGGTGCGGACGATCGCGTGGCGCGGGCAGGCGGTACGCACTGCCAACTCGCCACCCAGCTTGGACGCGCCATAGACGCCCAGCGGCGCGACGGCATCGTCGACCTCCCATTCGCCGTCCCGGTCGCCGGGAAAGACGTAATCGGTCGAGACATGGACGATCGGGATACCCGCACCATGCGCCGCGGCAGCCAGCGCGGCGGGGGCGAGCGCATTGACCGCCCACGCCGTCACCACATCGCTTTCCGCCTTGTCGACCGCCGTATAGGCACCCGCCGAGACGATCGCCGCCCATGGCCGCTCCGCCACCTTGGCGGCGATCGCAACGGGATCGCCGAGGTCGAGATCGGCGCGGGTCAGCGCTACCGCTTCCCAGCCTTCCGGCCACCGGTGGCGGGCAAGTTCGGTGCCGACCTGACCGGAGCCGCCGGTGACGAGTACCTGCTTCATGCGATCGCGCTCAGGCCGCCAGGCCGCGGCGCTGGTCGGCACCGCTCTTTTCCACGATCGGGCGCCACCAGCTCTCGTTCGCCAGATACCAGGCGACGGTCTTCTCGATGCCGCTGTCGAAGGTCTCGGCCGGCTCCCAGCCCAGTTCCTCGCGGATGCGGGTCGCGTCGATCGCGTAGCGCTTGTCGTGGCCGGGACGGTCGGCGACATAGCCGATCTGCGTCGCATAGGACTGGCCGTCGGCGCGCGGACGCAGGCGGTCGAGGATCGCGCAGACGGTGTTCACCACCTCCACGTTCTGCTTCTCGTTATTGCCGCCGATATTGTAGGTACGGCCGACCGCACCCTTTTCGAACACCGTCTGGAGCGCGCGGGCGTGATCCTCGACGAACAGCCAGTCGCGGACCTGATCGCCCTTGCCGTAGACGGGCAGGGTTTCGCCGGCGAGCGCCTTGACGATCATCAGCGGGACCAGCTTCTCCGGGAAGTGATACGGCCCGTAATTGTTCGAGCAGTTGGTGATGAGCACCGGCAGGCCGAACGTATGACCCCAGGCAGAGACGAGATGGTCGCTGCTCGCCTTCGACGCCGAATAGGGCGAGCGCGGATCGTAGGGCGTTTCTTCGGTGAAGAAGCCGGTTTCGCCGAGCGAACCGAACACCTCGTCGGTGGAGATGTGGTGGAAACGGAACGCGTCCTTGGCCGCGCCTTCCAGCGTCTGCCAGTAACGGCGCGCTTCGGTCAGCATCTGGAAGGTGCCGACGATGTTGGTCTGGATGAACGCGTCAGGCCCGTCGATCGAACGGTCGACATGGCTCTCGGCGGCCAGGTGCGTGATGATCTCGGGCTTGAATTCCTCGATCGCGGCACGCACCGCGGCACCATCGCAGATGTCGCCCTGCACGAAGCGATAGCGGTTGGAATTCGATACCTTTTCGACCGTCGTCAGCGTGCCGGCATAGGTAAGCTTGTCGAAGTTCAGAACCTCGTGTTCGCTGTGTTCGATCAACTGGCGGACGAGGGCCGAGCCGATGAAGCCGGCACCGCCGGTGAGCAGGATGCGCATGATGTTACCTCAGGCCAGGGGCGCCAGCGGGCGACCGTCATAGGGGAAGGGGCTGTCGAAATCGGCGAGGGTCGGCAGGACCACGTCCTTGGCCGACAGTTCCGGGGTGGTGCCGGCGGGCATCGGCCAATCGATGCCGCAACTGTCCCAGCGGACGCCGCCATCGCAATCGGGCGCGTAGAGCGACGACACCTTGTAGGTGACCTCGCAATCCGGCTCCAGCGTCAGGAAACCGTGCGCGAAGCCAACCGGCACGAACAGCTGATGTCCGTTTTCGGCGGTCAGTTCCGCCCCGACATACTGACCATAGGTCGGCGATCCCTTGCGGATATCGACCGCGACGTCATAAATCCGGCCACGAATGCAGCGGACCAGCTTGTCCTGGCCATGCGGTTCGCGCTGGAAATGAAGCCCACGCAGCGTGTGGACCGGTGCCGACAACGAGTGATTGTCCTGCACGAAGCGGCAGGTGATCCCCCGCTCGGCGAAGGTCGCCTCGTTATAGACTTCGGTGAACCAGCCACGGGCGTCGCCGAAACGGCGTGGTTCGATGAGGGTAGGGAGTGCCGATTGCATGGTCGCTTCATTCCCTAAACCGGGCTCATAAACAAGTCGGGGATGCATCGCATATGTTGCAGTGCAGCGACGAACCGGTCGGTTTCGGGACGATTCGTCATCGAAACCAATATTATGGCGCCTGAAACATGAAAAAACCGCCGCCCGGTTGCCCGGACGGCGGCTCGATCGTCACCCGTTGCCAGATGATCAGTCGTTCAGATATTCGCCCGCGGCGGCATCGCTGCCGTCGCCCGACGCCACCACCTCGGCGAGCGGATCGCTGCCGGTGCCGGTGTCGTCCCGACGCGACCGCTTCGTTTCCGCCGCGCGAAGTTCGGCCGCGCTGGCGGGTGCGACGATCGCGGCCGACAGGGCGCGCTGCTGAACGCGGAGAGCGGCATCGCGGCTGTTCGCGGCGACGCGGAGGCGGTTCATGCCCGCACCCGTGCCCGCCGGGATCAGGCGGCCGACGATCACGTTCTCCTTCAGGCCCATCAGCGTGTCCTGCTTGCCCTGGACTGCCGCTTCCGTGAGGACGCGGGTAGTTTCCTGGAACGAGGCGGCCGAGATGAAGCTGCGGGTCTGCAGCGACGCCTTGGTGATACCCAGCAGGATCGGCTTGCCGGCGGCGCGTGCCTGACCCGCCTCCAGCTTGTCGTTGATCGCGTCCATCTCCTCGCGGTCCACCTGTTCGCCGACCAGCAGCGTGGTGTCGCCCGATTCGATGATCTCGACCTTCTGCAGCATCTGGCGGACGATCGTCTCGATGTGCTTGTCGTTGATCTTCACGCCCTGGAGACGATAGACCTCCTGGATTTCCGACACGAGATATTCCGCCAGCGGCTCGATGCCGAGCACTTCGAGAATGTCGTGCGGATCGGGCGAGCCGCCGATCAGGTTGTCGCCACGCTTGACGTAATCGCCTTCCTGAACGTCGATCACCTTCGACTTCGGCACCAGATACTCGACGACGTCGCCGCCATCCTCGGGCTGGATGCCGATCTTGCGCTTCGCCTTGTAGTCCTTGCCGAACACGACCCGGCCGGAAACCTTGGCGATGATCGCGTTCTCCTTCGGCTTGCGCGCCTCGAACAGCTCGGCGACGCGCGGCAGACCACCGGTGATGTCGCGGGTCTTGGCCGATTCACGGCTGACACGCGCCAGCACGTCGCCGGCATGGACCTGCGCGTTGTCGTCGACCGACAGGGTCGCGCCGGCTGCCAGCATGTAGCGGGCGGCCTCGCCCTCGTCCGATCCCGTCAGGGTCAGGCGGGGACGCAGATCCTCCTTCGACTTGGTCGAGGTACGATACTCGATGACGACGCGCTGGGCGATGCCCGTCGCTTCGTCGGTCTGCTCGGTCAGCGTCTTGCCTTCGATCAGGTCCTGATACTTCACCACGCCCGAATTCTCGGTGATGACCGGCATGGTGAACGGGTCCCATTCCGCCATGCGATCGCCCTTCGACAGCACATGGCCGTCGTCGAACAGCACATAGGCGCCGTACGGGATGCGATGCGTCGACAGTTCGCGACCGTCCATGTCGCTGATGACGATCTCGCCCGAACGGCTGAGCACCACGCGACGACCACGCTGGTCGATGATGACGCGCAGGTCCTTGTACTGGGCGGTGCCGTCGACCGGCGCCTCCAGGTTGGACTGCTCGTTCAGCTGCGCCGCACCACCGATGTGGAAGGTCCGCATCGTCAGCTGGGTGCCCGGTTCACCGATCGACTGTGCCGCGATGACGCCGACCGCCTCGCCGATGTTGACCGGCGTACCGCGGGCGAGATCACGCCCGTAGCACTTGCCGCAGACGCCGATCTTGCTCTCGCAGACCAGCGGCGACCGGATCTTCATCCCCTGGATGCCGATCCCCTCGATCGTCACGATCATCGCCTCGTCGAGCAACGTGCCCGTCGGGATGACGACCTTGCCGGTCTTCGGGTCGACCACGTCCTCGGCCGTGGTGCGGCCGAGGATGCGCTCGCCGAGCGAGGCGATGGTCGAGCCGCCCTGCACGATCGCCTTCATCTCCAGCGCGCGCTCGGTGCCGCAATCCTCCTCGATGATGACGCAATCCTGCGACACGTCGACGAGGCGGCGGGTGAGGTAGCCCGAGTTCGCGGTCTTCAATGCCGTATCCGCGAGGCCCTTGCGCGCGCCGTGGGTGGAGTTGAAGTATTCGAGGACGGTCAGGCCCTCCTTGAAGTTCGAGATGATCGGCGTCTCGATGATCTCGCCCGACGGCTTGGCCATCAGCCCGCGCATACCGGCGAGCTGCTTAATCTGCGCCTGCGAACCACGCGCGCCGGAGTGCGCCATCATGTAGATCGAGTTGATGTCCTTCTCGCGGCCCTTGTTGGGACCGTCTTCATAGTGACGGACGGCCTTGATCTCGTTCATCATCGAGTTCGCGACCTGATCGCCGCAACGGCTCCAGGCGTCGATCACCTTGTTGTACTTCTCCTGCTGCGTGATCAGGCCGTCCTGATACTGCTGCTCGAAGTCCTTCACCTGATCCCGCGTCTCGTCGACCAACTTGTCCTTGTCCGGCGCGATGATCATGTCGTCCTTGCCGAACGAGATGCCGGCGCGGAATGCGTGACGGAAGCCCAGTGCCATGATCGCATCGGCGAACAGCACGGTCTCCTTCTGCCCGGTGTGACGATAGACCTCGTCGATCACGTCGCCCACGTCCTTCTTGGTGAGCAGGCGGTTGACGGTTTCGAACGGCACCTTGTGGCTGTGCGGCAGGGTTTCGCCCAGCAGCATACGGCCCGGCGTCGTTTCGTACCGCTTCAGATACTGCTTGCCCTGTTCATCGGTCTGCGGAACGCGGCTGATGATCTTGGTGTGCAGCGTCACCGCCTGGGCGTTGAGCGCCTGATGCACCTCGGCCATGTCGCCGAGCAGCATGCCTTCGCCCGGCTCGCCTTCCTTCATCATCGACAGGTAATACAGGCCCAGCACCATGTCCTGCGACGGCACGATGATCGGCTTGCCGTTCGCCGGCGACAGGATGTTGTTGGTCGACATCATCAGGACGCGCGCTTCCAGCTGGGCCTCAAGGCTCAGCGGGACGTGCACGGCCATCTGGTCGCCGTCGAAGTCGGCGTTGAACGCGGAGCAGACCAGCGGGTGAAGCTGGATCGCCTTGCCCTCGATCAGCACCGGCTCGAAGGCCTGGATGCCGAGACGGTGGAGCGTCGGTGCGCGGTTCAGCATCACCGGATGCTCGCGGATCACCTCGTCCAGGATGTCCCAGACTTCCTTGCGCTCCTTCTCGACCCACTTCTTCGCCTGCTTGAGCGTCATGCTCAAGCCCTTGGCGTCGAGGCGCGCGTAAATGAACGGCTTGAACAGTTCGAGCGCCATCTTCTTCGGCAGGCCGCACTGGTGCAGCTTCAGCTCCGGCCCGGTCACGATGACCGAACGGCCCGAATAATCGACGCGCTTGCCGAGAAGGTTCTGGCGGAAGCGGCCCTGCTTGCCCTTCAGCATGTCTGACAGCGACTTCAGCGGACGCTTGTTGGCGCCCGTGATCGTGCGACCGCGACGGCCGTTGTCGAACAGCGCGTCGACGGCTTCCTGCAACATGCGCTTTTCGTTGCGGACGATGATGTCCGGCGCGCGTAGTTCCATCAGCCGCTTCAGGCGGTTGTTGCGGTTGATCACGCGGCGATACAGGTCGTTCAGATCCGACGTCGCGAAGCGGCCGCCGTCCAGCGGCACCAGCGGGCGCAGTTCGGGCGGAATGACCGGCACGACCTCAAGGATCATCCACTCCGGACGGTTGCCCGAATCGATGAACGATTCGACGACCTTCAGGCGCTTGATGATCTTCTTGGGCTTCAGCTCCGACTTGGTCGTCGCCAGCTCTTCGAGCAGCTCCTTGCGCTCGCCTTCAAGGTCGAGCGACTCCAGCATGATGCGGACCGCCTCGGCGCCGATCCCGGCCGAGAACGCGTCCTCGCCATACTGATCCTGCGCGTCGAGCAGCTCGTCCTCGGTCAGGAGCGAGAACTTCTCCAGCGGGGTCAGGCCGGGTTCGATGACGATATACGCCTCGAAATACAGCACCCGCTCCAGCTGCTTCAACTGCATGTCGAGCAGCAGGCCGATGCGCGACGGCAGCGACTTCAGGAACCAGATGTGCGCGACCGGCGCGGCCAGTTCGATATGGCCCATCCGCTCACGGCGAACCTTCGACACCGTGACTTCGACACCGCACTTCTCGCAGACGATGCCCTTGTACTTCATGCGCTTGTACTTGCCGCACAGGCACTCGTAATCCTTGATCGGACCGAAGATGCGCGCGCAAAACAGGCCGTCACGCTCGGGCTTGAACGTGCGATAGTTGATGGTTTCGGGCTTTTTGATCTCGCCGAACGACCATGACCGGATCTTGTCGGGCGAAGCGATGCCGATCTGGATCTGGTCGAAGGTTTCGGGCTTGGCGATCGGGTTCGCGAAGTTGGTCAGTTCGTTCATGTTCTCTTCCCTCTAGGGGCGAAACTTGTCAGGCGGCGGTGGAGCCCGGCCGCGGGGGCCGGGCTCCCTCGATCCGTCACTCCGCCGCGATGGCGATGCCGTCGGAATCGACGCCGGGTTCGCTGGTCTTCAGGTCGACGTTCAGGCCCAGCGAGCGCATTTCCTTGACGAGCACATTGAAGCTCTCCGGAATGCCGGCCTCGAACGTGTCATCACCCTTGACGATCGCCTCGTAGACCTTGGTGCGGCCGACCACGTCGTCCGACTTCACCGTCAGCATTTCCTGCAGGGTATACGCCGCACCGTAAGCCTGAAGTGCCCAGACCTCCATCTCGCCGAACCGCTGACCGCCGAACTGCGCCTTGCCGCCCAGCGGCTGCTGGGTGACGAGCGAGTAGGGGCCGATCGACCGGGCGTGGATCTTGTCGTCGACAAGGTGGTGGAGCTTCAGCATGTAGATGATGCCCACCGTGACCTTGCGGTCGAACATGTCGCCGGTACGTCCGTCGAACAGTTCCGACTGCCCGGACGAGTCGAGACCCGCCAGCGCCAGCATATCGGTGACGTCGGCCTCGACCGCGCCATCGAACACGGGCGTGCCCATCGGGATGCCGGTGCGGATGTTATGCACCAGTTCGGCGACTTCCTCCGGCTCGCGCGCGGCGATGTCGTCGGCATAATGCTCGCCATACACCTCGATCAGGCGGTTGCGGACCGCATCGGGCATCACGCCCGGCTTGGCGTCGGGATTGGCCTCGCGCCAGTCCTCCAGCTGTGCCGCGACCTGCATGCCCAGGTTGCGGGCCGCCCAGCCGAGATGCGTCTCGAAGATCTGGCCGACGTTCATCCGCGACGGCACGCCGAGCGGGTTGAGCACCAGATCGACCGGCGTCCCGTCCGCAAGGAACGGCATGTCCTCCTGCGGCAGGATGCGGCTGATGACGCCCTTGTTGCCGTGACGGCCGGCCATCTTGTCGCCCGGCTGCAGCTTGCGCTTTACCGCCACAAACACCTTGACCATCTTCAGCACGCCCGGCGGCAGCTCGTCGCCCCGCTCCAGCTTCTCGCGGCGATCGTGGAACTTGTCCGTGATCCGCTTGGCGGCCTCGTCATACTGCTGCTTGACGGCTTCCAGGTCGCCCTGGACCTTGTCGTCCTGCACCGCGAACTTCCACCAGTCATGGCGCTCGACGCTGTCGAGCAGGTCCATGTCGATGGTCGAGCCCTTCTTCAGGCCCTTGGGCACCGCGGTCGCGACCTGATCGAGCAGCATCTCGCGCAGGCGGCTCCACGTCGCCCGGTTCAGGATCGTGCGCTCGTCGTCCGAATCCTTCTTCAGGCGCTCGATCTCCTCGCGCTCGATCGCCATCGCGCGCTCGTCCTTGTCGATGCCGTGGCGATTGAAGACGCGGACGTCGACGATCGTGCCGGCAACACCCGGCGGCAGGCGCAGCGAGGTGTCGCGCACGTCCGACGCCTTCTCGCCGAAGATGGCGCGGAGCAGCTTCTCCTCCGGCGTCATCGGGCTTTCGCCCTTCGGCGTGATCTTGCCGACCAGGATGTCGCCCGGCTCCACCTCTGCGCCGATGTACACGATGCCCGCCTCGTCGAGGTTGCGCAGCGCTTCCTCGCCAACGTTCGGGATGTCGCGGGTGATGTCCTCCGGCCCCAGCTTGGTGTCGCGGGCCATCACCTCGAACTCGTCGATATGGATCGACGTGAACACGTCGTCCTTCACGATCCGCTCGGAGATGAGGATCGAATCCTCGTAGTTGTAGCCGTTCCAGGGCATGAACGCGACGAGCGCGTTACGGCCCAGCGCCAGCTCGCCGAACTCGGTCGACGGGCCGTCGGCGATCACGTCGCCGGCCATCACCACGTCGCCCACCTTCACCAGCGGACGCTGGTTGATGCAGGTCGACTGGTTCGAGCGCTGGAACTTCATCAGCGTGTAGATGTCCACGCCCGACTTGGCCGAATCGACCTCGCCGGTGGCGCGGATCACGATGCGGGCGGCGTCGACCTGGTCGACCACGCCGGCACGCTTCGCCGAGATCGCGGCGCCCGAATCGCGCGCCACCGTCTCTTCCATGCCGGTGCCGACGAACGGCGCCTCGGCACGGACCAGCGGCACCGCCTGACGCTGCATGTTCGAGCCCATCAGGGCGCGGTTGGCGTCATCGTTTTCCAGGAACGGAATCAGCGACGCGGCGACCGACACCAGCTGCTTCGGGCTGACGTCCATCAACGTGACGTTGTCGGGCAGCGCCATCAGGAATTCGCCAGCCTGACGCGACGAAACCAGTTCCTCGGCGAAGCCGTTGTCGTCGGTCAGTTCGGCGGATGCCTGCGCGATCGTGTGCTTGGCCTCCTCCATCGCCGACAGGTAGACGACGTCGTTGGTCACCTTGTGGTCGACGACCTTGCGGTACGGCGTCTCGATGAAGCCGTACTTGTTCACCCGGCTGAACGACGCCAGCGAGTTGATGAGGCCGATGTTCGGGCCTTCCGGCGTTTCGATCGGGCAGATGCGGCCATAATGCGTCGGGTGAACGTCGCGGACTTCGAAGCCCGCGCGCTCGCGCGTCAGACCGCCCGGCCCGAGCGCCGAGACGCGACGCTTGTGCGTCACTTCGGACAGCGGGTTGGTCTGATCCATGAACTGCGACAGCTGCGACGAGCCGAAGAATTCACGTACCGCGGCCACCGCCGGCTTGGCGTTGATGAGGTCGTTCGGCATCACGGTGGACACGTCCACCGACGACATCCGCTCCTTCACGGCGCGCTCCATGCGGAGCAGGCCGACGCGGTACTGGTTCTCCAGCAGCTCACCCACCGACCGGACGCGGCGGTTGCCGAGATTGTCGATGTCGTCGATCTCGCCCTTGCCGTCCTTCAGGCCGACCAGCGTCTTGACGACGGCGAGGATATCCTCGGTCCGCAGCGTCGTGACGGTGTCCTCGGCATCGAGGTCGAGGCGCATGTTCAGCTTGACGCGGCCCACCGCCGACAGGTCGTAGCGGTCGGGATCGAAGAACAGGCCGCTGAACAGCGACTCCGCCGTCTCCAGCGTCGGCGGCTCGCCGGGGCGCATCACGCGATAGATGTCGGACAGCGCCTGCTCGCGCTCCTCGGCCTTGTCGGCCTTCAGCGTGTTGCGGATCCACGGGCCGGTCGAGACATGGTCGATGTCGAGCAGTTCGATCCGCTCGATCCCGGCCTTGTCCAGCGCCTCCAGGTTGTCGGCACCGATCTCGTCGCCCGCCTCGACATAGATTTCGCCCGTCGCCTCGTTGATGAGGTCATAGGCGGAATAGCGGCCGTAGATTTCCTCGGTCGGGATCAGCAGTTCGGTCAGGCCGTCCTTGGCCGCCTTGTTGGCGGCGCGGGGGCTGATCTTCTGCTGCGCGGCGAACACCACCTCGCCCGACGAGGCGTCGACGATGTCGAACAGCGGCTTCACGCCGCGCCAGTTCTCGGCCGCGAACGGGATGATCCAGCCGCCCTGACCGCGCACATAGGTGACGCGGTTGTAGAATTCGTTGAGGATGTCCTCGCTGGTCATGCCCAGCGCGTACAGCAGCGCCGTCACCGGCAGCTTGCGCTTCCGGTCGATGCGGACGTTGACGATGTCCTTGGCATCGAACTCGAAGTCGAGCCACGAACCGCGATACGGGATGACGCGCGCGGCGAACAGATACTTGCCCGACGCGTGGGTCTTGCCGCGATCGTGGTCGAACAGCACGCCCGGCGACCGGTGCATCTGCGACACGATCACGCGCTCGGTGCCGTTGATGAAGAAGGTGCCGTTCTCCGTCATCAGGGGCATGTCGCCCATGTAGACGTCCTGCTCCTTGATATCGATCACCGACTTGGCTTCGGTATCCGGATCGACCTCGAACGCGGTCAGGCGCAGCGTGACGCGCATCGGCGCGGCATAGGTGATGCCCCGCTGGCGGCATTCCTCGACGTCGAACTTCGGCGGTTCGAGAACGTAATCGTCGAAGTCGAGATAGGCGGTGCCGGCGAAGTCCTGGATCGGGAATACCGACCGCAGCGTCTTCTCCAGCCCGGAAACGTGACCGGTGGACTTGTCGGAGCGCAGGAACTGCTCGTAGCTTTCGCGCTGCACCTCGATCAGGTTCGGCATCTGCACGACTTCGTGGATGTTGCCGAACACCTTGCGGATGCGCCGCTTGGCGGTGCCGCCCCTGTTGTCGCGCCGGGCCGTGCCGCCGTCGATCGCCTTGGTCGCCATGAATAGTGCCCCTACCAGATTGGGTCAGCCAGAATTACGGGCGCAAAAACCGGACGCGAAAAAGCCGATCGCAAACCCTGCGTCGGCTGATCGGCGTCCTGAAACCGGCAGTTTCCCATTCGATCGACACGCTGCGCGACGGCATGTCATTTCCCGGAAGCTGTGGTGAAGACGGCGATATAGGCGCGGTGGAGAATGGTGTCAAACGCCCCATGTGAATGACAGGGCGATCTGGCCAATGTTATGCCCGGTCCGGGGGGGCGACTAGTTCGCCATCACGAAGGGCGATACGAAGTCGCGCAAAGCGGTTCCATGCATGTCATTGTCCGATGTGATCGGCGTGACGCCCATGTCGGGCCATGGTGCCGCCACATCGGGATCGTCCCAGGCGATAATTCCCTCCGTTTCAGGATGGTAGATATCGGTCAGCTTGTTCAGGACATGGGTTTCCGGCTCGAGCGTCATATAGGCGTGGGCGAAGCCGGCCGGCATCCATAGCTGATGACCATTCTCCACGGAAAGCATGGCCTGTGCATATTGCCCATAGGTGCTCGACCCGCGGCGGATATCGAGCGCAAAATCAAGGATCGATCCCCGCATCACCTTCAACAGCTTACCTTGGGGGCGGGGGGCCGCCTGATAATGGAAACCCCGGATGGTGTTCGGAGCTGGTGAGTAGAGATGGTTTTCCTGAACAAAGGTGACGGCCTTGCCGACTATCTGCTGAAACTTGTCCAGTCGGAAGGATTCCGAAAAATATCCCCGGCGGTCTGGATGCCGTGTCGGCTTGACGAGGATGATGTCTGCAATGGCGAGGCGTTCGAATTGCATAGGGCGTTTCCGAGCAATAGACGGGTAACCAGATCGATGATGATCAGTTACGTCGGTGCCGTGATCGACCGACTGCATAGCGGATCAAGGCGACTGTCCGATCAATGCGTAACCCGGGCCGATGCGGTGATCCAGCCGTAATCGACCATGTTCCGGGGCGGCTGCCGGTAAATGATGGCAGGTCGATGCCACCACCAATTATTGCATCTGATGGCGAAGCCGGAGCGGACAACCTGTATAACGGTGATGACGTCGTCCAAATTACCACCCAAGCGGAAAAGCCGATGCCTTTATTCACCATCATGTTGCCGATTATCCGGCCGCCAGCGCTGTTACCCCATGCGGTGCGATCCGTTCAAAACCAGACGGTTGCGGACTGGGAGTTGTTCATCATTCTGGATGGCGCACCGCCGGAAACGCTGGCGGCAGCCAGAGCGCTGGCGGCGGAGGACCCGCGGATAAGGGTCCGGCCGTTCCCCAAGGGCGAACGCAACGGCGAAGCGCACCGGCATGTCGTATTGGGCGAGGCAAGGGGAATCTACGTCGCGCAGATCGCCGATGACGATCTATGGTTTCCCCGCCATCTGGCCGAGCTTCGTCTGCTGCTGGCCGAGGCCGATTTCGGCAATCTGCCGCAATGCGAGATCACACTCGATGGACGGCCGATGCTGCTGCACGGAAACCTGGCATCGGCAAAGATGCGCAAGGCGATCATGACGAAGCGGGGAAACTTCTTTGGTCCGTCTTGCGCCGGATATCGGCGTATGACGTACGACCGGCTTCCAATAGGCTGGAGCCCAGCGCCGACTGGTGTTTATTCGGACCAGTATATGTGGCGCAAGTTCTTGGCTTTGCCAGATATTCGGGTTGCGACACGCTTCTCCATCCAGGCCGCGAAACTGGAATCACGGGTGCGGCAGCATCTGACGCTGGAAGCGCGCGCGGATGAAATGGCCGCGCTGGCAGAGCAGATCGCTACGGCTGACGGCCGATCGGACATCGTCACGCGGGCGTTACGCGACGCCATGTGGGTCGAGGCGGCGTGGGCATCACGGAGTTGGCGGATCAAGGAGCGCGTTCGGCGTATGCGGCGGGCATTCCACGCTGTCGACTGATCGGCTGCGTCGGGAAGAGCCGGGCAATGACGGATGCGGCAGTGCTTGGAGCCGATGCTTCATATCAGTCCGTTACGGCAGAAGCGGGTACCACTTTGGCCAAGTCCCGACCGCGCAGGGCCATCTCGTCAGCAGCGGGATTGCGGCATGGCTTTGTTCGAGGCGATCTTCACATAACGAAAAGGGCGACTCCTTGGAGGAAGCCGCCCTTTTTAGTCGCGAGCCCGTCCTGGGCGTAAATCCCAAGACGTCGAACACGGTGAAACCGTGCCGGCCTTGCGGAGAGACGGGACGGTTTTGCCGGCCGGTCTCTCCGTTGTGGCTTACTTGACCTCGACGGTCGCGCCGGCTGCTTCCAGCTGCGCCTTGATCTTGGCGGCCTCGTCCTTCGACACGCCTTCCTTGACGGCCTTCGGTGCGCCTTCGACCAGCGCCTTGGCTTCGGTCAGGCCGAGCGCGGTGATCGCACGGACTTCCTTGATGACGTTGATCTTCTTGCCACCGTCGCCGGTCAGGATCACGTCGAACTCGGTCTGCTCTTCAGCAGCCGGAGCAGCGGCGCCGCCGCCAGCGGCCGGTGCCGCAACCGCTGCAGCAGCGGAAACGCCCCACTTTTCTTCAAGCAGCTTCGACAGCTCGGCTGCTTCCAGGACGGTCAGTTCGCTCAGGCTCTCAACGAGCGCGTTCAGGTCGGCCATGTGTATTCTCCATGCGGGCGATCATCGCCCAAAGTGTCGTAAAACCAGGAATGCTCGGGCAGCTTACGCTGCCTCCTTCTCCGCATAGGCGGACAGCACGCGCGCGATCTGCGCTGCCGGAGCCTGCGTGATCGTGGCGATCTTCGTGGCGGGTGCCACGATGAGGCCGACGATCTTGGCACGCAGTTCGTCCAGCGACGGCAGCGTTGCGAGCGCCTGCACACCCGCGACGTCGAGGGGCGTCGAGCCCATCGCGCCGCCCACGATTTCGAACTTGTCGTTCGTCTTCGCGAATTCGACCGCAATCTTCGCTGCGGCGACCGGGTCGGTCGAGGAGGCGAGAGCGACCGGGCCGGTCAGCATGTCGCTGATCGATCCATAGTCGGTCCCGTCGAGCGCGATCCTGGCAAGCTTGTTCTTCGAGACCTTGTAGGTCGCGCCGGCGTCCCGCATCCTGTTACGCAGGACCGTCGACTGTGCGACGGTCATGCCGAGATTGCGGGTGACAACCACCACGCCCACCTCGTTGAAGGTACGGTTCAGTTCGGCGACGGCCGCGGCCTTTTGAGCACGATCCATGCCATTCTCCACGTTTGGACGCGCCGCGAGCGACGCATCCGGTTATGCCGGGGGGCGGAGGCCCTCCGGTGTGTCCAGCGATGGGGAAGGGGGACCGGCCGCATGGAATACGGCAGGCAAATCTCTACCCCGTCTCGGCAGGAGATTAAGCCGTGGCAAATCCACGGCACCTGCTGTCTCGGACGGAATCCGTGACGGGCCAGGGCCCGGCGGATGCGGGGGTGCCAATACAGGATGCCCCGCAGGAATCAACTTTTTAGTGAAGCGGGGTCAGGCGCCCGTGCCGAAACTTCGGACCAGCGACCCCGCCACCAGCGCCCAGCCGTCGACCAGCACGAAGAAGATGATCTTGCACGGCAGCGAGATCGTCGGCGGCGGCAGCATCATCATGCCCATCGCCATCAACACCGCCGCCACCGCCAGGTCGATGACGAGGAAGGGTAGCAGCAGCAGGAAACCGATCTCGAACGAGCGGCGCAGTTCCGAGATCATGAACGCGGGCATCAGCGTGGCGAGACCGGTATCGGCGCGGGGCGCGGGCGGCTTGTTGGCCAGCCGGTTGAACAGGCCGAGATCGTCGTCGCGCACCTGGCTGAGCATGAACTGGCGGAACGGCTCGGCGGTGCGTTCGAACGCCTGCGCCTCGACGATCTTGCCCGCGGTATAGGGCTGCACGCCGTCCTTCCACGCCTTCTCGAAGGTCGGCGACATCACGAACAGCGACAGGAACAGCGCCAGGCTGATGATGACGGGGTTGGGCGGCACCCCCTGCGCGCCGAGCCCGGTACGCAGCAGCGACAGCGCGACGACGATGCGCGTGAACGAGGTGACCGTCATCAGGATGCCGGGCGCCAGGCTCAGGACCGTCAGCATCATGATGAGCTGGATCGCGCGGGCGGACAGCGTGCCCTCGCCGAACGAGACGGAGGCGCTCTGCGCGAAGGCGGCGGTGGGCACGCAGATCAGGGCGATGGTCAGGGCGCCGATCAGGGCGGGGCGGCGCGCCCGCTTCAGCCGCCGCGCAGGCCGGGCGACATCAACCATTATACCATTCCCCGTCGAGCGAGGGGCACAGCACCAGTTCCTTCATCGCGACCTGCTCTTCGAAGCGCAGGATGCGGCTTTCCAGCACGGTGGCGCGGTCGGGGTGAAGGACGAACAGATGCTCGCGGTCGTCGCGGCGGATCAGCACGACCGACCGCTTCTGGTCGAGCTGGATGCGTTCGATCAGTTCGACCCGCTTGGTCGAGCGGCCGGGGATCAGCGCAGCACGGCCGGGCAGCTGGATGTCGTAACGGCGCACGATCCACAGGGCGGCGCCCAGCAGACCCAGCACCATGGCGAGCGATCCCATCGTCCGCATCAGCGATACGAGTTCCATCAACGCCCCCCCTGCATCGGGCCGCGCACCACCTCGGTCACCTCGACCGACATCTGGTCCTCGTTGACCAGTACCTTGCCCTTGGCGACGAGCTTGCCGTTCACATAGACCAGCGACGGATCGTCGTGGCCGCAGTCGAGCGGGATCATCGCGCCGCGCCCCATCCGCAGGATCTGGCGGATGGGAACATGGGTCGATCCCAGGACGACCGACAGGTCGATGGTGATGTCGTCGAGAACGGACATGGAAGCTCCTTGGTGTGCCTCCATCATAGGAAAGAATTGCCGGGTCCCGACCGTGGGCGGAAAAACTTGCCTATCAATGGAGGGTGGCGCCGATCGGGGCGTCCGGGAGATTTCACATGGACCTGTCCACGGCGGTGAAGGTGTCGGCATCGGGTCTGCGGGCGCAGTCGCTGCGGATGCGGATCATCGCGGAAAACCTTGCCAATGCCGATTCCACCGCACCGACCGCGGGGGGGCAACCCTATCGCCGTCGCGTCGCCAGCTTCCGTGCCGATCTCGATCGCGCATCGGGGGCGGAGACGGTCAAGGTGCAGTCGATCGACGGCGACAAGACCGCGTTCCAGCGCACCTATCAGCCGGGCAGCCCGGCGGCAGACGCGCAGGGATATGTGCTGAAGCCCAACGTCAATACCATGGTCGAGGCCGCCGACATGAAGGCGGCGCAGCGATCCTACGAAGCCAATCTCAACGCGATCGAGGCGGCCAAGTCGCTGACGATGCGCACCATCGACCTGCTGAAATAAGGAGCCATCATCATGTCTATCGGAGCATTGGACGCCGCCGCCGCCTATGGCCGCGCACTGGGTGTCGGCAAGACCGGTGTAATCGAGGTCGGCAAGCCGGCATCGGGAGGCACCGGCGGCGCCGGCGCGGCGGGCGGGTTCGGCAACATGGTCGAATCGATGGTCGGCAATGCCGCCACCTCGATGCGCGCCGCCGAGGCGGCGAGCGCCAAGCAGGTAGCGGGCAAGGGCGACCTGATCGACGTCGTCACCGCGATGGGGGCGGCCGAAACCGCGCTGGACACGGTGGTCGCGGTGCGCGACCGGATGGTGGCCGCCTATTCCGACATCATGCGGATGCAGATCTGATGTCGCCGGAATCGACGATCGAAATCGCGCGCGCGACGCTGGTCGTGGTGCTGACGGTGTGCGGGCCGCTGCTGCTGACCGCCCTGGTCGTCGGCATGGCGATCAGCCTGTTCCAGGCGCTGACGCAGGTGCAGGAACAGACGCTGACCTTTCTGCCGAAACTGGTGGCGATGGGGGTGGTGATGCTGCTGACCCTGCCGATGATCGGTCATGCGCTGTCCGATTTCACCCGCGTCGTCTCCGACCATATCGTGAACGGCTGAGGTCGAAACTGGCATGCCACCCGTTTCCGTCCTCGATGCCCTGCCGGTGGAGGCGACCGCGTTCCTGCTGCTGTTCGCGCGGGTGGGGGCGGTGCTGATGGTGCTGCCGGTGTTCTCCGAGGATGCGATTCCGGGGCGCATCCGCATGATGATCGCGTTCGGGATGACGATCGGGCTGTGGGGACTGCTGTCCCCCGCGGTGATGCCCGCGGCGCGCGACGTGCAGGCGTTGCCCGGCATCCTGATGATCGAACTGCTGACCGGGCTGGGCCTGGGCATGCTGGTGCGCATCTTCTTCCTGGCGATGGCGACCGCGGGGTCGATCATCTCCCTCCAGATCGGCATGACCTCCGCCCTCCTCGCCGATGCGCAGCAGGGCGGGCAGGCGGCGGCCCTGTCCAAGTTCCTCAGCGTCGCGGCCTCGGTGATGTGCATGGCGCTGCTGGTCCATCATTTGTGGATCGCCGCGATCGTGCGGTCCTACACCACTTTTCCGGTCGGGGGGCTGCCCGCGATCGGTGATTTCACGCAGCTGATCCTTGCGACCGCCGGCCGTTCGCTGGCGCTCGCGGTAAGCCTTGCCGCGCCGATGATCGTCTACGGCATCGTCTTCAACACCGCGCTCGGCCTGTCGGCGCGGCTGGCGCCCGCGATCCAGGTGTTCTTCGTCGCCCAGCCGCTCAACCTCGTCTTCGGGCTGGCGCTGTTCGCCACCCTGTCCGGCGCGATGATGACCGCGTTCGCCGGATCGATGGCGAGCTGGATCCAGTCGGTCTGGGGCTGAACCATGTCGGACAAGGACCAGAAGACCCACGATCCTACCGCCAAACGGATCGAGGACGCGCGCAAGAAGGGCGACGTCCCGAGTTCGGCCGAGGTCAAGCACGTCACCGTCTTCGCGGGGATGCTGGTGGTGCTGGGCGGGGTGGGGGTCCATGCCTTCGCCCGGCTGGGCGCGATGCTGGTGCGGCTGTGGGGCCGGGCGGAGGATTTCCGGTTCGGCGACGATGGCGCGCAGCAACTCATCACCGGGATCGTCCAGCAACTCGCGACGATCTTCGCACCGCTGTTCGGGGTATTGATCGCCTGCGCGCTGCTCGGCGGCGCGATCCAGGGGCCGATGCTGATCTCGTGGTCGCGGGTGGCGCCGAAATGGAGCAAGCTGTCGCCGGTATCGGGGATGAAGCGGCTGTTCAGCGTGAAGGCGCTGATCGAACTGACCAAGACGGTGGGCAAGTTCTCGATCGTCGCCGCGGTGGCGGTATGGGTGCTGTGGCCGCACGCCACCGCGCTCGATACGCTGGTGGGCGCGGCCCCCAGCGATGTCGGGGCGGCGGCGGCGCATCTGGTCGTCATGCTCGTCAAATCGGTGGCGATCGCGGTGGCGGCGATCGCGGGCGCGGACATGATCTACCAGCGGCGCAGCTGGCTGGCGAAGATGCGCATGACGTTGCAGGAGGTGAAGGACGAGCACAAGGAAAGCGATGGCAATCCCAAGGTGAAGGCGAAGATCCGCCAGATCGGGATGCAGCGCGCGCGCCAGCGGATGATGAGCAAGGTGCCCGACGCTAGCGTCGTGATCGTCAACCCGACCCATTATGCCATCGCATTGAAATACGACCATGGCCGCATGGGTGCGCCGGTGGTGGTGGCCAAGGGGCTGGACGCGGTCGCGCTGCGCATCCGCGATCTGGCGATCGAATCCGGCGTGCCCGTCGTCGAGAACCGTCCGCTCGCCCGTGCGCTCTACCCGATGGTCGAGATCGACCGCCCGATCCCGCCGGATCATTATGCTGCGGTGGCGGAGGTCATCAGCTATGTGATGAAGCTTGCCGGCAAGCGGCGAGCGGCGAGGTAGTCCGGACCCGAAGCCCCGGCCGCGCACGACGCGGAAACGGCATCACCGGACAATCGATCGTCCGGAACATCTAACCCTATCATTCACCTGACCGTCCGAGATATCGTGCCGCCCAGGCAGACGTTAACAATCTGCGCGACGGGGGAAGAGGAATGAACCGAGTCTGGATCGGTCTTGCAGCGGTGGGGCTTATGCCGGTCCCGTCCACGGCGGCGGTACAAGCTCCTTGGGAAACCAAGGCAATGCAGACTCGATCGGGTGGCGTCGTTGTGCAGGCGAAAGATGCCAGCGGCCTACGGTTCCGCCTGCCCGGAGCCATGATGCGGGTCACGATCTGGGGCGACCGCGCGATCAGGATCAGGGTATCGAGAAAGGACATGGCCGATAACGGTGGTGGCCCCGCCGTGATCGGCGCGCCGGCACGGGTGGCATGGACGATGACCCAGGAGGCCGATCGTTTCGTCATCGCGACGCGGGCGATGCGCATGGCCGTGGCCAGGGCGGATGGCCGGGTCGCGCTGATTGGGGCAGACGGCAAGCCGCTGATCGGGGAGGGTGATCCGGGTACCCGCCGCTTCGGCGACGTAGCCGATCCCGACGGCGCGGTGCAGCAGCGGTTCGAGATCGGCGGCGGACATGCGATCTATGGTTTGGGCCAGCATCAGGCGGGGTCGCTCGACTATCGCGGCACCACCGTCCGTCTGCAACAGGCCAACACCGATGTCGGTGTGCCGGTACTGGTGTCGAGCGCGGGATATGGACTGTTCTGGAACAACCCGGCGGTGACCGATGTCGCCGTCGCGATACCGCAGGCGACGGACCGCATCGTGTTCCGGTCGCAGGCGGGCACCGGCATCGATTATTTTCTGTTCGGCGGCCCCGACGTCGACGACGTGATCGGCGCCTATCGCGGATTGACGGGGCAGGCCCCGCTGATGGCGCACTGGACCTGGGGTCTGTGGCAGTCGAAGGAACGATACGCCTCGCAAGGCGAATTGCTCGGCGTGGCGGCACGCTATCGCGCGATGAACATCCCGCTCGATGCGGTCGTGCAGGACTGGCAATATTGGAAGCCCGGTGAGTGGGGCAGCCACCGGATGGACCCGATACGCTTTCCCGATCCCAAGGGGATGCTCGACACGCTGCATCGGCAGAATCTGCACAGCATCGTGTCGATCTGGCCGCGGTTCGACCTGGGGCTGGACACGACGACGGCGCTTGAAGCGGCGGGCGGGCTGTACCCCAAGGTCTATCCGAACGTCTATCCGGCCGGTGAGGGGCGTTGGTACGATGCCTTTTCCGCACCGGCGCGGGCCTCATATTGGCGGTACGTCTCCGAACGGCTCGGCCGGTTGGGTTTCGACGGCTACTGGCTCGATGGCAGCGAGGCGGAACTGGGCGGCCGCTGGGGTGAAATGCGCGACGTGACGACGGCGGCGGGGCCGGGCGTGATCGTCTACAACGCGTATCCGCTGCTTCATACCACGGCCGTCCATGACGGGATGACGGCGGACTATGCCGCCAAGCGCCCGATCATCCTGACCCGCTCCGCCTGGGCCGGGCAACAGCGCAACGCCGCGATCATCTGGTCAGGCGACGTCGCCGGGCGATGGGACGTGTTTCGCGCGCAGATTCCGGCGGGCGTCAACTTTTCCATGAGCGGCATCCCCTATTGGTCGGCCGACATCGGCGGGTTCTTCGGCGGCAGTCCCGGAGACGCCAGCTATCATGAACTGTTCACCCGCTGGCTGCAGTTTGCGGTGTTCAATCCGATGTTCCGTATCCACGGCACCGGGCAGGGCAAGGAAATCTACAGCTTTCCGGCCGCGGCACGAGGTCCGCTGCTCGACGCGGTGGCGCTGCGCTACCGGTTGCTGCCGTTCCTCTATGCGCAGTCATGGCAGGTCACCGATCGCGGCGCATCGTTCATGTATCCGGCGGGCATGGTCTTCCCGCGCGACGAACGCGCCCGCGACCTGCGTGACCAGTACATGTTCGGCCGGTCGATCATGGTCAGCCCGGTGGTCGAGCAGGGCGCGACGGCCCGGCAGGTGTATCTGCCCGAAGGGACGGAATGGTATGATTTCTGGACCGGGGAGCGCCGCGCAGGCGGCACCCGTCAGGCGGTCGCCGCCCCGATCGGGCAGATTCCGCTGCATATCACGGCGGGGACGATCCTGCCGCTGGGTCAGCAGGTGCAATATGCCCGGCAGTCGGTCGACCTGCCGATCGAGCTGCGCGTCTATCGCGGTGCCGATGGTCGCTTCAGCCTCTACGACGACGCCGGTGACGGGCAGGGCTGGCGTCGGGGCGAGCGCGCCACGATCGAACTGACGCTGAACGACAGGACGGGCCTGCTGACGATCGGCTCGCGGCAGGGGCGCTATCCGGGGATGCCGACGTCGCGTCTCTTCCACATCGTTCAGGTCACCGTCGGCAACGGCATCGGGCTGGCCGAAGGCACCGGCAAGGCGATCCGTTATGACGGTCGGGCGATCTCGGTTCCGCTGGATGGTGGATGAAAGGATAGGGGCGCGGTCACGCCCGCAGGTCGTGCTTCGCCAGTTCCACGCGGACGCGTAGCTCGATCTCGCGGGCGACCGGGCCGAGGGCGGGGTCGTCGGGCGGGGTAAAGCCTTCGACCCAGGCGGCCATTTCCTCCAGCCGTTCGGGCGTCGGTTCGCCCGTGGCCAGATCGCGCTGCAGGCGTTCCAGCAACGACAGGCCGCGATCGGCCTCCGCGGCCAGCTTGCGGCGCTGTTCCACCACCGGGTCGTTCGCCGCCATCGCGACCAGCATCGCGACCGAGGTGGTGGGCGGCGCGATCGGTACGACCGCGGGGGGCGGCGTGGCGTGCACGGGCTCCGCCTCCGCCCGAAAGCCACCCGTGGGCCTGGCCGTCATGGCGGTGATGAGCGCCTGCCGCAGGACGGCCGCGACATTGTCGATCCGTATTTCGCCCTCCTGTCGCCGGTAGGCATCAAGCCTATCCTATAAGACTGATCATGCAAAGGCTTCCCCTCAGGGCATGTATCGCCGCCATGGCCGCCGCGCTGCTCGCCGCGACGCCGGGCGCGGCGTCGACCCGCGTCAAGGACATCGTCGATGTCGAGAACGTCCGCCCCAATCAACTGGTTGGCTATGGTCTGGTCGTCGGGCTGCCCGGTACGGGGGACCGCACCAACAATTCGCCCTTCACCGAGGAATCGTTGCAGGCGATGCTGGAGCGGATGGGCGTCAACGTCCGCGATGCCAAGATGAAGCCGGCGAACGTCGCCGCCGTGTCGGTCACCGCGACGATGCCGGCGTTCGCGCGGCGCGGCTCGTCGATCGATGTGCAGGTATCGGCACTGGGCGATTCGACCAGCCTGCAGGGCGGCACGTTGCTCGTGTCGTCGCTGCGGGCGCTGGATGGCGAGATCTACGCGGTGGCGCAGGGGCCGGTGGCGATCGCCGGCTTCGCCGCGCGCGGGGCGGGAGCCAGCGTGACGCGCGGCGTGTCCACCTCCGCGCGGATCGCCGGCGGCGCAATCATCGAACGCGAGGTGCCGTTCGCCCTCCGCTCGTCGACCAGCCTGAAGCTGGCGCTGAAGAACCCCGATTTCGCCACCGCGCGCAGCATCGCCGCGGCGATCAACACCCGCTTCGCCGGGTCGGCGGCGGTGCTGGACCCCGGCACGGTCGAGATCGCGCCCAAGGGCGCGTTCCGCGGCGACGTGGTCGACCTGATGGGCGAGATCGAGAATCTGAGCGTCGAGGTGGACCAGCCCGCCCGCATCGTCATCAACGAAGCTTCCGGCACCGTGGTGATGAGCGCGGACGTGCGGATCAGCCCGGTCGCGATCGCGCAGGGGGGGCTGACGATCAGCGTGTCGGAAAACCCGGTCGCCTCGCAGCCCGCGCCGCTGTCCGACGGGCAGACGGTGGTGCTGCCGCGCACCCGCGTCGCGGTGGACGACGGGGCCGGCGCGTCGCTGGCGATCGTCGGCGGTGGCGCTTCGCTGAAATCGCTGGTCAGCGGCCTGAACACGCTGGGCGTGTCGCCGCGCGACCTGATCACCATTCTCCAGGCCGTGAAGAGCGCAGGCGCGCTTCAGGCCGCGATCGAGGTACAATGATGGACATTGCCGCCCCACCCACCCCGGCGACGGCTACCGCCGCCGCCGCCCCGGCCGCCCCACCGCGCCCCAGGGGCAAGACCGCCGCCGAAACCGCGCAGGCGTTCGAAGCGGTGTTCGTCGGTCAGATCACCAAGATGATGATGGATACCGCCGAGGTGTCCGACACCTTCGGCGGTGGGCACGGCGAGGAAATGTTTCGCGGCGTGCTGGCCGAACAGCTCGGCACCACGATCGCGAAAGGGGGCGGCATCGGCCTTGCCCCGATCGTCATGCAGGAAATCGTTCGGTTGCAGGGAGGCGCAAGCCATGTGGATTGATCTGGTCGACGCGATCGGCTCGCTCGCCAAGCTTGTGGACGAAGAAAATGACCGGCTGACGATGCCCGTCAACCATCCCGATCTGCCCGGCATCGTTGCCGCCAAGGCGCGGCTGGCGGGGCAGGTGGAGGCGGAGAGCGCCCGCCTTGCCCGTGAGCAGCCCGACTGGTTGGCGACCCTCGCCCCCGAGGATCAGGACAAGGTGCGCGAGCTGATCGATCTGCTGATGCGACGCCTGACGATCAACGCCAACCTGCTCGATCGCCGGTTGCGGCTGTGCGACGACCTGATGGGTGCGATCGCTGCCGAGGCGCAGCGGCTGACCGGCGCGCGTAGCACCGTCTACGGCGTGCGCGGCACCCTGCGGATGAGCGAACAGGCCGCGCCGATCTCCGTCAACAGCCAGTATTGATCGCGCCCGATCGGGCCGATTATTGCCAATCAAGTGGAATCCTGATGCTTACATCCCTGTCCATATCCCGAAAACTGGTCGCCGCTTTCGCGATCAACATCGCCATCGTGGCGGCGATGCTGGCAGCGGTGTGGAGTACGGCGTCCACCGTCCGGCGCGAAACCGATGCATCGGCGCGCGCACAGGAAATCTATTCGCAGACGGTCGCTTTCGAGATGGCGGCACAGCGGATGAACGCACAGGTGCGTGGTTACGTCATCAGCAGCGACGACTATTATGCGGGAGTCTATACCGAAACCCAGGGTCAGATGACCGAGGCACTGACCAAGCTGAACGCAGTGATCGTCGATCCGGCCGACCGCGCGCTGGTGAAGGCGACGCGCGAAAAGCTGATCGCCTGGCAGCCGCTATGGGCGACGCGGCTGATGGCGATGGCGCGCGAAGGCCGCAACGAGCAGGCCATGGCGATCATCCGCACCAATAGAAAGATTCAGGTGCTTGCCCCGGTCCTGCAGCCGTTGCGTGATCTTCGCGCCAAGCAGATCGAGGTGCTTGCCGCCTCCAGGCTGACGCAGGATGCCGCCTTCGCCGCCAGCAACCGGGCGATGATGGTCGGCGGGATACTGCTGCTGTTCGCCGTCATCGCGCTCTGCGTCCTGCTGACGCGGGCGATCGGCCGGCCCATCGGCGCGCTGACCGACACCATGAAGATGATGGCGCGGGGCGACTATACGGTCGAGGTGTCCGGTACGCGGCGCGGTGACGAGATCGGCGCGATGGCGCAGGCGGTGGAGGTGTTCCGCGAAAATGGCCTGGCCAAGGCTGCGGCGGATCAGGCGAAGGCCCGCACCGATGCCGAGCAGAAAATGGTCGTCGACACGGTATCGACCCAGTTGTCGGACCTGTCGAAGGGTGACCTGACCGTATCGATCGAAGCAGACTTCCCCCCGGCCTATGCCGCGCTGAAATCGAACTTCAACGAGGCGCTGGCCAAGCTGCGCGACCTGATCGGGTCGGTGTCGGAGAGCGCGACCGCGATCCGTACCGGCTCGGGCGAGATCGCGCAGGCGTCCGAAGACCTCGCACGGCGTACTGAAAGCAACGCCGCCTCGCTGGAGGAGACTGCTGCGTCGGTGACGCAGATGGACGGCCGCTTGCGCGCGTCGGCGGTGGCAGCGACCCGGACGGTGGAACGCGCCGATCAGGCGATCGCCACGGTCGGTGGCGGCCGTGCGGTAGCCGACGAGGCGGTGCAGGCGATGGGCCGGGTGTCGGACAGCGCCAAGGGCATCGACTCGGTGATCGAGGGGCTCGACAAGATCGCGTTCCAGACCCGCGTGCTGGCAATGAACGCCGCAGTCGAGGCGGGCCGGGCAGGCGATGCCGGACGTGGTTTCGCGGTGGTGGCCGATCTCGTCTCCGCCCTCGCGATGCGTGCCGAGGAGGAAGCCAAGCGGGCACGCGACCAGTTGACGGTGACGCAGACCGACATCGTCACCGCGGTCGAGGCGGTGACGAAGGTCGACGGCGCGCTCGCCAACATCTCGGGCGACGTGGCGCAGGTCCACGAACTGCTGGCGACGATGGCGGCGGACAACCAGGCGCAGTCGGCGGCGATCACCCAGATATCGGCGGCGATCGGGACGATGGACCAGTCGACCCAGCAGAACGCCGCGATGGTCGAGGAAACCTCCGCCGCCGCGCGCAATCTGGCGGGCGAGGTCGGGCAGCTTGCCGATCAGGCCGGCCGGTTCAAGGTCGGCCGTGCTGCCCCTGTGCGGCGCTCGGCGCCGCCGATACGGACAACGGGCTATACATCACCAGTCCGCGCCCTGCCGGCCGCGCCGGTTCCGGCAATGGCCGGGGGCGGGGACGACTGGAAGGAGTTCTGATCGTCCGCGCCGACCGGATGGCGCTACCCCTGTCAGCGTGACGACACGGCCCATCGGCGATCCCTGATTGCGGATGGGTCGTGCCGGGTTACATTCGGACCGATTTGGCCTATATGTCATGGATCGACGGCAACTTGATCGTAGGCGCCGGCGGCTGGGGGACGATATGCGCTCTCGCTTACGGACCGGGGAATTCGGTACGTCTTCATCATCTTCCACATCGCCAGCGCCGATTGACCTCGATGCGCCTGACTCGGTCGCGCCGGACCCGGCGGCACCTGCCACCGGCAAGCCGATGGCCGGCAAACGGTTCAGCCGTTTCAAGCCGGCGATGCCGCGCGAGGAAGCCGCCCGTCAGGGGGTGATTGCCGGAGCGGCATGGTCGGTCTTTCAGGATCGCGACGCGGTGATGACATTCCTGAATACCCATCGCGACGATCTCGGTGGACGGCCGCTCGACATCGCGATCGCCAGCGACGACGGTTTGCGGACCGTGCGCGACGTACTGGCGACGCTACCGGTCTGATACCGCCTGTCGCGATGCCGCCGCCAGCCGCGCCCGCAAGGCCGCCAGCGTGGCCGGGGCGGTATCGGGGCGGTCTGCGGCGGACTTTCCCCGTCGCAGACGTTCGCGGTCGCGCTCCGGCGGATCGACCTGACGGACACGGACTGCGGCATGTCCCTGCACCCGTACCCCAAGCAACTGTGCCGCGCCGCGTGACAGGTCGATGATGCGGCCGCGTGCGAACGGGCCACGATCATTGACCCGCAACAGGATCGTCCGGCCGGTATCGAGCGCGGTCACCTCGACATAGGTGGGCAGCGGCAGCGTCGGGTGGGCGGCGCTGATTCCTTTGGGCCGAAACCGTTCGCCATTGGCGGTACGGTTACCCGATTCGTTGCCGTACCAGCCGGCCTGACCGACCATGTCGTAACCGGGTTGCGCGGCGGGGGCATAGGTGACGCCGCGTACCGTATAGGGAGGCCCGATCCTGACCGGCAGGTCGCTGACGGGCCGGTACCGCGTCGTGCCACACCCCATGAGGAGCAGCGCCGCCGCGATACCTGTCGTTATCGCCCGCATTCGCCGCCCCGTCAGCGTGCGTCCAGCATCAACCGCGCGGTCGCCTTGGCACTGCCGACGACCCCGGGAATGCCTGCGCCCGGATGCGTACCCGCCCCGACGAAATACAGGTTGGGGATGGCATCGTCGCGGTTGTGAACGCGGAAATACGCGCTCTGCGTCAGTACCGGTTCGAGGCTGAACGCGCTGCCGAGATGCGCATTCAGGTCCTGTGCGAAATCGTTGGGCGCATAGCTGAATTTCGTCACGATCCGGTCGTGGATGTCGGGGATCAGCCGGCGGCCGACCTCGTCGAGGATGCGCTTTTCCAGGATCGGCGCGATCTCCGTCCAGTCGACCGGGAACTTGCCCATGTGTGGCACGGGGGCGAGCGCATAGAAGGTCGAATGCCCCTCCGGCGCCAGCGATGGATCGGTGACGGTCGGGTGGTGGAGGTAGAGCGAGAAATCCTCCGACAGCACGCCATGATCGTAGATGTCGGCCAGCAGCCCCTTATAGCGTGGGCCGAACAGGATCATGTGGTGCGGGATGCCCGGCCACGTTCCCTTGATCCCGAAATGTACGACGAACAGCGAAGGCGAATAGCTCTTCTTCGCCAGCCGCGTCGTGGTCCGCCGCGCGGAGCGCGAGGTGGACAGCAGGTCGCGATAGGTGTGCATGATGTCGCTGTTCGCCGCGATCGCATCCGCATCGCTGCGCCAGCCGCTTTCGGTCACCACACCGGTGGCGCGGTCGCCCAGCGTCTCGATCTGCGCGACGGGATCGCCCAGCCGCAGGGTGCCGCCGATCCGCTCGAAATGCGTGACCATGCCCGCGATCAGCCGGTTGGTGCCGCCGCGCGCGAACCAGACGCCGCCATCGCGTTCCAGCTTGTGGATCAGCGCATAGATCGCGCTGGTCGTCATCGGGTTGCCGCCGACCAGCAGCGTATGGAACGACAGCGCCTCGCGCAGCTTCTCCGACTTCACGAAGCTCGACACGATCGAATAGACCGAGCGCCACGCCTGATATTTCGCCAGCGCGGGCGCCGCCTTGATCATCGACGCGAAGTCGAGGAACGCGACATGGCCGAGTTTTTCATATCCCTCGTGGAAGACCCCGGCGGAATAGGCGAGGAACTTCTGATATCCCTCCCAATCGCCCGGATGCAGCTTCTCGATCTCCGACCGCAGCAGCTGATCGTCGTTGGTATAGTCGAAATTGGTCCCGTCCGCCCAGTTCAACCGGTAGAAGGGCAGGACCGGATCGAGCACGATGTCGTCGCGCATCTCACGCCCCGTCAGCGCCCAGAGTTCCTCCAGACAGGCGGGGTCGGTGATGACGGTGGGGCCGGCATCGAAGGTGAAGCCGTCACGTTCCCAGTAATAGGCACGGCCGCCGGGCTTGTCCCGCGCCTCGACGATGGTGGTGTCGATCCCCGCCGATTGCAGCCGGATCGCCAGCGCCAGTCCGCCGAACCCGGCGCCGATCACGATCGCGCGCTTCATGCCTGAACTCCTGTCAGTGCCCGCACCGCGCGGAGAAAGGGAACCGGCGGCCTGCCTATCAGCACCCGCGCCTTGTCGGTCATCGTCGATTGTCCAGCATAGAAGCGGCCGATCAGCCGCGGGGAGAGGCGATAGAAGCGTTCCAGCACCCGGTAGCGTTCCGCCGGGTCGGCCGCCTTGAACAGCATTGTGTCGAGCATCCGGTAGAAGCCACGGTCGTTCCATGTCGCCTTCGCTGCGGCATGGGTCGCATCGTGGAGCGCGTTGCCGCTGAAATCGCGGCGGGCGGCGATCGCCGATGCGGTGCGCACCGCATCGGGCAATGAGTAGCCGGTGGTGGGATGAAACAGGCCGGCGCGCATTCCCGCCTTCGCCACCGGGCCGGTCGATCGCCAATACGCCTCGAAATCGCCCCCCATCGCGACCGGCAGCACGCCCTGCTCCTCGCTGGCGGTCTGCTCCACCTGCCAGCCGCGGGCAGCGACATAGGCATGGATGCGATCGGCCAGCACGTCGCGGTCGAGATCGGGCGTGTCGCTGTAATAAGTGTCCTCGACGAACATCCGCGTGGCGCCCAGCGGCAGGCAATAGACGAAGCGATAGCCGTCGATCTGCGCGACGGTGGCGTCCATGATCACAGGCACCGGCGCCTCATGGGGAACGGACAGGCGCAGTTCCTGCCCGACGAACTTCTGCCAGCCCAGATCGAGCGTGGTCAGGTCGCCCGGGCCGCGCGCATCGATCACGCCGGTCGCTTCGATCCGGTCGCCGTCCGCCAGTTCGACGGCGGTGGCGGACACGGCGGTGACGTGCCGCCCCAGGATCAGCGCATCGGCAGGCAGGGCGGCGCGTACCACCGCATCCAGACGCTCGCTCTCGATCGAATAATAGGGTTCGGGAATCGTGCGGGCATGGCCAGGAAAGCGGACCCCGTGGTTGGGCCAGCTTTGCGTCACCAGCGGCTTGAGCAGCCAGAGATCGTCGGGGGCGATGTCGCTGCCGAAGAACGACCAGCGATGATGGCCGCCCACCACCGCCCCGGCATCGACCAGCCGGATCGTCAGGCCCGGATGTCGCGCGCGCAGGGCCAGCGCGATCAGCCCGCCCGCCAGGCCGGCACCGATGATCGCGACGTCGCAGGGGATCGTGGTCGCCATGACGGTCGCCTAGCGCAGTTCGAAGGCCAGCGGAAATCTTTCGCCGGTCGCGGTGTCATGGATCATCGTCGTTCGGTGTCGACAGGCGGTCCGGACCGGAGGGAAGAATATATCAGGGTAGCATTGTCCCAAAATGTGTCAGTTTATCCGAAGCCCGGCCTTGCAAGGTTTGGGTAAATGTCTTCCTTTGTGGTGCCGCCCCGGGCCATCGCGCCCCATGTCTATCGGTGCGTAGATATCCATGAATCCCCGATCGTTACTTCCCGACAGTGAGTCCGAGCCCGACGGCATGTCATCCGGCAGATTCGACTGGTCGGCCACGCCGCTGGGACCGGCCGAACGATGGTCGGATGAATTGCGTTCGGCGGTCGCGACGGCGCTGGGCCGGCCGCCCATGCCGTCGTCGGCCTCGGGTAATCAGGACAGCGCCGATCCCCTGACGCCGTCGGTGATCCTTGATGCATTGTTCGGTGCCGCGCCGCTGGGTATCGGGGTGTGGGACCGCGACATGCGCTTCGTTCGCGTCAACGCCACGCTGGCGGCGATGAATGGCCTCACGGAGGAAGCGCATGCCGGGCGGCATCCTGTGGACATCCTGCCCGATATCGAAGGTCTGGATCAGGTGCTGGAGCGCTGGAGCCACATGCTGGCGACGGGGGAGCCATTGCTCGATGTCGAAGTGCGCGGGCGCACGCCGGCGGCACCCGACGATGAGCGGGTCTGGATCGAACAGTTCTTTCCGATCCGGGCCGATGCCGATATCGTCGGCATCGGCGGCGTGGTGGCGGACGTGACCGAAGGCCGCCGCGTGGAGGAGGCGCTGCGCGCAAGCGAGGCGCTGTTCCGCCAGTTCGCGGCGGCGTCGTCCGATATCCTGTGGATCCGCAACACTGCCACGTCCGAATTCGAGTTTCTGAGTCCCGCGGTCGCCAGGCTGTTCGGCGGGGCCTCCGGCGACGTGAACGGGGCCTATGAATGGCTGAAAGCGGTCGTCCCCGAGGATCGCGAGACGGCAGCGACCGCGATGTCGCAGGTGCGTGAAGGTCGGTCAGTCGTTCACGACTACCGGGTCCTGATTCCGGGCAGCGGCAAGATCCGCTGGCTGCGCAATACCGCCTTTCCGCTGCGCGACGACCAAGGTGTGGTCCGCCGGATCGGTGGCATCGTGCAGGATGTGACCGACGAACGTGCTGCGGCCCAGCGGCTGACGGTGCTGATCGGCGAATTGCAGCACCGCTCCCGCAACGTGATGGGCGTGGTGCAGGCGATGGTCGAGACGACGCTGGCGGCCAGTACCGGGCTGGACGATTTCGCCGACACGTTCGGCGCGCGGATGGCGACGCTGGCCCGCGTACAGAACCTGCTGTCACGCCTCGACGGACTGGAGCGCATCTCGTTCGACGAACTGCTGCGCTGCGAATTGAGTACGATCGGTGCCCGGCCGGAAGACGATCCCCGCGTCACGCTGGACGGGCCGGAACGGGTGCCGCTGCGATCCGGCGGTATCCAGACGCTGGCGCTTGCGATCCACGAACTGATGACGAATTCGCTGAAATACGGCGCCCTCAGCCAGCCCAACGCCCGGCTGCATATCGGCTGGTGGGTGACGCCCCCGACGGGGGACGATCGCGCCCGCCTCCATATCGATTGGCGGGAGACGGGGGTGACGATGCACGCCGCCGCATCGGAACGGATCGGGCAGGGACGCGAACTGATCGAACATGCGCTGCCCTATCAGTTGGACGCCCGCACCACCTTCGCACTGACCGGCGAAGGGGTTCACTGCACTATCGATCTGCCTGTGTCGCAGGTCACGAGCCTGGCGACCGGGTCATGATGGTATCGGGGTCGCTGACTGATCGGCGCATTCTGGTGGTGGAGGATGAATATATCCTCGCACGCCAGTTGGTGCGGGCATTGACGCAGGAGGGAGCGGTCGTGCTTGGCCCGGTACCCGATGTCGCCAGGGCGCTGGCGATGATCGATGCAGGGCAGGGGGAGATCGATGTCGCGATCCTCGACGTCAATCTCGCTGGTGAAAAGGTCTATCCGGTCGCCGATGCCTTGCTGGGCCGGGGCGTGCCGTTTCTGTTCGCCAGCGGTTACGACGCGGACGAGGGCGACGCGCGGTTCGCGGCGATCCGCCATCTCGTCAAGCCGCTGACGATGAAATCGCTGGTCGCGGCGTTGATTGCGATAATGGTGGTGCCGGGCGACGGCTGACCCGGCGTAGCGAGGTTATTGTACCAGCGACGGAAAACCGGTCCGGAATGCCGCCACCTTGGGCTTGTCCCATGCGACGATATACGGGTGGGACGGATTTCGGTCGAAAAAGTCCTGATGATGGGCTTCGGCTGGAAAGAAACGTCCTTGCTCCACTCGCGTCGCGATCGGGCGGGCCCAGGCACGGGCGGACGCCAGCTGCGCGATATAGGCACGTGCCACCGTCGCCTGGGCCGGCGTCTGCGGAAAGATCGCCGATCGATAGCTGGGGCCGCTGTCAGGACCTTGCCGGTTCACCTGCGTCGGATCATGCGCGACCGAGAAATAGACCCGCAGCAGCGTCGCATAGCTGACCTGTCGCGGATCGTAGCGGACGCGGATCGCCTCGGCATGGCCGGTCGTCTCGGTCGATACCTGATCGTAAGTCGCGGTGGCGGCGGTGCCACCCGCATAGCCTGCGGTCACGGCGCGCACGCCCTTCACATGCTCGAATACCGCTTCCATTCCCCAGAAGCAGCCGCCGGCGAAGACCGCCGTCTGAAGGCCGGGGGCGGCGGGAACGTCCATCCGCGCCGCCGGGATCGGGACCGCGCGCTCGGCATCGGCGCGACCAACCATCAGCGCGGTGGCGACCAGCCCGGCGGCGGCAAGCGCCAGACCCGCCCCGTTCATGTCAGCGCGCCTGCTGCGTGGGGGCGAAGCGGCTGACGAGTTCATGCGTCGCTTCGGCCGGCTGCAATGCGACCAGCCCGATCGCACCGAGCACGAAGCCGCCCGCGAACTGCCACACGAAGCTGGATTTGAGGAAGCTGGTCATGATCCTGTACCTGTTGTTCGTCCATCGATGCGATCGATGCGCGATGGAATTACGTTGCCCGTCATGTCGTGGATGCTCCACGTCACGACAAGGTGACTGTCCTGAAACATATAGATGACGGAAATGAACCGCTGCTGGGCGGCGTGTTCATCAAGATGTCAGTTATTGGTCCCCGCCATTGCGGGTGATCGTCAGCGCAGCGCGGCGCATGCCTCCGCGATGCGCGCGCATGCCTCGGTCAGCAGCGCGTCCGAGGTGGCATAGCTGATCCGCATCGCCGGGGAGAGACCAAAGGCCGCGCCCTGCACCGCGGCGACGCGCGCCTCGTCGAGCAGATAGGTGACGAAGGCAGTGTCGTCGGTGATCGTCACACCCTTGGGCGTGGACCGCCCGATCAGCAGCGCGAACGCCGGATAGACGTAGAACGCGCCCTCCGGCGTCGGACAGGTCATGCCCGGGATCGCGTTCAGCGCGTTCACCACCAGATCGCGGCGTACCTTGAACGCATCGTTGCGGCCCGCCAGGAACGACTGGTCGCCCGTCAGCGCGGCCACGGCCGCCGCCTGCGCCACCGAACAGGGGTTGGAGGTCGATTGCGACTGGAGCTTGGCGATCGCCTTGATGAGCCAGCGGGCGCCGCCGGCATAGCCGATCCGCCAGCCGGTCATCGAATAGGCCTTGGAGCAGCCGTTCACCGTCAGCGTGCGCTCGTACAGTTCGGGCACCACCTCGGCGATCGTGGCGAAGCGAAAGCCGTCATAAACGATATGCTCGTACATATCGTCCGCGAAGATCCAGACATGGGGATGGCGCAGGAACACCTCGCCCAGCGCCTTCAGTTCGTCGGCGCTATAGGCCGCGCCGGTCGGGTTGGAGGGCGAGTTCAGGATCACCCACTTGGTGCGCGGGGTGATCGCCGCCTCCAGCGCCTCGGGCGACAGCTTGTAGTTCTGGTCCGGGCCGGCCGGCGCGATCACGGGGGTGCCGCCCGCGAACTGGACGACATCGGGATAGCTGACCCAGTAAGGTGCGGGAATCACCACCTCGTCGCCCGCCTCGACCGTCGCGACCATCGCGTTGAACAGCGTGTGCTTGCCGCCGACATTCACGGTGATCTGGTCGGGCGCATAGGTCAGGTGATTGTCGCGCGCGAACTTGGCGGCGATCGCCTCCTTCAGCTCGGCAGTGCCGTCGACCACGGTGTATTTGGTCTTGCCGTCGCGGATCGCCTTGATCGCGGCGTCCTTGATGAATTCGGGTGTGTCAAAGTCCGGCTCGCCCGCGCCCAGTCCGATCACGTCGATGCCGGCCCGCTTCAGTTCCATCACCCGTGCGGTGACGCCGAGCGTCGGCGACGGGCTGATACGATCGAGCGCGGCGGAAGTGTGCATGGATGGGTCTTTCAGCGGAGGCCGGCGGCGCTATAGCCTATTTCGCTGGCGCAACAAGAGTGGCGGGGCACAGGCCGCGCACCGCATTGCCGATGAGGAAGCCGCCTGCCAGATCGGCTCGGCGTACCGGCCCCTCCACGGCACGGCCGGTGGCGATCAACTCGCCGCGCAGCACCCCCGGCAGCAATCCATGCCGCAACGGCGGCGTCACGAGCATCCCGTCGTCCCGCGCGACGAACAGCGAGGTGAAGCTGCCTTCCGTCAACAGCCCGTCATGTTCGAACAGCACCTCGTCCGTCGCCGCCGCATGGCGGGCCTGGTCGTAGAAACCACGGGCGCTGGTCTTGTGGCACAGGCGTATATCGCGGGGCGATACGGGCAGGGGGACGATCGCGACGCTTGCCGGGCCGGCGAATGGCACCGGCAGCGGCGACGTCTCCACCGCCAACATGCCGGACGGGGACAGCAGCAGACGCACCCGCCGTGCCTTGCGCAGGCGGAAGGTGGCGGCCTGCAACTCGTTGCGCGCGCCATGCCGGTCGAACGCGAAGCCGAGGCGGGCGGCACTTTCCTGCATCCGGGCGACGTGGCGGTCGAGCAGGATGATGCCCTCTTCGGGATCGAACGTCATCGTCTCGATCAGGGCGAATCCCTGTTCGCCCTCGCCGATGAAACGCGCCTTGGCGAGACATTCGGCCCATTCGGCGGCGGGATCGGAATCGGCGACGATGCCGGCGCCGAGGCCCAGAGTCGCCATATCACCCCGGATCGCCAGCGTGCGGATCGCGACGTTGAACGCGGCATCCCCATTCGCATCGATATGGCCGATCGAGCCGGTGTAGATGCCGCGCGGCTGCGCCTCGATCGCGGCGATCGCCTGCATCGCCCGTCGCTTCGGCGCGCCGGTGATCGATCCGCAGGGAAACGCGGCCGTCAGCACGTCGATCGCATCGCTGCCGGGGGCCAGCGTCGCGGTAACGGTGGAGGTCAGTTGATGGACGGTCGGATAGGTCTCGACCGCGAACAGCGCCGGCACTGCCACGCTGCCCGGCACCGCGACCCGCGACAGGTCGTTGCGCATCAGGTCGACGATCATCAGATTCTCGGCCCGCTGCTTGGCATCGGTGGCGAGCGCGGTGGCGAAATAGCCGTCGACCACCGCGGTGCCGCCGCGCGGGGCGGTGCCCTTCATCGGACGGCAGGTCAGCCGGTCGCCGGTCAGTTCGAAGAACATCTCCGGCGACAGGCTGACGATCGTGGTGTCGCCCATCGCGACTACCGCGCCGTGCCCCGCGCCGGCACGGGTGCGCAACCGGGCATGGATCGCCAGCGGATCGCCGGCAACCGCGACATTGGCCTGGAAACTGAGATTGGCCTGATACAGATCGCCCGCCGCGATCAGCGCCAGTACGGCGCGGACCCGCTCCTCATACGCCGCCTGCCCGATCTGCGGTACCGGCGCACCGATCCAAGCACCGGCCGGGTCGGGGAGAAACACCGCCGGATCGACCGCCTCCCATCGCTCGAAAAGCCCGAACCACAGGATCGGCTGCCCGGCGGGACCGGCCGGTGACGCATCGGCCGGCAGCGACGTGAGGGCCGACCCCGCCTCATAGGTGAGGAACCCCGCCGCATGCAGCCCGCGGGCCCCGGCGGCGCGGACCCGGTCGAGCGCGGCGGGAACCGTGGCGGGATCGGTGGCGGTCACCACCTCCACCGCGTCGCGGTACAGCCGCATCCCGCCCCCCGGCCGTGCATCGTCGAGCAATACGAAAGGCGGCGACGGCATCATGGCGTATGGCCGCCATCGTTCACGGGGCATCCGTTCGCTATCATCTGTGTCGATACCAGCCCGTCGCGACGATGACGTCGGAATGGCGCAAAAGCGTGGCATCGATGGCCGGAACGGTGCGACCTGTCAGTGACATGACGATCAGCCTAGGCGCGTGATCGAGGATTGTCTCGCATTGGGGCAGACAAATTTTATCGCACGGTCGCAGAAGACGTCACGCCGCGCTGTCGATCCCCAATTCGCCCAGTTTGCGATAGAGGGTCGACCGGCCAATGCCGAGCCGGCGTGCGACCTCCGTCATCCGTCCGCGATAATGGCCGATCGCGAGTCGGATCACATCCGCCTCGATATCCTCAAGCGGGCGCATATTGCCGTCCGGATAGAACAGGGTGACGCCGCCCCCCTCGACCGGGCCGCCGCCGCGACGATGGCCCATCGCCGCGATCTGCGGGAAATCGCAGCGGGTCAGCGCGTCACCCTCGCACAGCACCGCCGCACGGAACAACGCGTTCTGGAGCTGGCGGACATTGCCCGGCCATTCATAGCCCGCCAGCAGGTCGAGCGCGTCGTCGGTGATGCCCAACGGTCGCAGCCCCGGCTGCCGCGCGATTCGGGCAAGCAGATGGCGAGACAAGGCGGGGATATCGCCGATCCGCTCGCGCAGCGGGGGGATCGTGACCTGTACGCCGGCCAACCGGTAGAGCAGATCCTCGCGGAACCGGGCCGCCTCCACATCCTCGGACAGGCGGCGGTTGCTGGCGGCGATCACACGCACGTCGACCTGCTGCGGGTGGCGGGCGCCCAGCGGATGCATGTCCCCGGTCTGGAGCAGGCGCAGCAGCTTCACCTGCGCATCGAGCGGCATCTCGCCGATCTCGTCGAGGAACAACGTGCCGCCTTCCGCCTCGCGCACCCGGCCGATCTTGCGCTCGAACGCGCCGGTGAACGCGCCCTTTTCGTGTCCGAACAATTCGCTGTCGACCAGATTGGCGGGGATCGCGCCGCAATTCACCGACACGATCGGGCGACGGGCGCGGGGCGAGGCAGCGTGGATGGCCCGGGCCACCACTTCCTTGCCGACGCCGCTTTCGCCCTCCAGCAGCACCGGCACGCGCGCCCGCGCCGCCTTCGCCGCGATCGCCAGCGCGGTGCGGAATTCGGGCGCGGAGCCGACGATCTCGTCGAAGGCGAGCAGCGCCGGGATTTTCTCCGTCAGCGGGCGCAGTTCTCCGGTATTGCTACCCGCCGCCGCCGCCTCCAGTGCGGCGAGCAGCCGTTCGGGCGCCAGCGGCTTGACCAGGAAGTCGCTGGCGCCGCTGCGCATCGCGGCCACCGCCTGATCGGCGGAACCATTGGCGGTCAGCATCAGGATCGGCAGGGCGGGGCGGCGTACCCGCAATTCCGCGATCAGGCTGGTGGCATCGGCATCCGCCGCCCAGTGATCGATCAGGATCGCATCCAGCTGCATGCCGTCCTGCGTGCCGAGCGTGGCGATCGCCTGCTCGGTGCCGCTGGCGAAGATCGATCGCCAGCCGCCCCGCGCCGCCAGGGCCGCCACCAGCCGTCGCTGTGCAGGCTCGTCGTCAATCAGGAGGAGAAGCCGCTGGCCGTTACGCGTCATGATCTGTCGATTCCGTCCCAGTTCGGCACGTTCGATAGCCATGCCGAAGTAAAGGCGAGTTTAAGCGCGATCCGATTCGCACCGCCGACGGGGGTTGAGGCTGAGGGCATCGCTGTCTAGGATCGGTCCATAACGGACGGAGGATGCACCAGATGGCAGGCAATGGCGACATCAAGGCGCATGTCGGAACCTATGATCGCATGATCGGACTGATGAAATACGGTGCGATCGCCGTGGCTTTTGTCACCGCCATGGTGATCTGGCTGATCGCGGGCTGATCCGGAATGCGGATCGCCGTCCTTCGCGAGCAGGCGGAAGGGGAGCGGCGGGTCGCGGCTACCCCTGAAACCGTCCGCAAGTTCGTCGCGCTGGGCGCGACGCTGGCGGTGGAAGCAGGCGCGGGCGCCGCGGCGGGTCATGCCGACGACGCCTATGCCGATGCGGGGGCGACGATCGCCGATCGCACGGCCGTGCTGGCAGGCGCGGCGGTAATCCTGGGCGTGCAGGGTCCCGACCCGGCCGGGCTGGCGAGGGTGGAGCCCGGGGCCTGGGTGGTCGCCGCGCTCCAGCCGACGCGGACACGGGCGGAGGGTTATGCCGCTGCCGGGGTCGAGGCGCTGGCGATGGAATGGATGCCGCGCATCACCCGCGCGCAGTCGATGGACATCCTGTCGTCGCAGTCGAACCTTGCCGGGTACAAGGCGGTGCTCGACGCGGCGGCCGAGTATGACCGGGCCTTTCCGATGATGATGACCGCGGCCGGCACGGTGGCGGCGGCGCGGGTGTTCGTGATGGGCGTCGGCGTGGCGGGGTTGCAGGCGATCGCCACCGCGCGGCGGCTGGGCGCGCAGGTGTCCGCCACCGATGTACGGTCCGCGACGCGCGAACAGATCCAGTCGCTGGGCGCCAAGCCGGTGTTCGTCGAAAACGTGGCGGGGATCGAGGGCGAGGGGACCGGCGGCTATGCCGGCGAAACCAGCGACGCGTACAAGGCTGCGCAGGCCGAACTCGTCTCCGGCCATATCGCCAAACAGGACATCGTGATCACCACCGCGCTGATCCCCGGTCGTGCCGCGCCGCGCCTTGTCAGCGATGCGCAGGTCGCCAGCATGAAGCCGGGATCGGTGATCGTCGACCTCGCGGTGGAGCAGGGCGGCAATGTCGAGGGCGCGGTCGCGGGCGAGGTGGTGGTGCGCCACGGCGTCCGCATCGTCGGCCACCGCAACGTCCCCAGCCGTCTTGCCACCGACGCCTCCGCGCTGTTCTCACGCAACCTGTACAACTTCCTCAGCGCCTTCTGGGACAAGGAGGCGGGACGCCCGCTGTTGCCCGATGGCGACGAGATCGGCGACGCGATCCGGCTGACCAGGGGCGGACAGGTCGTGAACCCGAGACTGTCGGCGTGAACGGGCCAGCGGTCGCCAGCCCGCACCTTGTCGCCGATGCCATTCGCGGCATCGCCATACCGGAGACGATCGACCCATGAGCTTCATCGCGATCCTGTCGATCTTCGTCATGGCCTGTTTCGTCGGCTATTACGTCGTCTGGTCGGTAACGCCGGCGCTGCACACGCCGCTGATGGCGGTGACCAACGCCATATCCTCGGTCATCATCGTCGGCGCGCTGGTGGCGTCGGCGGCGGCGGGATCGCCGGTGGCCAAATGGCTGGGGCTGGGCGCGGTGGTGCTGGCGAGCATCAACATCTTCGGCGGCTTCGCGGTCACCGCACGGATGCTGGCGATGTACAAGAAGAAGGATCGGCCGGTCGCATGACCGGGTACCGGCCAGGGGGAGCGCAGGATGCTTGAGAACGGACCGGCGGTCGCTCACCAGGTGGCGGCGAACCCGTGGGTGGCGCTGGCCTATCTGATCGCGGGGGTCTGCTTCATCCTGGCGCTGCGCGGCCTGTCCAGTCCCGCGACCAGCCAGCGCGGCAACCGGTTCGGCATGGCGGGCATGGCGATCGCGATCGCCACCACATTGGTGACGCACGAGATCGCGAGCCTGCCGGAGATCGTGGCGGCGATCGCGGTCGGCGGTGCGATCGGCTTCGTCATCGCCCGGCGCATCGCGATGACGGCGATGCCGCAACTGGTCGCCGCCTTCCATTCGCTGGTCGGACTGGCGGCGGTGATGGTCGGCATCGCCGCCTATCTCAATCCGCAGGCCTTCGGCATCGCGACGCTGATGATCCCGATGATCGGCGATCCGGTCGCGATCATCCACCCCGCCAGCCGGATCGAGCTGGGGCTGGGCGTGGCGATCGGCGCGATCACCTTTTCCGGATCGATCATCGCGTTCCTGAAGCTGAACGGCAACATGGGCGGCAAGCCGATCCTGCTGCCGGGCCGCCACGTCATCAACCTCGCGATCCTGGCCGCGATCGTCGTGCTGGTCGCGTGGTTCACGCAGGATCAAAGCCCGCACATCTTCTGGGCGATCACCACCCTGTCGTTCGCGATCGGGTTCCTGTTGATCGTGCCGATCGGCGGCGCCGACATGCCGGTCGTGGTGTCGATGCTGAACAGCTATTCGGGCTGGGCGGCGGCGGCGATGGGCTTCACGCTCGGCAACACCGCGATGATCATCACCGGCGCGCTGGTCGGATCGTCGGGCGCGATCCTCAGCTACATCATGTGCCGGGCGATGAACCGCAGCTTCATCAGCGTGATCGCAGGCGGGTTCGGCACCACCGACGGCGGCAGCGGCCCCGCGACGGCGAGCGACCGGCCATGGAAGCGCGGCAGCGCGGAGGACGCGGCGTTCCTGATGGGGCAGGCGAGCCAGGTCATCATCGTCCCCGGTTACGGCATGGCGGTGGCGCAGGCGCAGCACGCCCTGCGGGAGATGGCGGACAAGCTGAAGGAGGAGGGGGTGCGCGTGAAATATGCGATTCACCCCGTCGCCGGGCGGATGCCGGGGCACATGAACGTGCTGCTCGCTGAGGCGAACGTGCCCTATGACGACGTGTTCGAACTGGAGGACATCAATTCGGAATTTGCGCAGACCGACGTCGCGTTCGTGATCGGCGCCAACGACGTGACCAACCCGGCGGCGAAAACCGATAAGACTTCGCCGATCTACGGTATGCCGGTGCTGGATGTGGAGAAGGCGGGAACGGTGCTGTTCATCAAGCGGTCGATGGGCGGGGTCGGTTATGCCGGGGTGGATAACGAGCTGTTCTATCGCGACAACACGATGATGCTGCTTGCCGACGCCAAGAAGATGGTGGAGGAAATCGTCAAATCGCTGTGATGACGGGGCATCGTGCCGGTCGGTGAGCGACGGGTGGGAGCCGGGGATTGCGAGAGACGTTCGATACGGTGCTGGTCGCCGATCCCGGCGGCCGGGCCGCGATGGAAGAAGCGATCACGCTGGCCGGGGGGCGGATCGTCGATCGGCTCGGCTGGGATGAACTGGCGATGCTGGATGACCGGCTGGGCATCACGCCGGTGCTGGCGGTACAGGCGGAAGGCGTGCGGGACGATGTGATCGAGGCGGGATTGTCGTTGATCGCCGACGTCGCGGCCCGGTCGGCACCGCAAATCGTCGTGACGCTTCACCATCGCCAGATCGATCCGGTCGCTGCCGCCCTGCTGGGACCGACCGTGCATCTGCTGTGCGACGAGGGTACCGCGCGGCTGGTCGCCGCGCTGGCGGTGGCCGGGCTCGTGGCGCCCGCCGGGCTGCACGACCGCGTCGGTGAGGCCGGTGAAGATGAACTGCGCCGCCTGAAGGATGAGATCGGCCGTATCGCCGAGCTGCTGGTGCGGCTGGCCGAGCGCGGGGAGCCCCGCCCCGGGGGTGACGAGGGCAATGTTGGCGACCGGCGGATGAGCTTCGGCTTCGAGCCGCCTGCCGCCCCGATCGATCCGCAACTGGTCCGTCAGGCGATTCGCGCTCGCCGGTTGCGCGACAGTTTCCTCGGTGATGGCCTGTTCGAGGACCCGGCCTGGGACATGCTGCTCGATCTGTATGCCGCACAACTGGAGGGGCAGCGCGTGTCGGTGTCCAGCCTGTGCATTGCCGCCGCGGTGGCGCCGACCACCGCGCTGCGCTGGATCGCGCGGTTGACCGAGGCGGGGCTGTTCCGGCGCCAGCCCGATGCTACCGATCGCCGCCGGGCCTTCATGGCGCTGTCATCCCGCGGACTGGCTGGAATGGATGCCTATATGGCGGCGGTGCGACGCGCCGGTCTGTCGATCGCCTGATCCACGCTTCCCGGTTGCCAGCAGCGGGGCCACGGCGTTAAGGGGAGGCAACATGGGTGCTTAGCTCAGCGGTAGAGCTACTCGTTTACACCGAGTCGGTCGGCGGTTCGATCCCGTCAGCACCCACCATCTTTCCCCACTATAAATCGCGCACCAGCGTGGTCGTCATCGCCAGCCAGGCCGGTGCCGCAATGGTCAGACGCGCCGCACCTGACGGATGCAACTGGACCCCGCTTGCGTCGACCGCGACGCAGCGGCCGAAGCCGAAGCGTCCTGCGGGGATCGGCACCAATATATCGCGGTCGAGTGCGGTGGCGAAATCGGCCGGGGCGAGCATCGCGCACCACAAAATGTCGCCGGCCCGATAGTCGCCGATCGTGCCGATCACGCTGACCGCGATCATGCCGGGCGCGGGGGTGGGGGGCACCACCATGGTCGGATGACGCGGTGCGTGCGCGCCATCGCCGTCCAGCAGCGCGGCGACGGGCAGGTCGTGCCGGTCGGGCAGGCGGACGAGATCGGCGGCGGTCACCCCCAGCGCGGCGGCGATGCGGTTGAGCCAGTCGACCGAAACGGTACGCGTACCCGTTTCCAGTCGACCGATTGTCTGTGCGGTGGTGGGCGGGACGCAGGCCTGCGCTACCTGATCGAGCGTCAGCCCCTTTGCCCGGCGGACTTCGCGGATGGCGGTAATCATGGCGACCTCATCGTAACCGGAGCGGTTCGTTGCTATCGGCGAAACGTTCCATACTGACAAGTCGCCGCTATTTGCGGCACGACCCGGGTCATCGAACTGGCGCCCGGTGCTGCGCATGACCATGATGGGGGACTGACGTCTCTTGCCGGAACCATCGCCCATGCGCCTGTCGATCATCAAATGCCACGGATCGGGAAACGACTTCCCGTTGATCGATGCCCGCGAACTGACACTGTCCGATGCGGCATGGGCCGGCGTGGCACGGGCGCTGGCCGATCGGGCGGGTCCCGTGGGCGGCGATGGGCTGCTGCTGTTCCTGAACGGCGATGCGACCCATCCGATCGGGTTCCGCATGTTCAATCCCGATGGTTCGGAGGCGGAGACGTGCCTGAACGGTGTACGCTGCGTGGCGCGGGCCGGGTTCGCGGCGCTGGGCGTAGAGGCGGCGGGCGTGCGGCTGGCCGGATCGCTGGCCGATGCTGCCCGCGACACGCCGCTGGCATCCGGTGTCTATACGGTGCGGGAGACGGCGGGGCCGGTGACGCTGGATGTCGCCCGCTGGCCGCTGGATATCGGGGCGGAGCGGATCATCGAGGCGGTGGTGCCGCCGCTCGGCGACCGGCTGTTCACCGCACTCGCCATTCCCAATCCGCATCTCGTCCATTTCACCGATGCGGTCGACGAGGACGAACTGGTGCGGATCGGCCGTCTGTGTGAGGCAGCGCCGGACTGGTTGCCGAACCGTGCGAACGTCAGCTTCGTCGTAGTGCGACCGGACTCGCTGTTCGTCCGCACGTTCGAACGCGGCGTCGGGCTGACCAACAGTTGCGGCAGCGCGATGGCGGCATCCACCTATGCCGCCTGCCTGACCGGACGCTGGGCCTATGACCGGCCGGTGACCGTACTGAACCGGGGCGGGCTGGTCCGCGCGGCCGCCACCGCCGATGCGATGGTGACGCTGTCCGGCAATGCGACGTTCGAATGGCAGGGCGAGGTGACGGTCGATTCCGCGACGGACACCGCAGGCGATCTGGTCGTCACCGCCCGGTTCGACGACGAGGTGGCGGCATGGGCCGGGGTCGTCACGCAGGCCGCCGCCTTTCGCTGAGCATCGGTACTCCCCATCTTCGATCCATGGATATGCGACAGGCGATCGGCGGACGCGTCCGCGGACTGGTGGGTTCGGGCGAACTGGATCTGACGCGGCCGGTGGGCGACCCCGGCCTGTTCGGGCCGGGATCGGCGACCTGGGCGGTGCACGGCGATTTCACCAGCATGATGATCGGCGGCGTCTGTTCGCTGATGGTACAGATGCTGCACCCCGCCGCGCTGGCGGGGGTGTGGGATCACAGCGACTTCCGCCGCGACGTGACCGGGCGGCTGAAACGCACGGCACAGTTCATCTCCGTCACCACCTATGGCTCGACCGAGGCGGCGGAGCGGATCATCGCCCGGGTGCGGTCGATCCATGACCGGGTGACGGGGACGCTGCCCGACGGCACACCCTATACCGCCGGCGATCCGACGCTGCTCGCTTGGGTCCACGCCGCCGAAATCGACAGTTTCCTGCGCGCACATCTTCGATACCGTGATTCCGCCATGCCGGTGGCGCGGCAGGATGCCTATGTCGCGGAGATGGCGACGATCGCGGAACGGCTGGGTGCACCCGACGTGCCTCGCACCCGTGCCGCACTGACCGCGTACATCACCGCGATGCGGCCGGCGCTGCGCGCGGACGATCGGACACGCGCGGTGGCGGGGCGGCTGATCCGGCAACCCTCGCCCAGCCTGCTCAACGCGCCGGTCAACGCGGTGATGATGCAGGCGGGGATCGAGTTGATGCCCCGCTGGGCCACGGACATGCACGGCTTCGGTGTGCCGGCGGCGGGGCGACCGGCGATACGGCTCGGCGCATTGGGCGTCGGCCGGCTGATGCGCTGGGCATTGCGGTAACGACCGGGGTCAGGCCAGCGCTGGCAACCACCCCAGATCGATCGCGGCATGGCGATCGATATAATTGGCGGTGCGGACCAGTCGCGCCTCGTTAAGCAGGGTAACGCGACCACCCCCCCGCCCGATCATGCCTTCCTCCTCCAACTGGCGAAGCATCCGGTTGACATGGACCGCGGTCAGCCCGGTGGCGTCGCCGATCTCTTCTTGCGTGATGCCCAGGACGAAGCAGTTGCCGATCCGCCGGTCGCCGGTGCGCAGCCGGTCGCGAATCTCCAGCAACAGCGCCGCGACCCGTGCCTTGGCGGAGGTTCGGCCGATCGCGGCCAGCCGGTCGGTCATCGCCACCCGCTCCGCCTGATCCAGCGCCATGATCGCCGCCGCTAGTCGCGGCGTGGTGGCGAACATCGTAGCCATCACGCTGCGGTCGAACGGACACACCACGATATCGGTCAGCGCCATCAAGGTTTCGGGCGATCTGGTATAGGCGAGCGCCGGGGTCGCCAGCACATCGCCGGGAAAGATGAAGCGCAATATCTGCCGCCGACCGTCGTCGAGCAGCACATAGCTCATCATCATGCCTTCCTTCAGCACGAACAACTCGCTCAACCGATCGTTTTCGCTGAGCAAGACGGCGTTGCGGCGCAAGCGACGCTGGCGTTCGCCCAATCTGGCAAGCGCGTCCTGCTCATCCGGCGTCAACACGATCATATCGCTGATACGGGCAGCGAAACTGGTATCCGGCACGTAGATGAAGATCCCCCGATGAAATGCCGTTATGCCGCGAGTGCGAGATCACGCATTAACGTCGATCAACCAATGACTTCCACCGTTACGGCAACCGTAATTTCCGGCAGCGCTTGCGCGTGGCCGTGCGGGCGATAGGAGGGGCGACATGGATCGCATCATCATCCGCGGCGGCAACCGCCTGAACGGGCGGCTGCCCATCTCCGGCGCCAAGAACGCTGCACTCACGCTGATGCCCTGCGCGCTGCTGACCGATGAACCGCTGACGCTGCGCAACCTGCCGCGCCTCGCCGATGTCGACGGGTTCGGCCACCTGCTCAACCAGCTCGGCGCGTCGACCGCGATTCAGGGCACGCGGCCCGAGGATTTCGGCCGGGTGATGACGATCCGCGCGGGCACGCTGACCTCCACTGAGGCACCGTACGACATCGTGCGCAAGATGCGTGCGTCGATCCTGGTGCTTGGCCCCGTGCTGGCGCGAGCGGGGGAGGCGCGGGTGTCGCTGCCCGGCGGCTGCGCGATCGGCAATCGACCGATCGATCTGCATCTGAAGGCGCTGGAAGCTATCGGCGCGGAGCTGGAAATGGCGGCGGGCTATGTCCGCGCCACCGCGCCGGGCGGCAAGCTGACCGGCGGGCGTTATCGCTTTCCGGTCGTGTCGGTCGGTGCGACGGAGAACGTCGTGATGGCGGCGGTGCTCGCCACCGGCCGCAGCCGGATCGAGAATGCCGCGCGTGAGCCCGAGATCGTCGACCTGTGCCGCTGCCTCGTCGCGATGGGTGCGAAGATCGAGGGCATCGGCACCGAGACGCTGGAGATCGAGGGCGTCTCCCGGCTGCACGGCGCGACCTATGCGGTGATGCCCGACCGGATCGAGGCGGGCAGCTATGCCTGCGCCGCTGCGATCACCGGCGGGTCGCTGGAACTGACCGGCGTGTCGGCGGACGATATGGGCGCGACGCTGGCCGCACTGGTCGAGGCGGGCGTGACGGTGGAGCCGGGCGGCGATACCGTTCGGATCAGTGCCGACGGGCCGCTGAAGCCGCTGACGCTGACGACCGCGCCGTTCCCCGGCTTCGCCACCGACATGCAGGCGCAGTTCATGGCGATGCTGTGCAAGGCGGAAGGCACGAGCGTGCTGACCGAGACGATCTTCGAGAATCGCTACATGCACGTGCCCGAACTGGCGCGGATGGGCGCGGACGTGACCGTGTCGGGTCGAACCGCGGTGGTGAAGGGCGTCGACCGGATGGTCGGCGCGCCGGTGATGGCGACCGATCTGCGCGCTTCGATGAGCCTGATCCTGGCCGGGCTGGCGGCGGAAGGCGAGACGCAGGTCAGCCGCATCTATCACCTCGATCGGGGGTATGAGCGGCTGGAAGAGAAATTGTCCGCGGTGGGCGCGGATATCGAGCGGGTCGGAGACGGCTGATGCGCGGGACCGCGGCGCTGGCGGCGGCGCTGGTGCTGGCGGGCTGCGCGGGGCGGATGCCTGCGCCCGCCGGCGTCGCGCCGGGGCCGATCGACGTTCACGTCATCGCGTTCAACGATTTCCACGGTAATCTGGAGCCGCCCGGCCTGTCGGTCGACGTGCCCGGCGCTGATGGCCGGATGGTCGCCGCGCCGGCGGGCGGCGTGGCCTATCTGGCCGCCGCGATCGCCGATCTTCGCGCGAAGGCGCCGCGCTCGATCATCGTCTCGGCCGGCGACATGACGGGGGCGAGCCCGATCGAATCGTCGCTGTTCCTCGACGAGCCGACCGTGGCGGCGATGAACCTGATCGGCGTCGACCTGAACGCGGCGGGCAATCACGAATTCGATCGCGGCATCGCCGAACTGCGCCGTTTGCAGCATGGTGGCTGTGCGAAGACCGGTAGCGGCCAGCCATGCCGTCTCGACCGGTTCGCCGGCGCCGGTTTTACCTATCTGACCGGCAACACGATCGACGCATCGGGACGCAGCGCCTTTCCCGCCACCGCGATCCGCGAATTCCGCGATGGCGCGCGAGCGGTAAAAATCGGTTTCATCGGCCTGACCACGCGCGCGACGCAGACCTATGTCAGTCCTGCCGGTATCCCCGGAATCCGCTTCGCCGACGAGGCGGATACCGCCAATGCGCAGATCACAGGCCTGCGTGCGGCGGGGGCCGACGCGATCGTGCTGCTGATCCACGAAGGCGGCGCGGCGGAGGGCGGACCGAACGACTGCACCGCCCTGTCCGGCGCGATCCGTCCGATCCTCGACCGGCTGGATACCAGAGTCGATCTGGTCGTGTCGGGGCACACGCATCGCGCGTATATCTGCGATTACGCCGCCTATGATCCGGCGCGGCCGTTCCTGCTGACCAGCGCCGGCCGCTATGGCACGCTGGTGACCGATGCGGTGCTATCGATCGATCCGGCGACCCACCATGTGGTGGCGAAGCGCGCGCACAATATCGTCGTGCAGAACGACGGCTATGTCGGGGCGGACGGGCGTCGCGTCGCCCCGTCCGATGCCGCTCCGCGCTACGCACCCGAACCAAAGGTCGGCGCGCTGGTGGCGCGTTACGTCGCCGCCGTCGCGCCGCTCGCCTCGCGTCCGGTCGGCCGGCTGACCGGCCCGCTTGCCAAGGCGAAGGAAGGCGCGGGGATGACCGAAACCCCGCTCGGCAACCTGATCGCCGATTCGCAACTGGCCGCTACACGGGCCAGCGGTGCGCAGATCGCCCTGATGAACCCGTTCGGCATCCGTACCAGCCTGAACCCCGATGCCGACGGTCGCGTGACCTATGCCGATCTCTATGCGGTACAGCCGTTCGGCAACACATTGATGGTGAGGGACTATACGGGCGTGCAGTTGCGCGCGGTGCTGGAGCAGCAGCTGGATCGCAAGATCGTGCTGGCGGCGGCCGGCCTCACCTATGAATATGATCGCTCCCGCCCGGCGGGGTCGCGAATCCTGCACCCCCGCGTCGGTGGCGTGCCGCTGAACGATGCGGCTACCTATCGGCTAGCGATGAACAACTTCCTCGCCTTTGGCGGCGATGGCTTCACCACATTGACCGCCGGACGCGACGTGGCCGGCGGGCCCAGCGACGTCGATGCCTTGGCCGCCTATCTGACCACCGATCGCCCCGTCGCCCCGCCCGCGATCGGCCGCACCGTCGATCGCACGCCTGCCCGCTGATCGCCTTAGCGTAGCCGGAGGCTTGCCAGCGCCCGATCCATCGCCGCCGCGCCGCGGGCTTGCGGCGGCAGGCCTTGCGGCGTTGCCATCGCCTTCACCGCATAGGTGATCCGGGCGACCGCATAGCAGCGACCACGATGGACGGCACGCAGGTCCGTCGCCTGCACCTGCTGGCTCATCCCGGCGTCGCTGTTGCTCCACACCGTCCAGCGCCGCCCGCCGATGATCCGGTCGGGCAACGCCCGCCCGCCGCCGCCGCGCAATTCCCGCGTCAGGCAATCGCGCGCGCTGCCGGCACGACCGACGCCGACCTGCACCATCTCGTCGACCACGCCGACCCGGTCCGCCGGGCGGGTGCGGATCGTGAAGCGGACGACATCGTCACCCGGCCCGGCGTTCTTGCCGTCCCACATCAGCCGCCAGCCCGATGCCATCAGCGACCGTCCCGTCAGGCTGCGCGAAACCGTGGCACCGGGCGGCCGATCGATCGTCAGGTGATGGGGCGCCGCGGTGAACGCGGCCAGCGCGAGCAGGATCATGCGATCCGTTCCGGTACTTCGGCGGCATCGCCGGCGATCGCGGCGGCGGGGGCGACCGCCTCCCACGGGAAGACGAACCAGTCCTTCGTCTCGCGACGGTCGATCGTGCGGTGACGATAATCCACCCGCTCCGCCGAACTGACATTGTCGATCAGCGTCGCGAACCGGACCGAGCCCGGCACCGCCCCGGCGGCGGCGAGCGCACGGCGCAGATGCGCGATCGTCCGCCCCGAATCGTTGATGTCGTCGAGGAACAGCAGCCGTTCGCCGCCACGCGTCCGCATCGCCAGCTTGACCAGCGGTTCGTCGGAGAAATCCTCGACCTGGCTGGAAAAATCCACCGACAGCATTGGCAGCCCGCTGGCGTGGCTGAGGAACACCGCCGGCACCAGCCCGCCGCGCCCGACACCGATGATGAAGTCCGGTGCCCAGTCGTCGGCGGCCAGTTGCGCCGCCAGCGCCCGGATCGCCGCGACGAAATCGGCCTGCGGGATATCGGTGAAGACCGGCATCAGATCGCGTCCAGCGCCTGGGTGAAATCGGCGATCAGGTCGTCGGCGTCCTCGACCCCGATCGAGATGCGGACCAGATTGTCGGTGATCCCCAGCGCCGCCTTGCGATCGTCGGCGACCGACAGGTGCGTCATCCCGGCCGGGTGGCTCGCCAGCGTCTCGGTGCCGCCCAGCGAAACCGCCAACTTGGCGATACGCAAGCCGTCGAGGAACGCAAACGCCTCCGCCTCACCACCCTTCAGATAGAGCGAGAAGGTGGAGCCGGCACCGGAGCAATGCCGCCGATAGATATCGGCCTGCCGTTCCTTGCCCGCCGCGCCTTCCAGAAAGCCGAGGTAGCCGACATGCTCGACCTTGGGATGATCCTTCAGATAGGCGCAGACCTTCGCCGCATTCTCGCCCGCCCGGCTCATCCGCAATTCCAGCGTCTCCAGCGAGCGGAGCAGCATCCACGCGGTATGCGGATCGCAGATCGTGCCGATCGTGTTGCGCATCGAACGGATGACGTTGATGTGCGCCTTCGTCCCCAGCAGACCACCGGCAACCAGATCGGAATGGCCACCGGCATATTTGGTCAGCGAATAGACGACCAGATCGGCGCCATGCCGCAATGGCTGGTGCCACAGCGGCCCCAGGAACGTGTTGTCGATCGCGATCGGCGGCTTTTCGTCCGCGTCGGCGAAGATCGCGTCGCGGCTGGCGGCGACCGCTTCGATATCGACCAGCGCGTTGGTGGGGTTGGCGGGGCTTTCCAGATAGATCAGCGCGACGCGACCGGTGGCGGCCCTGGTCAGCACCGCGTCGATCTCCTCCCGGGTCGCCCCCGCGGGAAAGTCGAGCCACGTCACGCCGAACTTGCCCAGCACGCGCGCGATCAGCGTTTCGGTCGCGGCATAGAGCGGGCCGGAATGGACGATCGTGTCGCCCGGCTTCACCATCGACAGGAACAAGGTCGCGATCGCCGACATGCCGCTGGAAAAGGCGAGCGCATCCTCCGCTTCCTCCCATACCGCCAGCCGGTCTTCCAGAATTTCCTGATTGGGGCCGTTGAAGCGGGAATAGACCAGGCCGTCGCTACCGCCCGGCCGTTTGCCGGTCACGCCTTCGAAATGGCGCTTGCCCGCCGCGGCGCTGGGGAAGACGAAGGTGGAGGTCAGGAAGATCGGCGGCTTCAGCGATCCCTCGGACAAAGCGGGGTCGAAACCATGGCCCATCATCATCGTCGCGGGTTTCAGCTTGCGCCCACCGATCCGGTCCACCGACGCCTTGGGCGAAGGGGTGGCGGGAACGCCGGTGATGTCGGCTTCGGTCTTGTCGGCCATGATCGTTGTCTCCTGACGATGGAGACTAAACGACCGACGCGGGATTGGGGAGCCCGATGATCGCGATCTGCCGGCCATAGGACGGCTCGCCGCGGTGGATGGAGCGGCGATAGCTGAAGAAGCGGTCCTCGTCGGCATAGGTGTCGAGGCCCAGCGCCTCGATCCGGCCGACCCCGGCGGCGGCGAGCCGGGCGGCGACGAAGGCTTCCAGATCGAAGCGGTGATGGCCCTGCCGCCCGTCCGCGAAGAAGCGCTCGTTGGCGGGATCGATCGCGGCGACGCGGTCGCGGAAACCGTCATCCACCTCGTAACTGGCGCGGGCGATGCACGGACCGATCGCGGCGGCGATGCGATCGGTCCTCGCGCCGATGGCCGTCATCGCGGCGACCGTCGCCTCCGCGATGCCCGCCACCGCGCCCTTCCAACCGGCATGGGCCGCACCGATCACGCCGGCGGCGGCATCGACCAGCAGCACCGGCGCGCAGTCCGCAGTCAGGATACCGAGCGCGAGGCCGGGGCGGTTCGTGACCAGCGCATCCGCCTGTGGCCGTTCCTCCGGCACCCCATCCAGCGTGACGACGGTGGCGGAATGAACCTGGTAAAGGGTGGCGAGGTCACCGCCGGGCAGCACGGCCGCAAGTGCGCGGTGGCGATTTTCCACCACTGCCTGCGCCTCGTCGTCCGAACCGATCCCGACGTTCAGCCCGGCATGGATGCCCGTCGACACACCGCCGCGCCGGCCTAGAAAGCCGTGCGGGATCCCGCCCAGCGCGGTGGCGCGGATCACCTCGACGGTCACAGGACCAGCCTCATCACGTCGTCCTCGTCCGCCTGTTCGCCGACCATGAAGGTGTAGCTGCCGACCCGCTCGAATCCGTGGCGTTCGTAGAAACGGCGCGCGCGGGGATTGTCGATGAAGACCGACAGATACAGGTCGGTCGCTCCGCGTTCGCGCGCTGCATCGATCGTCCATGCCATCAGCGTATCGGCAAGGCCGGTGCCGTGCCACGGCGCCAGCACATAGAGTTGCCGCAGTTCCGCCGATGCGCCGCGCGGCGTGAACGGCGCGGCGGGCGGGCCCAGCTTGGCGAAGCCGGCAGGGGCACCGTCATCCTCGGCAAGGCGGATCGCCAGCGTCGGGTCGGCCAGTTGCGCCGCCCATGTCGCCTCGCCTAGCGTCACCAGAAAGGCGGCTAGGTCGGCGGCGTAGTAAAGATGCCCGAACGTCTCGATGAAGGCGCGGCTACTCAGTGCCGCCAGCAACGCCGCATCGTCCGGCCCCGCCATCCGGTACGCGATCATGCGAACCCCGCCGGCGTCGGCCAGCCGGGGGCGGTGACCGCCATCACCTTGAACAGCGCCCCCATCTCCCGCACCAGCCGCGACCGTTCGGCGACGATCGCCTCGGCCCGGTCGGGCGTGGCGCGGGCGAGGGCGGCGGCGCGCGCGTCGATGCCCAGCTTCGCCAGCCACTCGCCCTGCTCGACCGGTCCCCATGCCACCGCCCCCGTCGACTGCGCGGCGGCGGCCAGCGTGGTGAAGTCGACATGCGCGGTCAGGTCGTGCTCGCCCGGCGCCTCGAACGGATTGGCATAGGCATGGGCCTTCACCGCCTGCAACGTATCGCCCGTCGCCGGCCCCTCGTAACCGTAATCGATCGCGATCAGCGCGCCGCCCTGCGCCGCGATTCGCGCGGCGAGCGTCCGGATGACCGATACCGTCGCGGGCGCCACCTCCAGCACCGATCCCGGCGGCGCATCGCGCAAGGGGGCGGGGATCACCTCGTCCGGCACCGGCTTGCCCGCGATCGGCAGGAACAGCGTGTCCTGACACGCGATCAGCCGTTCCCGCCACTCGCCGCCGCGCACCAACTGGCGGATCGGCAAGGCATCGAAGAACTCGTTCGCGACGACGATCAGCGGCGCGTCGCCGGGCAGGGTCTCGACTGAATCATGGAATTGCGCAGCCGGTACTCGCGCCGACTGCGCCGCGCGTAGTACCGGACTGGTTTCGACGAAATGGACCGGCGGCGCGAACCCCGCCTTGTCCATCGCCCGCAGCGCATCCACCGCCAGCGTGCCGCGCCCCGGCCCCAGTTCCACCCAATGCGCCGCCGGTCGCCCGGCACGGTCCCACAGGTCGGCACAGGCGAGGCCGACCAGTTCGCCGAACATCTGGCTGATCTCTGGCGCGGTGGTGAAGTCGCCGGCCGCGCCCAGTGGATCGCGCGTCGCGTAATAATGCGCGTTGGCGGCCGCCATATACTGCGACACCGGGATCGGCCCCGCCAGCGCGATGGCGCGGGCCAGCCGTTCGGCGAGAACTGGCTCGGCCGGGTCGGGGGCGGGATGCTCGGTCAGGCGACACTCTCCATGCCCGAGATCGACTCGATCCGCTGGCGGCGGCCGGCAGACGAAGCGATCAGATACGCGCCGCCCGCGATCATCGGCACGCACAGCCACTGGCCCATGTGCAGCCCGGTCGCCTCCGCGAAGGCGCGCAACTGGCTGTCGGGTTCACGGAAGAATTCCACGGTGAAGCGGGCGAGGCCGTATCCGACCAGGAACAGCCCGACCAGCCGGCCGGGGTAATAGCGGGCCTTGGTCCGCCAGAAGGCGAACCACAGGATCGCGAACAGCAACAGTCCCTCCAGCCCCGCCTCGTAGAGCTGGCTGGGATGGCGGGCGGGATCGGCCAGCGGAAAGGCGACGGTGCGCGGGAACACGATCGCCCAGGGCACGTCGCTGGGCTTGCCCCAGAGTTCGCCGTTCACGAAATTGGCGAGCCGGCCGAAGAACAGCCCGAACGGCACGCAGCACGCGACATAATCGTGGATGCGCAGCCAGTGGAGGCCGTGCTTGCGCGCGAACAGGATGATGCCGAGCGAAGTGCCGATCACCCCGCCGTGGAACGACATACCACCATCCCACAGCCGCAGGATCATCAGCGGATGCAGCAGCATTTCCGGCGCGTAGAACAGGACGTACCCGATCCGCCCGCCCAGGATGATGCCCAGCGTGGCGTAGAAGACGAGATCGTCGCCATGCCGCTTCGCCATGGGTGCGCCCGGCTGTGCCAGCAGCTTCAGCAGGTACCACCAGCCGATCAGGATGCCCGAGATATAGGCGAGGCTGTACCAGCGCAGCGTGAAGAAGCCGATCGAGAACACGTCCGGGTGCAGCCCCAGATCGGTGAAATTCACATGGCCGGCCGTGGCCGCAGTAAGATAGATCAAGGCTTTCCCCTCGGCAGTCCCGCCTCCATAGTGGCGTCAAACAACAAGACCAAGCGGAGAGAACAATGCGGAGCGAGCTCGACCGGCGTATGGACGAGACGATGGCGGCGGTAACGGCGCCGGGCGGGCTGTTACCGGTGGGGTCGATCGAGCGATGGGGCGCCAGCCTGCCGACGATCACGGTCGCGCCGCCTTCGCTCACGCAGTATTTCCAGCATTATTGTACGCAGCATGGCGATCTGACCTTTCTGGTCGCCGGTGACGAGCGGCTCAGCTTCGCGCAGACGTGGGAGGCCGCCGAACGCGTTGCGCACGCCCTGCTCGCCCGCGGGGTGGTGCCGGGTGACCGGATCGGGATCGCCGGTCGCAACTCGCCGTCATGGGTCGTCGCCTATATGGGCATCGTGATGGCAGGCGGGATCGCGACGCTGCTGAACGGCTGGTGGCAGCCGGAGGAACTGGCCGCCGCGATCGCCGATGTCGATTGCTCGCTGATCGTCGCCGATGGTCCCCGGGCCCGCCGGCTCGCCCGGATCGACGGTCTGGCCGCCACCGTGATCGAGATCGACGACACGCTGCCGCTGGCGCAGGCGATCGCCCCGCTGGTCGCGGGGGCTGCCGCGCGTGACCTGCCCGCGCTGGGGCCGGACGATCCGGCGACGATCCTGTTCACCTCCGGCTCCACCGGCAAGTCGAAGGGCGCGCTGTCCGATCATCGCGCGGTGCTGGGCGGCACGCTCAATTTCCTGTCGCAGGCGGTGATGATGCTCGGCATCGCGACGCAGGACGGCAATGCGCCGCAGGGGCAGCCGGTGACGATGCTGACCATCCCGCTGTTCCACGTGACAGCGGAGATCACCGTATTGTTGCAAAGCTTCGCGCTCGGCCGGCGGATCGTGCTGATGTCCAAATGGGACGCGGCCGAGGCGATGCGGCTGATCGAGGCGGAACGGGTCAGCTATTTCGTCGGCGTGCCGCTGATGAGCTTCGAGATTCTCAACCATCCCGATCGCGACCGCTACGACCTGTCCTCCGTCACCGATTTCGCCGCCGGCGGCGCGCCCCGCCCGGTCGAGCATGTCCGCCGGATCGAGGCGGAGATGGGCGGATCGTTTCCCCTGATCGGCTATGGCCTGACCGAGACGAACGCGGTCGGCACCGGCAACTGGCGCAGCAATTACCTCGCCAAGCCCGATTCCGCCGGCCGCCCCTCGGTGCCGCTGGTCCAGCTGGCGATCGTCGACGATGCCGGCCGCCACCTGCCGCAGGGCGAGCGGGGCGAGGTGGCGATCCGCTCGATCTGCAACTTCCGTGAATACTGGAACAACCCGGCCGCCACCGCCGCCGCCTTCACCGCCGACGGTTATTTCCGCACCGGCGATATCGGCTATCTCGACGAGGACAATTACCTGTTCATCGTCGATCGCAAGAAGGACATTATCATCCGCGGCGGCGAGAACATCAGCTGTCAGGAGGTCGAGGCCGCACTCTACGCCCACCCCGCCGTGCTGGAGGCGGCGGTGTTCGGGCTGGCCGACGAAAAGTTCGGCGAGGTGCCGGTCGCCGTCGTCCACAGCGACGGGGGCGTAGGCGAGGAAGCGCTGGCGTTGTTCCTTGCCGAGCATATCGCCGCGTTCAAAATCCCCGCCCGCATCTGGTTCGCGCCTGCACCGCTGCCCCGGCTGGGGACCGAGAAGATCGACAAGGTCGGCCTGCGCGCGACCTATGGCGATGCGGTGCGCGCGGCGGCGATGACCGCCTGCGCGTGACTTTACCCGGCCGCCGCCGGTAAGGGCACGCCATGGCAGGGATCACCAGACGCGGCGTGCTGATCGGCGGCGGGGCCGGCATCGGGCTGGTCGCCGCCTGGGGGCTGTGGCCGCGCGACTATCCGGCGACGCTGGTGGCGGGGCCGGGTGAGCATCCGGTCGGCGCGTGGCTGAAGATCGCGGAGGACGGCCGCATCGTCGTCGCGGTGCCGCAGACCGAATCGGGGCAGGGCAGCTGGACCGGCCTCGCCCAGATCGCCGCCGACGAACTGGGGGCGGACTGGCAGACGGTGGCGGTCGAACCCGCGCCGCTCAACCCGCGCTACGCCAACCCGCTGGGGCTGGCCGATCTGCTCGAAGGGATGCCGGCGGGGATACCCCCGCGCTGGCGCAGCGGCGGCGGGGCATGGCCCGCGCCGATGCTGACCGCCGCGTCCAGCACGATCCGGATGTTCGAGGAACCGGTGCGTGCCGCCGCCGCCGCCGCCCGCGCGGTGCTGTGCATGGCCGCCGCCGATCGCTGGGGCGTGGCATGGACGGCGTGCCGCACCGAGGCGGGGTTCGTCGTCACCGGCAATCGTCGCCTCCGTTTCGGTGACCTCGCCGCTGCGGCCGCTGCGCTGTCACCGCCCGATCCGCCGCCGGTCGGGGTGGCGGGGGCGGGGGCGTTGATCGGTCGGCCGCTGCCGCGCCTCGATGCGCCGGCCAAGGTCGACGGGTCGGTCGACCATGCCGGCGACATCCGTCTACCCGACATGGTCCATGCCGCGATCCGGCAGGGGCCGCCCGGTGATTCGCGCTTGCTGCGGATCGATCGGGCGGCGGCGCAGAAGGTGCCGGGGCTGGTCGGCATCGTCGAACGGCCCGGCTGGGTCGCGACCGCCGCCGCCACCGGCTGGTCGGCGCAGCATGCGCTCGATGCACTCAGCCCGCGTTTCGCCACCGGGGGACCGGTGCTGGACGATGCCGCAATCGAGGCCTCGCTGGTCAGCGCACTGGCGACGGATGGCGACACGATCGCCGCGCAAGGCGACGTCGACGGCCTGGTGACGGGAGCCGGCGTGATCCGCGCCGAATACCGCGCCGCCGCCGCCGTCCATGCCGCGATCGAGACGCCGTCCGCGACCGCCGTCTGGACCGACGACCGCCTGACTGTATGGATGCAGACCGAGGCCCCGGGTATCCACCGCGTCGAAATCGCGGCGGCGGCAGGGATCGATGCGGACGCGGTGACGATCCATCCGATGCAGATCGGTGGCTCGTTCGGCGCGGCGCTTGATGCGACCGTCGCGGCCCAGGCGGCGGTGATCGCGATCGAACTCAAACGGCCGGTCTGTCTCGTCTGGTCGCGGGGCGAGGCGCTGCGCCATGATCGCTATCGCCCGCCCGCGCTGGCGCGGCTGGCAGCGCGGCTGGGGCCGGGCGGGGCGATCCTGGGCTGGCAGGCGAAGCTGGCGACGCCGCCGGTCGGCGTGCCGCTGGCGCGACGGCTGCTGCCTGCCCCTGCAGCCATGGCGCTGCGCCTCCACGCGGCCGACCGTTATGCCGCTTTCGGGCTGACCCCGCCCTATCGCATCCCGGCGTTCGCGGTCACCCACCATCCGGCCGACATCGTCGTGCCCACCGGGCATCTGCGCGGCGGCGCGCATGGTTATGCATGTTTCTTCGGCGAATCCTTCCTCGACGAACTGGCGCTGGCGGCGGGCGCGGAGCCGGTGTCGTTCCGGATCGGGATGCTGGGCGGCGAACCCCGGCTGGCACGCTGTCTGTCCACCGTCGCCTCGCTCGGCGGCTGGGAGGGCGGGGTGGCCGGCAGTGGGCAGGGGATCGCCGCCCATAGCTTCCGCGGCAGCCATATCGCGGTGATGGCGGAGGCGCATGGCGAGAGCGGGCGCATCGTCGTCGATCGGCTGGTCGCGGCGGTCGATGTCGGCCGCGTCGTCAACCCGGATCTCATCCGGCAGCAGGTGGAGGGCGGGCTGATCTTCGGCCTGGCCCATGCGCTGGGCGCCGCCACCGGCTTCGCGCGCGGGCTGTCGATGACGCGCGGGTTCGATACGCTGTGGCTGCCGCGGCTGGCGGATACGCCCGACATCACCGTCGAACTGATCCGGTCGGACGAGGCGCCGGGTGGGGTCGCCGAACTGGCGGTGCCGCCGGTCGCGCCCGCGATCGCCAACGCGGTGCGTGCCGCGACGGGCTATCGCATCCGCACGCTGCCGCTAAGGATGGTCCCATGACGCTTGCCCCCGTAAAACTACCTGCCGACCATCCTGCTGTTCCCGCGCCGAAAATCGGCGTGCTGCTGATGAACCTCGGCACCCCCGATGCGCCCGATGCGCGCTCGGTGAAACGTTATCTCGGCGAATTCCTGTCCGACCGCCGCGTCGTCGAACTGCCCGCGATCGCGTGGCAACCGATCCTGCGCGGCATCATCCTGAACACCCGGCCGAAGAAATCCGCCCATGCCTATAGTCAGGTCTGGCGCGAGGATGGTTCCCCCCTCGCCGCGATCACGAAGGCGCAGGCGGCGCGGTTGAAGGATGCGTTCGGGCCGGGCGTCCTGGTCGACTGGGCGATGCGCTATGGCCGCCCCGCTATTGCCGACCGGGTGCAGGCGATGAAGGATGCCGGCTGCGAGCGTATCCTGCTTGCCCCGCTCTATCCGCAATATTGCGCCGCGACGACCGCCACCGCCAACGACAAGGCGTTCGCGCATCTGGCCACGATGCGCTGGCAGCCCGCGATCCGCACCTTGCCGCCCTATCACGACGACCCGCTCTACATCGGCGCGCTGAAGGAGTCGGTCGAAACCTCGCTCGCGCAATTGCCGTTCGAGCCCGAGGCGATCATCGCCAGCTTCCACGGGATGCCGAAGCGGACGCTGCAACTGGGCGACCCTTATCACTGCCATTGCCAGAAGACCGCGCGGCTGTTGCAGGAGGCGCTGGGCCGGCCGCTGACGATCGCGTTCCAGTCGCGCTTCGGTCCGGCGAAATGGCTGGGGCCGGCGACCGACGAAACGCTGGTGGCGATGGCGAAGGCGGGCACGCGCAAGGTCGCGATCCTTGCCCCCGGTTTTTCCGCGGACTGTCTGGAAACGCTGGAGGAACTGGCGATCCGGGGCCGCGAATCATTCGTCGATGCGGGGGGCACCGACTTCGCCTACCTGCCTTGCCTGAACGACGAGGATGGCGGCATCGCGATGCTGCGGCAAATATTGACGCGCGAACTTGAAGGCTGGGTCCGCCTGCCGTAGCGTTAACTAAACCGGGAAAAGGAGAGGTTGCATGGCACGAGTGGCGATCGTCACGGGCGGAACCCGTGGGATCGGCGAGGCGATCAGCCTTGCCTTGAAGGAGGCGGGGTTCACCGTCGCTGCGAATTATGCCGGAAACGACGAACGAGCCGCCGCCTTTACGGAGCGCACCGGGATCAAGGCGTACAAATGGGACGTGTCGGATTACGATGCCTGCCAGACGGGATGTGCGCAGGTGGCCGAAGAACTGGGGCCGATCGACATCGTCGTCAACAATGCCGGCATCACGCGTGACGGCACGATCCTGAAAATGTCGTATCAGGCATGGAAAGAGGTGATCGACACCAATCTGGGCGGTTGCTTCAACATGGCGAAAGCGACCTTTGCGGGGATGCGCGACCGCAAATGGGGTCGGATCGTCAACATCGGCTCGATCAACGGGCAGGCCGGCCAGTACGGTCAGGTCAATTACGCCGCCGCCAAGTCTGGCATCCACGGCTTCACCAAGGCGCTGGCGCAGGAAGGCGCGCGTGCCGGCGTGACCGTCAACGCGATCGCGCCCGGCTATATCGATACCGACATGGTCGCGGCGGTGCCGCCGGAAGTGCTGGAAAAGATCGTCGCCAAGATTCCGGTCGGCCGCCTCGGTCAGGCGCACGAGATTGCGCGCGGCGTCGCATTCCTGTGTTCGGAAGACGGCGGCTTCGTGACGGGATCGACGCTCAGCATCAACGGCGGCCAGCACATGTATTGATCGTTTCGGTGGCAGACGGCATCGATCCTAACGGATCGGGCCGTTCGCCACCGGACCGTTCGCCACCGGGGATCGCACCGGTGGCGCGACCATCGTCGCCAGTGCCTGCCGCTGCCCGGCCAGGCCGCGTTCCACCTTGGCGATCAGTGCCAGCGTTGCCGTCCGGAACCGGTCCCAGTCGCGATCGACACTGCCGTCGCTCCACCCGGCGACGAAGGCGCGGACCTCCGCCCCCAGCTCGGCACATTCCGCCTTCAGCACCCGCGCCCGCGGGGCCATCCGCGGATCACCCTGCTTGATGATGGGGTCGAAGATGTCGCGGTGCTTGAAGATCTGGAACTCCACCAGCACGCGCAGCAATTCCCAACGATGCCGGGCCTGTGCAGCCGGATCAGGCGCCGATCCGGGCACCAGCAGCGCCCGCTGCGCGGTCATGATGGCGGTGGCGCGGCGATGATGGCCATCGAATATGTCCAAAAGCCGCTGCGTCAGCATATCCATCCCCCCGGAACCTGTGTTCGCACGACAATCAAAAGCCGGGAAAGACTTAACGATATCCTATGCAACCGTTCCGGCCGTCGATGCGGCGCCATCGAACCGGATCGGGGCGAGCGGATCGTCGCGCACGAACAAGGGGGCCGGCACCTTTCGGCACCGACCCCCCGCCCTCGTTACGCTACGCGAGGGAACTCATGGACGGATGGCGCGGGCCGAATGGCCCGGCGGCCCTTACCGTCGGCAATAGTTGGGACGATCGGACCGATCGATCGCGCGCCCGGCCAGCGCGCCTGCACCGGCACCGAGCAAGGTGCCCATCGTGCGGTCGCCACGGGTATCGACGGTCCGGCCGAGCAGGCCACCGGCGATCGCGCCGACGATCGTGCCGGTGCCGCCGTCCTTGCACCGCTGGCGGGCACGGTAATCGTCACGGCCACGATAATAGCCCTGCGAATAACGGTCGCCGCGGTTATAGCCGCGCTGGGCCTCGACGGTGCTGATCGGCACCAGCGTCGAAGCACCCATCGCGAGGGCGGCGGCGGCAAGCGAGAAGTTCCTGAACATCGTCTTTCTCCCGTATCTGGTGTCCGGCGGGACAGTCTGTCCGTCGTCCATGGCGATGCTTTTCGTCGATTCGCGTTGAGCCAACCCTGAATACGGATGTTATCGGCCGTTCAGCCTTTTCCGGCGGCGTCACGGCCGTAAGGAGAAGGATGCCCCGTCTCCATTCGCTGCTCGCCGTCATCGCGTTCCCCCTGTTGCTCGGCACGGGCTGGTCGCGGGAAGCCCGCGTCGCATTGCTGGGGCAGGACACGTGGGTGACGGTGCGGCCGGTGGCACTCGATCCGCATGACCCGGCGCGCCGGCATCTGGGAGCGCTGGTCTATCGCGGCGGTGTCGAACTGATCGGGTGCGATCCCGCGTTCGGCGGCTATTCGGCGCTGGTGGTGCGGGGGCGGCGTTTCATGCTGCTAAGCGACGATGCCAATATCCTGCGCTTCACGATGGCGCAGGACTGGACCATCCACGACGTGCGATTCGGTCAGCTACCCGCCGGGCCGGATACCGGCTGGACCAAGCGCGAACGCGATTCGGAATCGATGGCGATCGATCCTGCGACCGGGACCGTCTGGGTGGGGTTCGAACAATTCAATCAGATCTGGCGCTATGCACCGGGACTGGCGCGTGCGGAGGCGGGTGTGGCGCCCGGCGCCATGGCGCGCTGGCGCAGCAATGGCGGGATCGAGGCGATGGCGCGGCTGACGGATGGCCGCTTCGTCGCGATCAGCGAATCGATTCCCTATGGCGAATCGATGCAGGAAGGACTGGTCTGGTCCGGCGATCCGGTTGCGGCGCCCGCGCCTGCCTTCCGTTTCGCCTATCGACCGACATCGGGGTTTCGGCCGGTCGATATGGTCGAACTGCCCGATCGGCGGCTGCTGGTGCTGGAACGCCGCTTCACCCTGCCGTTCCGCTGGTCGAACCGGCTGGTCGTGATCGACCATGCCGCCCTCAAGGCCGGAAACGTGGTGCAGGGTCGCGAGATCGCCCGGCTGGAGGCACCGGTGATCCACGACAATATCGAGGGCGTGGCCGTGACGCGACAGGGCAACGGGATCACCCTGTGGCTGGTGTCCGACGACAACCGCCTGCCGATGCAGCGCACGCTGCTGCTGAACTTCGATCTGATCGACTGACGACAAGGGGCACGCCGGTCGAGGTGACTGGCGCGCCCGTTGATCCCGTCAGGAAAAGTCCGTCGTTACGCCGCGACGGTGGCGGCGGCGCGCTTCTTGACGATGTCACGCTTCAGGCGGCGGCAACGCAGCGACAGCTTGTCGTCGCTGGTCTTCACCAGCCAGTTGTCGAGGCCGCCGTTATGCTCGACCGAGCGCAGACCGTGCGTCGAGACGCGCAGACGAACACCCGTTTCCAGCGAGTCGGACAGCAACGTTACGTTCTGCAGATTCGGCAGAAAGGTACGCTTGGTCTTGTTGTTGGCGTGGGAGACATTGTTACCCACCTGCCGGCCCTTGCCGGTCAGCTCGCAAATGCGCGACATGATCGAATATCCTGGTTTCGGGGGCTTCCCGGAAAGGTCGCGGCCGTAGCCGAGCATGGCGGGGGCGTCAACCTTCATGGCTGGATCGGCGACGATGCAACGCCTCTGCGCGGGCGGCGTTGTTACGGCAACGAACCGTTAGGAGACGATGGATGCGTACGCTTTTGGTCCTGCTTGCCATCGCCGTGCTGGTGCTGGCCGGATTGATGTATTTCGGAATCGTGTCGATCGACCAGACCCGTCCTGGTATGGTCCAGGCGCCCAAGTTCGAGGCGGATGTCGCGCGCGTGTCGGTCGGTACGGAGAACAAGACGGTGGCGGTGCCGACGATCGAGGTGGAACGGCCGGCCAACGCACAAAGCGCGAACTGATCCCTTTACCCCGGCAAGGGTGCGAGGCAGGGCAGGAGGGTGATTCCCCTGCCCGAACCCATGCGCCGTGCCCTGACTGTCGCCGCCGAGGCGGCAGGAGCGGGGGAAGTGCCGGTCGGGGCGGTAATCGTCCATGACGGCCGCGTGATCGCCGCGGCGGGCAATGCCCCGCGCAGTCTGCGTGATCCCACTGCCCATGCCGAGATGCTGGCCATCCGGATGGCGGCAGCGTTGCTGGGTCGCGAACGACTGGAAGATTGCGACCTGTGGGTCACGCTGGAGCCGTGCGCGATGTGCGCCGGGGCGATCGCCCACGCCCGAGTCGCCCGCCTCTATTACGGCGCGCCCGATGCGAAGGGCGGGGCAGTCGATCACGGCCCCCGCCTGTTCGGCCAACCGACCTGCCATCACCGCCCGGAAGTCTATGCCGGGATCGGCGAGCGTGAGGCGGCGGCGCTGTTGCGCGATTTCTTCGCCGCCCGGCGCTGACGGCCCCTCCTGATCGGGGAGGGGCCGGACGTTCGGGGGTCGATTACCCCCGCAGGTCGTTCTGCGAGATCGGTACGATCTTGATTTCCACTCGCCGATTCGCGGCGCGGCCGGCATCGGTGTCGTTGGAGGCGATCGGCTGCGTCTTGCCATAGCCGCGGGTACCGATGCGGGCGGTCTGCACGCCGCGACCCGCCAGATAATCCGCCACCGCCGTCGCGCGGCGTTCCGACAGGCCCTGGTTATAGGCGTCGCTGCCCGTGGCGTCGGTATGCCCGTACACGTCGATATAGGTCTGGTTATATTCTGCCAGCGTCTGCGCGACCTGATCCAGCGTCCGCTGGAACTGCGGCTGCACCGACGCCGAATCATAGGCGAAGGTGATGCCCGACGGAATGTTGAGCACCAGATCGTCACCACGGCGGATCACCTGCACGTCGGTGCCGGCGGTGCGGGCACGCAACTCGCGCTCCTGCTTGTCCATGTAGACGCCGATGCCTGCCCCGGCGAGGCCGCCGATTCCTGCGCCCAGCAGCTTTTCGGTCCGGTCGCGCCGCCCGCCGACGAGATCGCCGAGCAGATAACCGCCCAGCGCCCCGCCGATGCCGCCGATCGCGGCCTTCGAGATGCGGCGCTCGCCGGTATCGGGGTCGGTGGTGCAACCGCCGATCGCGAGCGAGGCGGCAAGGCCGGCGAGAAGGAACGGATTGGTCTTCATGATGGCATCCCCTGCGATGATGCCGGGTTGAACCCGGACGATACGGCCATTGTTCCGGTTGCGCACTGAACGGCGGCTGACGCAGGACTCGACACCGGGGTTCGTACGATCATCGGTTGTGCGATGAGCATTTATCGGCGAAGAGCGTTCCCACCGGCGATGGCACCACCGCTCCCCCCCTTTCCCTGGCTCGACGTCGTCATCATTCTGGCGCTCGTCGCGTTGAATGGCGTCTTCGCGATGAGTGAGCTTGCGGTCGTATCGTCGCGCAAGGCGCGGCTGGAGGCGATGGCGCGCAGCGGCCGGTCCGGCGCGCGTGCCGCGCTGCTGCTGGCCGCGGACCCCGGCAAGTTCCTGTCCTGCGTGCAGATCGGGATCACCCTGATCGGTATTCTCGCGGGTGCCTATTCGGGCGCCAGCCTCGGCACACCCACGGCGGCACGGTTGCAGGCGCTGGGCGTGCCGGCGGATACGGCGGCGACGCTCGGCTTCGTGCTGGTCATCACGCTCACCACCTATGCCTCGCTCATCATCGGCGAACTGGTGCCCAAGCAGTTCGCGCTGCGTGCGCCCGAAACGGTGGCGGCGCTGGTCGCGATTCCGATGCGCTGGCTGGCGTGGATCACCGCCCCGCTAGTGTGGCTGCTCGATTCGACCAGTGCGCTGATCTTCCGCCTGCTGCGGCTCGACCGCAACAACGAGGAGCAGGTGACCGCCGAGGAACTTCACCTGATCGTCGCCGAGGCATCGAAATCCGGCGTGATCGAGGAACATGAACGCTCGATCATCTCCGGCGTCGTCCGCCTCGCCGACCGGCCGGTGCGCGAGATCATGACGCCGCGGACCGAGGTGGACTGGCTGGACTGCCGCGCGGACGAAGCGACGATCCGTGAAAAGCTCATCACCACCCAGCATACCCGTCTGCCGGTGGGCGACGGTTCGATCGATACCGTCGCGGGCGTGGTGCAGGCGCGCGACATCGTCGCCGCCCTGCTGCGCGGCGAAGCGATCGACCTCAATGCGCTGATGCGCAAGGTGCCGGTGGTGATCGACCGGATCGACGCCCCCGATGCGCTGCTCGCACTGCGGCAGGCCGAAGTGCCGATGGCGCTGATCCATGACGAATACGGTCATTTCGAGGGAATCGTGACCCCCGCCGACCTGCTCGCCGCGATCGGCGGCGCGTTCTTCTCCGATGCCGATCCCGACGAGGCGCCCGATATCGTCGAGCGTGACGACGGATCGCTGCTGGTCGCCGGCACCGCCCCGGCGGACGGGCTGGCCGAACGGATCGGAATCGATCTGCCCGAGGATCGCGACTACGCCACCGTCGCCGGCCTCGCCCTCGCCGCGTTCCGCCATCTGCCCGCCGAGGGCGAAAGCTTCATCGAACAGGGCTGGCGGTTCGAGGTGGTCGACCTCGACGGCCGCCGGATCGACAAGCTGCTGGTCAGCGCGGTCTGATCGCCCGCCGCTGTCCTACATGGCCCCGCCGGGCTATCGATCGGCCCATGGCCAGGATGTTCGTCCCAACGTCACACACTACCCCTGTAGGATGCGACCTTAGTGTGACTTTACCGTTCGCGACCCCTCCCGCATCCTGTGTGCGAGCACGCGGACATTCGCGTTTCCCTTGCTATCGCGTCGTCCACGGATTTGCCGGTGGCCGGCCCCGCCTGCACCCGCTAACAGCGCGCGGATGACGAAGCCCGGCCTGCTCCCCGAAGGATTTCACGATCGCCTGCCGCCCCACGCCGATGCCGCCGCCGGTATCGAGGCACGGGTGCTGGAGGCGGCACGGCTGCACGGGTACGAACGTGTCGATCCGCCGCTGGCCGAGTTTGCCGACGAACTGGCGGCCCGGCTCAAACCTGTCTTGAGCGGTCGGCAGGGGTGGCCGGACGAAGGCGCCGGCGCGCTGACCGGCGCGGTCCGTTTCGTCGACCCGGTCGGGCAGGCGACGCTGGCGATTCGGCCCGATCTTACCGCGCAGGTCGCCCGGATCGCGGCGACGCGTATGGGGCACCATCCGCGCCCGGTGCGGCTGTCCTATGCCGGATCGGTGCTGACGTTGCGTGCCTCGCAACTCGCGCCCGCGCGCGAACGGCGGCAGCTGGGCGCGGAACTGGTCGGTCTCGATTCGATCGCCGCCGCGCGCGAAGTCGTGGGCGTCGCGGTCGATGCGCTGGCGGCGGCCGGGATCACCGACGCGTCGATCGATTTCACGCTGCCCGATCTGGTCGATACGCTGGCGGCCGGGCCGTTGCCGGTCGCCGCCGACGCGATCGGTGCCTTGCGGGACCGGCTGGATGCCAAGGATGCCGGCGGCGTCGCGGCGATCGCCTCTGCCTATCTGCCGCTGGTCGAGGCGGCAGGGCCGTTCGACACCGCGATGACGCGGCTGCGTGCCTTCGACCGTGACGGTGTGCTGGCAACCCGCCTCGACGGGCTGGCCGCGATCGCCGCGTCGCTGGCGGGCCGGGTGGCGATGACGCTGGACCCGACCGAACGGCATGGTTTCGAATATCAGTCGTGGCTGGGCTTTTCGCTGTTCGCGGGCGGCGCGGCGCGCGAACTGGGGCGTGGCGGCACCTATGTCATCGTCCATCCCGACGGCACCGAGGAGCCGGCCACCGGTTTCTCGCTCTATGCCGATGCGCTGGGTGGGGCAGGGGTTCGGCATGACCGGCGGCGGCTGTTCCTCCCCTATGGCACCCCGCCGGCGGACGGTGCGGCGATGCGGGCGGACGGATGGGTGACGGTGGCCGCGCTGGAGCCGGGCGACACGCCCGAGGCGCAGCTTTGCACGCATCGTTGGGTGGCGGGCGAGGCGCAGGTGGTGACCGCCTCTGGCTGATCGCCCGGCCATGGTGGCGTGCTGCCGCTTGGCGGTTGACCCCGGCAGCATGGCGCTTTAGGCGCGCCCTCGCATCTCTGAACCATTCGTGTGCCGAGTCCTGTCGAAGGGCGCACGGATCGACCCCGGCAGGGGGAAACCTGTACATGGCGAACGTAGCGGTCATCGGCGCGCAATGGGGCGACGAGGGCAAGGGCAAGATCGTCGACTGGCTGGCGGAGCGTGCCGACATGGTCGTGCGCTTCCAGGGCGGGCACAATGCCGGCCACACGCTGGTGGTGGGCGACAAGGTCTATAAATTGTCGCTGCTGCCCTCCGGGATCGTGCGCGGCACCCCCTCGGTAATCGGCAACGGCGTGGTCCTCGATCCCTGGGCGCTCAAGGCGGAGATCGCGCGGCTCGGCGAACAGGGTGTCCACGCCACCCCCGATACGCTGCGCATCGCCGACAATTGTGCGCTGATCCTTCCCTTCCACCGCGATCTCGACGGCCTGCGCGAGGATGCGTCGGGCGCGGGCAAGATCGGCACCACCCGCCGCGGCATCGGCCCGGCTTACGAGGACAAGGTCGGCCGCCGCGCGATCCGGGTGTGCGACCTTGCCCATCTGGACGATCTGGGGCCGCAACTCGACCGGTTGACCGCGCACCATGATGCGCTGCGCGCCGGTTTCGGCGAACCGCCGATCGACCGCGAGCGGTTGCTGGCCGAACTGCGCGAGATCGCCGGCTTCGTCCTGCCCTTCGCCAAACCCGTCTGGCGCGACCTGAACGAGGCGCGCAGCGCCGGCAAGCGCATCCTGTTCGAAGGCGCGCAGGGCGTGCTGCTCGATGTCGATCACGGCACCTATCCCTTCGTCACCTCGTCGAACACCATCGCGGGCGCGGCGGCGGGCGGTTCCGGCCTCGGGCCATCGGGTGTGGGCTTCGTGCTCGGCATCGCCAAGGCGTACACCACTCGCGTCGGCTCCGGCCCGTTTCCGACCGAACTCGAAGACGAAACCGGCGAGCAACTGGGCGTGCGCGGCCATGAATTCGGCACCGTCACGGGCCGCAAGCGTCGCTGTGGCTGGTTCGATGCGGTGCTGGTGCGCCAGTCGGCGGCGGTCGGCGGCATCACCGGTATCGCGCTGACCAAGATCGATGTGCTCGACGGGATGGACGAGGTGAAGATCTGCACAGGCTATCGCCTGCGCGGCGAAACGCTGGATTACTTCCCCGCCCACGCCGCCGATCAGGCGGGGGTCGAGCCGGTGTACGAGACGATGGAGGGCTGGCACGGCACAACTGCCGGCGCCCGCAGTTGGGCAGATTTGCCCGCACAGGCGATCAAGTACATCCGCCGCATCGAGGAACTGATCCGCTGCCCCGTCGCGCTGGTGTCGACCAGCCCGGAACGCGCCGACACGATCCTGGTCCGCGATCCCTTTTCGGACTGATCCTGTTCGCCCCCTCGCGGCAGAGGGGGCGACAGCCATATTCGTCGAACGATGGCGGGAAACCCACCCATCCGCCGTGCGGAGTGTAGCAAAACAATTCCGGGACCGGTGCGCGACGCCCGGGATTGCTTCGCTACGCCCGCAATGACGGGATGGGTCAGGTCGAGGTCAGCCCGTTCTACAGCGCCAGATCGGGGCTGCGATCCACCTTCACACGGGTAGCTGCGGGCCGGGGCGTGGTGGAAACATGGACGGCGGGTGACGGCACGGTCAGTTCCAGCGTTTCCGCGGTAGAGGCCCAGTGATGGGCCAGCCGCTCGGGATGATCGTTCAGCGCCACGCCATAGCTGGGTACGATTTCCCGGATGCGCGACTGCCATTGCGGCGTCGCCAGCCGGTTGCCGAACACCTTCTTCAGCAGGTCGAGCATGATCGATGGCGCGGTCGACGCGCCCGGCGACGCCCCCAGCAACGCGGCGATCGAGCCATCCTTGGAGGCGACGATCTCCGTTCCCAGTTTCAGCACCCCGCCCTTGTCGGGATCGCGCTTGATGATCTGCACCCGCTGGCCCGCCTGCCACAGACGCCAGTCGCTGCCCTGCGCACCGGGGAAATATTCCTGCAACGCCTCGATCCGGTCGTCCTGCGACATGATGAGCTGGCCGGCGAGATATTCGACCAGATCGAAATCGTCCCAGCCGACTGCGATCATCGGCCGGAAATTGTCGAGCGTGACTGACTTGGGCAGATCGAAATACGACCCTTCCTTCAGGAACTTGGTCGAAAAAGTTGCGAACGGGCCGAACAGCAGCATCTGCTTGCCATCCAGATAGCGCGTATCGAGATGCGGCACGGACATCGGCGGCGATCCGGTCGCCGCCTTGCCATATACCTTGGCGAGATGCCGGTGGGTGATCGCGGGCTTTTCCGCGACGAGGAACGACCCGCCGACCGGGAAGCCGGCATAATCCGCCGCTTCCGGAATGCCCGATTTCTGCAGAATCGGCAGCGCGCCGCCGCCGGCGCCCGCGAAAACAAAACGCGCCCTGATAACCTGCTTGTCGTCGGTCTTCATGTCGCGTGCGGTGACCCGCCAGCCGCCGCCGTCCCGCTCCAGCGAGCGAACCTCGTGCCCGGTGTTGAGCGTGAAGCCGGGCCGCTTGGTCAGCGACGCGATATACTGTCGCGTCACCTCACCCCATTCGCAATCGGTGCCCAGCGGCGAACGCGTCGCCGCCACCTTCATCTTCGGATCGCGCCCTTCCATCATCAGCGGCACCCAGCGGGCGATCTGCGCGGGGTCGGTGGAAAATTCCATGCCGGAAAACAGCGGGCTGGCGCCCAGCGCCTCGAACCGCTTGCGCAGGAAGGCGACATTCTCATCGCCCCAGACCAAGTTCATGTGCGGGGTGGAATTGATGAAGGACCGGGGATTGGCCAGGATGCCGGCGTTGACCTGATGGCTCAGGAACTGGCGGGTGACCTGGAACTGCTCGTTGATCTCGATCGCCTTCTTGATCTCGACCTTGCCGTCCGCGATGTTGACCGGCGTGTAATTCAGTTCGCACAGCGCGGAATGGCCGGTGCCGGCATTGTTCCAGCCGTTGGAGCTTTCGTCCGCCACCTTGTCCAGCCGCTCGACCATCTCGATCGTCCAGTTCGGCTCCAGCTCGCGCAGCAGCACCGCCAGCGTCGCGCTCATGATGCCGCCACCGATCAGCAGCACGTCGACCGACCGCTCGGTCGCCTGGCCGTCCGCCGAACCCGGCAGCATCGCCGTGCCGCCCGCCGCGATCGCCGCGCCGATCACGCCGCGACGGGTGACGCCATGGTCGGCCGGAGCCGCCCCGTCTGCGATGGAGTGATCGTCATGATCGTTGGTCTGGTTCTGCACCGATATGCCCTTTTCGTCGTGGCCCGATCCGTAAGCTGTCCCGCCGGTCGATCGGGGCACGGAGGGGACATTGCTGGATAACCGCTTCGGCCAGCAAAACGAAATGCACCGGCCGACATGGCTGCCGGTCGGGCGCAATCGCTGCCCGAAACCCTCACCCAGAAACTCCGATGATATTGTCGCGGTCATGACGCGATATTGGGACCATGGCCCGATCCGGGCCTGTCCATCATTGGTTCCCAACATATGGTCTTTATCAAGGCCGTTCAAGGTCGCGTACCGATCCTTGCCACCCCATCGCCCGTGTCGCATAGCGGCGGGATGGATACGCCCACCGAAACCGCCGTCGCGGATCTCTCATTCGAGGATGCGCTGAAGGAACTGGAACGGATCGTCGGCCGGCTGGAAAGCGGCGATGCGACGCTCGACGAATCGATCCGCCTGTACGAACGCGGCGACCGGCTGCGCGCCCGCTGCGCCGAACGGCTTGACGCGGCACAGGCCCGGATCGAGGCGATCCGGCTGGATGCCGAGGGCAAGCCGCAGGGCACCCGCCCCTTTGCCGCCGGCTGAATCGATGACGATCCTGCCCCCCACCTTGGCCGAGGCGATCGCCGAGGTCGCGATCGAGGTCGATCGCCGGTTCGACACGCTGCTGGCGGTGCCGGACGATCCCCGCGCCGATCTGTACGCCTGTATGCGCCATGCCGCGATCGGTGGCGGCAAGCGCCTGCGCCCGCTGCTCACCATGGCGACCGCCGGGCTGCTGGGGGTGGACCGCGATTGCGCCGCGCTGGTCGGCACCGCGATCGAGGCGATCCACGTCTATTCGCTGATCCATGACGATCTGCCCGCGATGGACGATGACGATCTGCGCCGGGGCAAGCCGACCGCACACAAGGTGTATGGCGAAGCGACCGCGATCCTGGCGGGCGACTGCCTCCATGCGCTGGCGTTCGAGGTGCTGGCCGATCCCGCGACGCATCCCGATCCGTTCGTCCGCGCCGAACTGGTGCTCGACCTCGCCCGCGCGTCCGGCCCTTCGGGCATGGCGGGCGGGCAGATGATGGATCTGGCCGCCGAGGACGCACGGTTCGATCTGGCGACGGTCACCCGGCTGCAACAGATGAAGACCGGGGCGCTGATCTGCGCCGCGGTGGAGGCGGGGGCGATCCTCGGTCGCCTGCCCCCGGAGGGGCGTACCGGGCTGCGCGGCTATGCGCATGATCTGGGGCTGGCGTTCCAGATCGCCGACGACCTGCTCGATGCCGAGGGGGACGAGGCGGTCGCCGGCAAGCGGCTGCGCAAGGATGAGGGCGCGGGCAAGGAGACCTTCCTCACGCTGATGGGCGTCGACCGCGCCCGGGCACAATGCACGATGCTGGTCGATCAGGCGGTACGGCATCTGCACGGGTTCGGGGCGGAGGCGGACCTGCTGCGCGCGGTCGCCACCTATGTCGTGGAGCGTGACCGGTGAGCCGGATCGGCGTTTATCCCGGCACGTTCGATCCCGTCACGCTGGGGCATATGGACATCATCCGGCGCGGCGCGACGCTGGTCGACCGGCTGGTGATCGGGGTCACCACCAATCCGTCCAAATCGCCGATGTTCACCCTCGACGAGCGGATGGAGACGGTGCGGCGCGAGGTGGCGGGTGTGCCCGGCGACATCACCGTCGTCGCGTTCGATTCGCTGCTGATGGATTTCGCGGTGCGTGAAGGCGCGAAGGTGATCGTCCGCGGCCTGCGCGCGGTCGCCGATTTCGAATATGAATATCAGATGGCGGGGATGAACCAGCAGATCAACCGCAGCGTCGAGACGGTGTTCCTGATGGCCGACGTCGCGTTGCAGCCGATCGCCTCGCGCCTGGTGAAGGAAATCGCCCTGTACGGCGGCGACGTCTCGAAATTCGTCACGCCGGCGGTGTGCGCCGATCTGGTCGCGCGGGTGGCCATGATCGGTCGCAAGGGTAGCTGATCCGCCGGCCCCCCTCTCTCGACGGGCGGGGCCGGTGCGCCTAAGGCGCGGCCGGTGATCGACATTCCCGCCCCCTGCCGCCTGCGCCTCGACGGCGCGGCCCTCGTCGCCAACTGGCAGACCCTGAACCGGATGAGCGGTCGCGCCGCGTGCGGCGCGGCGGTGAAGGCGGATGGCTACGGCCTCGGCGCGACGGGCGTGGCGACGCGGCTGGCGACGGCCGGCTGCCGCGACTTCTTCGTCGCCACCTGGGCGGAGGCGCAGGCACTCGCCGCCCTTGGCCTGTCGGTATCGGTGCTGCACGGCGTCCGCGCCGAAGACATGCCCGCCGCGCTTGCCGGCTTCGCGCGCCCGGTCCTCAACACGCCCGCACAGATCGCGCGCTGGCGGGAGGCGGGCGGCGGCATGTGCGACGTGATGGTCGACACCGGCATGAACCGGCTCGGCATCTCGGCCGACGACATCGCCGCTGGCCTGATCGATGGTCTGGCCATCGATACGCTGATGAGCCACCTCGCCTGCGCGGACAAGGACAGCCCGATGAACGAGATGCAGCGCACCCGCTTCGCCGCGCTGACGGGCAGGACGGCGGCACGGCGGATGAGCCTCGCCAACTCGGCCGGCATCGGATTGAGGGAGGACTATGCCTTCGACCTGACCCGGCCGGGCCTGGCGCTGTACGGGGGCGTGCCGCGGGACGACATGGCGGGGGCGATCCGGCAGGTGGTATTCCCCGAGGCGCAGGTCCTGCAACGGCGGACGGTGCGGGCGGGAGAGAGCGTCGGGTACAACGCGACATGGGTGGCGACTGAGGACACCGAGGTGGCGATCGTCAATCTTGGGTATGCGGATGGGTATCGGCGGGCTTTTTCGGGGATCGGTTCGGCGAGCTTCGGCCACTGGCGGCTACCCCTGCTAGGGCGGGTGTCAATGGACCTTCTGGCGTTCGCCATGGAGGCTGAGGCCGAACTGCATGCCGATCACTGGATTAGCATCGACTACTATTTGCCGACAGTAGCGGCGGCCACGTCTATCTCACAATATGAATTAATCACCGGTCTTGGTCAGCGATGCCAACGCCTCTGGTGTTAAGTATCGATGATTATTATGTCAGATGAACATACGTCGATAGTTATATGAGGTCACCGAAGTGACCTCATATAACGATATAGTTTAAAACTTTGCTTCTACACCTGCGTAGAAGAACCTGCCAATATTTGGATATATCGCGTCAGAGCCTACCCCGGTTAAGTCAAGAGGTGGCAACTCATTGCCGACATTGTCGACGCCAAAGTAGAATCGGTGGTCCTTCGTCGCGTTGATCCCGATCCGAAAATTATGATAGACGACGGGATCATAAAAAACAAAGGGACGAGCGTCGGGATTGGTCGCAGGGCGGCCTTGGACACTAAAGAAGGTGTCGTAACTCAGGCCGGACACGATCTGCTTGCCCACGTAACGTGCATTGTAATTTACGTCGAGGACCCCGGCGGTTCCACTGAGGGAAAATTGTCCCTGCCAGCGGGGGTCGCCTAACTGCTGATCGAGCCGGTCATAACGACTGGGGTCGGTTATGAAACTATAGCTAAGGCGTTCCTTGACATAGCTAACTATCAGGTGAGCATTGATGCTTAAACCATCACCAAACTTTTTGGTATAGTTTGTGTCGACGTCAATGCCACGGGTAGACAGCTTGGCAAAGTTAAACGGCTGATTGATGAATGATACCGAATCTCCCGCGAGTGGGATGGCGAATTGCGATTGATCGATCTGTCGGTTGCTCTGACCATTGAAAGTCAGGTTCTCAACGGCGTTGCTGCTCGTTCTACGAAACACTGCTGAACAAAAATTATTGTCAATTCCGACTGGATCATCATAGCAACGATTGATGATTGTCTGACCATTAAGGCCAGAGATCACCCGCTTTACACGAATATTGTAGTAATCTACTTTTAGTTGGAAGCCGGGTATTATACGTGGCGTGAATATCGTTCCCACTGTGAAGCTGTTACCGATTTCAGGAACAAGATCCGGGTTGCCCCGGTTGACGCCGGCAACTCCCGAGGTCGGCTGGTTCGTCCATGGACGGGTGAGTGACGCACCGGATGCAGGATCGGTAAATGTAATCGTCGTTGGAATGCCTGCCGCAGCGCAATTGCGAGCCCGGTTCGGATTGGTGGTGACGTTATTGCCCGAATTGGTGCCGCCAGGCTGATCGCACGGATCGGACAGGCCGTTTACGAAAGTCACCCCTGCCGTCGCGAATTGATCACCGAGGTTGGGCGCGCGAACCGACCGCGAATAGTTCGCCCGAAATCGGATATCAGGTGCTGGCGCCCAGATGCCACTGGCATTCCACGCCCATACCGAGCCGGTTGTACCGCCATAGTCGGAAACACGCCCGGCGCCTTCGACCGTCAACTCGTGGATGAGGGGCAGATTTGCCAAGAGTGGAAGGCGAATTTCGCCGTAAGCTTCCTTGATTTCAATGGCGGGCGGACTGAAGATTGCCGCAGCGTTAAGAAAGGTCGCACCGGACGCCGTTACCGGATCTTGTCCGGAAAAGGCGTCTTCACGCCGATATTCGCCACCCAACGAGAACCCGATCGGTCCACCAGGCAGTTTGAACAGTCCGGACGTGTCACCCGACACGAACGCCGTGGCGTTGATCTGCTCGGCCCATTGGTCACGCGTCGAGGTATAAAGCGAGTAACGGATCGCCCGCGGGTCCGCCCTGTTCTCACCGAACAGATTGAGCGGGACGCAGTTGGCATCGTCATCGGTTGCGCTGGTATTCGCGTTGACGGCGCACACCACGCGCTGATTCTGCGAATTGAGCACGAAGTTCGAACCAGTAAAGCTTGCCGGCGCGACGACGGCGTTAAATGCGCGATTATAATTGGCGACCAGCACGTTGCCGCCCGTACGATAATGGTTCTCCGTCCGGCCGTAATTGCCTGCGATTTCGTACCGCAAATTTGCCGTATCCCAAATATCACCACCGATACCGATGACTCCACGATACGTACGGCGGGTATGGGCTTCCGCACGCGTCCCGAGATCGTTGTTGAACCGATTGAACGTAAACGTGGTCGCATTCACTGGCAGTATCGTCGATAGTGTTACACGTGCCGCCGGGGTCAGGAACGGATTGTTGACGCTTGCCGTTCCGGACAGTGTACCACCGGTAAAGCTTGGCTGGGTCGATTGCTGATATGCCTTGACCTGGGTAAACCCAAACTCGGCAAAAGGCTTGAATGCCGAAGAGATGGTTCCGCTCAACAGGATATTGGCGTTGAACCGATCGAGTTCGGGAGACAATTGTGCGCCTTCACGGCCGGTTGCGGTACCGCCGAACAATACGCCGCCGCCAATTGCCCGATTGTCGGTCAATCCCGTCGTTGTGGGCGAATCGCGTAAAAGGGATCCATCATTCTGGAACAGGAAGTTGTAGGCCAGGGCGCCACCCGTAGGCGTATTCTGACCCGTGCAGATCGCCGCGCGCTGCGCTGCGTTCGCAGCGGTGGTGGCGGTCGGGCATGACGTTACGACTGTACCACCGAGTGACCTGTTGCCGAACACGATGCCGCGAGGCACAAAAACCGCATTGGGAATACCATCGAAATTGCGATTGGGTGCTGTCGTGATCTGCGACGTGATGAACCCGGCATTGCCACCATAAGTACCGAGGTAATCCCGGTCCGCAAAATAGAATGGATCGGCATGGCTGTATTCCGCCGCCACCGTAAGATTCATGCGTCCTTCGAAGAAGTTCGCGCCGGTCAGGCCGCTGACAAGCTGGTTGCCACGATCGCCATATTTCGAGACGCCACCCTGCATACGCAGCGATGTGCCTTCGTAATCCCGCCGGGTGATGAAGTTCACGACGCCTGCGATCGCATCCGATCCGTAGATCGCGGATTGACCGCCAGTGATCAAGTCGACCTGCTGGATCAGGGCAAAGGGCAGCGTATTGATATCGGGAGCATAGCTTCCCGGCGAAGCGCTGACGATCCGACGCCCATTGAGCAACGTCAGCGTGCGAGCTGTTCCCAATCCGCGAAGGTCAAGCTGGTTGATTCCAGCTGTACCGATAAATGCGGTGGAATTTGCCTGACTGAAAGTGGATCGGAGCTGAGGAAGCTGATTTATCGCGTCTCCCAAGGATATGTCGCCACGGGCACCCAGCAACTCGGTCGCGGTAACGGTCGCAATCGGAATGGCGGCATCAATGGTATTCCGGACGCGAATACGACTGCCGGTAACGGTTATTTCCTGATCGTCGGCAGCATCTGGCTCATCAATAGCAGCGGCCGGGGAGATGGGCGATTCTATTTGCGATGCCGCTGCTTGGGTCGGCGTTGCCGTCTGGCCGTATACAGGTGCAACGCCGATCCCCGACCCTACCAACGCGGTTGCACTCAAAAATAGGTAAGCCTTCATCTGAACCCCCGATGAATGACACAAACGTCATTCATGAATGAGAAAGGTTCTGAAGTTCCCGCGCAATCAGAGTTTGATTTCAATCAATGACTACAAATGTTTTCCTAACGAGTGTTGCCATCTTGTAACAAATAGTAAGTAAATATGTCATATTTTGGCTGCGTCACCGCTCCAGGCACATCGCGATCCCCATGCCGCCGCCGATGCACAGCGTCGCCAGCCCCTTCTTGGCGTCGCGCTTGCCCATTTCGTAGATCAGCGTGGTCAGCACGCGGGCGCCGCTGGCGCCGATCGGGTGGCCGATGGCGATCGCGCCGCCGTTGACGTTCACCTTGTCGGCATCCCAGCCCAGTTCCTTGCCGACCGACAGCGCCTGCGCGGCAAAGGCTTCGTTGGCCTCGATCAGGTCGAGGTCGGCGATCGTCCAGCCCGCCTTTTCCAAGGCACGGCGGGTGGCGGGGACGGGGCCGATGCCCATCACCGACGGGTCGACCCCGGCGGAGGCCCAGCTGCGGATCGTGGCGAGCACGGGCAGGCCGCGCTTCTCCGCCTCGGTACGGCTGGTCACGACGATCGCGGCGGCGCCGTCGTTCAGACCCGATGCGTTGGCGGCGGTGACGGTACCGTCCTTCTTGAAGGCGGGGCGCACGCCCGACACGCCGTCGATGGTCGCGCCGGCACGGATATATTCGTCATCGGCGACCACGGTGTCGCCCTTGCGGCCCTTGATGGTCACCGGCGCGATCTCGTCCCTGAACCGGCCCGATCCGCGTGCAGCCTCCGCCTTGTTCTGCGAGCCGACCGAGAAGGCGTCCTGCTCGGCGCGGGTCACCTGATATTGCTCGGCCAGATTCTCGGCGGTGATGCCCATGTGATAACCGTTGAACACGTCGGTCAGCCCGTCATGCACCATCGTATCGATCAGGCTGACCGCACCCATCTTGGTGCCCCCGCGCATGTTCTGCGCGTGTGCGGACAGCGACATCGATTCCTGCCCGCCCGCAACGACGATGGTGGCATCGCCCGTCGCCACGGCCTGCGCCGCCAGCGCCACTGCGCGCAGGCCCGAGCCGCACACCTGGTTGACGCCCCATGCCGGCACTTCCTTGGGCACGCCGGCCGCCATCGACGCCTGACGCGCGGGGTTCTGCCCCTGCGCCGCGGTCAGCACCTGGCCCATGATGACCTCCGACACGTCGGCGGCGGGGATGTTCGCCTGCTCCAGCGCCGCGGCGATCGCGATCCGGCCCAGTTCGTGCGCGGGCGTCGCGGCGAAGGCGCCGAGGAAACTGCCGACGGGGGTGCGCTTGGCGGCGACGATGACGATGTCGGTGGGATGGGCGTTCATGGACGATCCTCTCAGACGGTTGCTCGGGGCGTTTCGGGTTATGTAGAGCGGGGCAGCCGCGCAATCCAGTCGGCAAGCGGTGTCCACAATCCGGCTTTCGCCTTGCTGCCGACGATCATGCCGACATGGCCCGCCGCCACGTCGCGCCGGTCGGGCAGGCCGGCGGCGGTGGCGGCGGGGACGATGCGGTCGGTGAGCGAGACGAACTCGACCATGGGGCAGGCTAGGCGGTGCAGGTCGATGGTGCGGCCGGCCACCCGCCATTCCCCGCGCCCGGGGCGGTCGGCGGCGATCATCGTCTCGAACAGGTCGCGCCCGGCGGCCAGCGTCAGCGGCGGCCCGGCATTGGCCCAGTCTTCCATTTGGAGGAAGGCTGGCACCGCCGCATCCGCCATCGTCGCGAAGGCTTCGTACTTGGCGACGGTGCGGGCGGGATCGAGCATCCAGAACCCCGTCTGGAGCAATTCCATCGGCACCAGCCCCATCGCCTCGCATCCTGCCTTCGCACCTGCCCAGTGTCTCGCGATGTCGGCCCTCGCCTCGCCATAGCCGGCGAAGTTCCACGGCGCGGCGATCGTCGCCAGCCCGGCGACCGGCATCAGCGTTGCCGCCGCGGCAGCGATCGTGCCGCCCAGACAGTAGCCGACCAGTACCGGCGGCGCGTCCAGCGTGCGGAGCAGCGGCAGCAGCAGCCATTCGACATGGTCGGCGATGTCCATCGCGCGGTCGCCCGCATCCGGCGTGCCCCAGTCGAACAGCCAGGCGGCATGACCCTGCGCGCCCAGCCAGCGCAGCAGCGACGCCTCCGCCGACAGGTCGAGGATGGTCGGCGGATTGATGAGCGAGGGGATCAGCACCATCGGACGCCGGTCTCCGCTTCCGCCGCCACCGGTACCGGTCAGGCGGGCGCGCCCATGCCGGCGCTCGTGCGGCAACGGCGGGGGCGGGGGTGGCCGCGTCGCCGCCTGATACCGAGCCAGTCCCGCCAGCGCCGCTGCCTGTCTGTCCGGCGATGCTGCGGTTTCGCTGCGCAGCATAGACAGGAACAGCGGCAGGGGCCGCGGTGCGTGTTGCGGCGCATCATCACGGGGTGTAGGCTGTTCAAAGGACATGGAAGGGGAGAGCCATGAAGAAGCAGAACACCACGGGCAGCGTCATCATCAAGAAGTACGCGAACCGCCGGCTCTATAATACCGAAACATCGTCCTACATCACGCTGGACCATCTGGCGGCGATGACGCGGGAGGGACGCGACTTCAAGGTGGTCGACGCCAAGACCGACGAGGACATCACCCATAGCGTCCTGACCCAGATCATCATGGACGAGGAAAGCCGGGGTCAGGCGATGCTGCCGGTCAGTTTCCTGCGCCAGCTGATCTCGATGTACGGCGATTCGATGCAGGCGATGGTGCCGGGCTATCTCGAGGATTCGATGAACAGCTTCCGCCGCAATCAGGAGGAGTTCCGCTCGGCGGTCGCGGGCGCCTTCGCCCAGACCCCGTTCGCGGAGATGGCGAAGCGCAATCTGGAGATGCTGGGCGCGGCGGCCAGCGCGTTTCCGCCGGTCGGTGGCGCCGTCCCCAATCCGTTCGCACCCGCGGCACCGGCCACCACGACGGCCAGCAAGGATGACGAGATCGCCGCGCTGAAGGCGGAACTGGCGCAGCTGCAGTCGAAGGTCGACCGGCTGGGCTGACCGCGCGGCATCGGCGGAGGCCTCGTCCCCTCGTTGACGCCGCCCGCCGGGCCCCCATATGCGCGGCCATGAGCAGCGACAATAACTCCATGCCGGCTTGGCATGGCACGACGATCCTTTCGGTCCGACGCGGCGGCAAGGTTGTCGTGATCGGTGATGGCCAGGTCTCGATGGGCCAGACGGTGATGAAGCCCAATGCGCGCAAGGTGCGCCGGCTGGGGGCGGAGGGAAAGGTGATCGGCGGTTTCGCCGGCGCTACTGCCGATGCCTTCACCCTGTTCGAACGGCTGGAGCGCAAGCTCGAGCAGCATCAGGGCCAGTTGCTCCGTGCGGCGGTCGAACTGGCCAAGGACTGGCGCACCGACAAGTATCTCCGCAATCTGGAAGCGATGATGATCGTCGCCGACAAGGACGTGACGTTGATACTGACCGGCAATGGCGACGTGCTGGAGCCGGAGAACGGTGTGGCCGCGATCGGATCGGGTGGCAATTACGCGCTCGCCGCCGCCCGCGCGCTGGTCGATTATGAAACGGATGCCGAGACGCTGTGTCGCAAGGCGATGGCCATCGCTGCGGACCTATGCGTCTACACCAACGACCGGCTGACGATCGAGACGCTCGACAGCGCCGCCTAGGCCACCGCGCCGCCTTCGACTTTTCCCCCGACCCCTCCGGCATATCGAAGGGGAGAGAGATCATATCATGACCCAGTCCCTTACCCCCAAGGCGATCGTCGCCGCGCTCGACGCGCACATCATCGGTCAGGCCGACGCCAAGCGCGCGGTCGCTGTCGCCCTGCGCAACCGCTGGCGTCGCCAGCAACTGTCCGCCGATCTGCGGGACGAGGTGACGCCCAAGAACATCCTGATGATCGGGCCCACTGGCTGCGGCAAGACCGAGATCAGCCGCCGGCTGGCGAAGCTCGCCGACGCCCCCTTCGTGAAGGTGGAGGCGACCAAGTTCACCGAGGTTGGCTATGTCGGCCGCGACGTCGAGCAGATCGCCCGCGATCTGGTCGAGGAGGCGATCCGGCTGGAGAAGGAACGCCGCCGTCTCGCGGTGAAGGACAAGGCGGAGGAGGCGGCGATGGGTCGCCTGCTCGACGCGCTGGTCGGCAAGGATTCGAGCGCGGCGACGCGGGAGAGTTTCCGCCAGCGGTTCCGCGACGGCCATCTCAACCAGACCGAAATCGAGATCGAATTGGAACAGGCGCCCGCAACGCCGTTCGAGGTGCCGGGTGCCGGCCCGCAGATGATCAACCTGTCGGAGATGATGAAGTCGTTCGGCGGCGGGCAGCAACTCAAGCGCCGCAAGCTGCTGGTCCCGGCGGCGTGGGAGAAGCTGGTCGAGGAGGAGGCGGACAAGCGCCTCGATCAGGACGAGGTCAGCCGTGCCGCGCTGGCCGATGCGGAGGCGAACGGCATCGTCTTCCTCGACGAGATCGACAAGATCGCGATGTCCGAACATCGGGGCGGCGGCTCGGTCAGCCGCGAAGGCGTGCAGCGCGACCTCTTGCCGCTAATCGAGGGCACCACCGTCGCGACCAAATACGGGCCGATGAAGACTGACCATATCCTGTTCATCGCATCGGGTGCGTTCCACGTCGCCAAGCCGTCGGACCTGTTGCCGGAGCTGCAGGGCCGCCTGCCGATCCGGGTCGAGCTGAAAGGCCTGACCGAGGCGGATTTCGTCGCGATCCTGTCCGACACCAAGGCGTCGCTGCCCGCGCAATATCGTGCGCTGCTGGCGACCGAAGGCGTCACGATCGATTTCACCGACGACGGCATCGCCGCCGTCGCGCGGATCGCGGCGGAGGTGAACGGCGAGATCGAGAATATCGGCGCACGTCGTTTGCAGACGGTGATGGAGAAGCTGCTGGAGGAAGTCAGCTTCGATGCCGAACACCGCCAGGGTGAAACCCTGACGATCGACGCCGCCTATGTCGACCGCCAGCTCGCCAGCATCGCCCGTAACACCGATCTCAGTAGGTTCGTGCTGTAAGGGGGACATACCCCCGCTTTGCCTGCCCTTACTTTCCCGGAAGGCCGGAGAAGTAAGGGGGGAAGTTCTACTGCGAGTGGCTACCTTTTAGGCCGGTCGTACGGCACGAACGGCTGGAACCGGCAATAAGCGGATGCGATCGTGGTGCCGGGCTGCAGCACCCGGAACATATCGTTCTGGCACAATTGCCCCGACCGGATCTCCACGATCAGCGTCGTCAGCGGGCGCAGCGACGGGCAGGCGCCGACCGGACCGGTGCGGTACACGCGGCGACCGGTGACGTTGTAGAGGATCGTCTTCTCATCGATGACGGTCGGCCCCTGATTGGAACGCGGGTCGATGCAGCGCACCGGTTTGCCCGCCACGCGTCCGGCGAGGAAGTCGCGTTCTTTCTCTTTGGCTGGCGGTGCCGCCGCCACGGCGGGGATCGCGATCGCCAGCAAGGCGAGAGGGAGTAACGCGCGCATCATTTCGCCTTTCGATAGGGGATGAAGTCACCGAATGCGCAACTGCCGGTCGGGAAGCGCGATGTCCGGTCGATCAGTTGCACGATGTCGCCCCGGCAGAACCGGCCGATCGGCGTGCTGGCGATCATGATGTCGCCACGCCCCAGTCCCTCGCACCCAGGCCCCATGTCGTTCCGGTAGAGCAGGTTGCGGCCGACCCGATACACCACCGTCTGGCCATAGCTGTCGCTTTGCGGCGTGCGGGTTTGTGGCAGGCAACTCACCTTGTCGCCCGCAACATATCCCGCCAGTGCCTGGTCGAGCGAGCGGCCGTTATTATAGGAGGTCCGCTCGCCCGCCGGTGGATCGGCCGGGCCGCTACCGGTCGCGGCGCACCCGGCGGTAGTTGCGGCGAGAGCCAGGATCATGAGGCAACGCATCGGTCGGTCTCCTGTCGACGGCTTGGGGTCAGCTGCGAAAATTGTCCTTCTGCGCCCGCAACTCGCCCAGCCGTTCGGCGGAACCGGCACGCATGAAGGGGTTGGTCTCGCGTTCCTGTGCGATCGTGGTCGGCAGCGTCGGCTGGCCCAGCGCGCGTAACCGGTCGATCACCATGCGGCGGTCGGCGATCAGCGCATTGTCCGGTTCGACATGCGCGGCGAAACGGGCGTTCGACTGGGTGTATTCGTGCCCGCCATATACCTTCGTCTCGTCCGGCATCGCGACATAGGTCTGCATGTTCGCCCACATCTGCGCCGGCGTACCCTCGAACAGTCTGCCGCACCCCATCGCGAACAGCGTGTCGCCGGTGAAGACCAGCGCATCGTCGGCGAAATGGAACGCGACATGGCCGGCGGTATGGCCGGGCACCGACAGCACCTGCGCGGTATGGCTGCCCAACCGCACCACGTCGCCTGCCCCTACGAACGTGTCGAGCGTGGGGATGCGGTCCCGTTCCGCCGTCGGGCCGGTGATCGTCGCGCCCGCCGCCTTCATGTCGGCATTGCCGCCGGTATGGTCGGGATGCCAGTGCGTGGTCCACACCTGCGAGATGTGCCAGCCGCGCTCTTTGGCAGCGGCCAGCACCGGGGCCGCTTCGCCCGGGTCGACCACTGCGGCATCGGCCGTCTTCGGGTCGAAGATCAGCCACGCATAATTGTCGGCAAGCACCGGGACCGCGACGATCTCCAGCGGCGGGGCGGGCGTCGCCATCCTACCAGCTGCCGGTGTTGGGCATCGATGCCCAAGGTTCAGCCGGCTCCAGCGTGCCGTCCTGCAATAGTTCGATCGAGATGCCGTCCGGCGTCTTCACGAACGCCATGTGTCCGTCGCGCGGGGGGCGGTGGACGATGTGGCCGGCGTCGAGAATACGCTGGCACGTCGCATAGATATCGTCGACGCGGTAGGCGAGGTGGCCGAAATTGCGGCCGCCGTCATACTCCTGCGGGTCCCAGTTGTACGTCAATTCGACTTCGGCCTTCGCACGCTCGCCCGGCGCATTCATGTCGTCGGGGCAAGCAAGGAAGATCAGCGTGAACCGCCCCGCCTCGTTCTCCAGTCGGCGGACTTCCTTCAGCCCGAGGAGTTCGAAGAAGGCGATCGTCGCATCGGGATCGGTGACGCGAATCATGGTGTGCAGGTAATGCATGGAGGCTCCGTCTATCGGTCTTGCCGCATCAACCCTCCGACCGCCCCGACGTATCCGTCACTTCGGCCACCGTCGCGATCAGCAGCGCCAGATCGGCGTCACGCGACAGGCGGTGGTCGCCGTCCTTGATCAATATGGTGCGGACATCCGCCGACCCGAACAGCCCCGCGAGGTGGACGGTGCGGTTCCACGGCACGTCCGGGTCCGCCTGCCCCTGCAACAGCCGCACCGGACCGTCGAAGGCGATCGTGCCGAACATCAGCCGGCTCGCCTCACCCGATGCCCAGAAGGGGCGGGTGTAGATGGTGGGTTCGGGGCCATAGGGATTGGCGCGTTCCAGCCGCCCGGTATTGAGGATCGTCATCTTCTCCTCTTGGGTGAAGCCCCAGTCGGTGAAGTCGGGCGCGGGGGCGATCCCTACCAGTGCGCGTACCCGGTTGGGCCGCATCCGCGCCGCCAGCAGCATCAGCCACCCGCCCATCGACGACCCCACCAGCACGACCGGGCCGGTGGCGATATCGTCAATCATCGCCAGCACGTCGTCGCGCCAGCCCGTCAGAGTCTGATCGGCGAACGCGCCCTCGCTCTGGCCGCAGCCGCCATAGTCGAAGCGCAGGAAGGCGCGGCCGTTCGCCTTCGCCCACCCTTCCAGCGTCAGCGCCTTGCTGCCGTTCATGTCGGAGGCATAGCCGGGCAGGAAGATCACGACCGGGCCGGCGCCCTCGGTCAGGTGGAAGGCGAGGCGGGGGCGTTCGGTGCTCATCCCCCGCCTTACCCGACGACGCGGTCGCGGCCAACCATATCGCCACCGTTTCACGTGGAACAAAGGTGGAACATGGGAAGCCGGCGACCGGCGTGGATCAGGCCGCCGTCAGCGTCGCCATGTCGATGACGAAGCGGTACTTCACGTCGCTCTTCACCATCCGCTCATAGGCGGTTTCGATCTCATCCATCCGGATTGTCTCGATATCGGCGGTCAGGCCGTGCTCGCGGCAGAAGTCGAGCATCTCCTGCGTCTCGGCGATCCCGCCGATCAGCGAGCCGGCCAGATGGCGACGACGGAACACGAGGTTGCCGACCGAGGGCGAGGGGTGCGGTTCGGCGGGCACGCCGACCAAAGTCATCGTGCCGTCGCGTTTCAACAGCATCAGGAACTGGTCGAGATCGTGCGGTGCGGCGACGGTGTTCAGGATGAAGTCGAAGCTGTTGGCGTGTTCGGCCATCGCATCGGCATCCTTCGACACGATCAGGTCGGTCGCACCCAGCCGCTTCGCATCGTCGCGCTTGTTGGGGGAGGTGGAGAAGACATACACTTCCGCGCCCATCGCCGCGGCGATCTTCACGCCCATATGGCCGAGCCCGCCCAGTCCGACGATGCCGACCTTTTGCCCCGGCCCGACCTTCCAGTGACGAAGCGGCGAATAGGTGGTGATCCCTGCGCACAGCAGCGGCGCGACGGCGGCCAGATCGGCCTCGTCATGCGTCACCTTCAGCACGAAGCCTTCGTCGACGACGATATGATCGCTGTAGCCGCCGAACGTATAGCCGCCCAGCACGGGATCGGGGCCGTTATAGGTGCCGACCATGCCGGTCGTCTCGCAATATTGCTCTTCGCCATCGTCGCAGGACGGGCAATGGCCGCAGCTGCCGACCATGCAGCCGACGCCGGCGATATCGCCGACCGTGAACTTCGTCACGTCGCTGCCGACCGCGGTGACGCGCCCGACGATTTCGTGACCGGGAACGCAAGGGTAGAGCGTGCCTTCCCACTCACCGCGTGCGGTGTGCAGATCGGAATGGCAGACGCCGCAATACAGGATGTCGATCGCGACGTCGGTGGCACCGGGATCGCGCCGCTCGAAGCTGAACGGAGCGAGCGGGGCGGCGGCGGATGGCGCGGCATAGCCGCTGGCGGGGGTGGGCATGAATTAATTACCTCGGGGGAAAGCGAGGCGCGCATATGGGAGCAGGTACAGGGGGTTAAAACCGCCAGTGAAATATTCTTACCCGGCGGAACCGCGGCTCGCGATCGCCGCCAGCATATCCGCCGCCAAGGCGCTCAACGTATCGTCGCGCGCGCCCATCACGACGATCCGGTCCCCCGGCCGGGACAGGTCCACGAGGCGGGCGGCGGCATCGGCACGGTCGGGATCGTGATGGGCGATACGACCGCCCGCCACGACGGCCGCGACGATATCCCCGCTGCCCACGTCGCGCTCCACGGTGCCGCCGAAATAGGCCGGGTCGGGCATCGTCAGCACGTCGTCCGGGCCGAGGCGATCGACGAAGGTCTGTGCCAGTTCGCGCCCCATCACCTTCAGCGGGCCGTAACCATGCGGCTGGAACAGCACGAGCAGCCGGCCGGGCTGGTCGTGCAGCGTGTCGAGCGTCGCGGCGATCTTGTCCGGATTGTGCCCGAAATCGTCGATCACCGCGATGCCGCCCGCCTCGCCCACCAGGTCGAAGCGGCGACGCAAGCCGGTGAAGCCTGAAACCGCCTGTGCCGCCTGCGCCAGCGGCACCCCCGCCGCCGCCGCCGCGCCGATCGCGGCGAGCGCGTTGGACACGTTGTGGCGGCCGGGTACCGCCAGCCGCACCGGGATGCGCGCCTCGCCCGCGATCAGGTCGAACCCGATCGCATGGGATTCGGGGCGCAGGTTCTCCGCAACCAGATCGGCTTTCCCTTCGACCGCGAAGGTCGTCAGCCGTTCGCTGGGCAGGGTGGCGAGCAGCGCGGCGGTTTCCGGATCGCCGGCATTCGCGACCACCCGGTCGGCCGCGCGCGCGAAATCGCCGAACAGGCCGCGCAGCTCGTCCAGCGACTTGTGGTCGAGCGTCACGTTGTTCAGCACGGCGATACGCGGACGATAGAGCGCGATCGACCCGTCGCTTTCGTCCACCTCGCTGACGAACGGATCGCCGCCGCCGACCAGCGCGCTGGCGAAGGGCGCGTCGGGGCGGATGAAATCCTTCATCACCGCCCCGTTCATCACCGTCGGGTCGCGGCCGCAGGCGTGGAGGATCAGACCGATCATGCCGGTGACGGTGGATTTGCCGCTGGTGCCCGCGATCCCGATCGGCAGTGCCGCGTCGTTGAACAGGGTCGCCAGCAGTGCCGGGCGCTTCATCCGTGGCGCGCACACCTGTGCGGCAGCAACCATGTCAGGTACGCTGTCCTCCACCGCGGCAGAGGCGACGACGAGGCGGTCGGGCGTCACGCCGCTGCCGTCCTGCGGGAACAGGTGGATGCCCAACGCGGCGAGTGCATCGAACTTCGGGGCGGTGCGGCCCTGATCCAGCCCGCGGTCGGAGCCGGCGACGTCGCCGCCGCGCGCGCGGACGATCATCGCCAGTGGCATCATTCCCGATCCCCCGATGCCGACGAAGAAGAATTTGCGATGCTCCATGGCGGCGGGCTATCGGCATCGCCAGCATAGGGCAAGCCGGGGACATATCGTGAAGATCGCAGTGGTGGCCCCGGCGCGGGCCATAGACCCGGTGGTCGCCGCCCGCGCGGGTGCGTTCGCGGCGATCGCCTATCCCGAAGTCGATCTGGTGTTCCACCCGCAATGCTTCGCCAGCGAAGGGCATTTCGCCGGATCGGATGCGGTGCGTGCGGCGGCGTTCCTGGAGGTGGCGAACGATCCGGGCGTCGGTGCGGTGTGGTTCGCGCGCGGCGGCTATGGCTCCAACCGCATCCTCGCGGCGGTGATGCCCCGGCTGGGGCCGGCGGCGCGGGCCAAGAGCTATGTCGGCTATTCGGACATGGGGTTCCTGCTCGCCGCGCTGTACGCGCGCCGGATCGGCCGGCCGGTGCATGGCCCGATGGCGACCGACATCAACCGCGGACACGGGGACGAGACGGTGGCGCGGACGCTGGGCTGGCTGTTGCGCGGCGACCGGCAGGGGCTGGAGCCGACGCTGGATGGGCAACCCGCCGCCGCCTTCAACCTCGCGATCCTGAATGCGCTGGTCGGCACGCAGTGGATGCCCGACCTGACCGATCATGTGCTGATGATCGAGGAGGTGTCGGAACCACTCTATAATGTCGACCGGATGCTGTTCACGATCGCGAACGCGACGCAGCTGAAGGGGCTGGCCGGCGTGCGGCTGGGCATCGTGAACGATATCCAGGCGAACGATCCCCCCTGGGGCGAGACGCTGGAGGCGATGATGGATCGCTGGTGCCGCGACATGGGGGTGCCGTATCTGGGGCGCGCGGCAATCGGCCATGCGCAGACCAACATGGTCGTGCCGTTCGGGATCGCGTGATGGATCGGCGCATGGTGCTGGCCGGGATAGGGGCAAGCGTCGTCGGGACGGGTGCCGTCGTCGCCGCACCGCCGGTGATCGCGGCCTGGGCGACCCTCGACAAGGCGACCGGGCGAATGACGGGTGCGCAGGCGGACGTGCGGGTGCCGATGTGCTCCACGTTCAAATGGCTGCTGGCCGCCTGCCTGTTGTGGCATGTCGATCGCGGGCACGAGGGGCTGGACCGGGCCGTGGCGTTCGGGCCGGGCGATCTGCTCGATTATGCGCCGGTCGTCCGCGCCGCGCTTGCCGATGGCCGACGGTTGACCGTCGGCGAATTGTGCCGGGCGGCGGTGGCGCAAAGCGACAATGCGGCGGCCAATCTGCTGCTGTCCCGGATCGGCGGCCCCGCCGGCCTTACCATCTGGCTGCGCGGGCAGGGCGACCGGGTCACGCGGCTCGACCGGATCGAGCCGGCGCTGAACCGGGTGCTGCCGGGCGATCCGCGCGACACGACGACCGCGACGGCGATGCTGCGGCTGCTCGACCGGCTGCTCTACGGCCCGGTCCTGACCACCGCGTCGCGCGCGCACCTGATGGCGTGGCTGATCGCCTGCGAAACCGGGGCGACGCGGCTGAAGGCGGGGCTGCCGGCCGGCTGGCGGATCGGCCACAAGACCGGTACCTACACTACCGATCGCCCCACCGCGACCGATCGGAACGCGATGGGCGACGTCGGCGTGCTGCTGCCGCCGGCGGGGGCGCCCGTGCTGATCGCGGCGTGGCGGGTGGGGGACCGCGACGTCACGGCGACCGATCGCTGGTTCGCCGGGCTGGCGCGGGCGGCGGGAGCACGTCGAAGCGGGTGAATTCCGTGCCGCTTGCCTATATGGGTGGCGCAGCGGCATAAGCCGCCACATCCCTGACCGAGTGAGTTCTTCCCATGTCTGCCATGTTCCGCATCACGCTGCCCGACGGTTCCGTCCGCGAGGTTGCGCCCGGAACCACCCCCGCGGACGTGGCCGCCGCGATCGGCCCCGGCCTTGCCAAGGCGGCGATCGCCGCGCGCATCGATGGCGAGGTGCGCGATCTGTCGCGCCCGTTCGACGGCGATACGCACCTCGCGCTGGTGACCGCGAAGGACGAGAAGGACGCGCTGGAACTGGCGCGCCACGATTTCGCGCATGTGATGGCGGAGGCGGTGCAGCACCTGTTCCCCGGCACCCAGATCACCTTCGGCCCCGCCACCGACGACGGCTTCTATTACGACTTCGCGCCGAAAGACCGGCCGTTCACCGACGAGGACCTGCCTGCGATCGAGGCGGAGATGCGCCGCATCATCGCCCGCAACGAGCCGTTCGTGCGCGAGGTGTGGTCGCGCGAGCAACTGATCGAGACATGGCAGCGGCAGGGCGAGACGTTCAAGGCCGAATGGGCCGCCGAACTGCCCGATGGCGAGGAACTGACGATCTATCGACAGGGCCGGTGGCTCGACATGTGCCGGGGGCCGCACATGGTATCGACCGGCAAGCTGGACCCGCAGGCGTTTAAGCTGACGCGGGTATCGGGCGCGTACTGGCGCGGCGACCAGAAGAACGCGATGCTGTCCCGCGTCTATGGCACCGGCTGGCTCAACAAGAAGCAGCTCGACCAGCACCTGTTCCGGCTGGAGGAGGCCGCCAAGCGCGACCACCGCAAGATCGGGCAGGAGATGGACCTGTTCCATCTGCAGTCGGAGGCACAGGGCTCGGTATTCTGGCATCCCAAGGGCTTCATCCTGTGGCGGCAGCTGGAGGCGTATATGCGCCGCCGCCTCGACGCCGCCGATTACGACGAGGTGAAGACCCCGCAGTTGATGGACGCGCGCCAATGGGAACAGTCGGGTCACTGGGGCAAGTATCGCGAAAACATGTTCGTGGTGCCCGACGAGGTGCCCAATACCGAGGACGAAGGCGCGGTCTTGTCGGGCGAGGGCGACCTGATGGCGCTGAAGCCGATGAACTGCCCGGCGCACGTCCTGGTCTTCAAGCAGGGGATCAAGTCGTATCGCGACCTGCCGATCCGCATGGCCGAATTCGGCTGCTGCCACCGCAACGAGCCGCACGGCGCGTTGCACGGCATCATGCGCGTCCGCCAGTTCACACAGGACGATGCGCATATCTTCGTGCGCGAGGACCAATTGGTCGAGGAGGTGCGCAAGTTCTGCGAACTGCTCGACAGCGTGTACAAGGACCTCGGCTTCGAGGATTATGCGGTGAAGCTGGCGCTGCGCCCGGAAAAACGGTTCGGTTCCGACGCGATGTGGGACGTGGCCGAGGCGGAACTGCGCGAGGCGGTACAGCAGTCGACGCTGTCCGACGCGATCAAGGCGAAGTTCGAGGAACTGCCGGGTGAGGGTGCGTTCTATGCCCCCAAGCTGGAATTTCACCTGACCGACGCGATCGGGCGGACGTGGCAGGTCGGTACCATCCAGTCCGACCGGGTACTGCCCGATCGGCTCGACGCCAGCTATGTGGGCGAGGATGGCAACCGCCACCGCCCGGTGATGCTGCACCGTGCGATTCTAGGGACGTTCGAACGTTTCCTCGGCATCCTGATTGAGCATCATGCCGGCCGTTTTCCGCTCTGGCTGGCGCCGGTTCAGGCGGTGGTGGCGACGATCGTGTCGGACGCGGACGGTTATGCGGAACAGGTGGCCGCGACAATGCGCAAGGCCGGGCTGCGGGTGGAGACGGACCTGCGCAACGAGAAGATCAACTACAAGGTGCGCGAACACTCGCTGGCCAAGGTGCCCAACCTGCTGGTGGTCGGCAAGCGCGAGGCGGAGGAAGGCACGGTCGCGCTGCGCCGACTGGGCAGCCAGGGCCAGACCATGCTGTCGCTGGACGAAGTCGCCGCGATGCTGGCGGGAGAGGCGCTGGCGCCCGACCTGCGGTGAGGAGACGCCTTTACGCAGCGTGAGGTTGATGAACCACTGATCGTCATTGCGAGCGTAGCGAAGCAAACCGGTGCCCGGTGAGTGACGCCCTGGATGGCTTCGCTACGCTCGCAATGACGTAAGTGGAGCGGGATGGATTAGGCTGATATTTTCCTGCTCTAATCCCGCCGATACCGCGCCGCGAACTCCTCGTCCGACATGATGAGGTACCGGATCATGTCGATGAACGCCCATGGCCCGGTGATCAGCAGCCCGACGACGGTGCAGGTCAGCACCAGCATCGCGATGCCCGATCCGGTCCGCCCCAGATAGAAGCGATGGATGCCCAACGACCCCAGCAGGAAGGCGATGACGGCGGCGACATATTTGTTGCGGTCGTTCCGCAGCGGTGACGCGGGTTGCGCCGCGACCGGCGGCGTGGCGACGGGAATCGGATAGATACTAAGCGCGCGACGGTCGTCGGCATCGAAATCCACCTCGATCCCGATCGCCGGCTCGCCACGACTGGCCCAGTCGGCGGGCTGGAAGGTGTAACGGCGGCCGTCGTCACCCGCGACCAGTCCGTCGCCGGTGCGTGCATCCACGCCAAGTACCCGTCCGCGCATCCATTCCTCCCGATAAGCCGCGCCTATCTTGCCGAAGGCGGGGGGCGATGCAACGGGCCAATGCGCGGGGGGTGGAACGGCATCTTCCCAAAGCACCGCCGATGCCTTATATTATGCAGGCAGTTGCCACAGGAGTTTACCCCATACGTCCTCCCATGATGCGCCGACCCAACCAGGCGCCGCCAATGAACGGTCCTCGTTTCAACGAATGGATTGTCAGCCCCAAGGTTCGCGTGATCGACCATGAGGGTGAGAATCTTGGCGTGATGTACACGCGTGAGGCGCAGGCGCAGGCGCAGGAACTCGGCCTCGATCTGGTTGAAGTGTCGCCCAATGCCGATCCGCCCGTCGCCAAGTTCCTCGACGTCGGCAAGTACAAGTACGAAGCACAGAAAAAGGCGAACCTCGCCCGCAAGTCGCAGAAGACGCAGGAGATCAAGGAGATCAAGATGCGTCCGAACATCGACGACCATGACTATGACACCAAGATGAAGAAGGTGCATGAGTTCATCGGCGAGGGCGACAAGGTCAAGCTGACGTTGCGCTTCCGCGGCCGCGAGCTGAGCCATGGCCAGCTTGGCATGGCGGTGCTCCAGCGCGTGGCGCAGGACACGGCCGAAGTCGCGAAGGTCGAAGCCTATCCGCGCATGGAAGGCCGGCAGATGCTGATGGTGCTGTCGCCCAAATAAGCCTGCCGATTCATTTGATCGATGCGTGAACAGGGGCGGCCGGCAACGGTCGCCCCGTTTCGTTTCGGGGCCGATGAACACGAGACCGTGCCGCCATGACGGGCTTTCTGGCCGCCTGTCGACCATCCAAATGGCATCATCGATTGCACCCCGATTGCTGCAGCGCACGATGTTGCCCGGCAGCGACACCGCCCGCCCGAAACGGGATGCCCAGCAGGGGCGACATTCAAAAACATTGACGCGCCCTCTTTTCTCTCCTTACAAAACGATCAAACCATAAGTTCGAAAAAGTCGACCAGGAGAGAGATGCGATGAAGCGTGCGACCGCGTACCTGCTGTCTGCCGCCGCCACGGTGGCGCTTGCCGCCCCGGCATGGGCGCAGGAGCCTGTTCCCACCAACGGCGCGGCGCGGCAGGTGCCCAGCGCCGCCACCGCCAATGGGGCGGTCCAGTCCGGCAGTGCCAATGCCGGGCCCGACACCAGCGACGATAACGCCGCCGCCAGCGTCGGCGACATCATCGTCACCGCCACCCGCCGCGCCAGCCCGCTGTCCGACGTGCCGATCGCCGTCAGCGCGGTGACGCAGGAATCGCTCCAGAATACCGGCGCCAACGATATCCGCTCGCTCAACCAGCTCGCGCCATCGTTGCTCATCTCGTCGACGGGATCGGAAGCCAATGCCTCCGCCCGCATCCGCGGCATCGGCACGGTCGGCGACAATCCCGGCCTGGAAAGCTCGGTCGCGGTGTTCATCGACGGCGTCTATCGCAGCCGCACCGGCGTCGGCCTGAATGAACTGGGCGAGATCGAACGGGTCGAGGTGCTGCGCGGGCCGCAGGGTACGTTGTTCGGGCGCAACGCCTCCGCCGGCCTCATCAACATCGTCACCCGCGCGCCCGAATTCAAATTCGGCGGCATCGCGGAGGCGACCTATGGCAATTACGACAATTACCGCTTCGTCGGCGGGCTGACCGGGCCGTTGATCGGCGATACGCTCGCCTTCCGGGTCGATGGCGTCTATAACAAGCGCGACGGTTTCTACCGCAACGTCACCGCCGCGAATGGCAGCGAATCGCGCGTCAACGATCGCGACCGCTATTTCGTTCGTGGCCAGTTGCTGTTCAAGCCGAGCGACGCGATCAGCGTCCGCCTGATCGGCGACTATACCCACCGGAACGAAAGCTGCTGCGGCGCGGTCTATTACGGGCAGCAGGAAACACAGGTGCCCGCCGGTACCGTCGTCACCAACAACACCAATGGCAGCACGGTGAACACCACCGGCGCGATCCAGTACAACACCAGCAATCGCATCGTCGACATCCTGCGCCGGCAGGGCGCGGCCTTCCCGCTGGCGGGCACCTTCCCCGATCCGTTCAACCGGCAGGTGGCGGTGACGCCGGGCCAGACCTATCGCAACAAGACCGAGGATTATGGCGGGTCGGGCCAGATCGACTGGGATCTGGGCGGCGCCACGCTGACCTCGATCACCGCCTATCGCCAGTACAAGGCGGGTAATGCCGGCGATGTCGACTATACCAATGTCGACCTCACCCACCGCGCGGCGGACGGCAATGCCTATCGCCAGTTCAAGACCTTTACGCAGGAAGTGCGGCTCAACGGCTCGCTGTTCGAGGGCAAGCTCGACTGGCTGGTCGGCGGCTTCTACTCGCGGGAGAAGCTGAAGCTGGTCGACAACGTCGTGTTCGGTGCCAATTACGGCGCATTCGCGGCTTGCCGGCTGGTCGCGACGGCCAACCCGGCTGCGTTCCTCCAGAACCAGAACAACCCCGGCTGTCTCGGCACGACGCCGATCGCCGCGCTGGGCGGTGCGACCGCACGGCAGGCGCTGGGATCGAATTTCGGCACGCTGGCGGGCACCGTGCTGGGCGGGCTGGACCGGTTGTCGCAGCTGAACAATCTGGGTGACCAGCGGTCGGTCTATCGGCAGGACAGCGAGAACTACGCCTTCTTCACGCACAACATCCTGAACATCACCGATACGCTCTCGGTGACGCTGGGCCTGCGCTACACCCATGAAAGCAAGGACTTCCGCGCCAATTTCAACAACAACAACACGATCTGTCCGCAGCAGCAGAACATATTGTCACCCCTGATCGCCAATCAGGCGGTGCCGGCGGCGGCGCGGCAGTATCTCGCCGCGATCGTCACGCTCAGCTGCACCGGCAATTCGTCGACCGGCCTGAACGCGCTGAACCTCGACGACGGGTTCGACGATGGCGAGTTCACCGGCACCGGCGTGATCTCGTGGAAGCCGACACCGCGGCTAATGACCTATGCCTCCTATGCCAAGGGGTACAAGGCAGGCGGCTACAATCTCGACCGTTCCGATCTGGGCGGGCCGAACGGCGTGTTCGCCGCCCGCACCAACGCCGATGCGCCCGGGCTTCGCTTCGATGCCGAGAAGGTCAACGCCTACGAAATCGGCGCGAAGTACAATATCCGCGGCCATTTCAGCCTGAACGTCGCGGCGTTCCGGCAGGAATTCACCGATTTCCAGCTGAACACCTTTAACGGATCGGTGTTCGTCGTGCAGAACATCCAGTCGTGCAAGGACAATCTGGGTGGCGCGGATCGTGACAACGCCCCCGCCGTGCCCGGCACCGGCGCTTGCCCGGGCCGGGCCGACCGTGCCGGTGTGATCTCGCAGGGCGTCGAACTGGAAGCGACGATGAACCCCATCCGCGACCTGACCTTCAGCGCCGGCTACACCTATGCCGACACGCATTTCCGCAACAATCTGGTCGGCAGTTCGGCGGGTGAGGCGATCGATCCCGCGTTGTTCCTGCTGCCCGGCCGCCAGATGTCGAATGCGCCGAAGAACGTCGTCACCACCTCGCTGGCATGGACGCCGGATATTGGCAGCAACGGCCTGTCGGCGCTGTTCTACGTCGATAGCCGGCTGAGCTCCGACTACAACACCGGGTCCGATCTGGCACCGGAAAAGAAGCAGGACGGGTTCGCGCTGGTCAATGCGCGCATCGGCCTGCGCGGGGCCGACCAGCGCTGGGCGATCGAGTTCTGGGCGCAGAACCTGCTCAATCAGGATTACATCCAGGTGGCGTTCAACACCCCGTTCCAGGGTGCCGGCTCGATCGCGAACACGCAGGCGTTCGGCAGCACCTCCAACGCGCTCTACTCGGCCTTCCTCGCCGAACCGCGCACTTACGGCGTGACGCTGCGCTCGCGGTTCTGAGGAAACGCATCGCTCCCTCCCCCGGACGGGGGAGGGGCTTCACGTCACGCTGCCATGTCCATCGCATCGCCCGCTGCGGCGACGAGTAGCCGTTTCTCCAGCGCCTTGATCCGGGTCGCGCCGGTCAGCCGGTCGCCGGTCAGGTCGGTGACGTAGAAGGTGTCGACCGCGCGCTCGCCGTACGTGGCGACATGGGCGGAATGGATGGTCACCTTCGACTGGAACAGTGCCTGCGCCAGCTGGTTGAGCAACGCCGGCCGGTCGCGGGCGTTGACCTCGATCACGGTGAAGCGGTTCGACGCCTCGTTGTTGATAAGGGCGTTGGGCTGGATCGTGAAGGCATCCGCGCGCGTCCGCGCCGATGGCTTGGCGACCAGCCGGTCGTTCAGCTTGCCGCGATTGGCCAGCGCATCCTCGATCGCGACGCGCAGCCGGGCCAGTTGCGTGCTGTCGTCGAACGGGCGCCCGAACGGGTCCTGCACCAGGAAATTGTCGATCGCCATGCCGTCGCGCGTGGTGTGGATGCGCGCATCGATGATGTTGCCGCCCGCGACATGGATCGCTCCGGCGATACGATAGAACAGGCCGGGATGGTCGGCGGCATAGATCGTGACCAGCGTCGCGCCGCGCTCCTCGTACACCTGTGCGTCGATCGACAGCGGCGCATCGCCCGCCGCCGCCATCAGCCGGGCATTGTGTTCCAGCACATCGTCCGGCTCCGCGATCCAATAGGGTTCGGGCAGGCGGCGGACAAAGGCCGCGAAGCGTTCCTCGTCCCAGCCAAGCGTGGTGGCCAGCCGTGCCTGTCGCGCCGCGATCCGCTCCGCCCGGCCGCGCTGCTTGTGGCCGAGACGCAGTACCTCTTCCGCGGATTCGAACAGCGTGGCCAGCAACTGGCGTTTCCAGCTGTTCCACGTGCCCGGCCCTACCGCGCGGATATCGACGATGGTCAGCACCAGCAGCAGGCGCAGCCGTTCCGGACTGGCAATGGTGCCGGCGAAATCGAGGATGGTCTTGAAGTCGGACAGGTCGCGCTTGAACGCGGTGTCCGACATCAGCAGGTGATGGCGGACAAGCCACGACACCGTCTCCGTTTCCGCCGGGGTCAGGCCGAACCGCGGGCACAGGCGCAATGCCACCTCCGCGCCGAGGATCGAATGATCGCCGCCGCGCCCCTTGGCGATGTCGTGCAGCAGCACCGCGACGCGCAGCACCCGGCGGGACACGATCTGGTCGAAGATCGCCGAGGCCAGCGGGTGATCCTCCGCCAGCGTCCCCGCCTCGATCCGGGCGAGCAGACCGATCGCCTGGATCGTATGCTCGTCGACGGTGAAGTGGTGGTACATGTCGAACTGCATCATCGCCACGACCCGGCCAAAATCGGGGATGAAGCGGCCCATCACCCCCGCCTCGTTCATCCAGCGCAGCACCAGTTCGGGATCGCCGGGGCTGGTCAGCACTTCCAGAAACAGGGCGTTGGCGCGGGGGTGCTGGCGATATTCGTCGATCAGCTTGGCATCGCGCGACGCGGCGCGCATCGCCAGCGGATGGATTTCCAGCCGGTGCGCATCGGCGAGCGCGAAGATTTCGAGCAGCCGGATCGGATCGTCGCGAAAGAAGCCGTCGTCGGGCAGGGCGAGGCGGCCGCGATCCAGCACGAAGCCGTTCAGCCGTTTCGGCGAGCGGCGCAGGTGCGGCAGCCCGAACCGCCGCCCGCGCGAGGCGAAGCGTTCGTCCAGATGTGCCAGGAACACGCCGGTCAGCGTGCCGACGGTACGCGCCTGCAGGAAGTAGAATTGCATGAAGCGTTCGACCGCCGGCTTGTCGTTGCGGTCGTGGAACCGCATCCGCGCCGCCACCTCGCGCTGCACGTCGAAGGTCAGTCGGTCCTCGGCCCGGCCCGTGATGACGTGGAGGTGGCACCGGACCGCCCACAGGAAATCGTCGGCGCGGTGGAAACCGCGATATTCCTGCGGCGTGAACAACCCGACATCGACCAGCTGGCGTGCGCGCTGCACGTCGAAGATGTACTTGCCGATCCAGAACAGCGCATGGAGATCGCGCAACGACCCCTTGCCCTCCTTGACGTTGGGTTCGACGACGTAGCGGGTGTCGCCCATCCGGCGGTGGCGGGCGTCGCGCTCGGCCAGCTTGTCGGCGATGAACTGCCGCTCGGTACCGCGTTGGATCTCCGCCTTGAAGCGGCGCGCGGCATCGTCGTACAGCGTGGCGTCGCCTGTCACGAAGCGTGCTTCCAGTAATGCGGTGCGGACGGTGACGTCGGCTTTGGCCTGGCGGATCATTTCGTCCAGCGATCGACTGCTATGGCCCACCTTCAGGCCCAGGTCCCACAGCGCGTACAGCATCGTCTCGATCACCTGCGCGGTGGCGGGGGCGGGGGCATTACGGGTCAGGAAACCGATGTCGATATCGGAATGGGCCGCCATTTCGCCCCGGCCGTAACCGCCGACCGCCAGCAGCGCGATCGGCTCGCCTTCCGGATGCAGGCGGGTGGTGGCGAGGTCGAACAGGATCACGACCAGCCGGTCGATCAGATACGCCTGTGCCGCCGCGATCTCCAGCCCGCGTGTCGGCCGTTCCGCCAGCCGCCGGGCGATCTCCGTCCGCCCGGTGGCCAGCGCCTCCTTCAGCAGCGCGACCGCGCGGTTGCGCAGGCCGTCCTCCGGCAGCGCCGCGATGGTCTCAGCCAGCGCGCGCCGGTCGACGATCGCGCGGCGATGGGGGAGGTGTTCGAAACGCGATGCCATGCCTGTGCGCCTTGCCGGATGCGGGTGGTCGTCAATCGGGCTGGTGTTGTGCACGCAGCCAGCCGGTGATGGAATAACGCCGGGATGGTGCAGCCCGCGTTACCATCGACACGCTGTGCGCCTGCGGCACCGACAAAAGGTCCAGCGTGTTGAACGCGGGCACCATGCCGGCCACCCGGTCCACGTCGTCGTGGAACAGCAGCAACCCGCCCCATTCCGTCCGCCATTCGGGATTGAGCCCGAGGACATAGGCGGCGCGGCGATCCTTGCCCGGCACGGCATCGTCATGCGCGGTCAGCAGATCGCCGGGAGCATAGGCGGTCGCCTGCGCATCGGTGAAGACGGTGTCGGCATGGCCGGTCACGTCGCGCAGGAAATCCAGTGCCTCCGCGCCCGACAGCCAGGTGGCGAAGGCAGCCAGCGGGCCGTCGGTCGCCGCCCGCGCCGTGCCCCCATCGGGTACGCGGATCGATTCGTAGCGATACTGGAACCCGGCACGGACCCCCGCCATCACCGCATCGTCCAGATTCGCCCGCTGTTCCCCGGTCATGCCGTCGCGCGTGGCGCGGTCGAGTTCATAGACCTTGTCGCCGCTGTTCAGGATCTGCCGCCATTCCTCCCGGTCGCGCAGCCACCGGTGCAGGATCGCCGCGCCGTCGTTCGCCAGGAAACCGCGCACCCGCACCCGTCCGTCCCGGCAATAGGCGTCGCGGATCGCAGCGCGATTGAGCGCGGGGGCGAGGCGAAAGTCGGGGTGAGGCATGGCGGCTGATCCTATCCTTCGCGTGCCAGTGCCTTCAGCCGGTACAGCGTGTCCAGCGCCTCGCGCGGGGTGAGGGCGTCGACGTCGATCGCCTCCACCTCGGCGCGGATCGCGTCGCATTGCTGTTCCTCGGCGGCCTGTGCGGCGGCGAACAGGGGCAGATCGTCCAGTCCCGCCGCTAGTCCGCCAGTTTTTGCGCGGCCCGCCTCCAGCTTGGCCAGCACCGCCTTGGCGCGCGCCACCGTCTGCGGCGCCATGCCGGCGAGACGGGCGACGGCGAGACCGTAGCTGCGGTCGGCGGGGCCATCGGCCAGTTCGTGGAGCAGCACCAGATCGCCCTTCCACTCGCGTGCGCGGACGTGATGGAGCGTCAGCGCGTCGCACCGTTCGGCCAGCCGCGTCAGTTCGTGGTAATGCGTCGCGAACAGGCAGCGGCAGCGATTGTCCTCGTGGATCGCCTCCACTACCGCCCAGGCGATCGCCAGCCCGTCATAGGTGCTGGTGCCGCGTCCGACCTCGTCGAGGATCACGAAGCTGCGCGGCGTCGCCTGTGCCAGGATCGCGGCGGTCTCCACCATCTCGACCATGAAGGTGGAGCGGCCCCTCGCCAGATTGTCCGATGCGCCGACGCGGCTGAACAACCGGTCGACCAGCCCCAGTGTGGCGGCGGTGGCGGGCACATAGCTGCCCGCCTGTGCCAGCACCGCGATGCACGCGTTCTGGCGCAAAAAGGTGGATTTGCCGCCCATGTTCGGCCCCGTCACCAGCCACAGTCGGGAGCTTTCCGACAGACGGCAGTCATTGGCGACGAAGCGGCCGCCGCTGCGCGCCACCGCCGCCTCGACCACCGGATGGCGGCCGCCCTCGATCGCGAAGCAGCGATCCTCGACCAGTACCGGCCGCGCCCAGCCGCCCTCGGCGGCGCGTTCGGCAAGGCCCGCCGCCACGTCCAGCCGGGCAAGCGCGTCGGCGGTGGCGGCTATGCCCTCGCGCACCGCCAGCGCCTGCGCCGTCAGGTCCTCCAGATGCGCCGCTTCCGCCGCCAGCGCGTGCGCACCCGACTGCGCCACCTTGGTCGCGACCTCGTGCAGTGCGGGGGTGTTGAAGCGGACGACGCCGGCCAACGTCTGGCGATGGGTAAAGCCGCTGTCAGGCTTCATCAGCGCATCGGCGGCCCGGGCCGGCACCTCGACATGATAGCCGAGCACGTTGTTGTGGCGGATCTTCAACGCGGTGACGCCGGTCTGCTGGCGGAACTCCGCCTCCAGCGCGGCGATCGTGCGGCGGCCGCCGGCACCGGCATCGCGCAGGTCGTCGAGCGCGACGTCGTACCCTGCCGCGATATAGCCGCCATCGCCCGCCTCGATCGGCGGCGAGGGGACGAGCGCGCGCCGGAGCAGGTCGATCAGGCCGCCATGCCCGCGCAACTGCGGCGCCAGCTGATCCAGCAGCGGCGGGGCGCCGGGCACCGCGATCCGCTCGCCCAGCGCCCATGCCGCGTCCAGCCCGTCACGCAACTGACCCAGATCGCGCGGACCGCCGCGCCCCGCGACCAGCCGCCCCAGCGCCCGGCCGATATCGGGCAGCGCGCGCAGCGCCGCGCGCACCCGTTCGCGCAACGCGGCATCGTCGTGGAACCAGCCGACCAGATCGAGCCGCGCGTCGATCGCCGCCCGGTCCATCAGCGGCGCACCGATATCCGCCGCCAGCGCCCGCGCGCCCGCGCCCGTCACCGTCCGGTCGACAGCATCGAGTAGACTGCCGCGCCGCTGCCCCTGCGTGGTCTGCGTCAGCTCCAGGCTTTCGCGGGTCGCGGCGTCGATCGCCATCGTCGTCGCGGCGCGGTGCAGCACCGGCGGGCGCAGGAACGGCAGCGCCCCCCGGGCGGTATGATCGAGATAGGCCACCAGGCCACCCGCCGCCGCCAATTCCGCCCGCCCGAACTGGCCGAACCCGTCCAGCGTCGCGACCCCGAACAGGCGTTTCAGCCGGGCCTCGCCCGCGCCGCTGTCGAAATCCGTCTTCGGCCGGGTGGTGGTGGCGAGATCGGCGGTGTCCCCCGCCTCCGACGCCACGACTTCCGCCGGGGCCAGCCGCGCCAGCTCGGCAGGCAACGCTGCGGGGTCGAGCAGGATCACCTGGAACCGCCCGGTCGATACGTCGGCGGCGGCCAGCGCCACGTCGCCCCCCGCCTCGCCGATCGCGACGCACCAGTTGTCGGTGCGTGCATCCAGCAGCGCCTCCTCGGTCAGCGTGCCGGCGGTGACGACGCGGACGATCGCGCGGTTGACCAGCGCCTTGCTGCCGCGCGCCTTGCGCGCCGCCTCCGGGCTTTCGGTTTGCTCTGCGATGGCGACGCGGTGCCCCGCCTTGATCAGGCGTTGCAGATAGGCGGTGGCGGCGTGGACGGGGACGCCACACATTGGAATCCGCTCCCCCTCATGCTCGCCGCGCGCGGTCAGCGCGATGTCGAGCACGGCGGCGGCGACGCGCGCATCCTCGAAGAACAGTTCGAAGAAATCGCCCATGCGATAGAACAGCAGGCAATCCTGAGCCTCCGCCTTCAGCGCGAGGTACTGGGCCATCATCGGGGTGGGGGGGGACATCACCATGATCCGTCATTGCGAGGAGCGACGCGACGCGGCAATCCAGTGGCCACGCACCTGACGCTCCGGGTTGCTTCGCTACGCTAGCAAAGACGATGAATAGCTGATTGTGGTCGTCTGGACCCCACCGCGCCGCGCCGCAAGCCATTCGCCGGTGATCGCCTGATCGTGGACCCGGCCAGCGGCGACATCGGCGCGGGCGTGGGCCAGCGATGCCGCCCCCGCCTCGTTGTCGCGCTCGTCGAAGATGCCCGGCTCATGCTTCATCGTGTCGACTATATGCCCGCGCCTGCCGGCTTGGAAACCCCGGCCATGATCGTCGCGCGTGATCCGGAATCTATTTTCTGACGGTATCAACCCGCTCACGCGATGTGCCGATTCCTGCACATGATGGGGCTTGCGAGCAGCAGTAAAGCGACGGGTGGCCGGAATTCCGCCGTATATCGGTCGAATTCTGGCGTTCCCTTGGGCGGACGCTGGGCCTAGTACGGTCGCAAAACCCGCGGGAGAGCCCTTCATGTCCGAAGCCGTCAACGTCCAGTTCTCCGAGCGCGAGGCGCTGCTGTTCCATTCGGAGGGGCGGCCTGGCAAGATCGAGATCATCGCATCCAAGCCGATGGCGACGCAGCGCGATCTGGCACTCGCCTATTCCCCCGGCGTCGCGGTACCGGTGCAGGCGATCGCCGACGATCCCACGACCGCCTATGATTACACCGCCAAGGGCAATCTGGTCGCGGTGATCTCCAATGGCACCGCGATCCTCGGTATGGGCAATCTCGGCGCGCTGGCCGCGAAGCCGGTGATGGAGGGCAAGGCGGTGCTGTTCAAGCGCTTCGCTGACGTCGATTCGATCGATATCGAACTGAAGACGGAGGACGTGAACCGCTTCATCGACGCGGTCGAGCTGATGGAGCCGACGTTCGGCGGCATCAACCTTGAGGACATCAAGGCTCCCGAATGCTTCATCATCGAGCAGACGCTGCGCGAGCGGATGAACATCCCCGTCTTCCATGACGACCAGCACGGCACCGCGATCATCTGCGCCGCGGGCCTCATCAACGCATGCATGCTGACCGGCCGTCACCTGAAGGACGTGAAGGTGGTGGTGAACGGCGCGGGCGCGGCGGCGATCGCCTGCACCGAACTGATCAAGGCGATGGGCGTGCGCCACGACAACGTGCTGATGTGCGACCGCGAGGGCGTGATCTATCAGGGCCGCGACGACATCAACCAGTGGCAGTCGGCCCATGCCGCCGCCACCGACCGCCGCACCCTGACCGAGGCGCTGGAGGGGGCGGACATGTTCCTTGGCCTGTCGGCGGCGGGCGCGCTGAAGCCGGAGATGGTGAAGGACATGGCGCCGTCGCCGATCATCTTCGCGATGGCCAACCCGGAACCGGAAATCCGCCCCGAACTGGCCAAGGCGGCGCGCCCCGATGCGATCGTCGCCACCGGTCGGTCGGATTATCCGAACCAGGTCAACAACGTGATCTGCTTTCCCTTCATCTTCCGCGGCGCGCTCGACGTGCGGGCGACCGGCATCAACGACCAGATGAAGATCGCCGCCGCCAACGCCATCGCCGAACTGGCGCGGCAGCGCGTGCCCGACGAGGTCGCGGTCGCTTACGGCGTGCAGCACAGCTTCGGCCCGGAATACATCATCCCGTCGCCGTTCGATCCGCGGCTGATGGAGATCGTGCCCTCCGCCGTCGCCAAGGCGGCGATGGATTCCGGCGTTGCGACCAAGCCGATCATCGACATGGCCGCCTATCGCCAGTCGCTGCGCGAACGGCTGAACCCGACCACCTCGGTGCTGACGCTTGCCTATGAAGGCGCCAAGGCGCATCCCAAGCGCGTGCTGTTCGCCGAGGGCGAGGAGGAAGTGGTGCTGCGCGCCGCGATCGCGTTCAAGGAGGGTGGCTACGGCGTCCCCGTGCTGGTCGGCCGCGACGACGTCCACGATCGGCTCCGCGCGCTGGGCGTGACCAATCCCGACGATTACGAGGTGCATAACAGCCGCACCTCGACGCTGGTGCCGCAGATGGTGGAGTTCTTGTACCAGCGGCTGCAACGTCGCGGTTACCTGCGCCGCGATATCGAGCGGATGGTCAATCAGGACCGCAACACCTTCGGCTCCATCCTGCTCCAGCTTGGCCATGCCGATGCGATGATCACCGGCATCACCCGCACCTATGCCAAGACGTTCAAGGACGTGCGGCGGGTGATCGACCCAATGGCGGGCAAGGTGCCGTTCGGCATCCACCTGCTCGTCGGGCAGAGCCACACCGTGTTCATGGCCGACACCACGATCAACGAGCGGCCGACCGGCGAGGAACTGGCCGATATCGCCGAACAGACCGCGCAGGTCGCGCGGCGGATGGGGCATGAGCCGCGCGTCGCGTTCCTCAGCTATTCCACCTTCGGCAATCCGGACGGCCAGTGGCTCGACAATATCCGTGACGGCGTGAAGGTGCTCGACGGCCGGCAGGTCAGCTTCGAATATGAAGGCGAGATGGCACCCGACGTGGCGCTGAACCCGAAGCAGCTGAAGAACTTCCCGTTCGCGCGGCTGTCCGGTCCGGCCAACATCCTGATCATGCCCGGCCTGCAATCCGCCAACATCTCCGCCAAGCTGCTGCGCGAACTGGGCGGCGACGACATGATCGGCCCGATGCTGATCGGCATGGAAAAGCCGGTGCAGATCGCGCCGATGACCTCGACTGCGAGCGAACTGGTAACGCTGGCGGTGCTGGCGGCGGGCGGGATCGCACGCTGAGGGGGGAGGCAGGGCGGCCGTATCGGCGACGATAAGTCAATTGTCCCTGCCGCCGACCATGGCTACCTCCCTGGCGAAGGCCGGGGTCCAGTTGGACGGACGTTCGTGATGGACCAACGGCCGCCATTCCAGCTGGACCCCGGCCTTCGCCGGGGAGGTAGAACGATGATGAACAGATTTCTTTTCCGCTCGGCCCTCGCGATCGTTGCCATCGCCGCGGTCACCCCCGCCACCGCGCAGGCGCCGGGTGCAAAGCCCGGCATCGTGCGGGTGCGGCTGGATACGTCGCGCGGGGCGATCATGCTGGCGCTCGACGCGCGCCGGGCGCCGAAGACGACCGCGAACTTCATGGCTTATGTCGATGATGGCCGGTTCGACGATACCAGCTTCTACCGCGCCGCGCGCGGCAAGGTCGATCCGACCAAGGGGTTCGTGCAGGCCGGCATCCGCACCGATGCCAAGCGCATCCTGCCCTCCTTCCCGTTCGAGTCGACCAGCAAGACCGGCATCCGCCATCTGGATGCGACGATCTCGATGGCACGGGGCGATGATCCCGCCTCGGCCGGTGGCAATTTCGTGCTGACCGTAGGGCCGACGCCCCAGATGGACGCCCGGCCCGGTTACAAGGGCTATGCCGCGTTCGGCCATGTCGTTGGCGGCATGGAGGTGGTGAAACGCATCCTCGCCGAGCCATCGGGCGGCGGCTTCGATTCGATGAAGGGGCAGATGATCCTGCGCCCCGTCCGCCTGATCCGCGCGGTACGGATCGACGGCACCGCGAAACCCACCGGCGGACCGAAAGTATGGCTGCTGACCCCGCGTCGGGGATAGGGCGAGGGGGCGGGCGCCAGATCGCGTTGCAGCCGGTCGCTGCCGGTCCAGCCGACGACATGGCGGGAAAATAGGTCGATGACCACCGCTGGATAGAGCCACCCTCCACCGGCTTTCCGCGTCAGGATGTACGAGATGCCCACGCCTCGCTTCTTGTCGGGGGTGGTGGCCCTAAAATCCTGGTCGATAATGTTCAGCGCGATCGGCCAGCTATCTCCTGTCGGTCGTCCGTTTTCATGGCGCTTCTGGCGGCCACGAGGGCTTTCTCGCGCCTTGGCCGTGCCATGCTTCGGCGTGCGGTGACGAAGCCGTCATTCTGTGTTCAAAATTCATTTTTTGCTTCTTGTTGTATTAGGATTAATATTGGGATCGATACGAAAGGCCGGGGGGAGCTTTTGGATGGACAAGGAGAGAATCGATTCCCACCGGGTGCGGGATCGGTACGAGCAAATGCTCGCCAACTCTGCGACCGCTGCGATCTGTGCAGGACAGGATAATCTGATTATCTCGTGGAATAGCGCTGCAGAGATGCTGTTCGGGTACAGCGTCGATCAGGCAGTAGGGATGCCGCTTTCGATCATCATGCCGGAGCGGCATCGGGCGGCGCATGATGCCGGGCTGGCCAGGGCGGTAAAGACCGGTAAGGCGCGTCTCGCCGGACAAGCGGTAGAGATGTTTGCCTGGCACGCCGATGGCTATGAATTTCCCGTCGATCTTTCCCTGTCGATGTGGTTCGAGGCGGGCAAGCCGATGTTCGGCGCGCTCATCCGTGACGTGACCGACAGGCAGCGGGCGCGCCGGCGGCTCGAGCATCTGGCCCATTGCGACACCTTGACGTCGCTTCCAAACCGCAATGCCCTTCAGGCGCATCTGGCGGACACGATCAAGGCGGGTGCATGCGTCTTGCTGATGCTGGACCTGGACGGTTTCAAGCACGTCAACGACAGCCTTGGCCACTCCGTCGGTGACGAACTTCTCGCCAGCGTGGCGCAGCGCCTGAACGATGCGGCAGGGGATGTCGGTTTCGTGGCGCGCTTCGGTGGTGACGAGTTTGCGATCCTTTTGCCGGATTGCGCCGACCCGCGTCTGATCGAGCAGACGGCCGATCGGGTCTTTGCAAGCCTGCAATCTCCCATCGAGCTGGCTGGGCAATCCGTGTTCGTGAACACGAGCATCGGCATAGCGATGTCGCCCAAGGACGGCACCAGCGCCGATCAGCTTCTGTCGAGCGCCGACCTTGCCCTTTATAGCGCCAAGAGCGAGGGCGGCGGTGCCCGGACGTTCTTCGTCAGAGCGATGCAGAACCGCTCCGAACAAGAGCTTCGCTTGAGTATGGAGCTTCGCTCGGCGTTGACGAACGGCGAATTCGAACTCTGGTATCAGCCACAGGTTTCCCTTGCCGACCGCAGCCTCGTAGGTGTCGAGGCCCTGTTGCGTTGGCGTCATCCCCGCCACGGCCTGCTGCAGCCTCACGCCTTCATCGATATTCTTGAACGCAGCGTGGTTGCCGAGATCGTGGGCGACTGGATCATAAACGAAGCATGTTCGACCGCAGCCGCCTGGGAACGTGGGGGATTGGGCAAGATCAGGATGGGCGTAAACCTGTTCCCCGTTCAGCTTCGCTCCGCCCGCCTCTTCCAGGTCGTACTCGACGCGCTGGCACGTCACGGCCTTGGTGCGGATCAGCTGGAACTCGAGATAACCGAAAATACGGTGCTGCGGCACAGCAGCCATTCGGCCAAGGCGCTCCGCAAGTTGAAGACGCTAGGTGTCGGGGTGGCCTTCGATGATTTCGGTACGGGCTTTGCGTCATTGGGCCTTCTCCAGAAATACCCGTTAACCCGCCTGAAAATCGACAGGAGCTTTGTGGCTTGTATCGATCAGGGAGCGGGTGATGCGGCAATCGTCGGCGCCGTTGTCTGTATGGCGAAGAGCCTGGGGCTTGTCGTCATTGCCGAGGGCGTGGAGTGCGCGGGGCAGGAGAAGGCGCTCATCGCGCTCGGATGCGAGGAGGCGCAGGGATATTTGTACGGACGCCCGGTACAGGCTCCGGATATAGTTCGGCAGTACCGGCCTGTTGCAAAGCTCGCCGTCTCCTAAAACAGGTACAGGATTGCGCCAGCGCTGGCCAGCCAAGCCACGTTGCGCGAATTCACATTTCAGCTAACCGGATGGCAGGCCCTCCTGCCGCAAGCGGCTAAAGTCCATCTAGGCGATCTGATTGCGGTGCCGCCATCACGGACGAGCGCCTGCGGATAGCGCATTTCCGAAACAGCCATTGATGACGGGAAAACGGGAAAGACGCGGAGGGTGACCCCGCATCTTCCACGCTCGCCATCCCTCACCCGTCGATGCTGGCTCCCAGTGAAGCGTGGACCAGCCCCCCGTCGACGGTGATCGTCTCCCCCACCACATAATCGCCGGCGCGCGCCGCGAGGTAGATCGCCGCGCCCGCCATGTCCTCCGCCACGCCGATCCGGCGCGCGGGGATGTTCTTCGCCACGGCGTCGCCATGATCGCGCGCGGCCTTGTTCATGCTGCTGGGGAAGGCGCCGGGCGCGATCGAGGTCACGTTGATCCCGTCCTGCACCAGCCGCGCCGCCATTCGCCGGGTCAGGTGGATCAGCGCCGCCTTCGACGCCTGATAACTGTACGTCTCCCAGGCGTTGAGCCGCTGGCCGTCGATCGAGGTGATGTTGATGACCTTGGCCGGCCGCGCGCCGCTGCCCGACGCCTTCAACAGCGGATGGAGCGCCTGCGTCAGAAAGAAGGGCGATTTCACGTTCAGGTCCATCACCTTGTCCCAGCCCGCTTCCTGGAAATCCTCGAACGGCACGCCCCAGGCCGCACCGGCGTTGTTGACGAGGATGTCGAGCTGCCCCTCCCGTTCCGCCAAGGCGGCGGCCAGCGCGCGGCAACCGTCGACGGTGGCGATGTCGGCGGGCAGGGGGATGCAGTTCGACCCCAGTTCGGCGGCGGTTTCCTCGCACGCCTCGGCCTTGCGCGACGAGACATAGACCTTTGCGCCCTGCGCCACGAAGCCCGCCGCGATCATCCGGCCGATCCCGCGACTGCCGCCGGTGACGAGCGCGACGCGCCCATCGAGTCGAAACAGGGTGCCGGTGTCCATCGCGCGCTCTCCTATGGTTTTGGCGATGGGGTAAGACAGGTGGGGGCGGGCAGCAAGCGCGCTCGGCGTTCCGCCGGATTATGGCGGAAATGCGGACTGTCGCCGCCGAAACACCGTTCACCCGATAAGGTTCCGATCGTTATTTCCAATTAACCGATCCGCCCCTAGCCAGCCTGCACAGCAATCGAACGAGCGGGTATCCGGTCATGATGAAGGCGTTGGCAGTGCGTTTCGCGCTGGTGGTTTCTTGCGGCCTGATGATGGCCACCCCGGCGGCGGCGCAGTTCTGGCAGTGCGCGCCCTTCGCCCGCTCGGTGTCCGGCATCGCGCTGCACGGCAACGCCGATACGTGGTGGGGGCAGGCCGAGGGGCGCTATGCGCGCGGCGATGCGCCGCAACCGGGCGCGGTGCTGGCGTTCAAGGCGACTGCGCGGATGCGCGTCGGCCATGTCGCGATGGTGTCGCGCATCGTGTCCCCCCGCGAAGTCCTGCTGACCCATGCCAACTGGTCGCGCCGTGGCCGCGTCGAGACGGACGTGCGCGCGGTGGATGTATCGCCCGAGGGCGACTGGAGCCAGGTGCGCGTCTGGTATGGCCCGACGGGTGGCCTGGGCACCTCGACCTACCCGACCAGCGGCTTCATCTATGCCGATCAGGCGCCGGCGCCGATGGAGCCCCCGGTGGCGCCGCTGCAGTCTCCGTTGCTGATCGCCGGGGCACCGACCGTGCAGGCGGCGGGCTGACCTCCCGATCCTGCCTCAGCCCGGCTTGAACGCCATCGCCACGCCGTTCATGCAATAACGCTTGCCGGTCGGCTTCGGGCCGTCGTCGAAGACATGGCCAAGATGCCCGCCGCAGCCGGCGCAATGCACCTCGGTCCGCGCCATCATCATCGATCCGTCGGTGCGGGCACCGACCGCACGGGGCAGCGCCGCCCAGAAGCTGGGCCAGCCGGTACCGCTGTCGAACTTGGTCTTCGAGGCGAACAGCGGCCGCGCACAGCCCCTGCACTGGAAAGTGCCGGCTCGATGCTCGTCGTTCAGCGGGCTGCTGAACGGTCGTTCGGTGTCCTCGTGGCGCAGCACCCGGTATGCGGCGGGGGGCAGCTTCTGCCGCCACTGCGCATCGGTCATCGTTACGGGAAACCGCTCCGCCGCCACCGCCTCGTCGCGGCACCCGAACAGCGCGATGGCGGCGGCGCCCAGCCCGGAGGCGGCGAGGAAGGAGCGGCGATCGGAAAGGGATGTCATGGCAGGGATATAGGGGCGGGAAGGGGCGACGCCAGACCTCGCTCCTATGCCCGCGCCCGCCGCCGCCAGAACGGCCGCCCGCTCCCGGATTTCAGCACCCCGCGCCGGAACAGCCGTGCGCCCGCCATAATGAACAGCGCCACCCACACCGCCTGCCACAGCAGCGCCAGCGCGTGCGGCCACAGTTCTGGTGAGTTTGCCGCGCGCCCCGCCATCGCGAAGGGGGAGGACAGCGGGAATATCTCCGCCAGCATCGCCACGCCGCTGCCCGGCATCCGCGCCGCGGCGGAAGCGAGCGCGAACATCCCCACCTGCACCAGCGTGATCGGCAGCGACAGCATCTGGATCTCGCGCATCGTCGATGCCTGTGCGCCGATGCCCAGGAAGACGGAGCCGAGCAGCAGATACGCCATCGAGAAATAGGCCGCGAACAACAGCGCGAACATCGGTCCGCCGACCGCGGGCGTCAGATCGCCGATCGCCGCCGCCGCGCCCGGTGGCAACAGGCTGGCGATCTGGCCGACGACCGTGCCCCAGAAGCCGACGAACAGCACCGCGACCCCGAACATTCCGATCAGCTTGCCGAAGAACACCGCCTCCAGCGGCACCGCCGCCGCCAGAATCTCGACCACCTTGTTGTTGCGTTCCTCCGCCATCGTGCCGACGACCTGCCCGGCGAGGAACAGCGTCAGGAAGAAGATACCGAACACCGCGAAAAAGCCCGACTGGTGCTGGCCGCCGATCGACGTGCCGGTGCGGGCCGCCCGTTCGCGTGTCGCCGCCACCGTCACCGCGCCCGGTGCCTGCGCGGACAATGTCGCCTGCGCCACCGTTTCCAGATAGGGCGCGGCGCGGCGGGTGCCGGGGGCGGCCAGAATCGTGGGCGTCGCCAGCGGACCGTACAGCACCGCGTCCACATCGTGATCGCGGTCCGCCATTGCCGCCTTCGCCTGCGCGCGCATGTCGCGGCCGGGGGTCTGGAAGGCGAGGGGGGCGGGGCGTTCGTCGCGGCGGAACAGCGCGCGCAGGCGGCTGTCCTGCCCCTGCATCACCGCAGCGGTGGCGGGCGGCACGATCGCAACCAGCCGCGACCGGTCGGCCGCGCCGTCGTTCATGCTGGCGGCCCCGATGCCGCCAATCGCGCCGAACGATCCCATCAGGATCGGCGCGAACAGGAACAGCAGGAAGATCGGGGTGAACACCGTCGCGATGAAGTCGCGGCGCGCGATCGTCAGCGTCTGGCGCAACGTGCGGCGGAAACGGGTCATGCGGCAGCCTCTCCGGTCGCGGCGCGGCCGCCGACGATCCGCACGAACGCCTCGTGCAGGCCGGGCCGCTCGATCGTCAGCCCGGCGATGCCATGGTCGGCGGCGATCAGGCGGACCAGTACCGGCTCGATCCCGCCGGGCGGCAGCGTGAAGCGCCAGCCTTCGCCCTCGCCCCGCGCATCGGCCGGCAACAGCGCGGCGAGCGCAGGGTCGGGGCGCTGCGGCTGGTAATGGACCTGCGCGGGCAGGGTGCCGCGCGCCTCGTCCACCGTCCCCTCGAACCGGCGCTTGCCGCCCGCGATGATTGCCAGCCGGTCGCACAGCCGCTCGGCATGGGCCATGACATGGGTGGAGAACAGGATGGTCGCCCCCCGGTCGCGCTCCGCGACGATCAGGGCCTCCAGTTTTTCCTGATTGACCGGGTCGAGGCCGGAGAACGGCTCGTCCAGCACGATCAGGTCGGGGCGGTGGACGACGGAGCCGAGCAACTGGACGATCTGCGCCATGCCCTTGGACAGTTTGCGCACCTTCTCGTCGATCGCATGGCCCAGGCCGGCTTCCTCCAGCATCGTCGCGGCGCGTCGGCGGCCCTCGCTCCATGACAGGCCACGCAGCGCGCCCATGAACGCGATCGCCTCGCGCGCCTTCATCGCCGGGTACAGTCCACGTTCCTCGGGCAGATAGCCGACCCGGTCGCTGGCATCGCGCGGGCTTGCCTCGCCCAGCAGCGTGCGGGCGCCCTCGTCCGGCTCGATGATGCCGAGCAACATGCGCAGCGTCGTGGTCTTGCCCGCGCCGTTGGGTCCGAGCACGCCGTAGATCGCACCACGCGGCACCATCAGGTCGATCCCGTCGACGACGCGGCGATCCTCGAAGCGCTTGACCAGTCCTGCGGCGGTGACCGCCCATTCCTGATTGCCGGCCGTCATCCCCTGTATCGTCAACATCTTCCTCCGGCGCGTGCCGCCGTGGTAGCGGGGGGGCGTGGCGGATGACAAGCTAGAACACCGGCTGAAGGCGAAGGCGGCCGAACTGGGCTTCGCCGCCTGCGGCATCGCGCGTGCCGACGCCGCGCCGCTCGCGGCGGCACGCCTGCACGAGTGGCTGGCCGAGGGGCGGCACGGCGACATGATCTGGATGGCCGAACGCGCGCATCACCGCGAAAGTCCGGCCGGGTTGTGGCCGGCGGTGCGCAGCGTCGTGTCGCTGGGCATGAGCTACGCGCCCGCCACCGATCCGCTGGCACTGGCCGGCGAGGGCGGGATCGGCCGCATCTCCGTCTATGCGCAAGGGCAGGATTACCACGATGTCGTCAAGCGCCAGCTGAAGGCGCTCGGCCGCTGGCTGGCGCAGGAAAGCGCACACGACCTGAAGGTGTTCGTCGATACCGCGCCGGTGATGGAGAAACCGCTGGCGGAGGCGGCGGGGATCGGCTGGCAGGGCAAGCACACCAATCTGGTCAGCCGGACGGCGGGCAGCTGGCTGTTCCTGGGCGCGATCTACACCACGCTCGACATGGTGCCGGACGGCCCCGGCGGTGGCGCCTGCGGGCGGTGCGACGCCTGCCAGACGGCATGCCCGACCGACGCCTTCCCCGCGCCGTACCGGCTCGATGCGCGACGCTGCATCTCGTACCTGACGATCGAACATGCCGGGCCGATCCCGGAGGAGTTCCGGACCGCGATCGGCAACCGTATCTATGGCTGCGACGACTGCCTGGCGGTGTGCCCGTGGAACAAGTTCGCCAAGGCCGCCGCCGCCAACATGGCGTTCGCCCCGCGCGCCGAACTGGTCGCACCCGAACTGGCCGACCTGCTCGCGCTCGACGATGCGGGGTTCCGGCAGGTGTTCGCGGGCTCCCCGATCAAGCGGATCGGCCGCGACCGCATGGTCCGCAACGCCTGTATCGCGGCGGGCAACAGCGGCGATCCGGCGCTACTGGCGGTGCTGGCACCGCTGTTGGACGACGCATCGCCGGTGGTGCGTGATGCGGCGGGGTGGGCGGTGGCGCGGTTGGCGAGCGACTGAACACCGTGGCTGATGGGGGATGCTACCGTTCCGGTAGTCCGGGTTCGTCTTTATGTCCCACTTCGGGACCGACGACTTTCAAGTTATTGATAACATTGCCGTCGAATGATTTTGACATGATATTCCTGGAGCATTCGGTTCTTGTGTGAACGATGGCGTCCGACATAGTAAAATGAGGAAATGTCTGGTTAATAAGGGGGAATAATATGACGATCGGAAAGCTTGCGCTGGCTGTTCTTTCGGGGCTTGCAGCAATAACGATTCCTGCCGCTGCGCAGGCAGCGGCATCGTTCAATTTCCAATTGCTTGATACGGATATCGCCGGCCCATCGTCCGGCACGGTCGTTATCCGTGGCCGGGTAACCAATACCGGTGATGAAGCGCTCACCGACTATGTCGGCGCTGCCATTGGCGGGGGATCGATCACTCAGTTTACCACCAGCGGCCGGTTCGGCGGCGTAACGACCGAACTTGACGATTATTTTACCAACTTCAATCTCGCGGCAGGCGATGCCTTCGACTTTGATTTCTACACCTATACCTATAGCGGTGCCCCGACGGGAACCTATACGTTGCTGGGCGACAGCGGTTCATCGCTGATCATACTGCGTGCTGGCCGGTCGGAGGTCGAGGGCTTCTCATTCGACCTGTCGAGCCTGACCGTTAACGCAGTGGCGACTGCCGTGCCAGAACCGGCAACCTGGGGCCTGATGTTCGCTGGTTTCGCGATGATCGGCGCTGCGGCGCGTCGTCGCAAAACTTGGATCGTTGCCTGACGGAAAGGACCGGATGCATGGCGAGGAACCGCGCCGCCGTGCATCCGGTCTTGCGGGTGGGCTTACCGCCCCCCGTCCCGCCGGGTCAGCGCCGCGACACAGCTTGCCCGGTCGATCGCGCTGCCATCGGGTTCGCGCGCGTCGAGATACGTCACGCGCGCTTCGCCGCCGCTGGTCTGGGGGTAGAGATAGGTGTCGAGCACACAGATCGCGCTGCCGAACTGAAGCTTGCGTGCCGCCCCTTCGCGCACATCGGCATCGGGCGTGCCGAACAGCTTGACGAGGCCGCTGGCATCCTGCCCGATCACCCGTTCCAGCCCGACCGTGGGATAGGCGATCGCCATCGGCGGCGCCTTGACCGGGCGGGTAGTGGGGGCGGCGGCGCACCCCGCGATCAGCAGGGTCGCCAGCAGGATCGTCGCGCGGGTCATCGGCGTCTCGTATGGAAAAGATGCGTCGCCATCGCCGCGCCCAGCACGGGGGCGGCCAGGTTGACGACCGGGATCAGGAACAGCGCGGCATCGGCCAGCCCCAGCAGGAAGCGCCGCCCCCGCGTCTCGCCCCGCCATGCCGCCATGCGGCCCGCGTCCATGTGTCGCGCCGCGACCATGTCGCCCAGATCGCGGCCCAGCAGCCAGCCGTTGACGATCAGGAACGCGGCGGCGGTGCCGATGCCCGTCGCCAGCAGCACGACATAGAGCGGCAGCAGGATCAGGTTGACCGCGATCACCCGCGCCGCCGATCGCAGCCCCATCGCCAGTCCGCGCGCGAACGGCACCGGCCGCGCGGTCGCCAGCGCCTCCGGATAATGCCGTCGCTCGACCGCCGCGACCACCTCGTCCGCGAACAGCCCGACCACCGCCACCGCCACCGCGCGGAACAGTAGCCACAGCGCCAGCACGGTGACGACCGCCGCGAACGCCGTCGCCAGCCCGGTCGCGCCCCAGCCGTTCCAGTGCGCCAGCACCGCCTGCATCGCATACCACAGCGCGAACCCGGCGACCGCGAAGATGGCCAGCGTCACCCCCAGCGATTTGGCGAAGACGCCCAGCACCGCCCGGTCGCCCAGCTGGCCCAGCGACAGGAGGAAGGCGCGCGTCATCGCACCGGGATGGCGCGGCGCCCCGGCGGCGTCAACATTGCTTGCGCCGGCCCGCGCATCTAGGGCGACCGCCTACCTTTTTTGCGGAGTCCGCCACCTTGACCACCCCTACCTACGATGTCGTCGCGATCGGCAATGCGATCGTCGACATCCTTGCCCAGACCGACGACGCCTTCCTTGCGACCGAGGGGATGACCAAGGGCGCGATGCAGCTGATCTTCTCGGCGGAGGAGGCGGACGCGCTTTATGGCCGGATGGGGCCGGGACGCGAGATTTCGGGCGGCTCGGCGGCGAACACGCTGGCCGGCATCGCCGCGCTGGGCGGGCGCACCGCCTTCATCGGTCAGGTCGCCGACGACCAGCTGGGGCAGGTGTTCGCGCACGACATCCGCGCCGCCGGCATCCGCTACGATACGTCGGTCCGCGCCGGCGCGCCGACCACCGGCCGCTGCCTGATCTTCGTGACCCCCGATGGCCAGCGGACGATGAACACCTTCCTCGGCGCGTCGCACTATCTGCCGGAGGTCGCGCTGGACCGCGCGCTGATTGCGGATGCCGCGTACCTCTATATCGAGGGTTATCTGTGGGACCCGGAAGAGCCGCGCGCCGCGATGCGTGCCGCGATCGAGGTGGCGCGTCAGGCAGGGCGCAAGATCGCCTTCACCCTGTCGGCGGAGTTCGTCATCGACCGTCACCGCGCCGATTTCCACGCGCTGATCGATCAGGGCCTGATCGACGTGCTGTTCGCCAACGAGGCGGAGATCATGGCGCTGACCGAGACGACCGACGTCGATACCGCGATCGCTGCGGTGCAGGACAAGGTGCCGACGCTGGTGGTGACGCTGGCGGAGCGCGGTGCCTGTGCGATGCGCGGCGGCCAGCGCGTCACCGTGCCTGCGCAGCCGATCGAGCGGGTGGTCGACACCACCGGCGCGGGCGACCTGTTCGCCGCCGGCTTCCTCCACGCGCAGACGCGCGGGCATGATCTGGAACGCTCGCTGACGCTCGGCGCGCTGTGCGCCGCGGAGATCATCAGCCATTTCGGCGCCCGCCCGCAGGTGGACCTGAAGGCATTAGCCGATACGCTGGGCTAAGAAAAAGGCCCCTCCCCGTTAAGAGGAGGGGCCACTCACCTCATGGCCATCGGTTTCAGAGCCATTGACCTCAGGGCAGGTCGTCGTCGACCAGCACCTCGATCCGGCCCTGCGCGACGTTGCTCGTGCGGTAACCGTAGAGGTAATACACCACCAGCCCGATCGCGCCCCACACCACCAGCACCAGCATCGCCGCCGAGGGCAGGTTGAAGAACAGGAAGATGCAACCGAGGATCGTCGCCGGTGCGACGAACCATACGGCGGGCGTGCGGAACGAGCGGGGGCGGTCCGCCTCCGTCCGGCGCAGGATCAGCACTGCGAACGCGACCATCATGAACGCATAGAGCGTGCCGGCATTGGCGATGTCCGCCAGCGCGCCGACTGGCAGGAACGCGGCGGCGAACGCTACCGCCGAACCGGTGATCGCGGTCACGACGTGCGGCGTCTTCCATTTTGGATGGACCTTGCTCAGCATCGGCGGCAGCAGGCCGTCACGGCTCATCACGAAGAAGATGCGGGTCTGGCCGAACAACAAGACGAGGATCACCGACGGCAGCGCGACGAAGGCGGCGATGCCCAGCATGTTGCCGATCGTGCCGAAGCCGATCGCACGCAGCACATGCGCCAGCGCCTCGTTCGAACAGACCAGCCGCCCGGCATATTCCGCCATCGCGCACTGGCGCGCCAGTTCTTCCGATCCGGCGGGGAAGGGGACGCCGTTCGGCCCCATGATCGGCTGGCCGCCGATCGTGCCGATCGCGCCCGCCGCGACCAGGATATAGAACACGGTGCAGAACAGCAGCGATCCGATCAGGCCGATCGGCACGTTGCGCTGCGGATTCTTGGTTTCCTCCGCCGCGGTCGACACCGCGTCGAACCCGACATAGGCGAAGAAGATCGTCGCCGCCGCGCCGACTGCGCCGACCCCGGTGCCGAAGCCGCCGAACACGCCCGCCGGCAGGAACGGGCTGAACTGCGCGGTATCGATCTTGCCCGCGGTCAGCGCGATGAACGCGGTCAGCGCCACCACCTTGATGCCAACGAGGATCGCGTTGACCTTGGCGCTTTCCGACGTGCCGATGATGAGCAGCCACGTGACGAGCAGCGCGATCACCACCGCCGGCAGGTTGATGAACCCGCCCGGCGATCCGCCCAGCGCCAGCGGCCCGGCGCTCAGCCACATCGGCAACTGGATGCCGAGGAACTGTTGCAGGATCGTGCCGGAGAAATAGCCGGACCAGCCGACCGCCACCGCCGACGCGGCCACCGCATATTCCAGCACCAGCGCCCAGCCGACCGTCCAGGCCAGCAGTTCGCCCATCGTCGAATAGGTATAGGTATAGGCCGACCCCGCGACCGGGATCATCGCCGCGATCTCCGCGTAACACAGCGCGGCGACGATACAGATCGCGCCGGCGATGGCGAAGGCTAGCATCAACCCCGGCCCCGCCTTCTGCGCGCCCGCGGCGGTCAGCACGAAGATGCCGGTGCCGATCACCGATCCGATCCCGAACAGGGTGAGCTGGAAGGCTCCCAATGTACGGTGGAGCGACTTTCGCTCCGCCGCCGCCAGAATCGCGTCCAATGGCTTTACGCGCCCGAACAACATGAACTCGCGTCCCCCCAGGGATGAAGGGGCGTCGATGCGCCCCGTTGGTCGTGAAAGGACGCGAGCCTAGAGGCAATTTTATTACGCGCAATCCCTAACGCGGTGGACCGCGTCGGGCGGTGCTATCCAACCCCCGCCGCACCCCTTACAGCGCGCGCCGTGCAACCTGTCGTCGCCCCGCCCCCCGCGCTCACCGCCGCGCCCGCCACGACGCGAGCCGAGTTGCGCGCCACGATCGCGCTGGCATCGCCGCTGGTCGCCGCCAACCTGCTCCAGATGGGCGTCTATTCGATCGACGTGATCTTCGTCGCGCGGCTCGGCACCACCGAACTCGCCGCCGCGACGCTGGGCGTCTATCTCTACAGCGTCCTCGCCTTCGCGATGATCGGGCTGGTCGGGGCGGCAGCGCCGCTGATCGCCGCCGAACTGGGCCGCCGCCGCCATGCGGTGCGGCAGGTGCGGCGGTCGTTCCGGATGGCGATGTGGCTGGCGATCGGCGCGGGTCTCGTCACGATGGCGATCCTCGCCAATGGCGAGCGGCTGTTGCTGCTCGCGCGGCAGGACCCGCACGTCGCGGCGCGGACCGGGGCGTTCCTCGACATCCTGTTGTGGGCGACGATTCCGGCGGTGGCGACGGGGGTGATGCGCGTCACAGCCTCCGCGCTTGGCCGGCCGGGCTGGGCGATGGTGGTCATGGCGCTGGGCCTCGCCACCGGCATCCTCGGCAACTGGCTGCTCGTCTTCGGGCAGGCAGGCTTCCCCGCGCTGGGGCTGGAGGGGTCGGCGATCGCCAGCGTTGTCACCAGCACCGCGATGATGCTCGCCTTCGTGGCGATCCTGCTGCTCGATCCAAAACTGCGTCGCTATCGCCTGTTCGGCAACTGGTGGCGGACCGAATGGTCGCGGCTGGCCGATCTCCTGCGCCTCGGTCTGCCGATCGCGCTGACCATGACGTTCGAGGGAGCGCTGTTCTCCGCCGCCGGCTTTCTGATGGGGCTGATCGGGGTGACCGAGGTCGCCGCCCACGCCATTGCGCTCCAGATCGCGGCGATCGCGTTCCAGGTGCCGTTCGGGGTCGCGCAGGCAGCGACCATCCGGGTCGGCATGGCGTACGGCGCCGGCGACCGGGTGTGGATCGGCCGGGCGGGCGCGGTGTCGCTGGTGGTCGGGATCGGCTTCATGGTGTTCACCGCATCGCTGCTGCTGATCGCGCCGCGCCTGTTCGTCGGCGTCTATGTCGATCCGGACGACGTTGCCAACGCCGCGTTGGTCGCGCTGGCGGTGCAGTATCTGGGCGTCGCCGCCGCGTTCCAGCTGTTCGACGGCGCGCAGGCGGTGGCGGCGGGCGTGCTGCGCGGATTGCAGGATACGCGGGTGCCGATGCTGGTCGCACTGTTCGGCTATTGGGTGATCGGGGCGGGATGCGCGGTGCTGCTCGGCTTCGGGTTCGGCTGGCAGGGGCTGGGTATCTGGTGGGGTCTTGCCGCCGGTCTCGCCGCTGTGTCGGTGCTGCTGTTGTGGCGGTGGAGCGCGCGGGCGCGGCTGGGCCTGCTGCCCGCCACGGTCCATCGAATTTAGTTCCCTTGCCCCGTTGACGGTCCCGCGCGCGCTTCACATATAAGCCGCGTTGGCACTCGGGACCCCTGAGTGCCAGAAATCTGTCATAGTCTCAGAAAGGGCACAGCAATGAACTTTCGTCCGTTGCACGACCGCGTTCTCGTCCGCCGCGTAGAGGCGGAGGAGAAGACGGCCGGTGGGATCATCATCCCCGACACCGCCAAGGAAAAGCCGCAGGAAGGCGAAGTCGTCGCCGCCGGCACCGGCGCCCGCAGCGAGAGCGGCGAGGTCCACCCGCTGGAGGTGAAGGCCGGCGATCGCGTGCTGTTCGGCAAGTGGTCCGGCACCGAGGTCAAGGTCGACGGCGAAGACCTGCTCATCATGAAGGAAAGCGACATCCTCGGGATCGTCGGCTGACCTGATACGTCGCATCCGGGGCGGATAACCCCTGTAGGATGCGACTTTCGAGACGTTACAACCTCAACTGAAAGGGTAGCCACATGGCAGCCAAGGACGTGAAATTCAGCCGCGACGCGCGCGAGCGCATCCTGCGCGGCGTCGACATCCTCGCCGACGCGGTCAAGGTCACGCTGGGGCCGAAGGGCCGCAACGTCGTGATCGACAAGAGCTTCGGCGCACCGCGCATCACCAAGGACGGCGTCACCGTCGCCAAGGAGATCGAGCTCAAGGACAAGTTCGAGAACATGGGCGCGCAGATGCTGCGCGAAGTGGCCTCGAAGACCAACGACATCGCCGGCGACGGCACGACCACCGCGACCGTCCTGGCGCAGGCGATCGTGCGCGAGGGCATGAAGTCGGTCGCGGCCGGCATGAACCCGATGGACCTGAAGCGCGGCATCGATCTCGCCGTGGTCAAGGTTGTCGAGGACGTGAAGGCGCGTTCCAAGCCGGTGTCCGGTTCGAAGGAAGTGGCGCAGGTCGGCATCATCTCGGCCAATGGCGACCGTGAAGTCGGCGAGAAGATTGCCGAAGCCATGGAGAAGGTCGGCAAGGAAGGCGTCATCACCGTCGAGGAAGCGAAGGGTCTCGAATTCGAGCTCGACGTCGTCGAAGGTATGCAGTTCGACCGCGGCTATCTGTCGCCCTACTTCATCACCAACCCGGAGAAGATGACGGTCGAACTCAACGATCCGTTCATCCTGATCCACGAGAAGAAGCTGTCGAACCTGCAGGCGATGCTCCCGATTCTGGAAGCGGTCGTGCAGTCGGGTCGTCCGCTCCTGATCATCGCCGAGGACATCGAGGGCGAGGCTCTGGCCACGCTCGTCGTCAACAAGCTGCGCGGCGGCCTGAAGGTCGCAGCGGTCAAGGCCCCCGGTTTCGGTGATCGTCGCAAGGCGATGCTGGAAGACATCGCGATCCTGACCAAGGGCGAGATGATCTCCGAGGACCTCGGTATCAAGCTGGAAACCGTGACCACCGCGATGCTCGGCACCGCCAAGCGCGTCACGATCGACAAGGACAACACCGTCATCGTTGACGGTGCCGGTGATGCCGACGCGATCAAGGGCCGCACCGAGGCGATCCGCCAGCAGATCGAGAACACCACCAGCGACTACGACAAGGAGAAGCTCCAGGAGCGTCTTGCCAAGCTCGCCGGCGGCGTCGCGGTCATCAAGGTCGGTGGCTCGTCCGAGGTCGAGGTCAAGGAGCGCAAGGACCGCGTCGACGACGCGCTGCACGCGACCCGCGCAGCCGTCGAAGAAGGCATCGTCCCCGGTGGCGGCACCGCGCTGCTGTACGCGACCAAGGCACTCGAGGGGCTCACGGGCGCCAACGAGGATCAGACGCGCGGTATCGATATCGTCCGCAAGTCGCTGACCGCGCTGGTTCGCCAGATCGCCAGCAACGCGGGCCATGACGGTGCGGTGGTATCGGGCAAGCTGCTCGACGGCAACGACTCGAACATCGGCTTCAACGCCGCGACCGACACCTACGAGAACCTAGTGGAAGCCGGCGTGATCGATCCGACCAAGGTCGTTCGCACCGCGCTGCAGAACGCGGCCTCGGTCGCCGGCCTGCTCATCACGACCGAAGCGGCCGTGAGCGAGATGCCGGAAGACAAGCCCGCCATGCCCGCAATGGGCGGCGGCGGCATGGGCGGCATGGGCGGCATGGACTTCTGATCCGAATGCGGCCTGCGTCGGTGATGCCGGCGCAGGACCCGCATCGGATCGGACGGCCGGTCGGCACCGCCGAACCGGTCCGACGTCCAGCGATGGCTTTGCCGTCGCCAGCCGACCAAGACGACCTGACCAAAGGCGAAGGGCCGGTGGATCATTCCACCGGCCCTTTGTTTATCCAGCGTCCCTTGCTATCTTCGGTTGCATGGCATCCGATCCGCTCTACCAGCCGATCACGGTGGACGAGTTTCTCGGGATGAACTTCGGCAGCGACCGCAAGTTCGAGCTGTCGGACGGCGTCATCCAGATGATGACCGGTGGGTCCGACAAGCATGCTCATGTCGCCGGCAACATCTATTTCGCCTTGCGCACCAAGCTGCGCGGCACCGGATGCCGTCCGTTCAACTCAGACATGGGCATCCGCGTAACGGAACATGACGTCCGATATCCCGACGTTTCGGTCGTCTGCCGGCCAGATTGGCTGACCGCGCCCGAGGCCAAGGCATTCGCGGATCCAGTCGTGCTGTTCGAGGTGTTGTCACCCAGCACGACGACGATCGATCAGGGGCGGAAGCTTGAAGAATATCGCCGTCTGCCCAGTGTCGATACCATCGTTTTCGTCGATCCGATCAACCGCCTGACGCGCACTTATCAGCGGCTGGACGAGACGGGCTGGCGCGACACGACGTTCGCCGAACCCCATGACGTGGAATTGCCGTCGCTGTCGATCACGCTGACCGAGGCCGAAATCTTCGCCCGCGACTGACCCCGCTACCGGGGCCGGTCACGGGACATCGCAGTCACGCGTTCTTCATCGCCTCGATCAGCTTCTTGATCTCCTGGCTGCGGCCGCGTGGCATGATGAGCACGTCGTTGCCGCTCGCCACCACGATCAGGTCGGAGACGCCGACCATCGCGATCCGCACCCCGTCCGACCGGACGAGGCAATCGCTGGTATCGACCGCGATCACCTCACCGCCATGGGCGTTGCCGGCGGCATCCACGTCGCTGATCGCATGGAGCGCGTCCCAGCTACCGAGGTCGTTCCAGCCCATCGCGACGGGCACCACCGCGACCCGTTCCGCCTTCTCCATCACCGCATAGTCGATCGAGTCTGCGGGCGAGGTGGCGAAGGCGGCGGCATCGGGGAACAGGCGTAGCCCCTCGTACCGGGCGGCGCGCATCGAATCCTGCACCGCATTCAGCATCGCCGGCGCGTGGGCGGCCAGTTCGCCCAGATAGATGTCGGCGCGGAACAGGAAGATGCCACCGTTCCAGGCGTGGCCACCCGCCGCCAGCATCGCCTCCGCCCGGTCCAGCGGCGGTTTCTCGACAAAGCGGGCGACACGGTGGACGCCGGGCGCAATCGGCTCGCCGGTCTGGATCCAGCCATAGCCGGTTTCGGGCGCATCGGGTTCGATCCCGAACGTCACCAGCCAGCCGTCGTTGACCAAGGGGAGGGCGGCGGCGATCGCGGCATGGAAGGCGGGGATGTCGGCGATCACATGGTCGGATGGCATCACCAGCAGCGCCGCCTCCGGATCGGGGGCCGCCAGCGCCGCCAGTGCGATCGCGGGTGCGGTGTTGCGACCCGCCGGCTCCAGAATGATCGCCGCCGCCTCGACGCCGACGGCGGCCAGTTGCGCCTCCACTTCGTCCACGTGCTGCGCGTTGGCGACGATCACGGGGGCACCGAAGCCATCGCCCACCGCGCGGCGCAGCGTCAGTTGCAGCATCGTCTCGTCGGCGGTCAGCGGCAGGAACTGCTTGGGGCGTTCGGGCCGCGACATCGGCCACAGCCGGGTGCCCGAGCCGCCGGAAAGAATGACGGGAACGATGGTGCTTGCGGTCATGAATCCTCCTGAGTGCCGGCCTTATCGCGGAACGCCGGAATTCCCAACGATCTGCCGCCATTTACGGACGTGTTCAGCCTTTATTGGCGTTTTTCCGGCATCCTTGCGGGAAAGGTCGGGTCACGGCCCTTGCAGCGGGTGATGACGAGACGATGACGGCAGTCCTGATCCTGTGGGGCCATGCACTCGCCGCGATCCTGTTCGGCACGCTGGCGCTGGCGCGCTGGCGGCGGCGATGGGACGTGACGGCCGGTCCCGCCTTGGCGGTGGTCGCCGCCGCGGCCTTGACCGCCTTGTGGGCGCTGGCCATCGCCGGGGTCGAGCCATGGGACATCAGCGTGCATCTGGCGGAAGGCGCCCGCAATCTGGCGTGGACGGGGGTGATGGCGGCGTTCGTGCTGCGCGCCCGCGCCGACGGCGGTGCGCTGGCGGCGCTATACGGGGTGGTGATGTTCGTCGTCCTGACCGCGACCGCGCTGGCACCGATTGCCCGGATGCCGATGGACCAGGACATGGTTTTGGCGGTGGAGATCACTCGTCACGTCCTGCGGATGATGGCGATGGCGGGCGCTTTGCTGCTGCTGTGCCATCTGGCGCAGGCGGCGACGGGGCCGCAGGCCGGCGGGGTACGGCTGTTCGCACTGGCGCTGGGGGCGATGTGGGGGCTCGATCTGGCGATCGCGTTGCTGGCCTTTGCCGGCCCGCGCTGGACGATGATGCCGGTCGTGGCGCGCGGACCGGTGATGATGGGGGTCGCGATCCTGCTCGCCGTCGCCGCGACGCATCGGGGCGAGGGGTCGGTGGCGGTGTCGCGTACCATCGCCACCCGGGCGCTGATCGTTCTGGCGTTGCTGTTGTACGTCGCGGCGACGGCGCTGGCGGTCGATCTGGCATCGATGCTGTCGCCGCCCGTCGCCCGCGCGGTGCAGACCGCGATCGTCTGCGGCGCGGCGGCCGCGCTACTGGCCTTTACCGCGACGCCGTGGCTGCGCGCGTGGCTACGGGTAAAGGCGGCCAAGCATCTGTTCGATCATCGTTACGACTATCGGATCGAATGGCAGCGTTTCACCACGACGCTGGGCCTGCCGGGTAAGGGGGCGGCACCGCTGGGCGAGCGGATCGCCAAGGCGGTCGCTGACCTGACCGATGCGCCCGCCGCCCTGCTGCTGGTCGCGGCGGATGGGGTGTTGACGCCCTGGGCCGGCTGGCGCTGGGCGGATGGCGGCGCCGAACTGCCGGCGTCGCTGGCCGCGCATCTGGCGACGACCGGCCGGATCGTGTCGCTCGACACGCTGCGTACAGGGGACGGTACAGGGGAAGCAGTGCTGGTGCCGGCATGGCTGCTGGACGATGACGCCGCCTGGGCGATCGTGCCGCTGCTCCATGGTGGGGAACTGGCGGGAGCGGTCCTGCTGGCGCGGCCGCCGGTCGACCGGGCGCTCGACTGGGAGGATTTCGATTTGTTGCGCATCGCCGGGCGGCAGGCAGCCAGCTATCTGGCGGAGGATCGCAGCCAGGCCGCGCTGGTCGATGCGCAGGAGTTCGACGCCTTCAACCGCCGCTTCGCCTTCCTGCTCCATGATATCAAGAACGTGGCGAGCCAGCTGACTCTAGTGGCGCGCAATGCCGAACGCCATGCCGACAATCCCGCCTTTCGCGCCGACATGGTGGTGACGCTGCGCGAATCGGCAGGGCGAATGGCGACGTTGCTCGCCAGGCTGGGCCAGCATGACGGCACGCGGGCGGAGCCGTTGCAGTCGATCGACCTGCCGGCACTTGCCGCCCGCGTGGCGGCAGCGCGCCGGGCGCAACACCCGGTCACCGTCGAGGGCGAACCGACGCCGCTCGCATGGGGCCATCCGGCGCGGCTGGAACAGGCGTTGTCGCACCTCGTGCAGAACGCGATCGAGGCGAGCCCGCCGGGGATACCGGTGCGGCTGCGGCTCGATCAGGTGGATGATCGGCTGACGCTGGCGGTGGTCGATCGCGGCGGTGGCATGGCCCCCGGCTTCGTCCGTGATCGGCTGTTCCGGCCGTTCGTCTCCTCCAAGCCCGACGGGTTCGGGATCGGTGCGTGCGAGGCGCGGCAGCTGGTACGCGCGATGGGGGGTGAATTGCAGGTCGAAAGCCGCGAAGGGGAGGGCAGCGTCTTTCGCATCCTGTTGCCGCTCGCGCAGGTGATGGCTTCGGCGATGGCGCCCGGGATGGCGGTGGCGGCATGACCCGGCCCGTGCTGCTGATGGTCGAGGACGATGCCGGGCTCGCCCGCCAGCTCCGCTGGGCGTATGAGGATTACGAGGTTGTGATCGCCGCCGACCGCGCCGCCGCGATCGACGCGGTGCGGCTGCACGAGCCGGTGGTGGTGACGCTCGACCTGGGCCTGCCCCCCGATCCAGACGGCACGACGGAGGGATTCGCGACGCTGCACGCGATCCGGGCGATGGCGCCCGCCACCAAGGTGATCGTCGCCAGCGGACACGGCGCGCGGGCCAGCGCCCGCGCGGCGATCGCGGACGGAGCATGGGATTTCTACCAGAAGCCGATCGATATCGATGCGCTGGGGCTGATCGTGGCGCGCGCGTTTCACGTCCACGCGCTGGAGGCGGAGAACCGGCGGCTGGCGGCCGGGGCAGGCGGGGCGGGGTTCGGCGGACTCCTCTATGCCTCGCCCGAGATGGCGGCGGTAGCGCGGACGCTGGAAAGGGTCGCCCCCGCCGATGTGTCGGTGATGCTGCTGGGCGCGAGCGGGACGGGCAAGGAATTGCTGGCGCGCGGGCTGCACAACGCCTCGCCGCGTGCGCGTGGCCGGTTCGTCGCGATCAATTGCGCCGCGATCCCCGAGACGCTGCTGGAATCCGAACTGTTCGGGCACGAGAAGGGGGCATTCACCGGTGCGGTGAAGACGACCGAGGGCAAGATCGAACAGGCGGCGGGCGGCACGCTGTTCCTCGACGAGATCGGCGATGTGCCGCTGGCGTTGCAGGTCAAGCTGCTGCGGTTCCTGCAGGAACGGGTGATCGAGCGGATCGGCGGGCGGCGCAGCATCGCGGTCGATACCCGGATCGTCTGCGCGACGCATCAGGATGTCGACGCGATGGTCGCCGACGGGCGGTTCCGCGAGGACCTGTACTACCGGCTGGCGGAGATCGTCGTCCGTATCCCGGCGCTGGGCGACCGCACCGGCGATGCCGGCCTGCTCGCGCGGCATTTCGTCGCACGCTATGCCGCGACGCTCAACCCGGCCGTTACCGGGCTGGCGGCGGATGCGCGCGCGGCGGTGGAGGCGTGGCGCTGGCCCGGCAACGTCCGCGAGTTGGAGAACCGGGTGAAGCGCGCGGTCATCATGGCCGATGGCAAGCTGGTGACCGCCGCCGATCTCGATCTGGCCACGCCGGCCGATCCCGCCGACCTGAACCTGCGCGCCGCGCGCGAAGGGGCGGACCGGCGCGCGATCGGCCGCGCGCTGGCCCGGGCGGACGGCAATATCTCGGGCGCGGCGCGGCTGCTGGGGATCAGCCGGCCGACGCTGTACGATCTGCTGAAGGCGTACGACCTGTCGCCGTGACGGGTTGCGTCCGCGCGCCGGGCCCCGCAAGGGCGAACGTCATGGACCCGCTCGACCGTATCGCCGCGGCGCTGGAACGCCTGTCGCCTCCACCCGCCCCCGCCGCCGATCCACGCGCGCACCCCGCCTATCGCTGGACCGGCGAGGCACTGGTGCCGACGCGCGGCTTTGCACCGCTGCCGCTCGACCGGCTGATCGGGATCGACCGGCAAAAGGCGGCGCTGGTGGCGAACCTGACGCGGCTGGCGGCTGGCCATGCCGCGCAGGACGTGCTGTTGTGGGGCGCGCGCGGCACCGGCAAATCGGCATTGGTGAAAAGCGCGGTGGCGGCGGTGCAGGCCGCGAGGGACCAAAATAGTGGCGGTGATCTCGCACTCGTCGAGGTGACGGCACTCGACCGGCTGCCCGCGCTGTTCGCCGCGCTGGCGCCCGTGCCGCGCGGCTTTGCGCTGTTCGTCGACGATCTGGGCGTGGATGCCCCCGCGGAAGCGCGGGCGTTGCGATCGATGCTGGAGGGCGGGGCGGAACCGCGCCCGGCCAATGTCCGCCTGCTCGTCACCGCCAATCGCCGTCACCTGATGCCGCGCGACATCGCCGAACAGGACAGCGCGATCAACCCGCGCGATTCGATCGACGATCATCTGGCGCTGGCCGACCGGTTCGGGTTGAGCCTGGGATTCCATGCGGTCGATCAGGATCATTATCTCCGCATCGTGCGCGGCTATACGCAGGCGCACGACCTGCCGTTCGATGCCGACGAGGCGGTCCGCTGGGCGACGCAACGCGGCAGCCGGTCGGGCCGGGTGGCGTGGCAATATGTCGTCGATGTCGCGGGACGCGAGGGGCGGGGGGTTTAGTCGAGGCCGGTCATGATTGGGACGTCACGGGCACCGTGCAGGACCCGGATGATCTCGATCCGGTCGGCCGATACACGATAGAAGACGATATAGGGGGATGCGGGGACACTACGCAGGCCCGGTTGCCAATCGCCGTGATCCCTGCCGGAATGGGGGAACAGGCGCAGCCGCTCCGTCGAGTGAACGATACGGTCGACCACCCGATCGGCCGCGGCAATGTCATGACGCGCGGTGTACGACCATAGCGCATCCATATCGTCCTGCGCCGCCGGCCTCCTGACGATGCGCACGGCGGGTCAGGCCCGATGGAGTTGTTCGGCCAGCCGTGCCCTGCCCCGACGCTTGATGTCGTCGGCATCGAAATTGCCTTCGATCGGATCACCGCTGGCGAAGCCTTCGTCGATCAACTGGCGCACGCGACCCACTTCATTGTTCCAGAAGGTCAGCGCATGGCGGATCACCGCATCGCGATCGGCGAAGCGGCCGGTTTCGACCGCGTCGTCCGCCGCCGCGAGCATCGCGGCGTCGATCTCGATCTCGATTCGTCGCATCTCACCCATCGCGCCATACCTCCGGGGGCAAGAGTATCACGCCTGCCCCAGCGTCTCCACCTGTTCGGCCAGATCCAGCCAGCGCATCTCGGCGGCGTCCTTTTCGGCGCGGGCCTTGTCGATCGCCTGGGTCAGGCGGGTGAAGCGGGCATGATCCTTCCGGTAGAGGTCGGGGTCGGCCAGCAGCGCCTCGTCACGGATGATCGCCGCCTCGATCTCCTCGATGCGGGCGGGCAGCAGATCGTAATCGCGCTGGTCCTTGTAGGACAGCTTGCGCGTCGCGGCGGGGGCAGGCGGGGCGGTGACGGCCTTCGTCGATTTCTTCGCATCCGCCTGCGGACGGCGGCGGCGCTGCCAGTCCTCGTACCCGCCGGCGACCACGTCGATCTGGCCGCTGCCGTTGAGGCCCAGCGTGATCGTGACGGTGCGGTCGAGGAAGTCGCGATCATGGCTGACGATCAGGACGGTGCCGTCGTAATCGGAGATCACCTCCTGCAACAGGTCGAGCGTTTCCAGATCAAGGTCGTTAGTCGGTTCGTCCAGCACGATCAGGTTCGATGGCCGTGCGAATTCGCGCGCCAGCAGCAGCCGTGATCGCTCGCCACCCGACAGCGTACCCACCTTCGCCTCGGTCAGCGAGGGATCGAACAGGAACTCCTTCAGATAGCCGTGGATGTGCTTGCGCACCCCCAGCACGTCGATCCATTCGCCGCCATCGGCCAGCACGTCGCGCACTGTCTTGTCCGGTGCCATCAGCCGGCGCTGCTGATCGATGACGATGCCGTCGAGTGTCTTGGCCAGCTTGATGGTGCCGGTGTCGGGTTCCAGTTCGCCGGTCAGCAGGCGCAGGAGAGTCGTCTTGCCCGCGCCGTTCGCGCCGACGATGCCGATCCGGTCGCCACGGGTGACACGCAGCGAGAAGTCGCGGATGATCGGCCGGTCGCCATAGCTCTTGGAGACGTGGTCGACATCCATCACCACCTTGGACCGGCCATCCTCATGCCCCAGCCCGATCGCGGCGGTGCCCTGCGGCCCCATCATCGCGGCGCGTTCGGCGCGCATCTCGTGCAGCTTCGCCAGCCGGCCCTGGTTGCGGCGGCGGCGGCCGGTGACGCCGCGGTGCAGCCAGTGCTCCTCGATCTTCAGTTTGGCATCGAGCCGTTCGGCGTTACGCTGTTCCTCGGCATGGACCTGTTCGGTCCATGCCTCGAACCCGCCGAACCCGATCTCGGCGCGGCGCACATTGCCGCGATCGAGCCACAGCGTCTGTCTGGTCAACCGGGTCAGGAAGGTGCGGTCGTGGCTGATCGCGATGAACGCGCCATTGTAGCGGGACAGCCATTGTTCGAGCCAGTCGATCGCGAAGATGTCGAGATGGTTGGTCGGCTCGTCGAGCAGCAGCACGTCCGGCTCCTGCGCCAGCGCGCGGACGATCGCAGCCCGACGCCGTTCGCCGCCCGAGGCCGATGCCGCCTCGCGGTCGAGGTCGATGCCGAGCTGGTCGGCGATCGCGTTCGCCTCATGCCCCAGCGGCGCGTCGTCGCCCGATTCCACATAATCACGCAGCGTGGCGAAGCGCGAGACGTCGGGGTCCTGTTCCAGCATGATGACGCGGGTGCCGGGCACGACGGTGCGCCGCCCCTCGTCCGGATCGACCTGTCCGGCGAGCAGGCGCAGCAGCGTCGACTTGCCCGCGCCGTTGCGGCCGATCAGCGCAAGCCGGTCGCGCTGGCCGACATGGATGTCGAGATTGCGGAACAACCAGCCCGATCCCTGGATCAGGCCGAGATTTTCATATGAGAGGATGGGTGCGGCCATATCCTTGGGCACCTAGGGGGCATGGACGCCCGCGACAACCTGTCGTGCGGTCGCGACGGGGCTGTTGCCCGTATGCCGCACTGCACAAGCTTCGTCGGCGGAGGCATTCACAGCGCGTTCAATGCGCTTTAGCTATCTCGTCATCCATGAAAACCCTCCTCGTTCTCGCGATCATCGCCGCCACGGTTCCCGCCGTCGCGGAACCGCAGAAGCGGGGCGATCAGATGCAGGCCTATCGGGCGCGCAAGCAGGGCAAGTTGCTGCCGATGCCGGAGATCGAGCGGCGGGTGGTGCCAACGATGAACGGCGCGGAATATCTAGGCTTCGAGTTCGACGGCGGCAGCGGCATCTACACGCTGAAGTTCCTGCGCGACGGCAACGTCATCTGGGTCGATGTGGACGGCCGGTCGGGGCAGGTGATCGGCCGCACCGGTCGATGACGATCGCCGGTGCGATCCGTTAAGGCAGGCGACAGCGACGTTTCCGTAACCCGTCCGTCATGCTAGCGGATGCCGGCACAACGGGGACTGGAGAGAAGATGCGCGTCTTGATCGTCGAGGACGAACCCAATCTGGGCCAGCAGCTGAAGAACACGCTGGAAGGCGCGGGCTATGCGATCGATCTCGCCACCGATGGCGAGGAGGGGCATTATCTGGGCTCCACCGAGAATTACGATGCGATCGTGCTTGATCTCGGCCTGCCCGAGGTGGACGGGCTGACGGTGCTCGACCGCTGGCGCAAGGAGGGGCGGACCGCGCCGGTGCTGGTGCTGACCGCGCGCGACAGCTGGTCGGACAAGGTCGCCGGGCTGGATGCGGGTGCGGACGATTACGTCGCCAAGCCGTTCCAGACCGAGGAACTGATCGCCCGCCTGCGCGCGCTGATCCGCCGCGCCTCCGGCAACGCTTCGTCCGAACTGACCGCCGGCGACGTGCGGCTCGACACCCGGTCGGGCAAGGTGACCAAGGCGGGCGAGCCGGTGAAGCTGACCGCGCAGGAATACAAGCTGCTCAGCTACCTGCTTCATCACAAGGGCAAGGTCGTCAGTCGCACCGAATTGATCGAACATATCTACGATCAGGATTTCGATCGCGATTCGAACACGATCGAGGTGTTCGTAACGCGCATCCGCAAGAAACTGGGGCAGGAGGTGATCACCACGATCCGCGGCCTCGGCTACAGTCTGGAAGACCCGGACGCCTGACCCGGTCATGACCGAGCCCGAACCCCGGTCGCCGCGACCCCGCGCGACGGGGTCGCTGTCGCGGCGGATGATCCTGATCGCGGCGGTGTGGATCACCGTGCTGCTGGCGGGCGGCGGCTTTGCGCTCGACCGGGTGCTGGCCTCCGCCGTCACGCAGAATTTCGACGACCAGCTCGAATATGTCATGACCGCGCTGATCGTGTCCGCCGAGATCGATCCCGATGGCGAGGTGATGTTCACGCGCGAGGCGGCGGACCAGCGGTTCCTGGAGCCTGGTTCCGGGCTGTACTGGCAGGTTTCGGCGCCGGGGCGCGAGCCGTTTCCGTCGCGGTCGCTGTGGGATCGGCGCCTGGCTTACGGCGTCTCGCATGCCGACCGCAGCGTCCACAGCTATGACAGCGCGCAGTTCGGGCTGGAGAAACTGCGTGTCGTCGAACGTGACGTGCGACTGCCGGGTTCGCCCGTCAGCTGGCGGTTTCAGGTAGCGCAGAGCCGGGAAGGGCTCGACTCGCAGATCACCATTCTGCGGCGGACGCTGGTGCGGTCGTTCGCACTGTTGGCCCTCGGGTTGTTGGCGCTGGTCGCGCTTCAGACCTTCTACGGTCTGTGGCCGCTGCGGCGGGTCCGGGCGGAGATCGCGCGGATGCGCGCCGGCCAGTCGTCGCGCGTGTCGGAGGCGATGCCGCTGGAAGTGCAGCCGATGGTCGAGGAACTGAACGCGCTGATCGAACATAATGAGCGGCAGGCGGAGGAGGCGCGGCGCCATGCCGGCAACCTTGCCCATGCGCTGAAAACGCCGCTGACCGTCATCATGAACGCCGCCACCGCCCATGCCGACGATCTGGCCGAGACGGTGGTGCGCGAGGCGCGGACGATGCGGCGGCAGGTCGACCATCACCTTGCCCGCGCCCGCGCGGTCGGCCGGCGCGGCTCCGCGCACAGCCGGGCGGAGGTGTGGCCCAGTGTCGAATCGGTCGAGCGCGCGGTTGCACGCTTGTATCGCCACGTCCGTATCGACGTGGCGGGGCGCAAGGACGTGGCGGTGCATGTCGAACGGCAGGACCTGGACGAAATGCTCGGCAACCTGATCGAGAACGCCGCGAAATATGGCGGCGGCAGCGTGTTCGTGACGGTGGCGGCGGAGGCGGGGTTCGTCGAGATACTGGTGGAGGACGACGGCACCGGCATCCCCGAGGAAGACCGCATCCGCATCTTCGATCGCGGCGTCCGCCTCGACACCGGCAAGCCGGGCACGGGACTCGGCCTCGCGATCGTGCGCGACGTGGCGGAAATCTACGAAGGCACCGTCACGCTGGAGGAAAGCGAGGATCTGGGCGGGTTGCTGGTGCGGTTGCGCCTGCCGGTGGCCGGATAGGAACGGGCTCTACGCGACGGCGGCGACCTCGCGCACCGCCTCTGCCGTGATCGTCAGGCTGCGCTTGCGGGCGGCATGGTCGTAGATCGCGCTGGTCACCATCACCTCGTCGACGTCGGTGCGGCGGACGAACGCGGCCAGATCGTTCGCCACCGTGTCGCGGGTACCGATCGACGAGCAGGACAGGACCTGATCGAGCATGGCGGCGCCTTGCGCCCCCAGCGATGCGCGATAACCCGAAACCGGCGGCGGCAACTGGCGCGGGTCACCGGTGCGCAAGGCGATGAACGACTGCTGCTGCGACGAGGCGAGCAGTTCGGCCTCCGCCGCGGTGTCGGCGGCGAAGACGTTGAACCCCGCCATCGCATAAGGTTTGCCGAGTTGCGCGGAAGGGCGGAAATCGCGGCGGTACACCGCCAGCGCCTGATCCAGCGCGTCGGGCGCGAAGTGCGACGCAAAGGCATAGGGGAGGCCGAACGCGGCGGCGACCTGCGCCCCGAACAGGCTGGACCCCAATATCCACAACTCTGGCGTCGCGCCCGCGCCGGGGGTGGCGGTGATGCCGGTCTGGCCGTCGTCGGCGAAATAGCTTTGCAGTTCCAGCACGTCCTGCGGGAAGGCATTGGCATCGCTGGTCAGCGTCCGCCGCATCGCTCGCGCGACCCGCTGGTCCGATCCCGGCGCGCGGCCGAGGCCCAGGTCGATACGGCCGGGATGCAGCGCATCTAGCGTGCCGAACTGTTCAGCGATCACCAGTGGCGCATGGTTGGGCAGCATGATCCCGCCCGCCCCGACCCGGATCGTCCGCGTCGCGGCGGCGATGTGCGCGAGTACGACGGCGGTGGCGGCGGACGCGATGCCGGTCATGCCGTGATGCTCCGCCACCCAGAACCGGCCGAAGCCGAGGCTTTCGGCATGGGCGGCGAGATCGGCACTGCGGTCGAGCGCCTCACGCACGGTGCCGCCTTCGACGACGGGAACGAGATCGAGAAACGATAGCTGGGTCATCAAGACTATATGGGGCGATCCGTCATGATCGCCACGGCGCAGGCCTGGGTGATTTTCCCGTTGCCGCCCAAGCAAAACTTCTGCCCGGCCCCCGATCAGAAGCCGAAGCCGTATCGCACCGCCAGTCCGTAATCCGCAGGGAGTGCGGCGATGTTGCCGGGATCGCGGCGCCAGAAGACGTTGGTCTGGACCGTGCCGGGGCCGAACGGCCGGGCATAGCGGGCCTCCACATCGATCTCGCGGCCGTCGGGGGCGAGGTTCAGGCGCTGCGTCGTCCAGGTCGCGACGCTGGTGGTCGCATAATCCCACAGCGTCGGCAGGCGGAAATCAATCCCACCCGTCGTGACGCGCAGCGGCTGCGCGATGCGCAGGCCGATGCTGTCGGCGCCGAACACGCCATCCTTGCCCAGATCGGCGGCGAAGGCGGCGGTGCGGACCAGACCGGTGCCGTCGATGCCGTGGCGGACGCGCGCCCCGCTCCAGCCCCGACGCAGCGACCCGCCCAGCGTCCAGCCATCGCCCGCCTCCACGCGCGCATCGAGATCGGCAAACCAGCTCGTCGCGCGCGTCGCACCCAGACCGGTGCCGAACCGCGCGCCGAGCAGGGTGTCGCGCTCATCCAGCCCCGATCCCGTCAGGTGCAGCGCCAACGGGCCCCAGCGCCGGTCGAGCGACAGCGCGGCCCGGCCGAAGCCGCCGCGAAGATAGGGATCGGTGCCGGGGGCCCCATCACGGCCGCGCGTCGTCATCCGCCCGCTCTCCACTGCGGCGGTGAGGCCGAAGCGCCCGAATTCCCGGCGGATCGCGCTGCTGGCGCGCGCGGTGCCGTCGATGCCGAAACCGGGCGTCGTCGCGACCAGGAAAGCGGGTTCGCGTCGCCCGGTGAGTTGCGCGGTCAGCGTGCCCGCCCCTTGCGCAATGCCGAATCCGAACGACAGGGTCGACCCCAGTGCCTGCGTCACCGTGCCGGCGATCGCGCGGGCCATGCCGGCGTCGCGCCCGGTCAGCCGGGTCGGCTCCACCGCGACGCTGCCGCCGATCCGGGGGGCGAGCGTCATCGACACGCTGGTGCCGCCGATCGCGGCGGCCACCTGCCGCCCGCGGAACTGCAGCGCGCCGAGCAGCGCGCGGGGCGGGGCGGCGCGATCGATCGTCTGCGCCAGATCGATCGCGAAGGCGCGGTCGTAGCCGTCGAGGATCACCGCACCCAGCCCGCCCTGGCGCGCATCGCCCATCGGGGCGGAGAGGGTCGCGTTGACCGCCATCGATACCGCCGCCGTGCTGCCCGCGACATTGCTGGTGCCCAGCGGCTGGAACGCGCGGCTCAGGTCCAGCACGCCGTTGCCATAGACGGGGTCGACGCCGCTGGCGCCGGCATCGCGCGCGCTGGCATAGAGGATCTGGACGATCTGCGCCCCGGACAGGTTGGGAAATGCCTGTGCCAGCAGTGCCACCGCGCCCGCGATCTGCGGCGCGGCGAAGGAGGTGCCCGACCACAGGAACACGCTGCCCGTCTCGTCCGGCGCCCGTACCCGCTCCCCCACCGCGGTCAGATAATGCGCGGCGCCGGTGCCGGCACGGTCGCTGAACGACGAGATGGCGTCGCCACTGCCGATTGATCCGGCGACGATGATCTGCCCCCGCGCAATCGCGGCGTTGTTGGCCACCTCGGTGAAGGCATCGGGATTCTCGGTGCCGTCATTGCCGGCGGAGATGACGATCACGATCCCCGCCGCCGTGGCGCGGGCGATCGCGTTCTGGAGCGACGTCGGCATGTTGGTGCCGCCCAGTGACATGTTGATGACCTTCGCCCCGGCCGCACGCGCCGCGTCGACGCCGCGTGCGATCGCGTCCGATCCGAACTTGCAGCCGGTGCTGTCGTCCCCCTCGACCGCGGTCGCGCAAGTGCCGGGGCGATCGGCACGGAGCGCGACGACGGTCGCCTCGAACGCCACCCCGTGCGTACCGGCGCCGTTGCGGCGGCCAGCGGCGGTGAAGGCGACGGCGGTACCGTGGCCATCTTCGTCGTCGAACCCGGTATTGCCCGCGACATCGGCGGAGGCGCTGGACAGGCGGCCGGAGAACTCCTCGCTTTGCAGGTCGATACCGCTGTCGATAATACCGATCGATACCCCCGCGCCGGTCGCGCCGCGACTATAGGCGGTCAGCGCGTTCATCGACACCGCGCCCACGGTGGCGCGATACTCGGCGGTGTCGTAATTCGTGGCACTGGGCGTCGGGGCGGGCGTCGGCGTGGCGGGGGGTGTGGGTGCGGGAGTCGCGATGGGCGTCGGAATCTCCGCACTGGGCGGTGTCGGCGTGCTGCCCACCCCGCCGCTGCCGCCGCCACAGCCGGCAAGCAGCATCGCGAACGTCAATGTGCCCGCACCACGCCTTGCAGCCTTGCTCGTCCCGGCATGATGGGCGCGGGGTTCCGATGACGTTCGATCCACGTTGCCATGCCCCCCCTGTGATCGTGCCGTCCTGTTCATATCACGGCCATGACACCGAAATATTGCAAAACCGTAGGCATGGGCGCGGCATCACACATCAACCCTCGCCTTGCCGCTGCCGCCGCACCTGCCTACAGGCCGACGCGATGATCGCGCGCCTTTCCCATGTCCGCAACTGGATCTTCGATCTCGACAACACGCTGTATCCGGCCAGTGCCGATCTGTTCGCGCATATCGACCGGCGGATGACCGCGTTCATCGCCGATCTGACCGGCGCCGATCCGGTGGAGGCGCGGCGTATCCAGAAGGCGTATTTCCACGGCCATGGTACCACGCTGGCCGGGCTGATGGCGGAACACGACGTCGATCCGCACGCCTTCCTCGCCTATGTCCACGATATCGAGATGGACGTGCTGGAGGAGGATGCACCGCTCGCCGCCGCGCTGGCGCGGCTGCCGGGGCGCAAGCTGGTCTTCACCAACGGCGACAAGCCCTATGCGCTGAAGGTGCTCGACCGGTTGGGGCTGGGCGGCAGTTTCGAGGCGATCCACGATATCGTGGCGATGGACCTGCGCCCCAAGCCGCAGGCGTCCGCCTATGCCGGGCTATGCGCCGCGCTCGACATCGATCCGCATGCCAGCCTGTTCGTCGAGGATATGGCCCGCAACCTGAAACCTGCCAAGGCGATCGGCATGACCACCGTCTGGATCGACAACGGATCGGAACAGGGACCGGAAGAGGATCGCAGCTTCATCGATTTCCACCTCCACGCGCTGACGCCGTGGCTCGAATCCATCTTGGAGACCCCATGACCGACCTGTTCGCCATCATCGACGCCGCCTGGGACGATCGCGCCAATCTGGGCTTTTCCACCGGTGGCGACGTCCGTCATGCCGTCGAGCAGGCGCTGACCCTGCTCGACCGGGGTGAGGCGCGTGTGGCCGAGCCCGACGGGCAGGGCGGCTGGCAGGTCAACCAGTGGCTGAAGAAGGCGGTGCTGCTGTCGTTCCGCCTCAACGACAACGTCGTGATGGAGGGGCCGGGGGGCGCCCACTGGTTCGACAAGGTGCCGTCCAAGTTCGCCGGGTGGGACGAGGCGGCGTTCCGCACCGCCGGCTTTCGCGCGGTGCCGGGCAGCATCGTCCGTCGCGGCGCGTTCGTGGGCAAAGGTGCGGTGCTGCTGCCCAGCTTCGTCAACATCGGTGCCTATGTCGGTGAGGGTTCGATGATCGATGCCTGGGCGACCGTCGGCAGCTGTGCGCAGATCGGCAAGGGCGTCCATGTCTCGGGCGGCGCAGGCATCGGTGGCGTGCTGGAGCCGTTGCAGGCCGATCCCGTCATCATCGGCGATGGCGCGTTCATCGGCGCGCGGGCCGAAGTGGCGGAGGGCGTGCGCGTCGGCGAGGGGGCGGTGCTGTCGATGGGCGTGTACCTCGGCGCCTCGACCAAGATCATCGACCGCGCGACGGGCGAGACGTTCCGTGGCGAGGTGCCGGCCTATGCGGTGGTCGTCCCCGGCACGATCGGCGGCGGCGGCGACAAGCCGGCTTTGTATTGCGCGGTGATCGTGAAGCGGGTCGACGCGCAGACCCGGTCGAAGACCAGCATCAACGAATTGCTGCGGGACTGATCGCAGGGGCGACCCGGGGCAGGGCGGCTTGGCCTTGCCCCCACCGGCCGGCCGGCGTATCGCATTGTTTAACGTGTTCAACGCATCGGCCGGGCGCCGAGGGAGATACCATGACCGCGACTGCCAGCTCCGTCCTCGATCGTGTCCTCGTCCTCGAAATGGTGCGCGTCACCGAAGCGGCGGCGATCGCCTGCCTGCCGATGGTCGGGCGTGGTGACGAAAAGGCGGCCGATGCCGCCGCGGTGGAGGCGATGCGCGCCGCGCTGAACGAACTCGACATGGACGGCACCGTCGTGATCGGCGAGGGCGAGCGCGACGAGGCGCCGATGCTGTTCATCGGTGAGAAGGTCGGCACCGGTACCGGCCCGGCGATCGACATCGCGCTCGATCCGCTGGAAGGTACCACGATCTGCGCCACCGCCGGTCCCAACAGCCTGGCGGTGCTGGCGATCGCGGAAAAGGGCGGTCTGCTGAACGCGCCCGACGTGTACATGGACAAGATCGCGGTCGGCCCCGGCTATCCCGAGGGTATCATCGACCTGGATCGCTCGCCCAGCGAGAACGTGCGTGCGGTGGCGGAGGCCAAGGGCGTCTCCCCGCGCGACATCATCGTCTGCGTGCTCGACCGGCCCCGGCACGAGGCGATGATCGCCGAACTGCGCGAACTGGGCTGCGGCGTGATGCTGATCGGCGACGGCGACGTGGCCGGCGTGATCGCGACGACCAATCCGGACACGACGATCGACGTGTATATGGGATCGGGCGGCGCGCCGGAGGGCGTGCTGGCCTGCGCGGCGCTGCGTTGCGTCGGTGGCCAGTTCAAGGGCCGGCTGCTGTTCCGCAACGATGACGAGCGGGGCCGCGCCGCCAAGTGGGGCGTCACCGATCTGAACCGCCAATACGACCTGACCGATCTCGCCAAGGGTGACTGCATCTTCGCCGCGACCGGGGTGACCGACGGATCGCTGCTGGCCGGCGTAAAGCGCAAGGGCAAGATCATGACGACCGAGAGCGTCGTGATGCGCGCTTCGTCGGGTACGGTGCGCTGGGTGAAGGGCGAACACCGGCTGGGCTGATGCCGGCTCCGCTGCTCGCGTCCCTGTTATTGACGGGCGCGCTGGCGGCGGCGTGCTGGTTCCTGTGGCCGCGTGTGGCGGCCGACACGCGCGCGGGCCGTTACCGGGCATGGATGCGGAGGGCCGGCATGGCGTTCGCGCTGCCGACGCTGGTGGCGCTGGCACTGCTCGGACGGCTGGATGCGTTGTGGCGGTTGCCGGTCGAGTTCGCTGCCGCCCGGCCCTGGTTGCCGGAGATGGCGGCGGGCGATGTCATCGTCGGGGCGCTGGCGGGCACGCTGATCGGTCTGGCGGCTGCGGCATGGCGGGCGCGACGGGGCGGCCGGCCGATCGGGCGGCCCGGTGCAATGATGCCCCGGGCCCGCCACGAATTGCCCTGGGGTGCGGCGGTGGCGACCGTCGCGGGTGCCACGGAGGAACCGTTCTTCCGACTGCTGCTGCCATTGCTGGTAGCGATCGTCACCGGCAGCGCGGCCGCCGGCTTCGGGCTGGCGTTGATCCTGTTCGGGGCGATGCACCGTTATCAGGGCTGGCGCGGGATGATCGTTACGACATCGTTCGGCGGGGTGATGACTGCCGTCTATCTGGTCAGCGGCGCGCTGTGGCTGGTGATCGCCCTGCACATACTGATCGACCTGAACGGGCTGGTGGTGTGGCCGGCGCTCAGTTCTTCAGCCGCCAGCCGGTCCGGAAGATCAGCGTGATCGCGCCCAAGCACAGCAGCAGGAACGCCACCGTCACCGCCAGGCTCGGTCCGACGCCCACGTCGCTGGTGCCGAAGAAGGTCCAGCGGAACCCGTCGATCAGATAGACGACCGGGTTGAACAGCGTCACCGTCCGCCACGGCTCCGGCAGGATCGTGACCGAATAGAATGCCCCGCCGAGGAAGGTGAGGGGGGTGACGACCAGCAACGGCACGACCTGCAGTTGCTCGAACCCCTTCGCCCAGATACCGATCGCGAAGCCGAACAGACAGAAGGCGGCGGCGACCAGCAACAGATAGGCGATCATCGCCACCGGATGCGCGACGGGCAGGTCGACGAACAGATGCGCGGTGGCGAAGATGACGAGGCCGATCACCACCGACTTGGTCGTGGCGGCGCCGACATAGCCCAGCACGGTTTCCAGCGGCGACAGCGGCGCGGATAGGAGTTCGTAGATCGTACCGGTGAATTTGGGCATGTAAATGCCGAGCGAGGCGTTCAGAATGCTCTCCGAGAAGATCGCGAGCAGCATCAGCCCCGGCACGATGAACGCCCCATATGGCACGCCCGACACCTCTTGCATCTGCGATCCGATCGCAGAGCCGAAGACGATGAAATACAACGAGGTGGTGATGACCGGGACCATCAGACTGGTCCAGATCGTCCGCCCGAACCGGGCCATCTCGAACCGGTAGATCGCCCAGATACCGTGAAGGTTCACGGCCGTTCTCCCACCAGATCGACGAAGATGTCCTCAAGACTCGACTTCGCCGTATCCAGATCGCGGAACTGGATGCCGGCGTCGCCCACCGCGCGCAGGAACGACGGGATGCCCGTGCCCTCTCCGGTCACGTCGAACACGTAGCGGAGCGTATGCCCGTCATGCTCCAGCGTCGGCGCCCACGTGGCCAGTGCCGCAGGCACCGTCGCCAGCGGTTCGGCCAGCGTCAGGTCGAGCGTGCGTTTGCCCAGCTTGGTCATCAGCGCCGCCTTGTCGTCGACCAACAACAGTTTGCCGCCCGCGATCACGCCGACGCGGTCGGCCATCTCCTCCGCTTCCTCGATGTAATGCGTGGTCAGGATGATCGTGACGCCGCGGTCGCGCAGCGATCGCACCATCACCCACATGTCGCGGCGCAGGGCCACGTCGACACCGGCGGACGGCTCGTCGAGGAACAGGATATCGGGTTCGTGGCTCAACGCCTTAGCGATCAGCACGCGGCGCTTCATACCGCCGGACAGTTCCATGATCTTGGCATGGCGCTTGTCCCATAGCGACAGGTCACGCAGCAATTGCTCGATATAGGCGGGATTGGCCGAACGCCCGAACAGCCGGCGCGAAAAGGTGACGGTGGCCAGGACGCTTTCGAACGCGTCGGTCGACAATTCCTGCGGCACGAGGCCGATGCGGCGGCGCGCCTGCCGATACTCGGCGATCGCATCCAGCCCATCGACGGTGATCGTACCAGTGGAGGGGACGACGATGCCGCAGACGATGGAGATCAGCGTCGTCTTGCCCGCACCGTTCGGTCCCAGCAGCGCGAAGATTTCGCCGCGCCGGATGTCGAGATCGACGCTGTGCAGCGCGGTGACGGCGGCGGCATTGCCGCGGGCGGCATAGGTCTTGGATACCCCCGCGATCGACAGGATCGGGTCGGTCATCGGCCCGTCCGCGTCGCCGCGATCGCCCGCTTCAGCTCCTCGACCGGCAGCGCGCCTGACAATACCCGGTCGCCGATCACCCAACTGGGCGTGCCGGTGACGCCCAGACGTGCGGCGGTTTCCATGTTGCGCGCGATCTCCGCATCGATCCGGGGTGCCAGCGCGGCAAGCTTGCTCACATCGATGCCCGCCGTCTTCGCGGCGGCGGCGATGCTGGCATCGCTGACCCGGCCACCGGCATAGAGCGCGTCGTGAAAGGCGTTGAACCGGCCCTGTGCCGCCGCGACCAGGCTGATCCGTGCCGCGCTGCGGCTCGATTCGGCGAGGATCGGCAGTTCCCGGAAGACGACGCGCAGCTTGGGGTCCTCGGCGATCAACTGGCGGATCGCGGGCAGGCTGGCGCGACAATAGCCGCAGTTATAGTCGTAATATTCGACCAGCGTCACGTCGCCCCTGGGATTGCCGGCAAAGGCGCTGCCGAACGGGGTGGTGATCGCGGCGCGATTGGCGGACACCGATCGCCCCGCCTCGCGCTCCTGCAATTTCTGCATCGCCTCCGGTATCACCTCGGGATGGGCGAGCAGATAGTCGCGCACCTCGTCACCGGGACGATCAAGCGCGGCGACCGCGCCAGCGCCGACCAACCCGCCGGCCAGCGCGATCAGGGGGTAAAGCCAGCGGTTCATCGCTTGCGGCGCTTCTTGTCGGCGGCGGCGGCGTCTCCGGAAGTCATGGCGATATCCTGTGCCCGGATCCAGTCCGGCGTGTTGGCGGGGATGCCGGCCATCGCGAATTTCGCGGCGACCACGGCGGTGCGGGGATCGCCGGTCATGCTCGCCCGTTCGGCGGTGGCAAGCGCGGCGCGTGGTTCGTCCCCGGTCAGTTCATAGGCGGTGCCCAGTTGCATCCAGGCCCAGGGATTGTCGTCGTCGCGCTGCGTGGCGACGCGCAGGACGCGGATCGCCTCGGGCACGTTAGCCTTGTCCTCGGTCGCGATCAGCGCGTGGCCGAAGGTGGTGGCGATCAGCGGGTTCTGCCGCGATCCCTCGGTCGCGAGACGCAGCGGTACCAGCGCCTCGCGCGGGCGACCCGCCTCCAGCAGGATCTGGCCCTTGATCTCCTGAAAATAGGGATCGTCGGGTCTGGCGGCGACCAGCGCATCCGCCTCGGCATCGGCTTTGTCGGGGTATCCCGCCTTGTGATACGCATAGGCACGGGCATAATGCGCCGGCAGCGAGCGATCGGTCAGCGGATATTGACGCAATGTCTGTTCGGCGGGCAGCACATATCCGGCCAGTTTCGCCTTCACGCGCCGGAAACGTTCCTCCAATGCGGGATCGGGTTTGGCGTTATAGGCAGGCGATGCCTCCACATCGCCGGTCAGGTTGGCGATGCGTTCGCCCGACAGCGGATGGCTCTGCATGAACGGATCGATCTGGCCGCGATAGCGCATCTCCTGCTTCTGCAATTTGCGGAAGAAGCTGAGCATCCCGCGCCCCGACAGGCCGGCGGTGGCGAGATAGCGGATCGCCGAGGCATCCGCCGTCGCCTCCTGCACGCGGTTGAAGGCGAGATAGTTGCCCATCGCCGCGCTCTGGCCCAGCCCCATGATGCCCGCGCCCGCCATGCCCGCGCCGGCCGCCATCGCGCCCAGCCCCAGTACCATCGACAGGATCGTCATCGCCATCGCCGGCTTCTGCGCCGCTTCGCCCGAGATGACATGGCCATCGGCGATATGCCCGACCTCGTGCGCGATCACGCCTTGCACTTCGCCGGCATTGTCCGCCGCCTGGATCAGGCCAGAATGGATGTAGACGACCTGCCCGCCGACGACGAAGGCGTTGATCGAATCGTCGTTGACCAGCACGACCTTCATGTCGCGCGGGTTGAGCCCGGCGGCCTTGACGACCCCGGCGGACATATCCGCGAACATCGCCTCGGTTTCGGCATCGCGAAGGATCGATTGCGCGGTGGCGGGTTGCGCCCAGACGAGCGCGCCGATCAACACGGCGGCGAGGCGGCTACGGGTCATGCGGGGCATCATATGGTCGCACAGCCGATCGAGGAGAAGGGCCTGACGTCATCAGCCCGCGGTCGGGAAACATTGCGATGCGACTGGAGCGGGCGGCGGCGACAATGAGACATGACGGCTCCGCATGGGGCAGGATGGCGGGGCGTCGTCATCGCGTGGTCGGTATGAACCACGGCTGACGTCGCCCCGCCGGCCCGCATCAGGCCCCGAAGGTCCGCTGCCACCAGCCGCGGCGCGGCGTGCCGCCGGCCTGTTCGGTATCGTCGCCGGTCGTCGCGCCGTCCGCTGCTTCCGCCGCGTCCGATGCCTCGGGCTCCGGGGCGGGTGCCGGCGGTGCTGCCTCTGCCGGTGCCTCCGCGACCGCGTCGGCGGCCGGCTTGCGGCGGGTGCGCTTCGGCTTGGGCGCGGGCTCCGCGGCCGGGGCTTCCGGCGCGGGCACGACCTCGGCCGCCCCGCTCGCCACGGCCTTGCGGCGGGTGCGCTTCGGCTTCGGCGCCGGCTCTTCCGCTGCCTCTACCGGCGCCGGTGTCTCGACCGCCGGGGTTTCGGCAACCGGTGCGGCCGGGCGCGCACGCGGGCGACGGCGGGTCTTGGGGGCGGGAGCAGCCTCGACCGCCTCGACCTCGATCGGTGCTTCCTCGGCGGCGGGTTCGGTTTCGACGATCTTCGCGTCCGGCTGGACCGCCACGGCGACAGGCTGGGGCACGGGCAACGCCAGCGGATCGGTGACGGGGCCGGAGTCGCCCGCATCGGCGGCTTCCTCGACCGTGACCGCCACATCCTCGCCGTTCAGCGGTGCATCGCCACGACGGCCACCGCGACGACCACGACGGCCACGACGACGACGACCGCCTTCGCCTTCGCCTTCGGCCTGCTCGTCGCCGGTTTCGGTCTGCGGCGTCTCGACCACATCATCCTCGCCCGCGTCGACCTCGTCGGCTGCGACGGCGACGATCTCGTCGCCGGCTTCATCCTCGTGATCGTCGCCCTCGGTCGTCTCGCCATCGGCCTGCTCACCTTCGGTCAGCGGACGACCGCGACGGCCACGACGGCGGCGGCGGCGCTTGCCGCGACCCTCGCCCTCGTCGTCGGCCCGTGCCTCACGCGGCGGACGCGGGGCACGGGGAGCGGGCTGGACGGCCTCCTCCTCAATCTCCTCTTCCTCCTCGATCTCGGGCTCCTCGACGTAATCCTCCTCCTCCTCCTCTTCGAGGACCAGTTCGTCGATCTTGGGCGCATAGGCGGGTGGCGGGCCGCTGGCCTCCACCGACATGCGCGCGCCCTCTTCCTCGCGATCGGGAATGACCTCGATCGTCACGCCGTAGCGATCCTCGACCTCGGCGATGTCGGCGCGCTTGCGGTTGAGGACGTAGATCGTCGCTTCCTGCGACGCGCGCAGCGTCAGCAGCGAACCACGGCCGCGCGCGGCCTCTTCCTCCAGCAGGCGCAGTGCCGACAGGCCGGCGGACGAGGCGGTGCGGACCAGGCCGGTGCCCTCGCAATGCGGGCAGGCACGGGTCGATGCCTCCAGCACGCCGGTGCGCAGGCGCTGGCGGCTCATTTCCATCAGCCCGAACGAAGAGATGCGGCCGACCTGGATGCGGGCGCGATCGTTCTTCAACGCCTCCTTCATCGCCTTCTCGACCTTACGGACGTTCGACGAGTGATCCATGTCGATGAAATCGATCACGACGAGACCGGCCATGTCGCGCAAGCGTAGCTGGCGCGCGATTTCCTGCGCGGCTTCCAGATTGGTCGCGGTCGCGGTCTGTTCGATATTGTGTTCGCGGGTCGACCGGCCCGAGTTGATGTCGATCGACACCAATGCCTCGGTCGGATTGATGACCAGATAGCCGCCCGACTTCAACTGGACGACGGGGTTGTACATCGCCGCCAGCTGATCCTCGACATGTGCGCGCTGGAACAACGGCACCGGATCGGCATATTGCTTCACCTTCTTGGCATGGCCGGGCATCAGCAGACGCATGAAGTCCTTGGCCTGGCGATAGCCTTCCTCGCCCTCGACCACGACCTCGTCGATATCCTTGTTGTAGATGTCGCGGATCGCGCGCTTCATCAGGTCGCTGTCGCCATAGACGAGCGCCGGCGCGGCTGAAGTCAGCGTCTTCTCGCGGATCTCGTCCCACAGGCGGGCGAGATAATCGAAATCGCGCTTGATCTCGACCTTGGTGCGCTGAAGGCCCGCGGTGCGGACGATGCAGCCCATCGACTGCGGCAGCGCCAGATCGGCCATGATCGTCTTCAGCCGCTTGCGATCCGCCGCGTTGCTGATCTTGCGGCTGATCCCGCCGCCATGCGACGTGTTGGGCATCAGCACGCAGTAACGGCCCGCGAGCGACAGGTACGTCGTCAGCGCCGCGCCCTTGTTGCCGCGTTCCTCCTTGACGACCTGCACCAGCAGCACCTGACGGCGGCGGATGACGTCCTGGATCTTGTAGCGGCGACGCAGGTTCTGGCGGCGCTGGCGCAGCGCCTCGACCTGATCGTCATTGGCGCCGCCCTTGCGCGGGCGCGGCGGGGCATCCTCGCCGTCATGCTCGTGATCGGAATCATCGTCGTCATGGTCGCCGTCGAAGTCGCCTTCCTCGTCGTCATGATCGTCGTCGTCCTGCTCGGCACGCAGCGCGGCTTCCTCGGCGGCGTGGGCGGCCTCTTCGGCCAGCAGCGCCTCGCGATCCTCCTTGGGGATCTGGTAATAATCCGGGTGGATTTCCGAAAAGGCGAGGAAGCCGTGACGGTTGCCGCCATATTCGACGAACGCCGCCTGCAGCGACGGTTCGACGCGGGTCACCTTGGCGAGGTAGATATTGCCCTTGAGCTGCTTGCGCTCGGCGGATTCGAAGTCGAACTCCTCGATCCGGTTACCATGGACGACGGCGACCCGGGTTTCTTCCCGGTGGCGTGCGTCGATCAGCATACGCGTGGTCATTGAATGGTCTCCGCGCGCGCGTCGGGCGGTTCCTGCGAAGCAGCCCTCGCGCGCGATGATAAATGGCGGCCGGCCGCGATCGGGCCGGGGTGCCGGGTTCATGGAAAATCGCGTCTGCGCGCATGCCGTGCCGGGGCGTCTGGCCCTGCGGCTTCTCCACGCCCGCGGCACCGCCGGCCAAGGCCTGGCGGTGCAGCAGCGGGAAAGAATACGTCATGCGAGCGTCAACCTGGATTGGCCCGCCAGATGGCGGGCAAGCGGCCCGGCGGCGGCGAACGATGAACGCAGGCGACGCACGGGTGCCGACACTGGCTAGCATCGCCTGCGGTTCGTCGCAACGGCTGTGATCGACGTTAAGGCCCCGGCAAGCGCGATTTCGCCAAACCGCTCTGCTATGACGGACAGAGAGACGAACGGTCGAGAGGCGCGGAAGGCGATCGTGATGAACGCGGCAGGACCAATGACCGGCCATGCCCGGCCACGCGACGCCCCCCGTCCGGGCTGGACGGGGAGGGGCCGCACGCGGCATGGATGGCACATGTCGCTCGTCCTCGCGCTCCTGATGCTGTTCGCATCGCTGCCGGCCGGGGCATGGGCGTTCGTGGAGGTCGCGGTCGAGGCGACGCGAATCGCGATTCATTTCGACGGCCAGGCCAGCTCCGCCCAGGCGACGCTGATGGAATCGCCCCGCCGGATCGCGGTCGACGTGCGCGGCACCGGGCTGGGCGATGCGTCGGGGGCGGGCGTCCCGGCGGTTCCCGCCGACGGTCCGGTGCGGGCGATCCGGCGGCAGCGGATACCCGGCGGCGAGCGCTTCGTGTTCGACCTGCGCAGCCCCGCGGTGGTCGCCGATGGCGGACTGGATGCGGAGGGGCGCGAACTGGTGCTCTCGCTGCAACCCGTCGAAGCTGCCCGCTTCGCTCAGGTAAGTGCGGCGGGGCCGCTCGACTTCCTGCCGCTGTCGCTCCGCTTCACGCGGCGCTCTCCCTACAAGGTGTCGATCCCGGTGCCGCCGCCCAAGAAGGGGCCGCCGCTGCCACGCGTGCGCGGTGACGACCGGCGGCCGCTGGTGGTGATCGATGCCGGGCATGGCGGCGTCGATCCCGGCGCGATCAACCCGATCAGCCATCTGCGCGAAAAGGACGTGACGCTGCGCATCGCCCGCGCGATCCGCGACGAACTGCTCGACGGCGGCCGGGTGCGGGTGGCCCTAACCCGCGACAGCGACAAATATCTGGTGTTGCGCGAGCGGTACGGCATCGCCCGCCGGCTGAAGGCCGACCTGTTCATCTCGATCCATTGCGACAGCGTGGGCCAGGCGGCGGCGACCGGCGCCTCGGTCTATACCCTGTCCGATGTCGCCTCCGACCGCGAGGCGGCACGGTTGGCCACGCGCGAAAACAAGGCGGACGTGATCGCCGGCGTCAATCTGGGTGAGGCGGGCGACGACGTGTCATCGATCCTGATCGACCTGACCCGGCGCGAGACGATGAACAATTCCGCCGACTTTGCCCGGCTGCTGGGGCGGGAAGCCAGGGACCTCGTACCGATGAAGCCGGGCTTCCACCGCATGGCGTCGCTGATGGTGCTGAAGGCGCCCGACATGCCCTCGATCCTGTTCGAGACGGGCTATATCTCCAACCCGCAGGACGCCGCCTTCCTGGATTCGTCCAAGGGCCGCGAACGCATCGCTGAGAGTGTGCGCCGGGCGGTGGAGGTGCATTTCGCGCGGCGGATGGGGGCGGAGTAGGGGGTCGATTGTCTTCGCGGCCGGCAGCGGCTAACGGCTAGGGGCCGATGCCCCAAAGCCGAAACGCAGGGTTGAAACGCTGGGCCGGGATGAGGGACGATAACATGCACACCGATGCTGGTACGGCGTTCGTCGTCGCCGATCCAGCCGTGCAGCGGCTGTCGATGCCGCATGTGCCGGCGCTCGACGGGTTGCGCGCGTTGGCGATCGGCATCGTGTTCGTGTCACATTCCGGATTGGGGTCGGTGGTGCCCGGCGGATTGGGCGTCACGATTTTCTTTTTCCTGTCCGGATTTCTCATCACGTCGCTGTTGCGGGTGGAGTTCGCCGGGGCCGGAACGATCAGCTTCTTCGGCTTCTACATGCGCCGCGTGTTCCGGATCATGCCGCCGCTGTGGCTGACGATGATGTTCGTGGCGGCGTTGGTGGCGACGGGGCTGATGGCTGCCGATCCGGATCCGATCGGTGTCGCCGCGCAGGCATTGTTCGCGACGAACTATGTCGAAATGTGGTACGGGCGGCTCGGCCTGCCCGGCATGCCGCTCTGGTCGCTTGCCGTGGAGGAGCATTTCTACTTCCTGTTCCCGCTATTGTTCCTGTTCCTGATGAAGACCTCCACCGCGCGGCGGACTGCGGTCTGGTGCGGCATATTATGCGTCGTCGTGCTGATGTTGCGGATGGTCCATGTGTTCGTCTGGAACGACATGTACCAGCCCTACTACCTCACCCACACCCGGATCGATTCGATCCTGTTCGGCTGTATCCTGGCCCTTTGGCAGAACCCGGTTCTGGGGGAAAAGGCGTGGAAGCCGCGCCCCCTTTGGGTGGCCGTCGCGCTGGGCGCGTTGTTCATGACCGTCGCCATCCGGCAGCCGCAGTTTCGGGAAACGGTGCGCTACACCATTCAGGGCATCAGTCTTTTCGTGTTGTTCTCGGCAGCGTTATGGGCGCGGGGGCCGGTGGGGACCGTTCTGGCCAATCCGGTGTTGAAACGTATCGGACTGTATTCATACACGATCTATCTGGTTCATTTTGCGATCATCCATCTGATTGCCGAAAACCTGACTCATGGCTCGATGCTGCTGGCCGGCATCATCGCCATTCTGCCGACCTGGGGTTATGCCGCCTTGATGTATCGTATCGTGGAAAGGCCGCTGGGGCGGTGGCGCCGCCGTCTTGATCTGTTCGAGACCGCCCCGCCGCTCGGCCAGACCCAGAGGTCTGCTGATTCCATCTAGCCGGTCGCATGGCGGATGACGGCGAAATAACGAAACGCGTCGTCGACCTGTGCCGGTTCCGGCCTCAGGTCATGTCAGGGCGTTGGGCGAAGGCGGCGCAGGCGAACGATGTCCCGCATCATCTTGGTGCGGGTCTGCAACTCGCGTGCCTCGCCAGTGACACGCCGTCCGTGGCGTGGCGGGAGGCGATATCACCGATCACGCCGTTTTTGCGGCGCAACTGCCGGGTTTCCTTGCGGGTTAACCAACCGCCGGCTCGATCGGGGCGAATGTCATCTTCTATCCGGTCGACCTGGCGTCCGATCGTCGGTTGGGGAATGGTGGCGCCGGTCCCCGGGCGATCGGGCGGGTCGGCAGGTCGATGCGGCGCGAAGGCGGTGGCGCCCGATAGCCATCCTATCACTGCGCGGTCGCCGATCCAGCGGTCACGGCGATCGTCAGGGGCATTGCCATCATACGTATAGACCGGAATTCCCGTCAGGCGGATATTGTCGAACGTCAGCGTCGGCGACCATGGCTGAACGGTTCGTGACCGGTGCGGCCCCTTGCCGGGCGCGTTCCTGCCGACTGGCGACGAGCCGCCAAGCTGGTATAGCATCGCCGGACATGGTGTGCGTATCCCCTCGTTTCTTTTCGTCCGCCCCGCCCCGCGCGGCAGGGGGCATGGCATGATCCGGCGGTGGTGGCGCCGTTGGTGGGTAAAGGGCTTGGCTGGCATCGCGCTGCTCGGCGTGGCAGGTCTGTTCCTGCTCTGGGTGCTTGTGATCCGCGACCTGCCCTCGGTCGATCAGCTGCGCACCTACGAGCCGCCCTTGCCCACCAATGTCCGGGGCGGCGACGGGGTGCCGATCCGTACCTATGCGCGCGAGCGGCGCGTGCAGCTGGCCTATGCCGAATATCCGCCGATGCTGGTGAACGCGTTCCTGGCGGCGGAGGATCGCACCTTTTTCGAGCATCACGGCGTCGACTATCCGGGCCTTGCCGGCGCGGTGATCGATTACGTGACCAAGATCGGCAGCGGCCGCCGCGCCAAGGGCGGATCGACGATCACGCAGCAGGTGGTGAAGAACTTGCTGATCGACAACGAATATTCACCGACCCGAAAATTGCGGGAGGCGATCCTGGCGTGGCGGATCGAGGATACGCTGACCAAGGAGCAAATCCTCGAACTGTATCTCAACCAGATCGCTCTGGGTCGGAACGCGTTCGGGGTGGAGGCGGCGAGCCACGCCTATTTCGACAAGGAGCTGAAGAACCTGACGCTGGCACAGATCGCTTATCTCGCGATCCTGCCCAAGGGGCCGTCCAACTACGATCCGATCCGCCATACCGAACGCGCGCTGGAACGCCGCGATTATGTGCTGCGCGAGATGGTGAGGAACGGCTTCGTCGGTGCGCGGCAAGCGGCGGCGGCACGGGCCGAACCGCTGGGTACCGTGTTGCGGCGGACGCCGACCTTCGTCGCGATGGGCGGTTATTTCGTTGAGGAGGTTCGCCGGCATCTGCTCGCGAAGTTCGGAGAGACCGCGAAGGCCAGTCCCAACAGCGTCTATCAGGGCGGCCTGTGGGTGCGCACGTCGCTCGACACGCGGCTGCAGGGGCTGGCGACGCAGGCGTTGCGGGACGGGTTGATCCGCTATGCCGGGCAACGCAGCTGGAACGGGCCGTTGCGCCATGTCGAGATCGCGGGCGAAGACTGGCAGCAGGCGCTGCTCAACACCAATATCGCGCTCGATTATAACGACTGGCGCGCGGCGATCGTGATCGAGCGCGATGGCGATACGTGGCAGCTCGGCTTCGCCAATGGCCGTACCGGCACCCTGCCGCGCCGCGCCGCGCAACTGCCGCGGCAGGGCAGCGCCGGCGCCGCATTCGGCGCGATCAAGCGGGGGGATATCATCGCGGTGGCCCCCTTGGGCGGCGACTGGGCGCTACGCTCCGTCCCGCGTATCTCGGGCGGTTTCGTGGTCGAGGAACCGGCGACCGGCCGCATCCTCGCGATGCAGGGCGGGTTCGACGACCGATTGCAGGCGTTCAACCGCGCGACGCAGGCGATGCGCCAGCCGGGATCGACGATCAAGCCGATCGTCTACGCCGCCGCGCTGGAAAACGGGATGACGCCCGCCTCGATCATCGTCGACGGGCCGTTCTGCGTCTATCAGGGCGCGCGGCTGGGACAGAAATGCTTCCGCAATTTCGCCAACATGCGCGCCGCCGGGCCGCAGACGATGCGCTGGGGGATCGAACAGTCGCGTAACCTGATGACGGTGCGTACCGCCGCGCAGACCGGCATGCCACGCGTGGTCGACGTGATGAAGCGGATGGGGGTGGGGACGTATCCGCCCTATCTCTCCTTCGCGCTGGGCGCGGGCGAGACGACCGTTGCGCGGATGGTCAACGCCTATGCGATGCTGGCCAACTGGGGGCGTGGCGACGATCCGACGCTGATCGATTTCGTGCAGGACCGCCACGGCAAGGTGATCTGGCCGGATAACTGGCGTGCCTGCGACGGCTGCAACGCGCGCGACTGGAACGGTGGCGCGATGCCGCGTCCGGCCAGCCGGATGCGGCAGGCGATCGACGCGCAGACCGCATATCAGATGGTGCATATTACCGAAGGCGTGATCCAGCGTGGCACCGCCACCGTGCTGCGCGATCTGGATCGGCCGATGTTCGGCAAGACCGGTACCACGACCGGGCCGACCGACGTCTGGTTCATCGGCGGCACGCCGCAGTTCATCGCCGGGCTCTATATGGGCTACGACAATCCCCGCAAGCTGGGCGCGGCGGAGGGCGGCACGGTCGCCGCCCCGATCTTCAAGCAGTTCGCGACGAAGGCGTATGAGGGAATGGAGAAACTGCCGTTCCGGGCGCCGCCGGGGATGCGGATGGTCCGCATCGATCGTCGCAGCGGCCGGCCTGTGTTCGGTACATGGCCCGATACGTCCGATCCGAAGGCGGCGGTGATCTGGGAAGCGTTCAAGGCGGAAACCGAACCGCGCCGCGTCAGCCGCCGCAGCACCCGTCCCGCCACGACCGATGCCCCCGCCGCCGCGGCGACGCAGGCACCCCGCGACAGCGATTTCTTGCAAAGGGAAGGCGGAATCTACTAGCCGCATCCCTACATAATCGGATCGTCCCCGATCCGCTGGAGAATTACCATGCGCGCCGAAGCGCAGGCTCATGTCGATACGATCAACGATGCCCTCGCGCTGCTGCGCCGGTTCCTCGATTGGGACCGCGCGTTGCGCCGGCTGGACGAACTCAACGCGCGGGTCGAGGATCAGGCGCTGTGGAACGATCCGAAGGCCGCACAGGAGGTGATGCGCGAGCGGCGCCGTCTGGACGAGGCGATCGCCGCGACGCGCGCGATCGAATCGGAACTGGAAGGCACGGTCGAACTGATCGAACTGGCCGATGCCGAGGGCGATACCGAACTGGCGGACGAAGGGGCCAGGAGCCTCGCCGAACTGGCTGCGCGTGCCGACCGCGACAAGGTGAAGGCGCTGCTGGCCGGCGAGGCGGATGGCAACGACACGTATATCGAGGTCAATGCCGGCGCCGGCGGCACCGAATCGCAGGACTGGGCCGGGATGCTCAGCCGGATGTATTCGCGCTGGGGCGAACGTCATGGGTTGAAGGTCGAGGTGATCGACAGCCATTCGGGCGAGCAGGCGGGGATCAAGTCCGCCACGCTCCTGCTGAAGGGCGAGAACGCCTATGGCTATGCCAAGACCGAATCGGGCGTTCACCGGCTGGTGCGGATCAGCCCGTATGATTCGGCGGCGCGGCGACACACCAGCTTCGCGTCCGTCTGGGTCTATCCGGTCGTCGACGACAATATCGAGGTCGAGTACAACGAAAGCGACCTGCGCATCGATACCTATCGCGCATCGGGCGCGGGCGGGCAGCACATCAACACCACCGATTCGGCGGTGCGGATCACGCATATACCCACCGGGATCGTCGTGCAGTGCCAGAACCAGCGGTCGCAGCACAAGAACAAGGCAGAGGCGTACAACCAGCTGCGCGCCCGCCTGTACGAACGCGAACTGGCGATCCGCGAACAGGCGGCAAATGCGGAGAATGCCAGCAAGACCGATATCGGCTGGGGCCACCAGATCCGCTCCTATGTTCTCCAGCCCTATCAGCTGGTGAAGGATCTGCGCACCGGCGTTACCTCCACCAGCCCGTCCGACGTGCTGGACGGTGATCTCGATCCCTTCATGGCGGCGGCCCTGTCGCAGCGGGTGACGGGTGAGGTGGCCGAGGTGGAGGACGTCGATTGAGACGGATGACGATGGGGGGGACGGGGCTGGCGATGCTCCTGCTGCTGGCGGCGGGTTGCGACGGCTCCAAGCCGCTCATCAAGCGCGAGGCCGAAAAGCCCGGCCCGTTCCCCGCCGCGGACCGTCCGGTCGCGACGATCGTCTCGGCGCGCTGGTCGAACGAGGAGGCGCGCGACCGGCTGCGTGAGGCCGCACAGGTGATGGACAAGGCCGAAATCCGCCGTGGCATGACCGTCGCCGATATCGGCGCGGGCGAGGGTTATTACACGATCCGCCTCGCCGCGCGGGTCGGCGAGGACGGCCGCGTGCTGGCCGAGGACATCGTTGCCGCCACCCGCGACCAGCTGGCCGAACGGGTATCGCGCGAACGGCTCGACAATGTCAGCGTCCGGCTGGGCGAGGCCGCCGACCCCAAGCTGCCCGATGCCAGTTTCGACCGGGTGCTGATGGTCCATATGTATCACGAGATCGCGCAGCCCTACGAGTTCCTGTGGCGGCTGCGGCCGTCGCTGAAGCCGAACGGGCTGGTCGTGGTGGTCGACGCCAATCGCCCCACCCAGGCGCATGGCACGCCGCCGCCGCTGCTGGCGTGCGAGTTCGCCGCGGTCGGCTATGTGCAGGTATCGCAGGTGCCGATGCGCAGCGCGGGCGGCTATATGGCGACGTTCCGGGCAGAGGGGCCACGGCCCGAACCGGCCGCGATCAAGCCGTGCCGCTTGCAATCGCCCGCCCCCGCTCCTGCCCGGACGATGCATCCATGAAGCAATATCTCGATCTGATGCGTCGCGTGCTGGACGACGGCGCAGTGCAGATGGACCGCACCGGCACCGGCACCCGCTCCGTCTTCGGCCATCAGATGCGGTTCGACCTGTCCGCCGGTTTCCCGGTGCTGACGACCAAAAAGCTGCACCTGCGCTCGATCATCGTCGAGCTGCTGTGGTTCCTGCGCGGCGACACCAACGTGAAGTGGTTGCAGGACCGCCGCGTCAGCATCTGGAACGAATGGGCGGACGAGGCGGGCGATCTCGGCCCGGTCTATGGCAAGCAGTGGCGCGACTGGGAAACGGCGGACGGCCGCCATCTCGATCAGATCGCCGAACTGGTGACGACGATCCGCGACAACCCGTCATCCCGCCGCCAGATCGTGACCGCGTGGAATCCCGGTGAGTTGCACGCGATGGCGCTGTCGCCCTGCCACTGCCTGTTCCAGACCCATGTCGCGAACGGCCGGCTGTCGTTGCAGCTCTACCAGCGGTCGGCGGATATCTTCCTGGGCGTGCCGTTCAACATCGCCAGCTATGCGCTGCTGACGCACATGCTGGCACAGCAATGCGGGCTGGAGGCGGGCGACTTCATCTGGACCGGCGGCGATTGCCACCTCTACCTCAACCATCTGGAACAGGCGGAACTGCAATTGACGCGCGCGCCTGGCGTATTACCCCGGCTGGAGATACTGCGCCGGCCCGACGCGATCGACGGCTATGACGAAGGCGATTTCGTACTCCACGATTACGTCGCGCAGCCGCATATCAAGGCACCGGTCGCGGTCTGAGCGCAATCGACTCGCAACAGGAACGGCGCGTCGGGCCCATGGTTGAGCGCGCATGGACATCACGCAACTCATCCTAGACGATCATGCCGAACAGCGGAAAATGTTTGCCCAGATCGAGCAGATCGATCGCAGCGACACGGCCGCGCTGGCCGCCATCTGGAACCGGCTGAAGGCGCTGCTCGACAGCCATGCCGAGGCGGAGGAACGCTTCTTCTACCCCCGGCTGATGCAGATCGGTACCGGTGGCGGCGATGCCGATTCGGCGGCCGATGAAACCGAGGACGCGATCGAGGATCACAACGATATCCGCGATACCGGCGATGCAGTTGATGAACATCCGGTCGGCAGCGACGGATGGTTTGAGGCGGTGAACAAGTGCAATCAGGCGAACAGCGACCACATGGCCGAGGAGGAACGGCAGGGCCTGACGGACTTCCGCCGCCACGCCACGCTGGATGAGCGTCATGCATTGGCAGTCCGCTTCGCGCAGTTCGAGGCGGAGCACCGGATGGGCGTGACGCCGGTGGACAAGGACCCCAAGGCGTATGTGAAGGATCACGCACCAGCGTAAGTGGAGCGCGGCCCGGTAGCGGCAAACGTCTCGCCGCCATCGATACATCGGGGCATAAGGCGCCGATGATCAGCTTCCACCTCGCGCGGGCCGACAACGGCGTCATCGGTATCGACGGTCGTCTGCCCTGGCATATCCCCGCCGACCTGAAACGGTTCAAGGCGCAGACGCTGGGCCGGGCGATGGTGATGGGCCGCCGCACGTTCGACAGCTTTCCCGCGCCCTTGCCCGGTCGTCGCCATATCGTGCTGACCCGCGATCCGGCATGGCAAGCCACCGGTGCGGAGGTGGTGCATTCCCCCGAAGATGCGCTGGCGCTGGCGGGGAACGACGCCGCGGTGATCGGCGGCGCGGAGATCTTCGCGCTGTTCACCCCCGATCGCATCGAACTGACCGAAGTCCATGCGGCGCCGACCGGTGACGCGGTCGTCCCGGCCTTCACCGGCTGGCGTGAGATTTTCCGCGAGGATCACGCGGCGGACGGCGACCGGCCAGCCTACAGCTTCGTGACACTGGTCCGATAGCGGACCCACTCGCCATCCGGCTTCGACGCCGCTAGAGCGCGGCGATGCAGCGGCTTGACGGCGGCTCGGCCATTCCGCGCGATCTTGCCGGCGGGATCGTCGCGCTCGGTAATTTCGACGGGTTCCATCTGGGACATCAGGCGGTGGTGGGGGCCGCCATCGCGCGCGCCCGCGCGGAGGGGCGACCGGCGCTGGTCGCGACGTTCGATCCGCATCCGGTGCGCCATTTCCGCCCCGATACGCCGCCGTTCCGGCTGACCACGCTCGACCAGCGCGAACGGCTGTTCGCGGCGGCGGGGGCGGATGCGATGGTGGTGTTCCGCTTCGATGGCGATCTCGCCGCGCTGACCGCGGACGATTTCGTCGAACACCGGCTGGTCGCGGCGCTGGGCGTCGGTGGAGTGGTGACGGGGGAGGATTTCACCTTCGGCCGGCACAAGGGCGGCGATGTCGCCTTGCTGCGCGACGCGGGGCTGCGCCACGGTTTCCACGCCACCGCGATCGGCCCGGTCACGCTGGACGGAGAGCCGGTGTCCTCCACCCGAATCCGCGACGCGCTGCGCGCCGGCGATCCGGTCGCTGCCGCCCGGTTGCTGACCCGGCCGTTCGCGATCCGGGGCGTGGTGGAGCATGGCGACAAGGTCGGCCGCACGATCGGCTATCCGACCGCGAACCTCAACATGGGCAAGTATCTGCGCCCCGCTTACGGCATCTATGCGGTGCGCGGCCGGCTGGCGGACGGGCGCGTGCTGGGCGGCGCGGCGAATCTGGGTATCCGGCCGCAGTTCGAGCCGCCCAAGGAACTGCTCGAACCCTATTTCTTCGACTTCGCCGGCGACCTGTACGGGCAGACGATCGAGGTCGAGTTGATCGAGTATCTGCGGCCCGAGGCGAAGTTCGACGGCCTCGATGCGCTGATGGCGCAGATGGAGGCCGATTGTGCGCGGGCGCGGGAGGTTCTAAGCGGCGGGCACCCATGACCGACGCAACCGAACCCGCCCGCGCTCCCGAACGGGATTACCGCGACACCGTCTTCCTGCCGAAGACCGACTTTCCGATGAAGGCGGGCCTCGCCGCCAAGGAGCCGGCGATCCTCGATCGCTGGGCGCGGATCGGCCTGTACGACCGGCTGCGCGCGGCGCGCGCCGGGCGCGAACGCTTCATCCTCCACGATGGCCCGCCCTACGCCAATGGCGACATCCATATGGGCCATGCGATGAACAAGGTGCTGAAGGACATCATCGTCCGCAGCCAGTCGCTGATGGGCAAGGACGCGCCCTATGTCCCCGGCTGGGACTGCCACGGCCTGCCGATCGAGTGGAAGGTCGAGGAAGCGTATCGCGCGAAGAAGCTCAACAAGGACGACGTGCCCGTCGAGCAGTTCCGCGCCGAATGCCGCGCCTATGCCGAGAAATGGGTCACGGTGCAGCGCGAGCAGTTCCAGCGGCTGGGTATCATGGGCGACTGGGCCGACCCGTATCTGACGATGAAGTACGAGGCCGAGGCGGCGATCGTCGGCGAACTGCTGAAATTCGCCGAGAGCGGCCAGCTCTATCGCGGTGCCAAGCCGGTGATGTGGTCGCCGGTCGAAAAGACCGCGCTGGCCGAGGCGGAGGTCGAATATGAGGACGTGGTGTCGACCCAGATCGACGTCGCATTCGAGATCGTCGACGCGCCGAACGCGCCCGAACTGGTCGGCGCCCATGCGGCGATCTGGACGACGACACCGTGGACGATCCCGGTCAATCAGGCGCTGAGTTACGGACCAGATATCGAGTATGTGCTGACACTTCATCAGGACGGCGGCCGATACGTTTTTGCTGAAGATTTAAGGAAATCGGCGGAAGATCGTGCTCAACTTGATGACTCGGTGATCGTTCAACGGTTCAAGGGCTCGCAATTGGAAGGCGCTACCGCCCGCCACCCGATGCACGCGCTCGGCGGCTTCTTCGCCAAGCCGCGCCCGTTCCTGCCGGGCGATTTCGTCACGACCGATGCCGGCACCGGCCTTGTCCATATGGCGCCCGATCACGGCGAGGACGATTTCCTGCTGTGCAAGCAATACGGCATCGACCCCGTCTTCGCGGTCGACGGTGCGGGCATGTACCGCGCGGACTGGGCGTGGCTGGGCGGGCAGGGCTCGGTCATCAACAAGAAGTTCGTCGGCGCGGACGGGCCGATCTGCACCGACCTGCGCGGCGTCGGCGCGCTGCTGGCGGCGAGCGACGACTTCGCGCACAGCTATCCGCATTCGTGGCGGTCGAAGGCGAAGGTGATCTTCCGCGCGACCCCGCAATGGTTCATTCCGATGGACCGGGCGCAGGGTGCTTCGACTTCGCTCAGCACGAACGGGGGTGGAGATGCAGATACCCTTACGCCGTTCGCCCTGAGCGAAGTCGAAGGGCCTGGGTCCAGCAACGGCGCCACGCTCCGCGAGATCGCGCTAGACGCGATCGCCGCGACGAAGTGGGTGCCCGCGCGGGCCGAGAACCGCATCACCTCGATGGTGCAGGGCCGGCCCGACTGGGTCATCAGCCGCCAGCGGGCATGGGGCGTGCCGATCGCGCTCTACGTCCATCGCCAGACCGGCGAGTATCTGAACGATCCGGCGGTCAACGCCCGCATCGTCGCCGCCTTCCGCGATGGCGGGGCGGATGCGTGGTTCACCGCGGATCATCAGGCGCTGCTCGGCAGCGATCACGATCTGGCCGATTACGAGCCCCAGCGCGACATCCTCGACGTGTGGTTCGATTCGGGCTGCACCCATGTCTTCACCGTCGAGGCGCGCTACGGCGAGGGCACCCGCGCGAACCTGTATCTGGAGGGGTCCGACCAGCATCGCGGCTGGTTCCAGTCGTCGTTGCTGGAAAGCTGCGGCACGCGTGGCCGCGCGCCGTACGACGCGGTGCTGACCCACGGCTTCGCGCTCGACGGGCAGGGGCGCAAGATGTCGAAATCGCTCGGCAACGTCGTCGATCCATTGAAGGTGATCGGCGAGAGCGGCGCGGATATCCTGCGCATGTGGGTCGCCTCCACCGATTATTTCGACGACGTGAAGATCGGCAAGGAAGTGCTGGCCACCGCGTCCGACGCCTATCGCAAGCTGCGCAATACGTTCCGCTATCTGCTCGGCGCGCTCGACGGCTTCACCGACGCGGAGAAGATCGAGCCGGCGGCGATGCCGGAACTGGAACGCTATGTCCTCCACCGGCTGGCGATGCTCGATACCGAATTGCGCGAGGCGGCGACGGGCTATGAGTTCAATCGCTATATCCGGCTGCTGACCGATTTCGCCAACGAGGACCTGTCGGCGTTCTTCTTCGACGTGCGCAAGGACAGCCTGTACTGCGACGCCGCCGACAGCCCGGTGCGCCGTGCTTACCGGACGGTGCTCGACACGCTGTTCCACGCGCTGGTCCGCTATGCCGCGCCGGTGCTGTGCTTCACCGCCGAGGAAGTGTGGCAGACCCGCTTCCCGGACGAGGAGGCGTCGGTCCATCTGCTCGAATGGCCGGTGCTGCCCGAACTGGCGGCGGACGCCGGGCTGGTCGAACGCTGGCGGACGTTGCGGCTGGTGCGCGGCGACATCAACGTCGCGCTGGAAAGCGCCCGGCGTGAAAAGCGCGTGCGGACCGGGCTGGAGGCCGATCTGGATGTCCGCATCCCGCTCGCCCCGCCGCTGCGCGCGATCGAGGAGGTCGGGCTCGATGTCTTCACCGAACTCTGCATCGCCGCGTCGGTCGAGGTCGCACCGGGCGACACGCCGGCCGCTGGAGTCGAGGTGACGGTGACGCCCACCGACAAGCACAAGTGCGGCCGATGCTGGCGGCATCTGCCCGAAGTGACGGTGGATGGCGCGCTGTGCGATCGCTGCGCGACGGTGGTGGCATGATGCTGCCGGTGCGCGGGATCGTCGCGGCGATCGCGTTGTTCGCGGCCGACCAGTTGAGCAAATGGGCGATCACCGGGCCGCTTGGTATCGATCATCTCGGCGCCGCGCGGGAGATCACCGGGTTCTTCGCGCTGCGCTTCGTGCCGAACGTCGGCGTCTCGCTGGGGCTGCTCTCGGCGGACAGCGATGCCAGCCGCTGGGCACTGGTCGCGATGACCGCAGTGATCGCGGCGGGCGTCGCGGTATGGATGATGCGCGAGAGGAACCCAGCCGACCAGGTTGCGCTGGGGCTGGTGCTGGGCGGTGCGCTCGGCAATATCCTCGATCGCATCCGGTTCGGTTTCGTGGTCGATTTCGCCGATCTGCATATCGGCGACTGGCGTCCGTTTTTGGTCTTCAATGTCGCGGATGCGGCGATTACGGTGGGGGTGCTGGTGCTGCTCGTCCGTGCGCTGCTGACCCGCGACAAGCCTCAGCCTATTGTGGAGAGTCCCCATGCGTAACGTCGTTGTTCTGGCCGCGGGGCTTGCGCTCCTGTCGGGGTGCGCGGGCAAGTCGCTCGATCGTGCCCGGCCCGACGAGTTCGCGGTCGCGCGGCAGGCACCGCTGGTGATCCCGCCCGATTACGCGCTGGTCCCGCCACAGCCTGGTGCCGCCCGTCCGCAGGACGCGCAGGGACAGACGCAGACGCTGGATGCCTTGTTCGGCGGCCGTGCGCCGCGCAGCGCCGCCGAAACCGCGACGCTGGGCGAGGCGGGCGTCGATGCCGCCGATCCCGGCATCCGCTCGTCGGTCGGCGATCCGGGCACCAACGTGGTGGACAAGGGTGCGGCCACCCGCGCGATCGTCGCCGCCCCGGCGAGCGACGGGCAGGACGCGCGCGCCACCGCCGGCGGTACGACCGCAGCTCCCGCGCCGACGGCAAGCCCGACGCCGCAGCCGTAACTACGGACGCGCCACCCGCGCGATCGGTAATGAAAAAGCCCCGCCTGCGATGGTCGCAGACGGGGCTTTTTCATCGTCTGGAGCCTGACCGGAGCAGGTGGGGTCACCGGCACGGTGGTGATGTTGCCGTGACCGACGAGCAACGCGTCATTTCGTCAAAAGCGCCTCGCCGCGAAGCGGGCGTCCACCGGGCGATGACGGTGGTTCGACATGGTCCGGTCATGCTCTAACGGGCGGCGCGTCCCGGTCCCCCGAACGGGGCGCACCGCCCGTCCGCTCAGAACGCGGCGGTGAGCGAAAACACCACCGTCGCGCCGGCGATCGTGCCCGCCCCGTCCTGACCCTTGCTGAAGCTGGGCTGGAGATAGGCGGAATCGGCCTTGCTGATGTCGGTATCGGTATAGGCGACACCCAGTGTCAGCGGCGTACCCTTGATCGCGTAGTCCGCACCGATCAGCCAGTCGAAATACTCGCCGGTCGGCGCAACGCTGGTCGCGAACGGTCCCAGGCCCTTGTTGCCGTTCGAATAGCCGATGTGCGCCTTGGCGGTCAGGCCGGTATTCGGGATGGCGGCGGCGGCGTCGCCCCACAGGTACAGATTGTCGTTCTTGTCGCCGGGATTGTCGTAGCCGATGCCGTTGTCGTAATCGACATTGGCCGCGATCGCGCCGGTCGACGACCAGGCGCCCAGCGCCTCCTGCTTCGGGGCATAGGCGACACCGGCGGTCAGGCTGGCGGGGCCGAGCGTGCCGGACAGCTTCACATAGGGTTCGATGAAGTCGGTGTTGTCGAAGCCGGAGGGGTACATGTACCAGGTCGCGCCGACATCCAGCGTGCCGCCGCCGACCGGCAGCTTGTAGCCGGCGATCAGGTCGAGTTCCATATTGGCGCCGCCGAACGTGCCCCAGCCCGCGAGGTTCGAACCCCATGTGCCGATGTAGAGCCCGCTTTCATGCGCGATCGTCACGCCGCCCTGCACCGCGAGGTTGCGATCCGATTGCGACACGCCGCGAAAGCGATAGTCCGAGACGAGGCCGACCGACCCGGTGACGGTGACGGGCGGGGGAGGAGTGGTTTCCTCCTGCGCGAGAGCGGGAGTAGCGGCCATCAGGCAAAGCCCGCCGGCCAGAAGGTGCGAGAAGCGCATCGTTGTCCCCTTCATGGGATGAATCCGATGTTCACGCCTGCATATCGGGGATGCCGCATCTGTATCGGGTCAAACCCGTGCGCGATCTTTCCGCCGACCGGGCCGACATGCCAGCGGCTTCGCACCTGCACAAGGGATTCGTTGCGCGATCCAGCCAGATCGGGACCGGTTGTTGCGCAGGCGACACAGCGGTCGCCGTCCTACCCCCGCGCGGCGGCGAAGCGGGCAAGGCCGCGATCGAGATCGGCGATCAGGTCGGCGGGGTCCTCCAGCCCGATCTGCAGGCGGATCATCGGGCCGGCGCGATCGGTGCGGGTGACGGTGCGGTGGCGATGCGGGTCGACGGGCAACGCCAGGCTTTCGTAACCGCCCCAGCTATAGCCGATGCCGAAATGGGCCAGCCCGTCGATCAGCGCGGCCCGGGCGGCGTCGTCGCCACCGTTCAGCACGAACGAGAACAGACCCGATGGTCCATGAAAATCGCGGGCGAATACGTCATGGCCGGGGCAGCCGGGCAGGGCAGGGTGGAGTACGGCGGCGACCTCCGGCCGGTCCGCCAGCCAGCGGGCGATCGCCAGCGCGCTGTCGCCATGCTGGCGCAGCCGCACCGCCATGGTGCGCAGGCCCCGGCTGGCGAGCCATGCGTCGTCGGGCGCGACGTGCTGGCCGAGCTGGAAACTGGTGTCGCGCAAGGCGGCGAACCGGCCCGGCCCGGCGGTGACGGACCCGAGCATCACGTCGGAATGGCCGACGATGTATTTGGTGCAGGCGAGGATCGCATAGTCCACACCGTGCGCGATCGCCGGGAACAGCAACGGCGTCGCCCAGGTGTTGTCCAGCAGCGTCACCAGCCCGCGTTCCCGGGCGACCGCGACGATCGCGGGCACGTCCTGCACCTCGAACGTCAGGCTGCCGGGACTTTCCATGAAGATCGCCCGCGTTGCCGGACCGATCAGGTCGGCGATCCCGGCGCCGACCAGCGGATCGTAGAAGCGGGTGGCGATGCCGAACCGCGCCAGCATCCCCGTCGCGAAGCCGCGCGTCGGATCATAGGCGCTGTCGGGTACCAGCAGTTCGTCGCCCGGCGACAAGGTCGCAAGCAAGGCGGCGGCGATCGCCGCGACGCCGGACGGATAGAGGAACGTCCCTTCCGCCCCCGGCTCCAGTTCCGTCAGCGCCTCCGCCAGCGACCACTGCGTCGGCGTGCCGCGGCGACCGTAGAACAGGCGATGATGCGTATCGCAGCCCGCCGCCGCGCGCAGATCGGCGACCGAATCGTACAGGATGGTCGACGCGCGCCACACCGGCGGGTTGACGATGCCGCCGGTCCATTCCGGGCGGCGGCCGGCCTGCACCACCTGCGTGGCCGGGCGGGTGTCGGGATCATGCTTCATCGGAACCGGTCGCCTTGGGAGTGGAGGGATCGCGGCCCCATTCGGACCAGCTACCGTCATAGATCGCCGCCTCGTGCCCCGTCAGGTGCAGGGCGAACGCGATCACCGCGGCGGTGATGCCCGACCCGCAGGTCGCGACAACGGGCCTATCGGGGTCGAGCCCGGCCAGCGTCGCGGCAAGATCGTCGTCGCGCTTCCATCGGCCGTCGGCGTCGAAGAACCGCGCGTAGGGGATGTTGCGCGATCCCGGGATATGGCCGGGGGCGGCACCGTGCGGATCGCCCTCCGCACCCGTGAAGCGGGCAGCCGAGCGGGCATCCACCAGTTGCTCTTCGCCGCTGGCCAGATTGGCCCGGATCTGCACCATGTCGCGCAGGCGGGCCGGATCGAACCGGGGCATGAGGGTCTTGGGTGAAGGCGTGACCGTGCCGGTTTCCAGCTCATGCCCCGCGCCGCGCCACGCCGCCAGCCCGCCGTCGAGGATCGCGACATCGCCAAGGCCATAGCTGCGCAGCAGCCACCACGCGCGCGCCGCGCTACGCCACGGCGAATCGTCGTACAGCACGACCCGTGTCCCGTCGCCGATCCCCAGCGCGCCGTAATGCGCAGCGACCTGCGCCGCATCCGGCAGCATGTTGGGCAAAGGCGACGCGGTGTCGCGGAGCGCCGCCAGATCGAGGAACACCGCGCCGGGAATATGCCCCGCCTCATACTCCGAGCGCGCGTCGCGCCCCAGTGCCGGGTCGAGCAGCGTTGCATCGACGACGATCAGATCGGGGGCACCAAGCGCATCGGCGAGCCAGTCGACGGATACCAGTGAGTCCATCGCCGGTCAGTAACCGGCGTCGCCCCCCGCGTCGAGACTGTCGAGGAACGCCGCCGCCTGTGCCCGCGTCGCGGCCTGTGCCTCCGGCGACTGTTTCGCCCAGGTGCGGTACGGCATCGCCATGCGGTGGTTGTCGGCCAGCCTGTCTTCGTGCCGCGCGATGAAATCCCAGTACAGCGCGTTGAAGGGGCAGGCGTCCGGCCCGATCCGCTGCTTCACGTCGTACCGGCAATGGCGGCAATAATCCGACATCCGGTCGATATAGGCGCCCGACGAGATATAGGGTTTCGACCCTACCAGCCCGCCGTCGCCGAACTGGCTCATCCCCAGCGTGTTGGGCAGCTCGACCCATTCATAGGCGTCGACATAGACCTCCAGATACCAGCGATGCACCGCCGCCGGGTTCGCGCCGATCAGCAGCGCGAAATTGCCCGTCACCATCAGTCGCTGGATGTGGTGCGCGTGCGCCGTCTCCATCGTCTGGCCGATCGCCTCCGCCAGACAGTGCATGTCGGTGTCGCCGGTCCAGTACCAGCCGGGCAGGGGGCGGTGGTGATCCAGGAAGTTGCGGTCGACATAATCCGGCCCCTCGCGCCAGTAGATGCCGCGCATGAACTCGCGCCAGCCGATGATCTGGCGGATATAGCCCTCCACCGAATTGAGCGGCGCGCGACCGGCGCGATATTCCGCCTCCGCCCGGCGGCACAGGTCGAGCGGGTCGAGCAGTCCCGAATTGATGTAGGGGCTGAGGATCGAGTGCCACAGGAACCGCTCGCCGGTCAGCATCGCATCCTCGTAATCGCCGAAATGCGGCAGCGCGTGGGCGAAGAAGGCGGCGGCCTGTCGCTCGGCATCCTCGGCGGTCACGGCATAATCGAATCCGTCGAGCGAGCCGGGGTGATCCGCGAAACGGGCCTCCACCAGATCGATCACCGCCTGCGTGATCGCATCGGGGGGGAATATGTGGGGCCGGGGCATCAGCAGGTCGCGCGCCGCCGGCTTGCGGTTCTCCTTGTCGAAGTTCCAGCGCCCGCCGATCGGCTTGTCCCCCTCCATCAACAGGTCGGTGCGTCGGCGCATCAGGCGATAGAAATACTCCATCGTCAGGCTGGCGCGATCCCTGGCCCAGTCGGCGAAGTCGGCATGGCTCGCCACGAAACGGGTGTCGGCACGGATATCGACCGGCAGGCCGAACAACGTCTCCCAGCTGTCGAGCATCGCCGCGACGCGCCACTCGCCCGCCTCCGTCACCACGATACGGTCGGGTGCGTGGCGGGCGATGGCGCGGGCGATCTCGCCGGTGAAGCTGTCGGCGGCATCGGGATCGTCCAGCCTGACGTAATCGACGGTCCAGCCGGCTGCGGTCAGCGCGGCGGCGTGATGCCGCATCGCCGACAGGATATAGACGATCTTCTTGCGGTGGTGGCGCACATACCCGGTCTCGTCCGCCACCTCCATCATCAGCAGCACGCTGTCGGCGGGATCGGCACCCGCAAGCGCCGATAGGTCGGGCGACAGCTGGTCGCCCAATATCGGGATCAGCGTTTTCATCGCGGTCCGTACCTCCTACATGGTCGGGAATGACCCCTATGCACCTCGGCCAGACCAGCGCACTGCCCGCCTCCCCCGAAGCGGCGGTGCTGGATTATGTTCCCAACCCGCGCCCCGGCCGCACCTATCTGGTGCGCTTCGCCGCGCCCGAATTCACCTCGCTGTGCCCGGTGACGGGACAGCCGGACTTCGCGCATCTCGTGATCGACTACGTACCCGGCAAGACCATCGTCGAATCGAAGTCGCTCAAGCTGTTCCTGGGCAGTTTCCGCAACCATGCCGCCTTTCACGAGGACTGCACCGTCGGCATCGGCGAGCGGCTGTTCGAGGAGATGCAGCCGCGCTGGCTGCGGATCGGTGGTTACTGGTATCCGCGTGGCGGCATTCCGATCGACGTGTTCTGGCAGTCGGGAATTCCGCCCGCCAGTTGCTGGCTGCCGGATCAGGGCGTCGCGCCCTATCGCGGGCGGGGCTGAGCATTCGGCCGCTATCGGCGACACATCTTGCTGCACCGCGTCACAATAGTGAAACTTTCTGATCGCTGAACGGTTTATCGGGGAGATAGGGCGGTGGTGTATCCATGCGCCCATACCCGACAAGAGGAACGGCGATGGTGGTATCGGTGGAGGCGGCGGCAATCAGGCATCTGGCGTTGATCGGCAATTTTCTGCCACGCCAGTGCGGGCTCGCGACCTTCACGACCGATGTCTACACCGCGGTGCGCGATCGCTTTCCCGACGTTCAGGTCGATGTCTATGCGATGGACGACCATGTCGGCCGCTATGACTATCCCGATGCGGTGGTCGGCACGATACCCGAACAGGATTTGTCGGCCTATCTCGATACTGCCCGGACGATCGAAGCGAGCGGCGCACAGGCGATCTGGATCCAGCACGAATACGGTATCTATGGCGGCCCCGCCGGCGAACATATCCTGGCGCTGCTGGACCGCACGACGTTGCCGGTCATCGTGACGCTGCACACCGTGCTGGAGAAGCCGAGCGCGGACGAACGTCGCGTGCTCGAAGGGCTATTGCGCCGTGCCGCCAAGATCATCGTGATGGCGGAGCGGGGACGTGACATTCTCCAGCGCGTCTATGGCGCCAATCTGCGGCAGGTCGTGATGATCCCGCACGGCGTGCCCGACCGGGCCCTGGTCGATCCCGCCACGGTCAAGGGCCGGTTCGGCTGGCAGGGGCGGCAGGTAGTGCTGACTTTCGGTCTGCTCGCCCCCAACAAGGGGATCGAGACGATGATCGCGGCCTTGCCGGCCGCCGTCGAGCGGCATCCCGATCTGCTGTACGTGGTGTTGGGCGCCACCCATCCGAACCTCGTCGCGCATGAGGGCGAGAAATACCGTGATCGCCTGAAGGGGCTGGCGGTGCAGCATGGCGTGGCGGACAATGTCCAGTTCATCGATGCTTTCGTCGAGCATGACGAACTGCTCGGCTATCTGGAGGCCGCGGACATCTATGCGACGCCTTACAGCAATCCCGCCCAGATCACGAGCGGAACGCTGTCCTACGCGGTCGGTATCGGGAAGCCGGTGGTTTCGACCCCTTACGTCCATGCCACCGAAATTCTCGCCGATGGGCACGGCGTGCTGGTCGATTTTGGTGATGTTGCCGCCTTTGCGCGCGAGATCGATGCGCTTCTTTCCAACGACCGTGACCGGCACCGGCTTGCGGCCCGTGCCTATGCGCGCGGTCGCACGATGATCTGGCCGCGACTGGCCGAAGCGACGATGCGGGAGACCGAGGCGGCGGTGGCCGGCCGCCCGCGACGCATCGCCAAGCCCGTTCCCGGGCTGAAGGCGCTGGTCCCCGATTTCGCCGCGGTCGAACGCATGAGCGATTCGACGGGCATGTTGCAGCATTCGATCTATTCGGTGCCCGATCGTCGCCACGGCTATTGCATCGACGACAATGCCCGCGCACTGATGCTGGTCAGTGCGATCGCGGACATGGATGCGGTGGCGCGCGACAAATGGACGACGATCTACGCCTCGTTCGTGCAATATGCCTGGAACCCGGACAAGCGCCGTTTCCGCAATTTCATGAACTTCGACCGCACATGGTGCGAGGACGAGGGGTCCGAGGACTCCAACGGCCGCACGCTCTGGGCGCTAGGTGTCACGGCACGCGACGCGCGCGATCCCAAGCATCGCGACTGGGCGAGCGCCATGTTCGACACCACCGGCAGCATCGCGTTCGATCTGGGATCGCCGCGTGCGCAATCCTTCGCGATGCTGGGGGCGGCGGCGATGTTGCAGGCGAAGCCCGGGCATGAACTGTCACGTTCTATCCTGCAGCGCTTCCCCGACATGCACCTCCAGTTGCTCGAAGAGACGCGGCGGCCCGAATGGCAGTGGTTCGAAATCGTCCTCGCCTATGACAATGCCCGTCTGCCGGAAGCGCTGATCCGCGCCGGACAGGCACTGGACCGCCGCGATCTGATCGAATGTGGCCTGTCGACGCTGGACTGGATCTGCGCGCGCCAGACCTCGCCCGAGGGCCGGTTCCGGGCGGTCGGCACCGAAAGCTTCAACCGCCCCGCCTATTCGCCGCCCCTGCAGTTCGACCAGCAGCCGCTGGAAGCGCAGGCGACGGTCGATGCCTGCATCGCGGCCTTCGAGGCGACCGGCGATGCGCGTTGGGTGCAGGAAGCGGAGCGCGCCTATGGCTGGTTCATCGGCCTCAACGACCTCGACCTGCCGCTTGCCAGCCCGGCTGACGGCGGTTGTTTCGACGGGCTGATGCCGACCGGACTCAACCGAAACCAGGGTGCGGAGTCGATCCTGGCGCTGCAACTTGCGAATTGTGCGATTTCGGGGCTTTCGCAACGCCCTGTCTCCGTGGCAGGGACATCCCGCGTCGTCGCATAGCCTCGCTTGCGATGGCCATGACGGCCACTCACGGACGAGGCGATGTTCCTGCGATGAATCTGGTCAATCACGAACTACGGTTGCATGCCGATCCGTCACGGGTGGTGGTGCGGCCCTTCCATATCGCGTGGGGCGGCAGCGGCGGCACGCCGAGCCGCACCGAGCGGCTGGTTGCCGAGGTATTGAAGATGACCCCGGCCGAGGCGCGAGAGCAGCTGGAAGTGGTGTTGAAGGATTTCGAGGCGCGCCATTGGCAGACGCGTCGTGTCTTCATGACCCGTTACGACGAGATCGAGGAACTGCTGAACCTGAACGGAGAGGAGATCGGCGACGAGAAGCGGCAGCTGATCGGCGCCTATTTCTGTCATGAATACAGCTATGCCGCCGCGGCGCTGATGAACCCCAGCGCGGTGCCGCATTTCGACCAGTCCGGGATGCCGCCGGGTTCCCTGCGTATCCTGATGTCGATGCGGGCGGTGGGTGAGGGGCATATCTCATCCGTCGCCTTCCGCGAGGGGATCATCACCGACGGCAACCAGATGAAGCTGGCGCCCGAGCCGCCCTTCGCCACCGCCACCGACGCGGTCGGCACCGATTACGAAACGATGCCCGAAGGCCCGATCACCGTCTATCGCCACCGCGATTCGACGTTGTCGGGCACGGTGATCTTCCCGATGACCGGCGCCCAGTCCAAGGGGCTGGAGGATTTGCGTATTGTTCATTTCCAGCATGACGACGGCAGCTGGGAATGGATCGGCACCTATACCGCCTATAACGGTTCGCAAATTCAGTCCGAACTGATGCGCACGCGTGATTTCCGGGCGTTCGATCTGGTGCCGATGACGGGCAATGCCAGCCGCAACAAGGGCATGGCGCTGTTCCCGCGGACGATCGACGGCCAGTATATGATGATCGGCCGGTCGGACGGGGAGAATCTGTTCCTGCTGAAGTCCGACGACCTGACCCACTGGGATGACGGCGCGAAAATCCTGACGCCGGAATATCCGTGGGAACTGGTGCAGATCGGCAATTGTGGCCCGCCGATCGAACTGGACGAGGGCTGGCTGCTGCTGACGCACGGCGTCGGCGCGATGCGCAAATATTCGATCGGTGCGGTGCTGCTCGACAAGCGCGATCCCGCCAGGGTGATCGGCCGGATGCAGCAGCCCCTGCTGTCGGCAAAGGATCAGGACCGCGAGGGCTATGTCCCCAACGTCGTCTATTCGTGTGGCGCGATCCGCCACGGCGACCGGCTGTTCCTGCCTTATGGCATCGCCGACAGTTCGATCGGGTTCGCCTTCGTCCCGATCGCGGATCTGCTCGCCGCCATGTGACGCGTCGTGGACCGGCCCGGGTTCGAGGGGGCCGGTCTATGAAGTGTCAGATCGACATCCGGCGGATTCTATCGGCTTCGATGGTCGCGCTAGGCTGATCAGCGATGACCGCATGATCGCCAAGCACCGCGACGATCTCGCACGCCATGGCGGCAAGTGCCGTCGTTTGTGTTCGGGACAGTGCATGGCGGGGCGCCCCGTCGAACACGCACAGGGTGCCGAGCGGCAGTCCCTGCGTATCCAGCAACGGCGCGCCGGCGTAGAAACGCAGTACAGGATCATCCAGTACACTGGGGTTCCCGGCGAAACGGACATCATGCTCGGCGTCTTCCACCACGAACACGTCGTTCGGGGTCATGATCGCATGGCCGCAGAATGAGGTTGCGCGTCGATAGACGCCGGGCTCAATCCCCTTCGTCGCGATCAGATACTGCCAGTCGCGGAACACGATCGAGATCGCGGCCATGCTGGTATCGAACAGGGCACTTGCCCGATCGACCACCGACTGTAATTCGGCCACCCCGGTGGCGTTCAGCGCGTCGGACCGGATCACGGCAGCCTCGCGGACTGCCTCGTTCGCCGGTTCGGGCGCAACCTGATAAATGCTGATACCCATCGCCGTGGCGCCCCATATGACGAGACGAAACCATAGCTGAAATGTTACGACAATGCAATTACGTCTCGATAGCAAATGCATTATGGATCATATAACAACCAATTACAGGTATATTGATACGATTTGCTTTTATAGGTCAGCATCACGTTCCAGCCATTGGTCGCTTGCTTGATCAATGCCGGGTAGCACGGGCCGCCTGGCGATATAGTGTTGCGATCAGGGCAAGGAACAGGATCGTCCCGCCGATCGCGCCGGGCACTTCCCAGCCGGCACCGACCAGTGCCAGCGGTGCATCGCTGCCCGTGGCATAGACGATCCCTGCGAACGCCACGCCCCACAGGCTTTCGCCGACGATCATGCCCGTCGCCGCCAGTACACCCATCCGCTCCGCCGCCTCCGGATCGGCGCTGCGTCTGGCCCAGCGGTCGTATACCGCACCGATCGCCGCACCGACCACCACGGTCAGCGTCACCGACATCGGCAGATAGACGCCCAGCCCCACGCCCAATGGCGGCAGCCGCAACCGCCCGGCCCGTCCCAGTCCTTCGTCCAGCACCACCAGTACCGCCCCCGCCAGCGCGCCCCAGCCGATCATCGCCCAGTTCAGGTCACCGCCCAGCACCCCCTTCGCCAAGGCGGAGATCAGGGCCGCCTGTGGCGCCGCCAGTGCGTTCGGTCCCGCGCCCGGCGCCCCGACGAAGCCCAGCGTCGAGCCGAGCAGGTTGAGCACGGGCGGCACCACCAGCGATCCGAAGATCACCCCCAGCACCAGCGCCACCTGCTGCTTCCACGGCGTCGCGCCGACCAGTTGGCCGGTCTTCAGGTCCTGAAGATTGTCGTTGGAAATCGTCGCCACGCCGAACACGATGCCGGTGACGATCAAGGCATAGGCGACCAGCGCCTGCGTCGTATCCGGCGGAGTGCCGCGCCCGAAGAATCCGACCAGCAACAGGCTGGCGGCCAAAACGGAAAGGATGCCGATCCCCGATACCGGGCTGTTCGATGCGCCGATCAGCCCGGCCATGTACCCGCACACCGCCGCGATCACCAGGCCGACGACGACGACGAACAGCAGCGCCCCGGCGATCAGCGCCACCGCCGATCCCGCCAGCGGTCCACCCGCGATCACCGACCACAGCAGCACCGCGATCGGCACCAGCATCCCCAGCGACACGAGCGCGACGAGCCCGATCGGCAGATCGCGTTCCGCCTCCGCGATGATCGCGCCCCCGGCCCGCGCCTGCGACGCCGCGATCGCGGACCGGATACCGCCGATGACGGGGCCGATGATGCGGAGCAGCGTCCAGATCGCCGCCACCCCGATCACGCCCGCGCCGAAGAAGCGCACGTCGCTGCGGAACACCCCGCCCGCCCATTCGGCCAGCGTGGCGGCGGGCATCGGCGCGGCGGCGGTCAGGATCGGCAGCACGATCCACCAGCCCAGCAAGATCCCGACCAGCATCGCGCACCCCACCGATAGGCCGACCAGATGGCCCGCGCCGATCAGCGCGAACGACAGGCCGCCGGCGATGCCGGTCGCGCCCGCCCCGGCCCGGAACCACATCGTCGCCTCCGCCGCGACCAGCCGGGTCTGGGTCAGGATCGCGAACCCGCCGGACGCCAGCGCGCTCCACACGATCGTCCACAGTCCGCGCGCGCTTTCCGCCGCGCCCTCGCGACTGCCCGCGCCCACCTTCAGCACTTCGGCGGCGGCGCGCCCCTCGGGGTAGGGCAGGGGGCTGTCGATCACCAGCGCCCGGCGCAGCGGTACGGAGAACATCACCCCCAGGATGCCGCCGGTGGCGGTGATCGCCGCGGTCGTCAGATAGGGGAAGCCCTGCCACCACCCGATCATGACCAGGCCGGGCAGCACGAAGATGATCGCCGCCAGCGTGCCTGCCGCCGACGCCACCGTCTGGACGATGTTGTTCTCCAGGATCGTGGCGCCGGGCAGATAGCGCAGGATCGCCATCGAGATCACCGCCGCCGGGATCGAGGTGGCGAAGGTCAGCCCGACCTTCAGCCCCAGATAGACGTTGGCGGCGGTGAACAGCAGCGTGATCAGCCCGCCGAGCAGGACGCCGCGCAGCGTCAGTTCGGCGATCGGGCGGGATGTGGTCGTCGTCATCGAAACAGCATGGCGGCAACGCGGGCGCTTTGCAAAGCCGCCCCGCTCGCCTAGTCGCAACATTCTATCAAGGGGACGAGCGACGATGGCGGAAGCATTGCGGGTGGCACTGGCCGGGCTGGGCACGGTGGGCGGCGGCGTCGTCCGGTTGCTGGACGCCAATCGCGACCTGATTACCCGTCGTGCCGGCCGCGCGATCGAGATCGTCGCGATATCCGCACGCGACCGGACCCGGGATCGCGGGATCGACCTGTCGCGCTTCGCCTGGGTCGACGATACCTCGGCGCTGGCGACGCATCCCGACGTCGATGTCGTGGCGGAGATGATCGGCGGTTCGGACGGCCCCGCGCTGACGCTGGCACGGGCCACGCTGGCGGCGGGGCGTGGCCTCGTCACCGCGAACAAGGCGATGCTGGCGCATCACGGCCTCGAACTGGCCGAGGCGGCCGAGCGCGCCGGTGCCGCGCTGAAGTTCGAGGCGGCGGTCGCCGGCGGTATTCCGGTCATCAAGGGCTTGCGCGACGGCGCGGCGGCGAACGAGATCGCCCGCGTCTACGGCATCCTCAACGGCACCTGCAATTTCATCCTGTCCAAGATGGAAGCGGAAGGCCGCGACTTTGCCGAGGTGCTGGCCGAGGCGCAGGCGCTGGGCTTCGCCGAGGCGGACCCGACCTTCGACATCGACGGCATCGATGCCGCGCACAAGCTGTCGATCCTCGCCAGCGTCGCGTTCGGCACCCGACCTGCGTTCGGCGATGTCGTCGCGCAGGGCATCCGCCACGTATTGGGCGCCGACATCGCCGAGGCGGCGGCACTCGGGCATCGTATCCGGCTGATCGGGCTGGCGGAATCCGGGCCGGACAACACAGGGACGGGCGGACTGTTCCAGCGCGTCCATCCGCATCTCGTGCCGCTCGATCACCCGTTGGCGCACGTCACCGGATCGACCAACGCGGTCGTCGCGGAGGGCAACTTCGTCGGCCGCCTGCTGTTCCAGGGGGCAGGCGCGGGTGAGGGGCCGACCGCCAGCGCCGTGGTCGCCGACCTGATCGATATCGCGCGCGGCGAATATGGTCCTCCCTTCGCGATGCCCGCCGCCTCGCTCACCATGCCCCGCCCGGCCGACAGCGGCGAGCGGCGCGGCCGCGCCTATGTCCGTTTCATGGTCGAGGACCGGGTCGGCGTGCTCGCCGAGATCGCCGCGGCGATGCGCGATGCAGGCGTATCGATCGAAAGCCTGATCCAGCGTGGCGCGACGCAGGACGGGCGGGTGCTGGTCGCGATCGTGACACATGACGGCCCGGAACGCTGCGTAGCGCAGGCGCTGGAACGGCTGCGCGGTTCGCAAAGCGTCGCCGGTCAGCCGCTATGGATGCCGATTCTGGGGTAAGGGGGCTTTCGCCTTCCCGGACGAATGCCGCTCTTTGGCACAGCTACGCATCGCCTCACCGGGACCACCGGTGAGGCAGCCATGTTCGAACAGGCTTGCGGTGATTCAGGGCAGCAGCCGGCCCTCGCTCGATATGCGGGGCGGATCGTCCAGCGAGATGGCGACGCGGCCGGATTTGTCGGGCTTCCTGCCGAACGCGCGTTTCAGGCCGCCGATGGCGTCGCCGATCAGCATGCCGGGATTGGTTGATTCGCCCGGCCGCTCGCAACAACTGTCCGGATCGATCAGCTTGCCCACCAGCCGGATTGCGGCGGTGCCTGCGCCGAATATGTCGACCCCCGCCTGACACCCCCTCAGGGCACAGGCCCCGGGGTCTCCCGCATCGAGCGCGGCGCGAGGATCACCGGTCGGTCTGCGCGGACCATCGGGCGGGCCACGTTCGTCGGGCAGGGGCAGGCGTGGCTTGTCCGGCGTGCCGCAGACGACGATTTCCCCGTCGACCCCGTCGGGGCAATTGCTCAGGACGATCCTTTGCGGCGGCGTACCGGGAGTGCGCGCGGCGGGCAGCGGCATCGCCGGGGTGGCGACCTGACCGGCGGCGAGCAGCAGGGCGAGGGCGATCATCGTCACGGTGCCAGCTTGCGCGCGCCGCCCAGCGCGGTCTTGCCGCCACCGCTGGTCATCGTCACGCCGACGAAGCCGCAGCTGACCATGATGGCGCGGCGTTCCTGGCAATTGTCGGTCTTCGCCAACAGCCGGTGACGTTCCGCCGCGACCCCCTCATGGCGCGGGTCACCGGGTTCGTAGACGACGAACGGTACGCGAAACCGGTCGGCGCGGCGCCGCCCGCAGACGGTGATGTCGGTGGTATCGGCGGCGGCGACGCATCGCTGCTCGGCCGCGGTCAGCGTCCGCGCGGAACGGACCAGCGCATCCACGTCATCGATCAGGGCCAGCATCAATGGTAGCATAGAGCACCTCCCGATCCGATGTCTGGCCCAGGAATGTGGCCGAAACGGGTCGGCCGGTAAAGCGGCGAAGATGTGGGGAGGTTCAGGCCACCGGCGGGACACCGAGCCGGCGCAGTTCGATCGCGGGGCAGCGGTCCATCACCACCTTCAGCCCCGCGGCCTCGGCGCGCTCGGCGGCGTCGTGGTTGATGACGCCGAGCTGCATCCACACCGCCTTTGCACCCGTCGCGATCGCCTGATCCACCACCTCGCCCGCGGCGGCGGAATTGCGGAAGATGTCGACGATATCGATCGGGTCGCCCAGTTGCGCCAGGTCGCGGAACACGAATTCGCCATGAACGTGTTCGCCGGTGATCTGCGGATTGACCGGGATCACGCGGTAGCCGTGGCGTTGCAGCGCCGCCATCACCCCATAGGAGGGGCGGTTCGGCCGGTCCGACGCGCCGACCAGCGCGATGGTACGCGCCCCGGCGAGCAGATCGTGGATATCGGCATCGGTGGTCAACGGCATGGCTGCGCTTCCTTCGGTCCTCTGCGGCGATCGTTTTACCGGGCCGCCAGCCATTCCGCAACGCGGGTGGCCAGCCCTGCGAAGATCGTATCGTCCGGCTCCCATGCCGGGGGGCGGCCGGCATCGGAGGCGGTGCGGATCGCCAGCTCCAGCGGCACCCGCCCCAGGAACGGGATGCCGAGTTCTGCCGCCGCGGCCTCCGCCCCGCCCCGCCCGAACGGATCGGAATTCTCCCCGCAATGCGGGCAGCGATAACCGGCCATGTTCTCGATCAGCCCGATGATCGGCACGTTCGCCTTCACGAACAGGTCGATCGCGCGGGTGGCGTCGATCAGCGCCAGATCCTGCGGGGTCGAGACGATCACCGCGCCGGTCGGGCGATGCTTCTGCACCATCGTCAGCTGCACGTCGCCGGTGCCGGGCGGCATGTCGACCACCAGCGTATCCGCCGCGCCCCACGCGCCTTCCACCAGCTGGCCGAGCGCGCCTGCCGTCATCGGCCCGCGCCATGCGATCGCCCGGCCCGGCTCGACCAGCTGGCCCATCGACAGCAACGGCACGCCATAGGGCGTGGCGACCGGAATCAGTTGCTGTTCCAGCGCCTGTGGCCGGGTGCCCTCCGCACCCAGCAGTCGCGGTTGCGAGGGGCCGTAGATGTCGGCATCCACCATCCCCACACGCCGGCCGCGCCGGGCGAGGGCGATGGCCAGGTTGGCGGCGATCGTCGACTTGCCGACCCCGCCCTTGCCGCTGGCCACTGCGATCAGCGCGCGACCGGTGCGTTCCGCCGTCACGATCACCCGCGCACCCGGCGCGGCGGCATGTACTGCGGCCTCCAGCGCGTCGCGGGCGGCTGGGGACAGGCCGGTGGCGTCCAGCACCACCCCCATCCGCTCGCCATCCATCCGCACCGTCGCGCGGTCACCCGCCACCGCCGCGATGGCGGTCGTCATCCTGTCTTTATCGGCCATGTCCGCGCAGATAGGCATACAGGTCCCGCTTGGCACTGTTTTTCGCGCGTCAGCCTTCCTATACAGGGTGGATGACGATCCTGCCGCGCTGGTGGAAGCGCCCGCCTATTCTTGCCACCGACAATCCCAAGGGCCCATGGGGAGGCGCCGGCGACGACGGCGGCAATGGTGGCGGCCCGCGCAATCCGTGGGCGCTGCCCCCCGGCGGTCGCAAGGGGGCCGCGCGTCCCACTGCGCTCGACGAGTTCCTGAAAAAGGCGCGCGGTCCCGGCGGCGGCGGTGGCGGCGGTTTTCCCAGCCTGCCCGGCGGTGCCAACCCACGGGCGTTGTGGGGCATCGGGATCGGGGCGATCGTGGTCGCCTGGCTGCTGTTCACCTCCATCCACCAGATTGGCCCGCAGCAGCGCGGCGTCGTGACCTATTTCGGCCGCTACGCCGGCACGTTGCAGCCCGGCGTGCAGCTTACCCCGCCCGCGCCGATCGCGCGGGTGCAGACGGTGGACGTGCAACGGTTCCGCACCGAGAATTTTCCCCGTGGCGACGGCGTCAATCTGGCGCTGACCGGTGACCAGAACATCGTCGACCTTACCTATTCGGTCCGCTGGAACATCGGCGATCCGCGCGACTACGTGTTCCAGCTCGCCCAGCCGGAGGAAACGGTGCGCGCCGCCGCCGAGAGCGCGATGCGCGCGGTGATCGCCACCACCACGCTGGATCAGGCGTTAGGCGCCGGCCGCACCACGATCGAGCAGCGGGTGGCGGAATCGATGCAGTCGATCCTCAACAGCTACCGTTCCGGCGTGCGCATCCAGGGCGTCTCGATCAACCGCGCCGCCGCGCCGCAGCAGATCGTCGACGATTTCAACAAGGTGACGGCGGCTCAGCAGGAAGCGGTCGGTGCGGTCAACAAGGCGCGATCCTACGCGCAACAGGTGATCGCCAATGCGCAGGGCGAGGCGGCGGCATTCGACCGCGTCTATGCCCAGTATCGCCTCGCGCCCGAAGTGACGCGTCGCCGCATGTATTACGAGACGATGGAGGCCGTGCTGGCCAAATCCGACAAGACGATCGTGGAGCCGTCCAGCGTGGTGCCCTATCTGCCGTTGCCGCAGGCCCGCCGCGCACCCGAGGTGCAGGCCGCGCCGCAACCCACCGTTCAGGCGGGAGCCGGCCAGTGAACGAACTGAACTGGAAGAACCCCGTCTTCTTCGGGATCGCCGCGCTGCTGCTTGTCATTCTGGCGGCGGCAACTTTCGCGATCGTGCCGGAGACGAAGCAGGCGGTAGTCTATCGCCTCGCCCAGCCGATCCGGGTGGTCAATCGCTACCAGCCGAACGAACAGCCGGGCAATTCCGGCGCCGGGCTGATCGCGCGCGTGCCGTTCCTCGATCGCATCACCTGGGTCGACAAGCGCACGCTCGATCTCGACCTCGAAAACACGCCGGTGCTGTCGAGCGACCAGTTGCGGCTGAACGTCGATGCCTTTGCGCGTTTTCGCGTCATCGATCCCCGGCTGATGCTGGCGACCGCCGGTGGCGAGGAAGGGGTGCAGAACCAGTTGCGCCCATTGTTCGGCTCCACGCTGCGCAACGAACTGGGCAAGGTGCCGTTCGCGCGGCTGCTGACCGCCGAGCGCAATCAGGTGATGGATGATATCCAGACCGGGCTCGATCGTCGCGCGCGCCAGTACGGCGTTGAGATCGTCGACGTGCGGATCAAGCAGGCCGAACTGCCCGAGGGGACGCCGCTCGACAGTGCGCTGCGCCGGATGCAGACCGCGCGCCAGCAGGAGGCGATCACCATCACCGCCGAGGGCCAGCGCCGCGCCCGCGTGGTGCAGGCCGACGCCGATGCCGAGGCGTCGCGCATCTACGCGCAGAGCTTTGGCAAGGACGCCGATTTCTACGACTTCTACCGCGCCATGCAGTCCTATCGCCGTACCTTCGTCGGTGACGGCAGCGCCGAGGGACGTGGTGCCACGTCGATCATCCTGTCGCCGAACAATTCCTATCTTCGGGAGTTCGAAGGCCGGGGACGCTGAGGCCCCGTTCGGGCCGATCCGTTCATATTCAACCATCGTTCAGCCGATTTCGGCGATAAATCGCCGGGTTCGAACGACGAACGAGAGGAAGTGACAAAAGTGCGCTACGCCTACGCCATTACCGGTGCCCTGTTGCTCGGCGGTGCGACCGCGACGGTCGCGCTGCAGCCGAGCACCGCCCAGACTGCCCAGAACGAGCCCGGCACGATCCAGGCCGCGTCGCCCAAGGCCGGCGCGCCGATGAGCTTCGCCGACATGGTCGCGAAGCTGCAGCCCGCCGTGGTCAACATCTCCACCAAACAGTCGATCGCGGCACCCACGCAGCAGGCGAACCCGTTCGCCGGCACCCCGTTCGAGCAGTTCTTCGGTCAGGGTCAGGGCGGTGGCGGCCAGCCGCAGAAGCGTGAAGGCCAGTCGCTCGGTTCCGGCTTCCTGATTTCGCCCGACGGCTATGTCGTGACCAACAGCCATGTCGTCGCGCCGGCGCGCGGGGCGACGGTGGAATCGATCACCGTCACGCTCAACGATCGCAAGGAATATACCGCCCGGCTGATCGGCCGCGACGAGGATTCCGATCTCGCGGTCCTGAAGATCGATGCCGCCAACCTGCCGTTCGTGAAGTTCGGCGATTCGGCGCGCGCGCGCGTCGGCGACTGGGTGGTCGCGATCGGCCAGCCCTTCGGCCTCGGTGGCACGGTGACGGCGGGCATCGTCTCCGCCGTCCACCGCGTGACCGGCCAGGGCGGTGCCTATGACCGGTTCATCCAGACCGACGCCTCGATCAACCAGGGCAATTCCGGCGGCCCGATGTTCAACCTGAACGGCGACGTGATCGGCATCAATAGCCAGATCTTCTCGCAGTCGGGCGGCAATATCGGCATCGGCTTCGCGATCCCCGCCGAAGAGGCCAAGCCCATCATCAACACGCTGATGAAGGGCGGCAAGATCCAGCGCGGCTATCTGGGCGTCACCCTGCAGGGTGGCCCGGTCGACGACGAGACCGCCGCCGCCCTCGGCATCGCCAAGAATCAGGGCGAACTACTCGCCGGCGTCTCGCCCGGTGGCCCCGCTGCCAAGGCGGGCCTGCGCGCGGGTGACGTGGTGACGAAGGTCAACGGTCAGGCGGTAACGCCGGATACGACGCTGTCGTATCTGGTGTCGAACGTGACGCCGGGGCAGACCGCGCGGCTCGATTATATCCGTGGCGGCCGGCCCGCCACCGCCAGCGTGACGGTCGCGGTGCGCCCGTCGACGCAGCAACTGGCGGCGCTGACCGGGCAGGGCGATGATTTCGGCAGCGAGGACGAGGGTGCCACCACCGGGCAGGTCGCTCCTGCCGGCAGCAACACGCTGGGCCTCACCGTGCAGACGCTGACCCCGGCGATCGCCCGGCAGGTGAATGTCGACTCGACCGTGCAGGGCGTGGTGGTCGCGCAGGTCGACGGGTCGAGCGATGCCGCCGGCAAGCTGCGCCGTGGCGACGTGATCTCGGCGATCAACGGCACGCCGATACGCACCCCTGCGGAAATGACCGCAGCGGTCGCGCAGGCCCGCCAGCAGGGCCGGCCACAGGTGCTGGTCCTCGCCCAGCGCGGCCGTACCCCGGCCCGGTTCCTGCCAATCAAGATCGACAAGAACTGATCGGTCGGATCGTCTGAAAGGGGCCGTCGTGGATCGCCACGGCGGCCCCTTTCGTTATCGCTCCCGTCCGCGTCCTTGCCGCCTGCCGCACCCCCTTTGCACCCGGTGCGATCCGCCTTACGCTGCCGCCGATGGACAAGGGCTATGACCGCTGGGGCAGCGACGATCCGGCATCGCCGGTCATCGTTTCCGTGTCCCATGCCGGCAGCGAATATCCCGCCGCCCTGCTAGAAGCGTTACGCGTGCCCGTCACCGCGCTGGCGGCACTGGAGGACCGGCACGTCGATCGCGTCGCCGCCGCCGCGTCCGGCCCCGAGACCGTCCTGGTCCAGCGTCGCGGCCGCGCGTGGATCGACCTGAACCGCGCCGAGCGGGAACGCGATCCGCAGGTCGATGCCGGCGCGGTGCCACAGCGCCAGCCCTCCGCAAAGCTGCGCAGCGGACTGGGGCTGGTGCCGCGCCGCGTATCGGGCGCGGGCGACCTGTGGCGACGGCGGTTTACCGGCGAGGAGATCGATGCGCGTATCGCCGCCGATCATCGGCCCTATCATCTGGCGCTCGATGCGCTGCTGGCGGCGGCGCGTGCCCGGTTCGGGGTGGCGATATTATTCGATCTTCATTCAATGCCGCCGCTCGCACCTCGCGGGCCGCATATCGTGATCGGGGACCGGTTCGGGCGCAGTTGCGGGGCCAGGTTCACGGCGCGGGTCGAGCGTGTGGCCGCCGATGCCGGCATCGCCTGCGCCTCCAACGCACCCTATGCCGGTGGATATATCGTCGAGCGCCATGGCCGGCCTGGCCGTGGCATTCATGCTGTCCAGGTCGAACTCGATCGGTCGCTGTATCTCGACGCCTTGCTGGATGGGACGGGTCCCGGTCTGGCCGCTACGGGCAGGCTGGTCCGCGATATGATCGACGCATTGGCCGACGAGGCGCGGCTCGCGCCGCTGGCGCAGGCCGCCGAATAAAAAAACCACCCCGTGCGGTAATCCGCGCGAGGTGGCCAAGGTTCAGGGAGGAGACACGCTAAAAGCGTGTCGTACGGCCTTGCGAAAGGGGGGACACAAGAACCGTACGATTGATAAATGGGTGAACCCGGTTTTGGTTCAAGGTTGTCGACAAAAAAAGTACAATCGGTTGGCGAGGGACGTCAGCGATCCTCAGCGATCCAGCGCCGGCGCCATCCGCGCGAGCAGGCCGTCGCGCAGGATCAGCCGGTGGCGCAGCGCTGCCGCGACATGCAGCGCGACCAGTGCCAGCATCAGCCAGCCGAGGATCGCATGGGCGTCATGTCCGATCCCGCCCGCCTGCGACCCGATCGGCAGATAGGGCAGGTCGAACAGGCCGAACCAGTCGAGCGGACGCCGGGTGGTGGAACCGGATACCATCATCCACCCCGTCACCGGCATCGCCACCATCAGGATATAGAGCAGCCAGTGCGTCGCGTGCGCCGCGCCGCGTTCCCAGCCGGGGGTGGTGGCGGGCAGGGGCGGGGGTCGGTGGCCCAGCCGCCACGTGATCCGGGCGAGGGTGAGTGCCAGTACGGTCAGCCCGATCGCCTTGTGCGCGGGCATCGACCCGCCCGGCAACGCATCGTGAAACAGGCCGATGACGAGGTTCGCGATCACCAGAGCCGCGATCGTCCAGTGGAACCACATCGCGACGGTGGAGTAGCGAACCGTCGGGGCGTATCCGATGCTGCGGCCGATGGTCATGGATAGGTTTCTCCGCAGTCTGCCGGACGGTTCGCCCAGCAGACTGCGGATCACCCCGAAAGGCAAGAGGGCGGGATCAGCCCGCCGGCTGAAGCTGCGGCGCGGGCATCTGCCCGGTCGCCTGCTGGCGTGCGAAAATCTCGCGCATCAGCGACAGCGAGAACAGGTGGGCATAAAGCAGCGGCAGCATCCCCGACTGGCTCATCTTGCGCAGCTGATCGCCGCGCAGGCCCGCCAGCTTCTCCTCGTTCACCATCTGGAAACCGCGATAGATGAACGGCTGGGCGTTGCCGTCGATCTGGATCGTCACCTCACCGTCCATCAGCAGGCCCTGCTCGCGCAGTTCGTTCATGAATTGCTGGGTACGCTGGCCGGCCTGTTCGAACGTCTCGTTGAAGGCAAGAATCTGCTTGGTCACTTCGCTCGGCTCGCCATTCTCGAACAGGCGGTCACCCTCGTCGAACACGCCAATCGACGGCGATGTCGGGTCGAAGCACAGCGACAGCTCGTCCGCCTCGGGGCGCAGCCGCGCCAGCATGTACGGATAACGGCGGACATAGGCGGGAACGTAGAAGTTCGTCTCGGTCAGCTTGCCTTCGCCATCGACGAACACGTTGCTGCCCTCGTTCAGGCCCATCAGCGCCAGCGGGATCGCGTCGTCACCGCTGGAGAACACGATCGGCATGTGTCGCTGGACCAGCGGGAATTCGTCGACCGTCACCGGCACGGCGTGCTGGCCGATCAGGAACGGCGCGGTTTCCTGCGGCCGGATGCGGTGATCGGCATGGACCTGGCTGGAGAGCGGTTCCAGCGCCTGATAGAAGAGCGGCAGGTTTTGCGGCGCGCTGGCCATGCGGGAAACTCCGTTGTCATGTGCGGCGCGCAGACCCCCCGCTCGCCGGATGGGCTGTGGCTCTACGGTGCAGGATCGTGCGGGGCAAGCAACTTGCCCGGATTGAACAGCCCCTTGGGGTCGAGCGCGGCCTTGATCGCGTGCATCGCCGCCAGCCGGCCCGGCGGGGCGAGGCGGGCCAGTTCGCCGCGCTTCATCTGTCCGATGCCATGCTCGGCGGAGATGGTGCCGCCCGCCGCCGTCACCAGATCATGGACGAAGGCGGTGATGCCCGGCGCGTCTTCGGCATACCAGCGGTCGCGATCGATTCCCCCGGGCGCGCGGACGTGGAAATGGATGTTGCCGTCGCCCAGATGCCCGAAACCGGAGGCGTGCGTACCCGGAAAGCGCGCGTCGCAGGCCGCCGCGGCGTCGATCATGAAATCGGGCATCGCCGCCACCGGCACCGCGATGTCGTGCTGCACCGCCGGCCCGCGCGCGCGCTCTGCATCGGACAGCGAATCGCGCAGCCGCCAGAAGGCGTCGGCCTGCGCCTCGCTGGCCGCGATCGTCGCGTCGCCGACCAGCCCGTCGCCGATCGCCGCCGCCAGCACCCGCTCCAGCAGCGCGTCCGGCGCCTCCTCCTCGGCCGATCCCGCCGTCGCCTCGATCAGCAGGTGCCAGCGATGCGTGCCGGCCAGCGGCGGGCGGGCACCCGGCACATGCGCCACCGCCGCCGCCATCGTATCCGCCGGCATGATCTCGAAACTCTCCACCGCCCGCCCGGCCCGCTGGAACCGCCGCAGCAGCGCCAGCGCATCGGCAGGGCTCGCCACCCCGGCCCAGGCGGTGCCGCGCGCCACCACCGCGGGCGCCAGCCGCAGCGTCGCGGCGGTCACGATCCCCAGCGTTCCCTCGGCCCCGATCAGCAACTGGTCGAGGCTGTAGCCCCGGTTGTCCTTCGCCAGCGCGGCAAGCCCGTCATGGACATGGCCGTCCGCCATCACCGCCTCCACCCCCGCGACCAGTCCGCGCATCGTGCCGAAGCGCAGCACCTGCGTACCGCCGGCATTGGTCGACACCAGCCCGCCGATCGTCGCCGTTCCGCGCGCGCCCAGCGTCAGCGGGAATCGCCAGCCCTGCGCCAGCGCGGCGTCGTGCAGGGTCGACAGGATCACCCCCGCCTCGACCACGGCCAGCCCCGCCGCCGCATCGATGTCCCGGATCCGGTTCAGCCGCCGCAACGACAGCAGCAGCGCATCGCCCTCCGCCGGCGGGGTCGCGCCGCCGACCATCGAACTGTTGCCCCCCTGCGGCACCAGCGACACGCGGTGCCGTGCCGCCGCGCGCACGATCGTCGCCACCGCGGCGGTATCGCGTGGTGCCAGCAGCGCCGGCGCATGGCCGCGATAGCGCTGGCGCCAGTCCACTTCCCACGGCGCGATCATGTCCCGGTCGGTGACGATCGCGGCCGGGTCGAGATCGCGGGCCAGATCGTCGAGCATCGCTTGCTGGGCAGGGGTCATCCGGTGTCGCTACGATCGCAAATCGGGGCTGGCAACCGTTCGAGCCGCGGGCAAAAGCGGCAAAATGACGGCAGGTTCATCGATCGTTCAATCACGGCGACCCACCGTCATCATCAGTCCATGTCCCATCCTGCGATCCCCGCCGCCCTGCTCGCCCTGTCCTTGCCCGTCCTGCTGGTCGCGCTGGCCGGCCCGTCGACGCCCGCGACGGCGCAACTGGTGATCCATGAGCGGATCACCATCCGGGTGCCGCGCATGCCCACCGCGATCTCGCGTCCCGCGCCGGTCGCCAGCCGCTGGAAGGAGAAGAAGGGACCATCGTGCATCGATATCGGCGAGGTCGCCGGTGCGGTGATCGCGGTCCCCGCCTCGGTAGACCTGTTGCTGGGGGATGGGCGCTGGATGCGGGCGCGGCTGGACGGGGATTGCCGTTCCGCCGATTTCTACACGGGCCTCTATATACGCCCAGGCCCCGACGGTCGCCTGTGCGCGGACCGCGACGTCATCCGCATCCGGTCCGGCGCGAAATGCGCGATCGACGCGTTCAAGCTGCTGGTGGCGCGGCGATAGCGGAAAATGCCGGTCGCATCGGGCGGGACGGTCGGCGAATCGCGCTCTTTCCTTGACTTTCGCGGCCGTTTCGGCGAGCGCCCGACAAGCACGGGTGCGGCAACCGCGCCTCCTATCCGGACAACTGCATGCCCTTCGCCGAGCTCGGCCTATCCGACGAACTGCTGAACGCCGTCACCGATGCCGGCTATACGGAGCCGACGCCGATTCAGGCGGCGGCGATCCCGTCGGTGCTGATGATGCGCGACATCATCGGCATCGCGCAGACGGGCACGGGCAAGACCGCCAGTTTCGTGCTGCCGATGATCGACATCCTGGCCCATGGCCGCAGCCGGGCGCGCATGCCGCGCAGCCTGATCCTGGAGCCTACCCGCGAACTCGCGGCGCAGGTGGCGGAGAATTTCGAGAAATACGGGGTCAACAGCAACCTGTCGATGGCGCTGCTGATCGGCGGCGTGTCGATGGGTGACCAGCTCGCCGCGTTGGAAAAAGGCGTCGACGTGCTGATCGCGACGCCGGGCCGGCTGATGGACCTGTTCAACCGCGGCAAGATCATGCTCAACGGCTGTTCGCTGCTGGTGATCGACGAGGCGGACCGGATGCTCGACATGGGGTTCATCCCCGATATCGAGGAAATCTGCACCAAGCTGCCCAAGCAGCGCCAGACCCTGCTGTTCTCCGCGACGATGCCGCCGCCGATCAAGAAGCTGGCGGACAAGTTCCTCGAAAATCCCAAGATGATCGAGGTCGCACGCCCCGCGTCGACCAACATCAACATCAAGCAGTGGGTGGTCCCCGTCGCCGGATCGACCGCCGCCAAGCGCGACCGGCTTCGCCAGATCCTCGCGCAGGAAGAGGTCACCAACGCGATCGTCTTCTGCAACCGCAAGACGACGGTGCGCGAACTGAACAAGACGCTGAAACAGGCCGGGTTCAAGTCCGGCGAAATCCATGGCGACATGGAACAGGCGCAGCGGATCGCTGAACTCGACCTGTTCAAGGACGGGCATATCAATATCCTCGTCGCCTCCGACGTCGCGGCGCGCGGGCTGGATATCAAGGGCGTCAGCACCGTCTTCAACTTCGACGCGCCCTGGCATCCGGACGATTACGTCCACCGCATCGGCCGCACCGGCCGCGCAGGGGCGACCGGCACCGCCTATACCTTCGTCGCGCCCGACGACGACGAGAATATCGCCAACATCGAAAAGCTGACCGGCCAGCAGATTCCGCGCCTCGACGCTCCCGTCGCGGTCGCCGCACCGGTGGCGGAAGCACCTGCCCCGCGTGAGGAGCGCCCCCGCCGCAACCGGCGTGAGCGTCCGGCCCCGGAGGCGGTGCGCAACGAACCAGTGCGCGACGAAGCGGCTCACGAGGCGGTTGCTCCCGTGGAGGCGCCAGCCGCGCCGTCGCGCGCCGCCGCGCCCTCGCCGATGCGGGAAGATCGCCGGCCGGAGCGTCAGGAGCGCGAGCCTCGCCGCGACTATCGCCGCCATCAGGTGGATGACGGTCCCGATGATGGCTGGAACGGCCCGATCCCGGCCTTCCTCAATGCCCGGCTGGTGATCCAGCCTTAGCGGCATCTTCTTCCCGTCATTGCGGCCAGAGCGAAGCAATCCAGAGCGTCACACGGAACACCGGGTTGCTTCGCCCCGCCCTTAATGACGGAATATCACCCGTCGATCGAACCTGCCGTCACGTCCCCGTCGCGGCATTGGGATTGTCGCCACCATCGCCGTTGCCGCCGGGGCCGGAATAATCGATCTCGGTCTGGCCACCATGGCCCATGATATCATCGCTTTTCGGTTTCTTGCCCGTCTGCGGGTTGGGATAGGCGCCGCCGCCGCTTTCGCCGCCGGCGTCCTTGGCGGGCGTGTCGGATATGCCGTCGGGGCGGCCCGCATTGTTGCCGTCGCCGGCCGCCTGCATCGGTTGCTTGTCGCTCATGCTTTTTCTCCCACGTTCCATGTCGTCGCATGGCATAACGCACGGGTCCGCGATCGGGGGGCGGCAAGTGCGTTGCACTGTGCCGCGCGCTGCCCCACATAGCCGACCAACATAGCCGGGTAATACACCAAGGACGCGTGAATGGCCGATCCCTACAAGACCCTCGGCGTCGCCCGAACGGCGGCCGAGGCCGATATCAAGAAAGCCTATCGCAAGCTCGCCAAGGAGCTGCACCCCGACCGCAATCGCGACAATCCGAAGGCGGCGGAACGGTTCAGCCAGGTCACCAACGCCTATGACCTGCTGTCCGACAAGGACAAGCGCGCCCGTTTCGACCGGGGCGAGATCGATGGCGACGGCAATCCCGCCGCGCCGTTCGGCTTCGGCGGCGGCCCGGCCGGTGGTCGCCCCGGCTATGGCCCGGGCCCCGGTGCCCGGCCGCAGGGCTTCGACTTCGGCGGCGACGGCGCCGATATGAGCGACATTTTCGAAGGGCTGTTCGGCGGCGGCGGCGGCGGCGCGCCGCGCGGTGGCTTCCAGGGCGGGTTCGGGCGACGCCAGCCCCTGCCCAAGGGCGCGGACGTCCAGTACCGGTTGCAGGTGTCGTTTACCGATGCCGCCACGCTCGCGCCGCAGCGGGTGACGCTGGGCGACGGCAAGGCGATCGAGGTCAAGCTGCCCGCCGGGGTCCAGTCCGGCACGCAGATGCGCCTGTCGGGCAAGGGCGATCCGGGGCCGGGCGGCGCGGGCGACGCGATCGTCACGATCGAGGTGCAGCCGCATCGTTTCTTCGAGCGCGATGGCGACGATATCCGCCTGAACCTGCCGATCTCGCTGGCGGAGGCGGTGCTGGGTGGCAAGGTGAAGGCCCCGACCGTGGATAATCCGGTGATGCTCACCATTCCCGCTGGCACCAGTTCGGGCCGTGTCCTGCGCCTGAAGGGCAAGGGGTTTCCCCGCAAGGGTGGCGAGCGTGGCGACCAGCTCGTCACGCTGATGGTCGAATTGCCCGCCGACGATGCGGCGCTGCGTGGCTTCGTCGAGGGGTGGCCCGGACGCGACAAGGGGAACCCGCGGGCGGCCATGGGCGTCTGAACGCCTCGTGGACGATGATGACCTTACCCCCGAATCGCGCGCCCGGCACGGCACGCGTGCCCGCCTCGATCGCCAATTGGCCAAGGTGCGGCCGGGCAGCTACGCGTTCGAGGTGATGAAGCGCGCCGCGATCGGCGTGTTCAACGACGGGTTCACCCATGCCGGTAACCTCGCCTATCTGGCGTTGATGACGCTGTTCCCGTTCTTCATCACCGCGGCGGCGCTGCTGTCGCTGCTGGGGCAGAGCGAGGAGACGATCCGCGCCGTCAACGGCTTCCTGCATGTTCTGCCGCCCGATGTCGCCACGCTGCTGCAAAAACCGATCTCGGACGTGCTGGAAGCGCGGACCGGCAATCTGCTGTGGCTGGGGGGGCTGGTCGGCCTGTGGACGGTCAGCGGCTTCGTCGAGACGATCCGCGACATCTTCCACCGCGCCTACGGGCTGAAGGCGACCGCCGCCTTCTGGAAATCGCGGCTGTCCTCGGCGGGCGTCATCATCCTTTCGGTCGTCGTCGCGCTGTTCTCGTTTCTGGCGCAGGGGCTGCTGACCGCGGCGGAACAGTTCGTCTATCGCCTGCTGCCGTTCGCGCAGGACTGGGTCGGGCTGATCGGGCTGGCCCGCTTCATTCCTGGGCTTATCATGTTCGGCGCGCTGTACATGCTGTTCTATTCGGTGACCCCGTCCAAGTATCGCTACACCGACAGCCGCAAATGGCCGGGTGCCGCCTTCACGACGATCTGGTGGGTCAGCATGACCGCGCTGCTGCCGGTCGCGCTGGCGCAACTGGGCGGATATGATCTCACCTATGGCAGTCTGGCGGGCGTCATCGTGATGCTGCTGTTCTTCTATATCATCGGGTTGGGGCTGGTTTTCGGTGCGCATTTGAATGCGGCACTGGCGGAACCGCCCGAACCGGCGCTACACGATGCCCCAATGGCAACGGCACAAGTGACGGCATAGGGCGATGGATCGCGTGAACGGATTGATGGCAGGCAAAAGGGGGCTCATCATGGGCCTCGCCAATGACAAGTCGCTGGCGTGGGGGATTGCCAAGTCCCTGTCGGCAGCGGGTGCCGAACTCGCCTTCTCCTATCAGGGAGAGGCGATGGCCAAGCGGGTCCGCCCGTTGGCCGAACAACTGGGCACCGCCCGGCTGTTCGATTGCGACGTGTCGGACATGGCGGCGCTCGATGCGACTTTCGCTGCGCTGGCCGAGGAATGGCCGACGATCGACTTCGTGGTCCACGCCATCGGTTTTTCGGACAAGTCGCAGTTGCGTGGTCGCTATTACGACACCACGCTCGACAATTTCCTGATGACGATGAACATCTCCGCCTATTCGCTGGTCGCCGTCGCGCAGCGCGCGCGCCGGATGATGCCGGACGGCGGGTCGATCCTGACGCTGACCTATTATGGCGCGGAAAAGGTCATTCCCCATTACAACGTCATGGGCGTGGCCAAGGCGGCGCTGGAAACCAGCGTGAAGTATCTCGCGGTCGATCTGGGACCGGAGAACATCCGGATCAACGCGATCTCTGCCGGCCCGATCCAGACGCTGGCGGCACGCGGCATCGGCGATTTCAACTACATCCTGAAATGGAACGAGCTGAACAGCCCGCTGCGGCGGACCGTGACGATCGAGGATGTCGGCGGCGCGGGGCTGTACATGCTCTCCGACCTTGCCAGCGGCGTGACCGGCGAGATTCATCATGTCGATGCCGGCTACAACGTGATCGGCATGAAGGCCGAGGACGCGCCCGACATCGCACTGGCGTAATATTGTTTCGGGGCATCCCTGCCCTCCCTTCCAACGCACGGACGACGATTCCATGGCGCTGAATGCCTCTCCGAACGCGCACGGTCCGCGATGAGCTGGAACAGTTTCGGCCGCGTCCTGCGCTTCACGACCTGGGGGGAGAGCCACGGGCCGGCCATCGGGGCGGTGGTCGATGGCTGCCCGCCGGGGATCGCGTTGACGGAGGGCGATATCCAGCCATGGCTGGACCGCCGCCGCCCCGGCACCTCGCGCTTCACGACGCAGCGGCGTGAGCCAGATGCGGTGCGCATCCTGTCCGGCGTGTTCGAGGGGCGGACGACGGGTACGCCGATCAGCCTGATGATCGAGAATGTCGACCAGCGGTCGAAGGATTATTCCGAGGTCGCCAAGGCCTATCGCCCTGGCCATGCCGACTACGCCTATGACGCGAAATACGGGTTTCGCGACCATCGCGGCGGCGGTCGCTCGTCGGCGCGCGAAACCGCGTCGCGCGTGGCGGCCGGCGCCGTGGCGCGGCTAGTGATCCCGCAGGTGCGGGTGCGGGCATGGGTGGAGGCGATCGGCGGCGACGCGATCGATCCCGCGGCGTTCGATCCCGCAGAGATCGATCGCAATCCGTTCTTCTGCCCCGATCCCATGGCGGCCCGCCGCTGGGAGGTACTGGTCGACACCGCGCGCAAGGCAGGTTCCTCGCTGGGGGCGGTGGTGGCGTGCGAGGCGACCGGCGTGCCGGCCGGCTGGGGGGCGCCGCTCTATGCCAAGCTGGATGCGGAGCTTGCCGCAGCGTGCATGGGGATCAATGCGGTGAAGGGGGTGGAGATCGGCGACGGGTTCGCCGCCGCTGCCCTGTCGGGCGAGCAGAACGCCGATCCGATGCGTCCCGGCACCGATGCGCCCGAATTCCTCGCCAACCATGCCGGCGGGATCGCGGGCGGCATCGCCACTGGTCAGCCGATCCGGCTTCGGGTCGCCTTCAAGCCGACCAGCTCGATCCTGACCCCGGTGGAAACGATTACCCGCGACGGGGCGGCGGCGGAGATTGCGACGCGGGGCCGTCATGATCCGTGCGTCGGCATTCGCGGCGTACCGGTGGTGGAAGCGATGGTCGCGCTGGTATTGGCCGACCAGGCGTTGCTCCACCGCGCCCAGTGCGGATAATAACGGGAACGGTTAAGTATCAGATACGTTTGGCTTCTCACAAGATACAGGAGAGAAACCATGCGTATTCATCTACCAGCGATCGCCCTTGGACTTTTGTTGCCGGCCGCAGCATTTGCCCAGACCATGCCGACATCGCCCACGAACGGTACGACCACCGGCACCATGGGCAGCACCGGTATGCCGACGGCGGGCCAGACGATCGACAATGCCGGATCGACCCCCGGTACCATGGGCTCCACCCAGATGAACCCCGGCACCCCGGATACGTCGGTGCGTTCCACCACCGGCGCCCGTAATGGCCAGCGTTCGACCAACCGTACCCGCCGTCCCGGTTCGGCAGGCACCGGCACCACCACGCCGACCGACCCGAGCGGCACCATGGGTACCGGTACGATGGGAACAATGGGAACGCCCGGCACCATGGGCACGACCGGGACCATGGGCACCCCTGGCACGATGGGTGATGCGCCCGGTACGCCGACCACGACCAGCCCCGGCACGCCGCCGCGCTGATCTGTTCCGGCCAATGGCATCGGCGCCCGTGTCGATGCGATAGCTGATACGTCCGAACCGTGTTCCCGCTCATCGTGGGAGCACGGTTCGTGTATCTGGAGGTCTTACGAGCCGCGTTCCGTCGCGATTTCGGCGAGCAGGTCCTTGCGGCTCAGCTTGCCGATCATCGTCTTCGGCAACACGGCACGGATCACCACCCGATCGACCCGCTCGTGCCGGCCCAGTTGCGGATTGAGCCAATCGCGCAACGCCTCGCCGGTGATGGCCTCATCGTCCGCGACGGTGACATAGGCATGGGGGGCTTCCCCCCGATAGGGGTCGGGCAGCCCGACCACCAATACCTCCCTGATCGCCGCATGATGGTGCAATACCGCCTCGATCTGGCTGGGAAACACCTTGAACCCGCTGACTGCGATCATGTCCTTCAGCCGGTCGACGACGCGGATGAAGCCATCCGGGTCGATCTCCCCGACATCCCCCGTCCGCAACCAGCGCCGGCCGTCGTGATCGACGACGAACGTCGTGTCGTCCACCTCGGGCCGTTGCCAGTATCCCAGCATGATCTGCGGGCCGGCGATGACGATCTCGCCCGGTTCCCCGGCCGCGACCGACCGGGTCGGGTCTTCCTTGTCGACCAGCCTCACCTCGGTGCCGGGGATGGGTTGTCCGATTGATCCGGTGCGCCCTTCGGCGAAATAGGGGTTGCTCGATACCACGCCCGCGCTTTCGGACAGGCCATAGCCTTCGACCAGCGTCGCGCCGGTGACCGTCTCGAACCGCTGCTTCAATTCCAGCGGCAGCGGTGCCCCGCCCGACACGCAGACGCGCAGCGACGAGAAATCGGCGGCGGCGGCGCGCGGGTGGTCGATCAGCGCCCGGTACATCGTCGGCACGCCGGGCAGGGTGGTCGCGCCGGTGCGCGCCAGCGCCGCCAGCGTCTGCCCGGCATCGAACCGGGGCAGCATCACGATCTCGCCGCCGGTCAGCACCGTGCGGTTCAGCACGCAGGTGTTGGCGAAGACATGGAACAGCGGCAGCACCCCCAAGATGCGATCGACGCCGGTGCCGCGATCGGGGTCGAGCCGCGCGACCTGTTCGGCATTCGCGGCCAGATTGGCATGGGTCAGCATCGCGCCTTTGGGTGTGCCGGTGGTGCCGCCGGTGTACTGGATCAGCGCGATGTCGCGGTCCGGGTCGATCGCCGGCACGGTGCAGGTGCCCTTGTTCGCGATCAGCGCCGAAAACGCGACGATGCGTGGATCGTCGGGGCGTGGCGCGATCTCGCGTCGACGGAACAGGCAATAGACCAGCGACTTGGCCGGCGGCAGCGCGCCGGCGATCGATCCGACCACCAGCCGTTCCAGCCCGCTGCGCTCCAGCACCTGCATCGCGGTCGGCAACAGCGCGCTGGCGGACAGCGTGAACAGTAATCGCGTCCCGGAATCGTTGACCTGATCCGCCAGTTCGCCGGCGGAATATAGCGGCGAGAAGTTCACCACCGTCGCTCCCAGCATCAGCGCGCCGTAATAGGCCGCCACGTAATGCGGGACATTGGGCAGGAACAGGCCGATGCGATCGCCGGGGCCGTATCCCATCGCGGCCAGCCCGCACGCCACGCGCCGCGCGCCATCCAGCGTTTCGGCATAGCTGTAGCGGCGGCCGAGAAAGTCGATCAGCGGCGCCGCCCCCCGCCGCGCGGCCGATGCCTCGAACAACGTCACCATCGTCTGCACCGGGATCGGTTCATCCCACCGCGTGGGGTGGCGATAATGGTCGATCCAGGGAGATTCGCTGCTCATTGACATTGGTGTAAGCAACGTCACGGCGCGGTGCAACGGGGATGAAAGGGGGCCGTGGCCCCCTTCGGATCAGCGGCGGAACGGGTCTTCGAACAATGCGCGCGCCTGCGACGCCGCATCGCCCTGCGGGCCGGCATCCGGATCGCGCACGGCATTGGTACGCTCCGCCTGCAACTGCGCGATCAGGGCCTCGCGGTCGCCCTCCAGCCGGGTGTCGGTGGGCTGCGCCTCGCCGCCGGTCGCCTTCGCGGCCTTGGATACGGCGGCGTCCAGTTCGCGCTGCGTCGTCAGCCCCAGCGTCACCGGGTCCTTCGGCGTGATGTTGCCGATGTTCCAGTGGCTGCGGTCGCGGATCGCGGCGATCGTGGTGCGGGTGGTGCCGATCAGGTTGCCGATCGCGCCATCGGTGATTTCCGGATGGTTGCGGATAATCCAGGCGATGCCGTCCGGCTTGTCCTGGCGCTTCGACACCGGGGTATAGCGCGGCCCCTTGGTGCGGCGGACCTGTTCCGGCCCCTTGGTCATCTTCAGGCGGTATTCGGGGTCGGCCTGACCCTTGTCGATCTCGTCCTGCGTCACCTCGTGCGCGCGCACCGGATCGCGGCCGGTCAGCTTGGTCGCGGCGGTATCGTCGGCGATCGCCTGCACCTCCAGGATGTGGAGGCCACAGAACTCGGCGATCTGCTCGAACGAGAGCGAGGTGTTGTCGACCAGCCAGGAAGCGGTCGCATGGGGCATCAGGGGCTGGGCCACGGGGGCAGACTCCGTATAAACAGAAAGGGCCGCCCCTTCCCGGAGCGGCCACACGTAATACGGACTTAGTGCGAACCGGCCTTCGGGGCAAGGCGCGGGCGGCAAAGCCGTTGGCGCCCGGCGGGACATCGCCTTCGGCAGCAATCGATCATCCGGTCGCGGCCCCGATCACTGCCCCGGTCATTCCCCCGGTCATTCCATCGTCAGCACGATCTTGCCGACATGGTCGCCCGCCTCCATCCGGGTGTGGGCGGCGGGTGCATCCGCGAAGGGAAAGCTGCGGTCCATCACCGGCTTCAACTGCCCCGACTCCACGAACGGCCACACGGTGCGCACGATTTCCTCGGCGACCAGCGACTTGAACGCCACGCTGCGCGGGCGGAGCGTCGATCCGGTCAGCGTCAGGCGGCGGCGCATCATCTCGAACAGCGGGATTTCGGCCGACGCCCCGCGCTGCACCGCGATCGACACGTGGCGACCGTCCTCCGCCAGGCATTGCAGGTTGCGGGGCACGTAATCGCCACCGACCATGTCCAGCACGATGTCGACGCCGCGCCCCCCGGTGATCGCTTTCACCCGCTCGACGAAATCCTCCGTCCGGTAATTGATCGCATGGGTCGCGCCCAGTTGCCGGGCGGCGGCGCATTTGTCGTCGCTGCCCGCGGTCACGATCGTCTTCAGGCCGAACAACTTGCCCAGGGCGATCGCCATCGTGCCGATGCCCGATGTGCCGCCATGCACCAGCACGCTGTCGCCCTCGCCGGCATAGGCGCGCTCGAACAGGTTGGTCCACACCGTGAACAGCGTCTCCGGCAGCGCCGCCGCCTCCGCCATCGTCACCGCCTCCGGCACCGGCAGGCATTGTCCGAACGGGGCGACCGCATATTCGGCATAGGCGCCGCCCGTCACCAGCGCGCATACCGGCTGGCCGATCTGGAACGCCTCCACATCGTCGCCGACCGCCACGATCGTGCCCGACAATTCCATGCCCAGGATCGACGAGGCGCCCGGCGGCGGCGGATATTTTCCCTGACGCTGCATCACTTCCGGCCGATTGACGCCGGCGGCGGCGACACGGATCAATACCTCGCCCGGGCCGGGCCGGGGCACCGGCCGGTCGACCAGCCGCAATACCTCCGGCCCGCCCGGCTCCGCGGGGTCGATCGCCTTCATCGTCGTCGGTATGGGGTCCATTTGGGCCTGTCTCTGTAGGGGGGGGGGCTTGGTCGCAGGTGCTCGCCGTTATTGACAACCGGCACGCATGGGTCAACGTTTGCATCATGGAACCCGACGATCCCCGCCCGGTGTCCAGCGATCCGGTCGCCATGTTGGCCGTGCAGGATCTGGACCCGCTATCGGTCGCCGAGCTGGAGGCGCGGATCACCGCGCTGGAGCGCGAGATCGGGCGGTCCCGCCGTCATTTGGAACGCGCCGTTAATCACCGCGCAAGTGCCGACGCCCTATTCCGGTCATGATGGACGCGGCTTTCCCCCGGCACCCGGCCCCTTCGATCGACGGGGCGCTTGATGCCGGGGGGATGCGTTCCGACATAGACGGAAAGGGTCCGGCCTCGGACCCGACTGGAGTATCGTAATGCCGTCATTCGCTCCCGCCCTCGAAACCACGCTGCACAAGGCGCTGGAGGCCGCATCGGCCCGCCGCCACGAATATGCCACGCTGGAGCATCTGCTGCTGGCGCTGATCGACGACGAGCACGCGTCCAAGGTGATGACCGCCTGCCACGTCGATCTCGGCGAACTGAAGACCACGGTCGCCCATTATCTCGATACCGAACTCGACGCGCTGAAGGTGGAGGCGGCGACCGATCCGTCGCCGACCAGCGGGTTCCAGCGCGTCGTCCAGCGTGCGATCCTGCACGTCCAGTCGTCGGGCCGCGACGAGGTGACCGGCGCCAACGTGCTGGTCGCGCTGTTCAGCGAGCGTGAAAGCTATGCGGTTTATTTCCTGCAGCAGCAGGACATGAGCCGGCTGGATGCGGTCAGTTTCATCAGCCACGGCGTCGGCAAGGGCGGCACTGCGGAGGCGACGCCCCCCAAGGGCGCGGCCGAGGAAGAGAAGCCCGCCAGGCAACAGGAGAAGGGCAAGACGGAAAGCGCGCTCAAGCAATTCACCGTCGATCTCAACGAGAAGGCGAAGATCGGCAAGGTCGATCCGCTGATCGGGCGCGGGCCGGAGGTGGATCGCACGATCCAGATCCTGTGCCGCCGGTCGAAGAACAATCCGCTCTATGTCGGTGATCCCGGCGTCGGCAAGACCGCGATCGCGGAAGGGCTGGCGCGCAAGATCGTCGAGGGCGACGTGCCCGACGTGCTGCTGGAAGCGGTGATCTACTCGCTCGACATGGGCGCGCTGCTCGCCGGCACCCGCTATCGCGGCGATTTCGAGGAGCGGCTGAAGGCGGTCGTCAACGAACTCGAAAAGCTGCCGCACGCGGTGCTGTTCATCGACGAGATCCACACCGTCATCGGTGCCGGCGCGACCAGCGGCGGCGCGATGGACGCGTCGAACCTGCTCAAGCCCGCGCTGTCGGGCGGCAGCATCCGCTGCATCGGCTCGACCACCTACAAGGAATTCCGCAACCACTTCGAAAAGGATCGTGCGCTGCTGCGCCGGTTCCAGAAGATCGACGTCAACGAGCCGACGATCGAGGATACGATCAAGATCCTCGCCGGCTTGCGCTCGGCGTTCGAGGATCACCACAACGTCAAGTACACGCCCGACGCGATCAAATCGGCGGTCGAACTGTCGGCGCGCTACATCAACGACCGCAAGCTGCCCGACAAGGCGATCGACGTGATCGACGAGGTCGGCGCGATGCAGATGCTGGTGCCCGCCGCCAAGCGCAAGAAGACGATCACCCCCAGGGAGATCGAGCAGGTCATCGCGACCATGGCGCGCATCCCGCCGAAAAGCGTGTCGACCGACGACAAGAAGGCGCTGGAATCGCTCGAAACCGATCTGAAGCGCGTCGTGTTCGGCCAGAACAGCGCGATCGAGAAGCTGGCCTCCGCGATCAAGCTGTCGCGCGCCGGCCTGCGCGATCCGGAAAAGCCGATCGGCAACTATCTGTTCACCGGCCCCACCGGCGTCGGCAAGACCGAGGTGGCCAAGCAGCTGTCGGCGATCATGGGCATCCCGCTCCAGCGGTTCGACATGTCGGAATATATGGAGCGTCATTCGGTCAGCCGGCTGATCGGTGCGCCTCCCGGCTATGTCGGGTTCGATCAGGGCGGTCTGCTGACCGATGCGGTCGACCAGAACCCGCATTGCGTGCTGCTGCTCGACGAGATCGAGAAGGCGCATCCCGACCTGTTCAACATCCTGTTGCAGGTGATGGATAACGGCCGCCTGACCGACCAGCACGGCAAGACGGTCGACTTCCGCAACGTCATCCTCATCATGACGACGAATGCGGGCGCTTCGGACATGGCGCGCGAGACGCTGGGCTTCGGCAATCTCAGCCGCGAGGGTGAGGACGAGCAGGCGGTCACGAAGCTGTTCACGCCGGAATTCCGCAACCGGCTCGATGCGATCGTGCCGTTCGGCTATCTGCCGACCGAGGTCGTGGCACGGGTGGTGGACAAGTTCATCCTCCAGCTCGAACTCCAGCTGGCCGATCGGGGTGTCCACATCAATCTCGACGATGCCGCCAAGGCGTGGCTGACCGAGAAGGGCTATGACAAGCTCTATGGTGCCCGCCCGATGGGTCGCCTGATCCAGGAGAAGATCAAGCAGCCGCTGGCCGAGGAACTCCTGTTCGGCAAGCTGGTCCATGGCGGCGAGGTGACGGTGCGGATGAAGGACGGGGCACTGTCCTTCACCATCGAACCCTCCGCGCCCAAGAAGCCGCGCAAGAAGGGCGGCAAGACCGAGCCGGTCGAGGCCAAGTAACTGGGTTGTCGCCGCACTGGCCTTTATTGGCGGTGTGGCGGTTGCCTGTCCGGTTATCATGCATAACAGTTACTCGACGGAGATAGAACCAGTTTGGTGTTCTATCTCCGGTGGTGCTTCTATATCGCTTAACCTTTCCTCACCGGAGCGCTAACAGACCATCCCCATGACGGGGTGGCAGTGGCTTTGCGGATGGATGACGGTGCTGCTGGCGATGCTGGCAGCGCCGGCGACGGCCGCCAGCGCCGCCGGTGCGGATTCGCGTGGCAGGGTCCTGTCGGTCTGCATTCTGCCCGCGCGCCCCGCGATGACCGCCGCCGCCCTGTTTGCGCGGCCGTCCGCCTTTGATTGCCATATCGATCAGCGTGTCCTGGGCAGCGGCGACTTCTGGCTTCTGAGCGAAAAATTGGCCGGGATCGGGGCAGGGCTGCCGATGCCGGTGGTCCGCACCCCCAGCCTGTGGCGCACGCATGTCACGCTTCACGTCCTGCGCGCCGATGGTACGATCGACCGGACCGGGTACGGCAGCAATGCCATCGCCCCCTATCTGCGGGTCGGGGCGGTCACCGAACTGGCGCTGCCCGCGGGCCGGTCTCCGCCCATCCGGCTGCTCTGGCATGTTCGCGGCGCGGCCAATATCCGTGGCGTGCTGCTGGAACCGAGGTTGATCGACCATGAGAGCGCGATGCGCCGCGATGGCACGATGCGGGCCATCTATGCCGCCTTTTTCGGTATGGCGGTGGCGCTGCTCGTGTACAATCTCGCCTTGTGGGCCGCGCTGCGGCAGGCGTTCCAGCCCGCTTACTGCCTGATGCTGCTCTGCCTGATCGGCTATGGCCTGACCTCGTCGGGGATCATCATCGAATGGGTGCCGGCGATGGACGATATCGAGCGGCTGCGCTGGAGCGGCCTGTTGCTCGGTGGATCGGCGGCATCGCTGCTGGTGTTCGCCCGCTTCTTCTTCGAACCCCGTGTGTTCGACGGGTCGCTGAAAAGCGCGAACGCGGTCGTCGTCGCCGCGTTGCTGAGTTTCACCGCACTGTTTGCGACCGCCGCTCCCTGGCACATCCGGCTGCTCGATGCGCTGGTCACCGCCACCTATCTGCTGCTGGTCGGGATCGTGGTGTGGGTGCTGGTGCAGGCGTGGCGGCGGCGCAGCAATTACCTGTGGGTCTTCGCCATCGCCTGGGGGGCGCCGATCGCGGTCGGTTCGACGCGGGTCGCCGCGGCGATGGGATTGATCGTCTGGGGCGGCTGGATCGAACATTCGACGATCGGCGCGATGGCGCTGGAGGCGTTGCTGTCGGCGATCGGCATCGCCTATCGCATCCGTACCCTCAGCCGCGAACGCGACGTCGCGCGCGAGCGGGAGACGGTGGCACGCGCGCTGGCGGATATCGACGGACTGACCGGGCTGCTCAACCGTCGCGCGTTCCTGACCCATGCGATCGGCCGATCGGGGCCGCAGACGCTGTCGATCGCCGATCTGGACCATTTCAAGACGATCAACGAAGCGATCGGGCATGACGGCGGGGACGAGGTGCTGCGCGCGGTCGCCCGGGCGCTGACCGAAGCCGCCCCGCCGGGCGCGCTGGTCGCCCGGCTGGGGGGCGAGGAGTTCGCGGTGCTGGGCGACGCCGCCACCAGCATCGCCCCGGCCACGTTGCTGACCGGCCTGCGTCGCGCCCGGATGCCCTTCGACATTCCGGTGACCACCAGCATCGGCACCTGCACCGGCCCGCTGCTGGGCGAGGCCGACTGGAAAGCGCTGTACCGGCAGGCCGACCGCGCCCTCTACGCCGCCAAGGCCGCCGGTCGCGATCGCGCCTGCGACGCCGCCTCGCTGGGGTTGGCGGTGTAAGCTTTCGGCATATCGCCCAAACCCGGAGGCTCAAGGCTGGCGATCCGGGCTTTGGATAGCGATCATTCGTCACCCGCGACATTTCCCGTTTCTCCGTCTCCGACAGGCCATTTCAGGAATGAGCAATCGGGAACAGATTTTGGGAAAGGGAATGCCCTAGACGGCGTTCGGCGCGATCACGCCGGCGACTGTTTCGCTGCAGGTTCGTTTTCGGGAACGCCGGGATTGGCAGAAAGCGCTCAATCTCGGACCTTCGACATCTCAACTCCGATGCGAGATCCCTCGCGGTAATTTTCAGATACTATGGCCGATCAAACCACGCGCGTAAGAGCAAACGAACAACTCAATGGACTGCTCTTACGCACCGCTGATAATAGGGCCTAAGACCCTGACCTAGTTTAGCCTGACACCTTGCGATTAAAGGCTACCATCGCGTCACGTTCGAGCGTCAATCTCCCGTCGATGAACGCTTGGGTGATGAGTTCAACGTTGTGGGGCGAGCGGGCCTTATCAGCAGACGAAAGCGCCTTCGCCAAGCCGACGGCATTGAGCTCCGTGCAATAGGCGGGCGCCCCCGGCTGGAAACGCCAGGACTCTGATATAGGGCCGGCGTCCACGGCATCGAAACCCGTATCATCAACCAAGCGCGACACTACGGATTTAGCAGCCTCATCGTCGCCAGCGATCGGTATGGCCAGTCTGGAAGTTGAACCAGTTTCTGATCCGGCTTCGTCGAGTGTGAAGGACAGAAGGGCGTTCCAGGCTTTCACAAGAGGCCGTCCCATTTGCTCACTGCTCCAGACGGTTTCCGGCTTTCCTTCATCCACCTCTTCGATCCTGCCGTCCCGCGCGGGGTAGTAGTTGGACGTGTCGACGATGATCACGCTCGCGGGAACATCTGCGAGCACCGGCGCAAGTTCTGGATTTCGAGCAAACGGAACGGAAAGAATGATCACATCGACGTTCTTGACGGCATTCTCTCGGGTGACCGCATCGATCGCCGTACCATCCACGACCTCCCTGAGCGTTTCAGGCGCCTTTGAGTTGGCCAGCTTCACGTCATGGCCAGCTTTGGCCAAGATCTGAGCTAGACTTGCCCCGATGTTTCCTGCGCCAATGATTCCGATTTTCATTATGTATTCCGATCATGAGTGTTGCCTTGCTGGTAAAAATAACGATAGCTGCGCTGATCGCAAGAACTCACCTATAGGTGGGGTACACACCAAAAGGTAAGTGCATGGATCGTGAGTGCCAGAACCAGGACCCGAGGCAGCAGCTCGTTTGGGCAGCGGCAACAAGCGAAACCCTGCGTGTGCTCGAAGGCAAGTGGAAGATCGCGATCATCGTCCAACTCTTCGCGGCAAGAGAACCGGTGCGATTCTCCGAACTGGAGCGTCGCGTCGAGGGCGTGAATCAGAAAATGCTGATCCAGCAACTCAAGGAACTGGAGAAGGATGGCATCCTCACGCGGACTGTCTATCCTCAAGTTCCACCGAAGGTGGAATACGCTCTGACCGACAAAGGGTACGCGCTCGGCCCCTCGATCGAAGCCTTAGTCAACTGGGCGGTGGAGCAGGGCTCGTTGAAAAATAAGGTCACCAAGATGGCGTAAGGTCATTACGAGCTTCTCTTGTCCAGACGGCAGTTTCTGCTTTCTTCCCTTAAGCGGCCATTCCGTTTCCGGGCGGTTCCCGACGTTACAAAAGGGACCCTTTTTGCGACGCGGCCTGTGCCAGCTTCGATTCTCGAAATAAGATCATTTTTGGGAAAGGCGGCGCTGCACTATGTCGACTATCGCCATCGGCGTTCCCGTAAGCGGACGGTCCGCTCTCCGCCATATCCCGCCCCTCGTCACATGGCCCGGCCCATGCCTGTCCCTCCCGACACATGCGCAGGGAACATCCGCCAACCCCTTCTCATGCCTCCCCATCCGGCCTAGCCTCCGCCGGATCATCAGGAGAGGCCAGCCATGTCGGACATCCGCGACCGCGCGATCCAGCTTTACGACGCCTTCACGCACGAGCATCGCGACCGGCGCGAGTTGCTGCGGCAGATGACGCTGCTGGTCGGCTCCACGGCGGCGGCGGAGGCGTTGATCGTGGGGATCGCGGCTTCCCCCGTCGCGGCGGCGGTGATCGATCCGCGGGATGCGCGCCTGTCGGTGGAGCGCACCAGGGGGACGCAGGCCGGGGCACCGGCGATCGCCTATGTCGCCTCGCCGCGCAAATCACCCCGCAAGCTCGCCACCGTGCTGGTCATCCATGAGAATCGCGGGCTGACCCCGCATATCGAGGATGTGGCCCGCCGGGTCGCCCTGGCCGGTTTCCGCGCCGTCGCGCCCGATTTCCTCGCGCCGCAGGGCGGCACCCCCGCCGATGAGGACAAGGCGCGGACGATGATCGGCACGCTCGATTACGATCTGGCGCTGGCGCAGGCCCGCGCGCTGCTGGGTACGGGCCGGGCCGGCCGGGCAGGGGCGATGGGCTTCTGCTGGGGCGGGGCGTTCGTCAACCGGCTGGCGGTGGCGGCCGGCCCGGCCTTGGCGGCGGGCGTCGCCTATTACGGCCCGGCCCCCGCGCCGGCGGAGGCGGCGCGGGTCAGCGCCGCGCTGATGCTCCATTATGCCGGCAAGGATACGCGCGTGAACACGACCGGCGAGCCATGGGTCGCGGCGTTGAAGGCGGCGGGCAAGCCGGTCGAGGCGTTCACCTATCCGGGCGTCGACCATGCCTTCAACAACGACACCTCGACCGCGCGGTACGACAAGGCCGCCGCCGATCTGGCGTGGCAGCGGACCACCACGTTCCTCCACGCCCGACTTGACGGCTGAACGGAAAATGTTCTAGTTATGTTCCAGGGCAGCATGGGGGAAGACATCGTGACGGGACTCACCTTCTATACCAATCCGCAATCGCGCGGGCGCATCGCCCGCTGGATGCTGGAGGAGGTCGGCGCACCCTACGACACGGTGGTCCTCGATTATGCCGGCGCGATGAAGACCGCGGATTATCTGGGCGTGAACCCGATGGGCAAGGTGCCCGCGATCCGCCACGGCGACCGGGTGGTGACGGAGGGGGCGGCGATCTGCGCCTATCTGGCCGATGCATTTCCCGATGCCGGGCTGGCACCTCCGCCGGCGGACCGGGCGGATTATTACCGCTGGCTGTTCTTCGCCGCCGGTCCGCTGGAAGCGGCGGTGCTGGACAAGGCGATGGGCCTTACCCCGAACGAAAAGCAGCGGCAGATGGCGGGCTATGGCCATCTCGATCTCGCCGCCTCGGTGCTCGACCGGGCGGTGGCGACGCGCGACTGGATCGCCGGCGACCGGTTCAGCGCCGCCGACGTCTATGTCGGGGCGAGCATCGGCTGGTACACGCAGTTCGGCCTGATCGAACGGACGCCGGCCTTCGCCGCCTATCTCGATCGGCTCCACGCCCGCCCGGCCTATATCCGCGCCGCCGAACTGGACGATGCCGCCGCGGCGACCTGACCCGCGAACAGGGGCTGTAGGATGAGACTTTCGTGACTTTCCGGTGTGACTTTCCGCGCCGCCGGCGCCACCGGAAGGATCAGCCGCCCTGGTCCAGCGGGGCGACGTCGACGCTGACGTCCATCTGCTGCGCGCCGGAACCCAGCACCACGCCATCGACCGGCGCGATCTCGGCATAGTCGCGGCCGACCGCCATCACGATATGGTCGGCCGCCATCCAGATGCCGTTGGTCGGATCGATCCCGACCCAGCCGCGCACCGGGCCGCACCACAGCAGCACCCAGGCATGGGTCGCATCCGCCCCCACCAGTCGCGGCTGGCCGGGGGGCGGGATGGTGCGGATATAGCCGGAGGCATAGGCGGCGGGCAGGCCGGCGGCGCGCAACCCGGTGATCATGATCTGCGCGAAGTCCTGGCACACGCCGCGCCGTTGCCGGAACGCCTCGCTGGGGGGCGTGTCGACGAAGGTCGCGGTGCCGTCGAACTGGAATTCGCGCTGGATTCGCATCCCCAGCGCCATCCCCGCCTCCAGACACCCGCGGGCGGGATCGAGATCGACCGCGCACCAGTCGCCGATATCGCGGTCCAGCGGGATCAGCGGCGATGGATAGATGTAGTTGGCCGGTCCCGCGGCGGACAGGTCGCCGCTGTCGCGCGCCCATTCGGCGATCTCGGCCAGCGTCGGGTCGGTGGCGTCGGGCACCGGCACCAGCCGGTCGACGGTCACCCGCGCCGCGCTTTCGATCGACAGCGTGCGTACCGGGGTATCGACCACCAGCCGCGTCACATTGGCCAGCCCGGCCTCCGCCCGCGCCGCGCCCAGCCGCCCGACCGGCTCCACCGTCAGCCGGTAATCGTCCAGCGTCTGGCCGGGCCAGTCGATCGGTTTCAGCCGCAGGTTGCACCGGGCGAACTTCACCTGATTGCCGTAATCGAACCGGGTGATGTGGCGGATGTCGTAGATCATCGGGTCAGGTCCACCGTCACGCCAGCGTCAGCCCGACCGCGCGCAGCGGCTCGGCACCCTGCAGGAAATAGCGGCGGGCGATCGCATCGGACAGGGTGCCCAGCCGCCGTTCCACGTCCCCCAGCGTATCGGGATTCAGCGTCGCGGCGTCGGCGGTGGCGATCGTCGCCATCAGCGCGGTGGCGTGCGCCTGTTGCGGTTCCGCCATGTCGTCGTCGCCCAGCACCGGCAGGGTCGCGACATGCTCTGCGATCCGCGCTGCTTGGAACGCCAGACTGCGCGGATTGCCCGGATCGAGCGCGACGAGATCGACCACGGGCACGCGGGCGATGCCCGTCGGATAACGCTGGCGATAGCTGATCTGGCTGTCGGCCAGGTCGAGCAGCGTCGACAGGTCGTCATGCCCGCCACCGCGCGCGCCGTCCGCCATGCCGAACAGCCGCAGCGCCCGCGCGCTCGCCATCGCGCGTTCGATCCGGCGGCCGAGATCGTGGAACCGCCACGATTCGTTGCGCACCATGTGCTCGGCGGACAGGCCGGCGATCGCGGCATAGCGGCGCTGGAGCGACCCGGCCCGTTCCAGCATCCCGCGCTGCGCCGGAAACGGGGCTTCGAGCAGGCGGACCATGTCGGCCGACAGCCGGTCGCGCGATGCCTCGCCGATCGCGCGGGCATGACGGTTCACGGTGGCGACCGATTGCCAGCCCTCGTCCTCCATCGCGGCGCGGGCGAAGCCCGTCAGCGTCGATCGCGACAGGTTGGCGGGATGCGCCGCCGCACCGGCCCCCACGATCATGCCGACCAGCTTGCCGAGCGTGGCGGGGGGCAGCACCGCGCCGCCATCGATATCGATCGAATTGCCCAGCAGCACCCGGATCGCGGCGAGCAACGCCTCGCCCCGTTCCAGATAGCGGCCAAGCCAGTAGAAATTATCCGCCACCCGGCTGGGCAGGGTGCCGGGGTTGCGCCGGACATGCAACGAATCGAGCGCGGTCAGCAGCGAAACCGGGGTGACCGGATCGGGACCGTGGATACAGACGTCCGCGGACCACAGTCCCTCGCCGATCGCGGCGACGGTGGCACGGGGATGTTCGCCGATCCGCCCGAAGCCGCCCGGCATCACCACCCATTCGTCGTCACCGCCGCGCGCCGCGAAGACCCGCAGGATGAACGGTCGCGGCTCCAGCCGGTCGCCGACCACCGCCGGCATCGTCGACAGCGCGACTTCCTCCTGACCGACATAATCCTGCGGTCGCCGCGCCAGGTCGGCGAGCAGATCGGCGCGCGAGGCATGATCCGCCAGCCCGAGCGGCAGATGACCGAAGGCGGGGCCGATCGTCAGCCGGTCCAGATTGGCCTCGACATGCGCGCGCTGGGCCGCGCCCGCGCACCACCAGGTGGCGATCGTCGGCAGCAGCAACGACTCGCCCAGCATCGCCTTGGCCAGCGTCGGCATGAACGCGGCGAAGGCCGGCGCCTCCAGTACGCCCGCGCCGGGTGCGTTGGCCAGCACGACCTCGCCATCGGCATAGGCGTCGATCAGGCCGGGCACGCCGATCTGCGAATGGGTATCGAAGGCGAGGGGGTCCAGCAGTCGCGGGTCCAGCCGCCGCCACAGGGCGTCGATTCGCTTCAGCCCCGCGATGGTGCGGACATACACCTTGCCCTCCAGCGCCGCGAGATCGGCGCCCTCCACCAGCAGCAATCCCAGATAGCGCGCCAGATGCGCCTGTTCGGGATAGGACGGGTTGAACCGCCCCGGCGTCAACAGGCCGATGCGCGGATCGGTGCGCTTGCACAAGGCGGCGATACCGGCCCGGAAAGCGGTGAAGAAAGGGGCGTGACGCTGGATGTTCAGCTTGTCCTGCAACCCGCCCAGCGTGCGCGCGACCGCCAGCCGGTTCTCCAGCGCATAGCCGGCGCCGGCGGGCGCCCGCAGGTGATCGGCCAGCACCCGCCACTCGCCCGTCGGTCCGCGCGCCAGATCGATGCCGACGAATTGCAGGTGGCGTCCACCGGGCGGATCAAGCCCGACCATCGGCCGCAGGAACAGCGGACTGCCGGTGACCAGCGCGGCGGGGATCGTGCCATCCGCGACCAGCCGCCCGGGTCCGTAGAGATCGGCCGTCACCCGTTCCAGCAGTTCGGCGCGCTGGCGCACCCCGGCGGCGATTCCAGCCCATTCCGCGCCGTCGATCAGCAACGGTACCGGCGACACCGGCCAGGGACGTTCCTCGCCATCGCCGATGATGCGGAAACCGGTGCCGATATCGGTGGCATGGCGCTGCACCCGTTCACGCGCATGGCCCAGATCGTCGGACGCGACCGCGGCCAGTTCCTCGAACATCGCCCGCCACGGCGCGACCGGGCCGGCGTGGATCATGTCGTGCGCCGGCGCGCGGCTGAGGTAATCCTCGATCCAGCGCCCGGCATGGGTCGCCGCATCGAACAGGGGCGCGGGATGCATCGCGATCACGGTTATCGACGCGCCTTCCAATCAGTGACCGGCGACGTTTCGCAGGTGGGGGCGATGATGCAACCTAAATCGGCACGAACCCGGCCATATGCGGCCACCGATCCGGCCCGGTTCGAAAACCCGTCGATCCCGCGCGCGGACTCGTTCCGTTCGAACCCGCGATCGGGTATGGCGCGCGGATGGCTGACGATCCCATCGCGCTCTTCGATAGCTGGTATGCCGAAGCGAAGACGGCGGAACTCAACGATCCCAATGCGATGGCCCTCGCCACCGCCGATGCTGCCGGCCGCCCGTCGGTGCGTATGGTGTTGCTGAAGGGGCATGGCGCGGACGGGTTCGTGTTCTACACGAATCGGGAGGGTCGCAAGGCCGCCGATCTTGCCGTCAATCCGGCGGCGGCGCTGCTGTTCCATTGGAAATCGCTGCGCCGGCAGGTGCGGATCGAGGGGCCGGTGACGCTGGCGACCGATGCGCAGTCGGATGCCTATTTCGCATCGCGCGGGCGCGATTCGCAACTCGGGGCGTGGGCGTCGGACCAGTCCCGCCCGCTCGACAGCCGCGCGACCTTCGAAACCCGCTTCGCCGAGGTGACGGCGCGCTTCGAAGGCGGCGGCGTACCGCGTCCGCCCTTTTGGGGCGGCTATGTCGTCATGCCGCAGCGCATCGAATTATGGCAGGATCGCGCGCACCGGCTGCATGAGCGCCGCGTGTTCATCCGCGACGATAACGGCAACGGCTGGAATGAGGGACTGCTGTTTCCATGACGCGCGAGGAACGCCGGCAGATGGTGCCACATGCGACACGGGCCGCGCTGGCCAGTGTCGCGATGGCGACGTTCCTGCTGGGATTGAAGGGCTTCGCCGCCTGGCATACCGGATCGGTGGCGATGCTGGGGTCGCTGGCGGATACCGGGCTGGATCTGCTGGCCAGCCTCGTCACGCTGTACGGCGTGCGGCTGGCGGCGACGCCGGCGGACAGCGACCATCGCTTCGGCCATGGCAAGGCGGAGGCGCTGGCGGCGTTGTTCCAGGTCGGCCTCATCACCGCTTCCGCGGTCGGCATCGCCTGGCGCGCGATCATGGCATTGGGCAGCGAGACGCCGACCCAGGACGCCGAATTCGGCATCGGCGTGTCGCTCGTCGCGATCGCGGCGACCGTGGTACTGCTCTGGTACCAGCGTCGCATCATCCGCGAAACCGGGTCGGTCGCGATCATGGCGGACAATGTCCATTACCAGTCGGACGTGCTGCTGAACGGATCGGTGATCGTCGCGCTGGTGCTCGACCAGTATTTCGGGCTGACCCGCGCTGATCCGATCTTCGGTATCGTCATCGCCCTGTGGCTCGCCTGGGGCGCGTTTCAGGCGTCGTCCAACGCGATCGACCAGTTGATGGACAAGGAATGGCCCGACGATCAGCGCGCGGCATTTCTCGACGTGGCGGCGCGTCAGCCGGGCCTGCGCGGCATCCACGATTTCCGCACCCGCCGCTCCGGCAGCCATGATTTCGCGCAGTTCCATATGGAGGTCGACCGCAATTTGACGGTCGGCGCCGCCCACGATCTGGTCGAGGCGGTGGAATCCAACCTGAAAACGGCGTTCCCCAAGGTCGAGGTGTTGATCCATCTCGATCCCGAGGGGCATGTCGATACCGACAATCCGTTGGTCGAGGCGGACGTGACGCCGCATTGGTTCGGCAAGAGGCTTTAGGTCATGCGTATTCCCTTCACGCAGGTCGATGCTTTCGCCGATACGGCGTTCGGCGGCAATCCGGCGGCGGTGATGCCGCTGTCGCGCTGGCTGGACGACGGGATGCTGCTGAAGATCGCACAGGAGAACAACCTGTCCGAAACCGCCTTCTTCCTGCCGGACGACAGTGGTGCCGCCGATTTCGAATTGCGCTGGTTCACCCCGGCGGCCGAGATCGCGCTGTGCGGCCATGCGACGCTCGCCAGCGGGCATGTGGTCCTGAGCTCGGACACCGCGCTCGATCGGGTGCGGTTCCGTACCCGGCAGGCGGGCGTGCTGGAGGTCCGGCGCGAAGGGACGGGGTATCTGCTCGCCCTGCCGGCGATGGCGCCGGCCCCCCGGCCGCTGCCGGCGATCGTCGCGGCGCTCGGCGTGACCGACGTCGTCGAGACGCTGTTTCATGACGGCGGCTATGCGGTGGTGGTCCTGCGCGACGAGGCGGCGGTGCGGGCATGTCGACCGGATCAGCCGGCACTGGCAGCCGGGGGGCGGCTGCTCGTAATCGTGACGGCACCGGGCGATGCCACCGATATCGTCAGCCGCGCCTTCACCCCCGCTTTCGGCATTCCCGAAGACCCGGTGACCGGCAGCGCCCATTCGGTGATCGTGCCTTATTGGGCGCAGCGACTGGGTCGCGATGCGTTCAGCGCGTGGCAGGCAAGCGAGCGCGGCGGTCGGCTGTCCTGTCGGCTCGATGGGGATCGCGTCATACTGGGCGGCGCCTGCGTCACGGTGATCGAGGGCGCTTTTTTACTGCCCTGACGAGCCGGAGCCTTGCGAATGCAAAAAACGCACGCAGAAACGATCAAGTTGCACTTGCGAAATGCTGCGCTGCAATGCACAACGACTGTGCCTTTCAGGCATCCTCTCCTAAAAACTTTCACAAGGCCGGTTCGTCCGGCCTTTTTTTTCGTCCGCGATCCGGCTAATCGATCGTCACTGTCGTTGCGCCGTCAATAACAAAGACGAATTCGGAGCGGAGCCGCCGGTCAAACCGGCACCGGCGACACGATAGGGCGGGAGATCGAGCGGCAATCATGCTCTCTCCCGCCGCCTTCGCCCAAACAGGATAATCTGGCCGCTCGCGTCAGGCGGCAATCGCGGCCGCTTCCGTTGCCGCGATCCAGCCGCCACCCAGCACCCGGTCACCGGCATACAGTACCGCGGCCTGGCCGGGCGCGACGCCGTATTCGGGCGAATCGAACACCACCATATCGCCATCGAGTCGGGCCGGCACCGGCCGTGCCATCGATCGCACCTTGGCCGTCAGGGGGCCGCGATGATCGCCGCCGATCCAGTTGATCCGTTCCAGCCGTGCCGCATCGACCGCCAGGGCCCGTCGCGGGCCGACCACGACGCGCGCGGTGGCGGGTTCGAGGCGGACGACATAGAGCGGTTCGGCACTGCCCCCGATTTCCAGCCCGCGGCGCTGGCCGACGGTGAAGTGGATCAGGCCACGATGCTCGCCCAGCTTCGCGCCGGCGAGGTCGACGATATCGCCGCCGTGAATTGCCTCGGGGCGCAGCTTGCGGACCAGTCCGGCATAATCACCGTCCGGCACGAAGCAGATGTCCTGACTGTCCGGCTTGGCCGCGACTCCCAGCCCGAGTTCGGCAGCGATCTCGCGAACGCGGGATTTGGGCAGGCCGCCCAGCGGATAGCGGCAATAATCGAGCTGTTCCTGGGTGGTAGTAAACAGGAAGTAGCTCTGGTCGCGGGCGGGGTCGGCACCGCGATGCAGTTCCGCCCCCGTCGGCCCCGCGACGCGGCGGACATAATGTCCCGTCGCCAGACAGTCCGCACCCAGTTCACGCGCCAATCCCAGCAGGTCGGTGAATTTCGGTCCGGTGTTGCACTGGACGCAGGGAATCGGAGTGCGCCCGGCGAGATATTCATCGGCGAACGTGTCGATCACCGCCGCCCGGAAGGCACTTTCGTGATCGAACACGTAATGGGCGATACCCAGCCGGTCGCATACCGCACGCGCATCGCGAATGTCGCGGCCCGCGCAACAGGCGCCGGCCCGGCCCACCGCCTCGCCGTGATCGTAGAGTTGCAGGGTGACGCCGATCACCTCTGCCCCCGTGCGTACCGCCAGCGCGGCGACCACCGAACTGTCGACCCCGCCCGACATCGCCACCACGATACGCTGGCCCGTACCGTCGCCGGTCAGCTGGAAATCGGCTTCTTGTTCCATCACCGCCACATAGTGGTCGGTGGCCGCTGGTGCAAAGTCGCGCGATGCGCGGGGAAATTAACGAAGGTTCACGAGGGCTTAGGTATGGCTTTACCCGACATTCACGACCCGTGTCGTAAAGCGGCATCCTCAGCAGCGACGACGAGAAGACGCCCGTGGACCTAAGCTTTACCTTTTTCGACCGACCGCGCGGGGTCATTCCGGCCCTGCCGTCGGGATCGGGCGTCACGCTGCTGCTGGACGCAGCGGTGCGACAGGGAAGCAGCGCGACCGCGATGATCCAGGCCGGGTTGCAGATGGCCGGGGTGGCCAGGGTGGCGGCGGGGCCGTTCGCGCCGGCGCACGGATCGTTCAATGCCAGGGTCGCGGCCCGTCTCGTCCGTTGGCGGCAAAGATGAAGCGCGTATTTACCGCGGCGTTTCAGCCGATCTTCAACTGCATAGTCCATACCGTCGTCACGCGTATCGAGAGGGGCAGAAGCCCCGATAGAGGTTGACCATGATCCAGAACCAGAAGATCCGTCCCGCGAAAGTCATCGGCCCGCTCGGCGAGCCGCTGACGGTCGAGACGCTGCCGCCGCCGTCCACCACCCGCTGGGTCGTGCGCCGCAAGGCGGAAGTGGTCGCGGCGGTCAATGGCGGGCTGCTGTCCGTCGACGAGGTATGCGAGCGCTACAACCTGACCGCGGAGGAGTTTGCCGGCTGGCAGCGGGCGATCGACCGCTCCGGAATGCCGGGATTGCGGGTCACGCGAATCCAGCATTATCGCTCATTATACGAACGCCAGCTCAAATACTGAATCTCGTTTCGGGTCACCGGACCGTTAACAATCGATCCGGGGCCGGAACAAGATAGTCCGCACACAGTTACCTCCCCATCGCCCGCTCCGGTCGCGGGCACAACGGAGGGACTGGATCATGGGCCTTATCATTTGGTTGGTTATCGGCGGCGTCATTGGCTGGCTCGCCAGCATCATCATGCGTACCGATGCGCAGCAGGGCATTTTCCTGAACATCATCGTCGGCATCGTCGGTGCGTTTCTGGGTGGGCTCATCATCTCGGGCGGCTCGATCAACAACGCGCCGCTGAACATCACCTCGTTCCTCGTGTCGCTGCTGGGTGCCATCATCCTGCTGGCGATCGTGAACCTCGTTCGTCGCGGTCGGGTTCGCTAACCCGATCATCGTCAAGCGATTGCAGGAAAGGGCCGTCCGGGCGACCGGGCGGCCCTTTCGTCGTTACTGATCGAGCAGGAAGCGGACCTGAAGCGTGGCGGTGATGTCCTTTTCGCCCGGTGCGATTTCGGTGGGGGCAGCATCCGCCTTGGCCATCCGGGCGAACATCACGGGCGGGCGATCCGGCCCACCGGCATCCTGTCCTGCCTCCGCGACGGAGATCATCCGGACCACCCGCAGCCCGGCAGCGCGGGCATAGAGGTCCGCGCGGGCACGGGCACGCTTCACCGCATCGGCACGTGCCTCGTCCAGGGCGGCATCGGGTTCGCCGACCGATAGCGACGGCCCATCGATCTGATTCGCACCGACTCCGACGAGCGCGTCGAGGATCGCGCCCGACCGGGCAATGTCGCGAAAACGGATCGAGACGCTGTTGGTCGCCTGATAGCCCGTCACCACTGGCGCCTGATTCTCCACGTAACGATATTGGGGCTGCAACTGCACCGTGGCGGTAGCGAGATCACGCGATGCCACCCCGGCCTTGCGCACCGCGGCGAGCACGCGGGCCATGGCGGCGGCATTATCGGCCATCGCCTGCGCCGCCGTTGCGCCTTGCGTGACGGTGCCGGCACGGATCGTCGCCAGATCCGGGACCCGCGTCGTCCGTCCCTCCGCCGAGACGTCGAGAACGGTGCCAGTGGCCGGGATCATCGGGACGATGCCGGGCTGGCCGGTCTGGGCCGCGACGGGGGATGCCAGGGCGGCGATCACGGTCAGGGCGGCAAAAGGGGCAAGGCGGTTCATCAAAATCTCCCGAAAGGTTGATGCCCGCCTAGGGCGTTGCGATACAACGGTTGATGAACGGGATCGGTAGCGTTGGCACCGGCTTGGCCGTATAGGACTTGAGCCGGGTGATCTATTTCGATAACACAGCTCGGATGGGTGCGCTTGAAGTCGGGCGCGATGGGGATGGCGGCGGCATGAATTACGAAACGGGCTCGTTCACGCAAGGTCAGCTGACGGCGGACGGGACGAGATCGTCCCGGAAGCGGTGGCTGATCGGTGCGGTGATCGCGCTGCTGCTGGCTGCCGGTGTCTGGGCGTTCGCGCGGCGGGGCGAACAGCCGCCGGCGGCCGCCGCTGCCAGCGGTGGCGAACAGCTACCCAGCGTATCGGTGGTGGTGCCCGGCCGAACCAGTGTCGACCGCGGCATTGCCGCGACGGGAACGCTGGCGGCACGGCGCGAGATGCCGGTCGGCGTGGCGGGCGAGGGCGGGATGATCACCCGCGTGGCGGTCGAACCCGGCCAGTGGGTGCGGGCAGGGCAGGTGCTGGCGACGGTCGACCGATCGGTCCAGACGCAGACCGCTGCGGCGTTGGGCGCGCAGGTCAGCGTTGCCCGCGCGGACCTGACGCTGGCGCAGGCCGAACTGGACCGCGCGGCAACGCTGGTCGATCGCGGTTTCATCTCCAAGGCCGATCTTCAGCGTCGCACGGCAACGCGCGATGCCGCGGCGGCGCGGGTGAAGGTGGCCAGCGCCAGCTATGCCGAATCGACCGCGCGCAATGGCCGGCTCGACATCCGGGCACCGGCCGACGGACTGGTGCTGACCCGGCAGGCGGAGCCCGGCCAGATCGTCAGTTCGGGCAGCGGCGTGCTGTTCCGCATGGCACAGGGCGGCCAGATGGAGATGCGTGCACAGATGAGCGAGGCGGACCTTCAGGGCCTGCGCGCCGGTGCGCGGGCGGTGGTGACGCCGGTCGGCAGTACGCGATCCTTCACCGGTGAGGTATGGCAGGTGTCGCCGGTGATCGACCCGCAGACGCGGCAGGGCATCGCCCGGATCGCGTTGCGCTACGACCCGGCGCTGCGTCCTGGCGGTTTCGCCTCCGCACAGGTGGTCGGCGGGGTCAGTTCGGTGCCGCTGCTGCCCGAATCCGCGGTACAGAGCGACGGCAAGGGCAATTACGTCTACATCATCGATGCCCAGAGCCGGGCAGAGCGGCGCGCCGTGACGGTCGGTCAGGTCACCGATGCCGGCGTCTCGGTAGTCGATGGTCTTGCCGGCAACGAGCGCGTGGTGATGGCTGCCGGGGCCTTCCTGTCCCCGGGGCAGAAGGTGAACCCCGTGCTGAAGCGGGCGACGCCGCCGGTTGCGGCGAAGGGATGATGGCGCGATGAACTTCCGTAACATCTCAGCATGGTCGATCCGCAACCCGGTGGTCCCGATCGTGCTGTTCGTGGCGCTGACGCTGGCGGGGATCGTCAGCTTCATGCGCATGGACGTCAATCAGCAGCCCGATATCGATTTTCCGATCGCGTTCGTCGCGATCAGCCAGCCGGGCGCCGCGCCCAGCGAACTGGAGACGCAGGTCACCAAGCGCGTCGAGGCGGCCGCCCGCAGCCTGCGCGGGATCGACGAGATCCGTTCGACCGTGAAGGAAGGCAATTCGCAGACGGTCGTGCAGCTGCAACTGGGTACCGACATCGATCGTGCGGTCAACGATCTGCGCGACGCGATCACGCAGATTCGCGGCGATCTGCCCGACGGCATCCTGGAACCGCAGATCGGCCGCGTCGACACCAGCGATAACGATATCGCCAGCTTCTCCGCGCTGACCACCGACATGACGGTGGAGCAGCTTAGCTGGTACATCGACGATACGGTCAGCAAGGAATTGCTGTCGGTGCCGGGGCTGGGGGCGGTGGAGCGCAACGGCGGCGTCAGCCGCGAAATCCGCGTCATCCTCGATCCCATCAAGCTGCAGGCGCAAGGCCTGACCGCGAATGCGGTGAACGCGCAGCTGCGCGCGGTGAACCTGAACGCCACCGGCGGCAAGGCGGAGATCGCCGGCTCCGAACAGTCGGTCCGCGTGCTGGGCAACGCCAAGAATGCCTATGCACTGGGGCAGACGCAGATTTCGCTGGGTAACGGCCGCACGGTGCGGCTGGCCGATATCGCCGACGTGCGCGATGCCTATGCCGAACAGAAATCGGCGGCGGCGGTGGATGGTCGGCAGGTGGTGTCGTTCAGCTTCACGCGGACCAAGGGCGCATCCGACGTCACCGTCTTCCATGAGGCGGAGCAGAAGCTGGCGGCGTTGGAAAAGCGCAATCCGTCCGTTCATTTCAAACTGCTGTCGACCAGCGTCACCTATACCGAACGCGATTACGAGATTGCGATCGACTCGATGATCGAGGGCGCGGTGCTTGCGGTGATCGTCGTGTTCCTGTTCCTGCGGGACTGGCGGGCGACGTTCATCTCCGCGCTTGCGATCCCGCTATCGGCGATCCCGACCTTCTGGTTCATGGATCTGCTGGGGTTCAGCCTCAACAACATGACGCTGCTCGCGCTCAGTCTGGTGGCGGGCGTGCTGGTGGACGATGCGATCGTCGAGATCGAGAACATCGTCCGACACATGCGGATGGGCAAGAATGCCTATCAGGCGTCGATCGACGCGGCGGACGAGATCGGGCTGGCGGTGCTGGCTACGACGATGTCGATCGTTGCGGTGTTCCTGCCGGTGGCGCTGATGCCGGGCGTGTCGGGCCAGTTCTTCAAGAATTTCGGGCTGACCGTGGTCGCCGCGGTGCTGATGAGCCTGGCGGTGGCGCGCCTCATCACGCCGATGATCGCGGCGTATTTCATGAAGGCCGGCGGGCATGAGATTGCCGAAGATGGCCCGGTGATGCGCAATTATGTAAAGGTGTTGCGCTGGACGCTCGATCAATCGCGCCAGCGCACGCTGGCGGCGCGGGGCGGCTGGCGGCGGCTGGTGGGGCATCTGGTCGATCACCGCGTCTGGGTGATGGGATTCAGCGTGCTGGCACTGGTCGCGACGGTCGCGATCTTCATGCTGTTGCCGCAGGAATTCCAGCCGCAACGTGACAATGACCGCAGCACGGTGCTGGTCGAACTGCCGCCCGGGTCGACGCTGGAACAGACCAACGCGGTCGTCAGCAACGTCGCCGGCATCCTGTCGGCGCAGAAGCCGACGGTGATGTCGGTCTATCAACGCGCCTTTGTCGGCACCGGTCGTGTCACCGCGACCTTGGCGGAAGGGCGTGAGCAGACCAGCGTCGAGTTCGAGCGTGCATTGACGCCGACCCTCGCGGCCATTCCCGATGCACGCGTGTCGTTCCAGAATCAGAATGGCTGGGGCGGGCCTAGCCGCGATCTCCAGATCACGCTGGGCAGCGACGATCCGATCCTGCTGCAGCAGACCGCTGACCGTATCGTCGAGCAGATGAGCCGCCTGCCGATCCTGCGCGCACCGCGCACTGCGGGCGGGCTGCAACGACCGGAGATCGTGATCCGGCCCCGCATGGACCTTGCCGCCGATCTCGGCATCACGACCAGTGCGCTGTCCAACGCGATCCGGGTCGCGACGCTGGGCGATATCGATCAGAACAGCGCCCGCTTCTCGCTGTCCGACCGGCAGATTCCGATTCGCGTCGCCCTCGCCGAAAGCGCGCGTGAAAAGCTGTCGAGCATCGAAAACCTGCCCGTCACCACGCAGAATGGCGGCTCGGTACCGCTGAAGGTGGTGGCCGATATTGGCTTCGGCGCGGGACCGACGCAGATCGACCGGATCGCCCAGCAACGCCAGTTGACGATCGGGGCCGATCTGGCACCGGGTATCGTCGAAGGCGATGCGATGAAGCAGATCCTGGCGCTGCCCGCGGTCAAATCGATGCCGATCGGGGTCAGCCGCCTGACGGTGGGTCAGTCCAAGGCGCAGGCGGAACTGGTGACCAACATCATCCTCGCTGTCACCTCGGGTTTCCTCCTGCTCTTTGCCGTGCTGGTCCTGCTCTATCGCCGCTTTCTGCCGCCGTTCGTCAATCTGGGGTCGCTGTTCCTGGCGCCGCTGGGTGCATGCGTGGCGCTCTGGATCGCGGGCATGTCGGTATCGCTGCCAGTCTATATCGGGTTGCTGATGTTGCTGGGCATCGTCGCCAAGAATTCGATCCTGCTGGTCGATTTCGCGCTGGAGGAAATGAGCCACGGCGTCCCGAAATTCGAGGCGATCGTCGATGCCGGGCACAAGCGTGCGCTGCCCATCGTGATGACCACGGTGGCGATGGTCGCGGGCATGGTACCGACGGCACTGTCGCTGACCGGCGACGGATCGTTCCGCGCGCCGATGAGCGTGACGGTGATCGGAGGATTGATCCTGTCGACGCTGCTGACGCTGCTGATCGTGCCGGCGGGATTCAGCCTGGCCGTTGGGGTCGAAAGCCGGATGGGCAGTCGTCTGGGGCGGCGCCTGCTCACCTTCCGCCCGGGCGACGATGGCGCGACCGTGATAGAGGGACCTGTCCGCGATACGCGACTGGGCCGGGGGCCTGGAACGATCGGCTATCGCGAGGGCGGCACCCAGCCGGCGGAATGATCGCGCGTCGCGACGAACGGCACGACATGAACCATCCGTGCCGCCGGTCATTGTTACGGAGATGACAGTGATCGGCGCGCGCCTCCTTGATACGGCCCCCCCGGGTCTGGTGCGGATGCGGCGCGTGGCGACGGCCCTGCTGATCGCGATGGCATTGCTGTTCCTCGTCAGCCGGTCGCTGGTGGCGTCGCATCCGGCCTGGGGATTTGTCCGGGCCTTTGCCGAAGCGGCGATGGTCGGTGGACTGGCTGACTGGTTCGCGGTGACGGCCCTGTTTCGCCATCCGCTCGGCCTGCCGATCCCGCACACCGCGATCGTGCCCAAGAACAAGGATCGCATCGGCGATACGCTGGCCTCGTTCCTGCGCACGAACTTTCTCGTGCCGCGTGTCGTCGGACGGCGGATGCGGCGGCTGGACGTGGCGAACGCCGTGGCGCGCTGGCTGACAGACCCTCCGGAGGGGGCAGGCGGACGCTTTCGGCAGGGGGCGTCGCGAATGGTGGCACAGGTGCTCGAGTCGCTCGATCCGGCGCGTTTCGGCGGCATGGCCAAGGCGGCGGTCGCCAACCGCCTGCGTCAGACCGAGATGTCACCGATCGCCGGCCAATTGCTTAACGCGGCGATGGCACAGCAGCGGCATCAGCCGGTGCTGGACGCGGCGATCCGATGGGCCGGCGCGGCGCTTGGCAGCAACGAGCCGTTGATGCGCGCGATGATCCACCAGCGGGCCGGCGCGATCCTGCGCTGGACCGGGCTGGACGAAACCATCGCCGACAAGCTGATCGCCGGTCTCAACAACCTGATCGCCGAGATGGCGGCCGATCCCCAACATCCGTTGCGCCTGAAGGCGGAGGAGGGGCTGGATCGGCTGGCCTGGGATCTGCAGCACGACTCCGCGATGCGTGAGCGGGTGGAGCGGGTAAAGGTGGAACTGATCGCCAATCCGGCGATGGCGCGGTGGCTGGATGGTCTGTGGGAACAGGCACGCGCCGCGTTGCTGCGGATCGCCCGCGATCCGGAGGCGGCGATGACCGGGCAATTGGGAGAGGTGCTGCATCAGATCGGTGCCACCTTGCGCGATGATCGCCGGCTGGCACTGTCGATCAATCGCTTCGTTCGCCGGGCGGTGGTCGGCATCGCTGCCAGCTACGGCGATGCGATCGTGCGGCTGGTATCGGAAACCGTGCGTGGGTGGGACGAACGGACGATCACCAACCGGTTGGAAAATGCGGTCGGCCGGGATCTGCAGTTTATCCGCATCAATGGCACGGTGGTCGGCGGGCTGGTAGGGCTGGCCATTCATCTGATCGACGTGTTGCTGTGAAACGGTATGTTTCCGGGGGCGATTGCATGCCGCTTGCCGTCGCTGCCGGTTTCGCCCAATGGTGCGGACGATGACCGCCACGGCAGATTTCAGCGCAGACGGAGATGTAATCCGCTTCTCGGGTGATCTGTCGCTGGCGCGGCTTGGGTCGCTGCCCGATCGACTCGACAAGGTGGAGGGCAAGGTCGCACGGGTCGACCTGTCCGGAGTCGACCGGATCGACACGGTCGGTGCCTATGTCGTTCACCGCTTCGCTGCCCGTCACGATGCGCCGGTCGAAGGGCTGGAGCCGGACGGGAAGCAGCTGTTCGATCAGGTGGTCCAGTCCGACCAGCAGGTCGCGATGCGCCCCAGCCACGGCAGCGGCTTTACCCGCGTACTGGGCGAAGTAGGCGAGGCGGTGGTCGTCACCGGCCGTACCCTTCTGGGGCTGCTTGGTTTTCTCGGGGCGACGACGCTCGCGTTCATGTCGGTCATCCGCCATCCCCGCCGGTTCCGGTTCAATTCGGTGGTCCATGAGTTCGAGACGGTCGGCGTCGCCGCGCTCGGCATCGTTGGGTTGATGAGTTTTCTGATCGGCATCGTCATCGCGCAACAGGGGGCGGTCCAGTTGCGCCAGTTCGGCGCGGAGGTGTTCACGATCAACCTTGTTGGGCGGCTGACGCTGCGCGAACTGGGCGTGCTGATGACTGCGATCATGGTCGCCGGCCGGTCTGGCTCCGCGTTCGCCGCGCAACTCGGCACGATGAAGCTGACCGAGGAAATCGATGCGATGCGCACGATCGGCGTGTCGCCGATGGAAGCGTTGGTGCTGCCGCGGACGTTGGCGGCGATCGTGCTGATGCCGCTGCTTGGCTTCTACGCATCGTTGATCGCGATCATCGGCGGCGGATTGCTGGCATGGGTGTCGCTCGGTATTCCGCCGGTTACCTTCGTCGCGCGTATTCGCGAGGTAGTGCCGATCACCGACCTGTATGTCGGCCTGATCAAGGCACCCGTATTCGGCGCCATCATCGCGATCGCAGGCTGTTTCCAGGGGATGCAGGTGGAAGCGGACGCGGAACAGGTAGGTCTGCGTACCACCTCCGCGGTGGTGCAGGGTATTTTCCTGGTCATCGTGCTGGACGCGTTCTTCGCGGTGTTCTTTACCTGGGTGGGGTGGAACTGATGCCTCACGACCGGGCCAGCAACGCGGACGATATCATCGTCGAGGTGAAGGGGCTGCGTAACAGCTTCGGCGAGTCGGTGATTCACGACAATCTCGACCTGCAGGTTCGCCGTGGCGAAATCCTCGGCGTCGTTGGTGGATCGGGGACGGGCAAGTCCGTGCTGATGCGCTCGATCATCGGGCTTCAGACGCCCGACACCGGCGAGATCACCGTGTTTGGTGAGCCGACGATCGGTCGCGACGAAACCGAGGCGACCGATATCCGCAAACGCTGGGGCGTGTTGTTCCAGGGCGGCGCCTTGTTCTCGACGCTGACCGTGGCGGAAAACGTGCAGGTGCCGCTCCGGGAATTCTACCGCGAGCTGCCGCGATCGTTGATCGACGAGATCGCGTCGTACAAGGTGGTGATGACCGGCCTGCCCGCCGATGCCGGTCCGAAATACCCCGCCGAACTGTCGGGTGGCATGAAAAAGCGGGCCGGGCTGGCGCGGGCTCTGGCACTCGATCCCGAATTGCTGTTCCTGGATGAACCGACCGCCGGACTCGATCCGATCGGCGCGGCGGCGTTCGACGAGCTGATCCGGTCGTTGAGCCGGACGCTGGGGCTGACTGTCTTCCTCATCACCCACGATCTCGATACGTTGTATGCGATCTGTGACCGGGTGGCGGTACTGGCGGAAAAACGGGTGATCGCGGTCGGTACGATCGACGAACTGCTCGAAACCGACCAGCCCTGGATTCAGGAATATTTCAAGGGTCCACGCGGCCGTGCCGCTGCCTCTACGCAGGAGTTGCAGGACACCGATCGTGAGGCGGATGCCCACCCGACCGAGGTCGCAACGAACCGTACCGACACCCGTTCGCAGGGCACGCTTGCCGACGATCATGCCCGCGGGGCGACCCCGACCACTGACGATACAGGCCGCAAGGCAACAGGGACAGGCTGATGGAAACCCGTTCTAACCACATATTGGTCGGTGCCGTCGTGCTGATCCTGCTCGCGATGCTCGCGCTCTTCACGGTGTGGATCGCCCGCGTCGGCGGGGCGGAGGAGAAGGAATACGACATCTTCTTCCGCCAGTCGGTCGATGGTCTGGCGCGTGGATCGGTCGTGACCTATTCTGGCGTACCGTCGGGGCAGGTGAAGCAGATCGCGCTGTGGGCGAACGATCCGCAGTTCGTGCGCGTCCGCATCAGTGTGAATGACGATACGCCGGTCCTGCAGGGCACGACGGCGACGGTGGTGGGCAGCTTTACCGGCACCAGCACCGTTTCGCTCGACGGGGCGCGCAAGGGCGCGCAGCCGATCGTCTGCCCGGATCCGCCCAATCCCACCCAGTGCCCGTATGGCGTGCCGGTGATTGCGACCAAGCAGGGCGGGATCGGGGCGATCCTGAATTCCGCACCGCAGTTGCTGGAACGGTTGTCGACGCTGACCGAACGGTTGACCGGACTGTTGACCGATCGCAATCAGGCGTCGATTGCAGGCATATTGGAAAATACCAACCGGTTGACCGATGCATTGGCCGATCGTGGACCGGAAATTGCCGCGACACTGGCGCAGACCCGCGTCGCGATCCAGCAGGCGGGTGAGGCGTCGCAGCAGATTGGCAATCTGGCGGCGACCACCAACGGATTGCTGGCGAACGACATCCAGCCGACGATCCGCAACCTGAATGGTGCGATCGATTCGGCGCGTAAATCCGCCGACACGCTGAATGCCGCGATCGGCGACGCCCGCCCCGGCCTCCAGACCTTCTCGCGGCAGACCGTTCCGGAAGCGAACAGGCTGGTGCGCGACCTGCGCGTGACGGCGGCGGCCCTGTCGTCGGTGGCTGAAAAGGTGGATCAGCAGGGCGCCAGCTCGCTGATCGGGCAGCAGAAGCTGCCGGACTATAAGGGTAAGTGAGGGTCGCCATGACAAGATCGCTTCTGCTGCCGATGGCGCTGATCGCCGTGCTGCCGCTTTCCGGGTGCATCAGCTTCGGTGCGACGCCGCCCGATACGTTGTTGACGCTGAACAGCACCGCCGCCCTGCCGGTCGGGCAGATGCAGAACAGTGCGACCGCGAAGTCGATCGTGATCGCGGTGCCGGTGACGCCGCAATCGCTGGCTACGACCCGGGTGCCGGTACAGACCAGCACGACCAGCATCGCCTATGTAAAGGACGCGCAATGGGCAGAACCACCCGCCCGGCTGTTCGCGCGGCTGCTCTCAGATATGACGACTGCACGCACTGGTCGCGTGGTGTTGAGCCAGGTTCAGGCAGTAACGGAGGCAAACGACCAGCTTGCCGGTGAATTGCGTAACTTCGGCCTCGACGCCGATGCGCGCATGGCGGTCGTCACGTTCGATGCAGCGCTGACCCGATCGGGTGCGACGGGCACCGAAAAGCGCCGGTTCGAGGCGCGTGTTCCCGTCAGTGCGATCGATGCGGCATCGACCGGGCCGGCGCTGAACCAGGCGGCCAATCAGGTGGCGCAACAGGTGGCGGACTGGGTCGGACGCTAATCGGGACGGCAGGGTGGCTTTGACCGGGTGGCGGAGCTGCCCGGCCGGGGCTGGCAAGACGAAAGCAGTGCGTCAGACATCACTGACGTTGCCGATATGATGGCCACCTGACCGGTCGTGGAGAACGGCAGACGGGTCGTCAGCGTTGCCCGGCCAACGCCAATATCCGTTCTGCTTCGGCAAGATGAAGCCGCTCCACCATCGCACCGTCCATCCGCACCGCACCACGATCCGCATGGGCAGGATCGGCGAAGGTGGCGACGACCCGTTCCGCCCACTCGATTTCGGCGGCATCCGGCCCGAATGCCGCATTGGCGGCGGTGATCTGTGACGGGTGAATCAGCGTCTTGCCATCGAATCCCCAATCTCGCCCCTGTAGACAATCCCGAACCAGTCGATCTTCATCCTCGATCGCATTCAGGACCCCGTCCAGCGCCATCATGCCACCCGCCCGGGCGGCAGCGACGATCGCGGCCAGATGCGGGAACAGCGCGGTACGATGACCGTCGACGCGGCAGCGCAGATCGAGCGCCAGATCGTTCGTTCCCGCAACCAGCGCAGCCAACCCCAGTTCATTGGCTGCCTTGACGATCTCAGGCAGTGCGACGATGCCTTTCGCGGTTTCAATCATTGCCCACAACGGAATCACCGGCCCCAGCAGGGCGCGGGCGTCGATCAGATCGGTGACGCCGTCGACCTTGGGCAGCAATACCGCATCCGCTGCACTTCCGGTCAGGGCAGTCAGATCATCCTTGCCCGTCGCGGTGGCCGCGGCGTTCGCACGGATCACGCAGCCCCGATCCCCGAACCCGCCATCGGTCATGGCGGCGAGGGCGGCGGTGCGCGCCTCCGTCTTGCGTTCGGGCGCGACGGCATCTTCCAGATCGAGAATCACGATATCGCAATGCAGGTTACGGGCCTTTTCCAATGCCCGTGCGTTGGACGCGGGCATGAAAAGCGCGCTGCGGTGGCGGATCGGACGCATGGTTTTAGCCTAGCGTTCGACGTTGCCGGTGGGAAGTAGCGGTCGGGTACGGGAAGGGGGCAGGCCTGATGGCTGTCCGGAATGAACAAGTTCGGCGACGCGCGCGATCTGCCATTGTCTATCCGTTGGCATTGGCCGGGGTACTGACGCTCAACGCATGTGCGCCCGGTGTCCTGTCACCAGCCGGCCCGGTCGCCGCAGGTGAGCGGACCATCCTGTTCAATGCGCTGGCGATCATGATGCTGATCGTGGTGCCGACGATCGTCGTGACGCTCGGCTTCGCCTGGTGGTTTCGTGCCGGCAACAAGCGGGCGACCTATCGCCCGACCTGGTCCTATTCCGGGCGCATCGAATTGCTGGTCTGGTCGGTGCCGGCGTTGATCGTCATCTTCCTTGCCGGGCTGACGTGGATCGGCACCCATCAACTCGCCCCGGAGCGGCCGCTGGTGTCCAAGCGGAAACCGGTGATGGTGCAGGTCGTCGCGCTCGATTGGAAATGGCTGTTCATTTATCCGGAACAGGGGATCGCGACGGTCAATCGGCTGGTGATCCCGGCCGGCACGCCGATTGCGTTTCGGATCACCAGCGGCACCGTGATGAACAGCTTCTTCGTGCCGCAACTCGGCAGTCAAATCTACGCGATGTCGGGCATGGATTCGCGGCTGCATCTGCAGGCCGACAAACCCGGCCGCTTTCATGGGCTGTCCGCGCATTATAGCGGTGAGGGTTTCGCCGATATGGATTTTTCGGTCGACGCACTGCCGGCCACGCAGTTCGCCGATTGGGTGACCCGGACAAAGGCCGCCGGACCCGTGCTGGACGGTCAAGGTCTCGCCGCACTGTCGCGACCGACGGTCAATGTGGCCCCGCGTGGCTATCGTGCGGTGATGCCGGGATTGTACGACCGGATCGTCGCCAATGCCGGTGTCGGCGTGCATGACGAGGCCCGGTCGGGGCGGGAGGACAATCATGTTCGGTAAACTCGGCTGGGACTCGATTCCTTGGGAACAGCCGCTGCCACTGGTCGCGTTCGGACTGGCGGGACTTGGCATCCTCGCGCTGCTCGGCTGGACATGGCGGGCGGGGCACATACCCTATCTGTGGCGCGAATGGATCACCAGCGTCGATCATAAGCGGATCGGGGTGATGTACTGCATCCTGGCGGCGGTGATGCTGCTGCGCGGGTTTTCCGACGCGCTGTTGATGCGGGCGCAGCAGGCGATCGCCTATGGCAATCCCGGTTACCTGCCGCCCGATCATTACGACCAGATATTCACCGCCCACGGCGTGATGATGATCTTCTTCGTCGCCATGCCGTTCATGATCGGGCTGATGAACTTCGCGGTGCCGTTGCAACTGGGCATTCGCGACGTGGCGTTTCCGACGCTGAACTCGGTCAGTTTCTGGCTGACGGCGGCGGGTGCTTTGCTGGTCAACATCAGCCTCGTCATCGGCGAATTCGCGAAGACGGGCTGGGTGGTCTATCCACCGCTCAGCGAGCTGAGCTTTTCCCCTGGGGTCGGCGTCGATTATTACCTGTGGGCGTTGCAGGTGTCGGGGGTCGGCACCTTGCTGTCCGGCGTCAATCTGGTCACCACCATCCTGAAGATGCGGGCGCCCGGCATGGGCTATACCCGGATGCCGATGTTCTGCTGGACGTCGCTGGCGACGAACCTGCTGATCGTCGCCGCATTCCCGATCCTGACCGCGACGCTGGCGATGCTGACGCTCGACCGGTACCTTGGTTTCCACTTCTTCACGAACGAACTGGGCGGCAACCAGATGATGTTCGTGAACCTGATCTGGGCGTGGGGCCACCCGGAGGTCTATATCCTGATCCTGCCCGCGTTCGGCATCTTCAGCGAGGTGGTATCCACCTTCTCCGGCAAGCCGCTGTTCGGCTATCGATCGATGATCCTCGCGACGATGGCGATATGTCTGTTGTCGTTCATGGTGTGGCTGCACCACTTCTTCACGATGGGGGCGGGGGCGGACGTCAACGGCTTCTTCGGTATTTCGACGATGATCATCGCGGTGCCGACCGGCGTGAAGGTCTTCAACTGGATCTTCACCATGTATGGCGGACGCATCCGCTATACGTCGATGATGCTATGGTCGGTGGGGTTCATCGTCACCTTCGTGATCGGCGGGATGACGGGGGTGTTGCTGGCGGTGCCGCCGGCCGATTTCGTGCTGCACAACTCGCTGTTCCTCGTGGCGCATTTCCATAACATCGTGATCCCCGGTGTATTGTTCGGCGCGTTCGCGGGGCTGACCTACTGGTGGCCCAAGGCGTTCGGCTTCTCGCTCGACGAGAAATGGGGAAAACGGTCGTTCTGGTTCTGGCTGTCGGGATTCTATCTCGCCTTCATGCCGTTGTATGTGTTGGGGCTGATGGGGATGACGCGACGGCTGGGTCATTACGATGTCGCCGGCTGGCAACCATGGCTGATCGCAGCGGCAGGGGGCGCGGTGCTGATCGCATGTGGTATCGGCTGTCAGGTCATCATGTTCACTGTATCGATCCGCACCCGGCATGACCGCGTCGATGTCAGCGGCGATCCATGGGATGGGCGCACGCTGGAATGGTCGACGACCTCGCCGCCGCCCATCTTCAATTTCGCGACCCTGCCCGATGTGCGCGGCGAGGAAGCCTATTGGGGTCTGAAATCCACCGCGCGTGAAAACCGGGCCTTGTCGGAGAAACCCGATTACCAGGACATCGAGATGCCGCGCAATTCACCGACCGGCATCGTCAGTGCGTTCTTCGCCAGCGCGATGGGCTTCGCGCTGGTCTGGCATATCTGGTGGCTGGTGATCGTCGGGTTCGTCGGCGCATGGGCGACGTTCGTCGTCTTCGCATGGCGTGACGAGGCGGAATACACCATCGCCGGCGACGAGGTGGAACGCCGTGACCGCCTGCGCCGTCAGGGCAAGGCCGATCTGCTGGGTGTTCCCGATGAGGCACTGGTATGAGCAACGCCACACCCGCCGACCCCCATCAGTTGGGACATGGCGAGATACCAAGCGATCAACGTGGCCCGGCGCCCAAGCGGATTGTGGTCGGCTACGGCTTCTGGATCTTCCTGCTGTCCGACTTCATCATGTTCTCGGCTTTCTTCGCCGCCTATGCGGTGCTGGTCGGCGAGACGGCGGGCGGGCCGCGGGGTGTCGAGCTGTTCGACCTGACGCTGGTCGGGTGGGAAACGGCGTTGCTGCTGTTGTCGTCCTTCGCATGCGGGCTGGCGGGGCTGGCGATGATTGCGGACCGGCGCGGGCTGTTCCAGATCGCGATGGCGGCAACGGGCGCGCTGGGGGCTGCGTTCCTGTGTCTGGAACTGTACGAATTCACGCACCTGATCGACGAGGGGGCCGGACCGTCGCGCAGCGCCTTCCTGTCGGCATTCTTTGCGCTGGTCGGATGTCACGGCGTCCACGTCTTTCTGGGGCTGTTGTGGCTGACGACGATGATGGCGCAAGTGCAGGCGAAGGGATTTCGTGAGGACATCCGGCGCCGGATCGCCTGTTTCAGCCTGTTCTGGCACGCCCTCGACATCATCTGGGTGGCGTTGCTGACCGTCGTCTATCTGCTGGGAACCGCCGCATGAGCGATACGCGCCACCCCGACGATACGCCGCGCGGCGACGATCAGGCGCCGGGCGAGGAAGGCGAGCCTGAGTCGGTCGCTGCGGGGCTTACCGGTTATCTCGTGGGACTGGGGCTCGCCGCATTGCTGTCGATCGCGTCATTTGCCGCGGCCCGCAGCGGGCTGATCTACGGGCCTGCCATTCCCGTCGCGCTGATCGCGCTGGCGGTGGCACAGATGGGCGTCCACCTCGTCTTCTTCCTCCACATCACCACCGGGCCGGACAATACCAACAATACGCTGGCGCTGGCGTTCGGCATCCTGATCGTCGTGCTGGTGCTGGTAGGATCGTTGTGGATCATGGATCATCTGCACCACAATCTGATGCCGATGACGGAGATGATGGCCCGTCAGCGATGACGCGTCATTTTTCCAGCAGCATCGCGCGGGTGACGCCGTTGGTCCAGCCGAACCCGTCCTGATTGGGGTATTCGCCGCCGCCGCCGGGCCGGCGGTCGACCACATCGTATTTTTCCAGCAGCTTGCCCGACGCATCATATTCACGATTTACCGTCGCCAGCCACGCGGTACGGATGCGGATCGCCAGCCTGTCCTCACCATACCGGCGCAGGCCGCGATAGGCGATCCATTGCAGTGGCGCCCAGCCATTGGGATCGTCCCATTGCTGGCCCGAGGCGACCGGCGTGGTCCGTACGCCGCCTTCGCCGATCAACGCAGTGAGTGCCCGGGCGGTGAGGCGGGCCTGATCCTGGGTGGCGACGCCGGCGAACAGCGGGAATGCCATGGCCGCCGTCACCTTGTCATTGGCGCGACCGGTATCGAGGTCGTGATCGGCAAAAAACCGGCCGTTCCACAGGTGCCGACGGATAGCGGCGATCCGCGCGGTGGCGCGCGCGTCGAACGAGGCGGCGCAGGCCGTATCGCCCAATGTACGGCAATTGACGGCGATCGCCTGTTCCATCCCCACCATCAGGCTGTTCAGATCGATCGGCACCAGTCGCGTCGTTCGGATCGTCGCCAGTGTCCGGCCGTCGCCCAGCCAGCGTGAGGAAAAGTCCCAGCCGCTTTCCGCCGCTGCGCGCAGATCGCGCATCAGTTCGCCGCGCGGCCGGCCCGGGGTAGCATCCGCGAGTTCGGTATCCTCGCGGTAGCTTTCGTCGCGCGCATCATCCCGGTCGTCCCAATACCGGTTGAGCAACGCACCATCGGGCAACCGCACGGCCCGTGCCTGCGCGGTGCCGGGGGCTAGGGCGGTTGCGCCGGCCATCCAGTATGCATGTTCCGTACGCAATTGCCGGTTGCGGGCGGCAAGCGTCGCGGCATCGTGCGACAGCCCCGCGATCAGATAGAAAAAGGGTGGTTGCGACCGGCTGAGATAATAGGTGCGGGTGCCGTTGGGGATGTGGCCGTAACGATCGATCAGGCTGCCGAAATCGATCACCATGTCCTCGACCAGATCCTGTCGTCCGGCGGGGGGCAGGCCGAGCATCGTGAACCAGCTGTCCCAGTAATACATCTCCCGGAACCGCCCGCCCGGCACGACATAGCGGCGCGGCAATGTCAGCGCCGACGATCCGGCAGTTACGTTGGTGGTGGTGCGGGTCAGTTGCGGCCAGAGTTCGTCGATATGCTGCGTCAGGGTACGCCGTGGCTGCGGCCTGGTGACGGGCGCTTCGGGCAGCGTGAAATGCGTCAGCACGAACCGGCGCAGGCCGGCATCGCTGCCACACCGGCAATGACGATAGGCGGCGATGATGCGGGCATCGGATCGCTTCGGCACGGCATCCGCGAAGGTCTTGCCGTCGGGAAACAGCCGCCGCATCTGTACATCGTGATATAGCCTGCCGAACCGCTGTGCCGGCGACAGCGGTGTCGCGGCGACCGTCAGCAGGGTGGTGGCAGCGAGGATCAGGCGGGCGATCAAGATCGACTCTCCAGAAGGGTGGCGCGGGCCAGCGTGACCCGCCGTTCGCCGCGGTCGATGCGGATATAGACGGTGTCGTCACCCGCCGGCAGGCGCAGCAGGAATCCGCCGGTGTCGGCCCAGCGATCCGGCGTCATCGGCCGGTCGGTCATGTCGCGCCAGTCGGCGGCGGTCAGCCAGTCCTGATCGGCCAGGGGCCCTTCGCACCGGAACCGCGACAGGCGGGCGACGAAATCCTCCAGCGCGGTATCGCGGTTCGCCCAGTCGAGCCACGTCGTCTCGTTGTCCTGCGCATAGGCGTTGTTGTTGCCGCGCTGGCTCCGGCCGAATTCGTCACCTGCCGTCAGCATCGGCGTACCGCGCGAGGCAAACAGGGTGGCGAGCAGCGCGCGGGCATCGCTGTCACGCGCAGCGCGGATGGCGGGATCGTCGCTCGGTCCCTCCACGCCGTTGTTCCAGCAGATTTCGCCGCCATGGCCGTCGCGATTGTCTTCGCCATTGGCGTGGTTGTGGCGGGTGGCGAAGCTCAACATGTCGGCCAGGGTGAAGCCGTCATGCGCGGCAACGAAGTTGACGCTGCGGATATGGGGGCCGGTGAAGATGTCGGAGGACCCGGCGATGCGGGTGGCAAGCGTGCCGGCGGTGCCATCGCCGCGCCAGAACCGGCGGACATCGTCACGGAACCTGTCGTTCCATTCCAGCCAGTTGTCGGGAAACCGGCCCAGTTGATAGCCGCCGGGGCCGATGTCCCATGGCTCCGCGATCATCACCCGGCTTGCCAGCACTGGATCGGCGGTGATCGCGGTGAAGATCGGGGCGGCAGCGTCGAACCGCGGTGACCGCGCCATGACCGGCGCAAGATCGAAGCGGAACCCATCGACGCCCAGCATGGCGAAATGCCGCATCGCCGTCAGCGCCAGATCGCGGACATGCGGCTGTCCGAAATCGAGGGTGTTGCCGGTGCCGGCGTCGTTGACCAGCGATCCGTTCGGCGTACGGGAATAGGACTGCGGATCGAGTCCACGCAGGCTGAGCGTCGGCCCGCCCGTGTCGCTTTCGCCGGTATGATTGAAGACGAGATCGAGCAGCACGCCGATCCCCGCTTCCCGCAACGTCGCGATGGTGTCGCGCAGTTCCGCAACCCCGCCGGGGCACAATCGCGGGTCCAGCGCCATGAAAGCGACAGGGTTGTAACCCCATGCATTGGTCAGCCCCAGCGGGGGCAGGTGGCGTTCGTCGATCCATGCCACGATCGGCATCAGTTCGATCGCCGCGACGCCCAGTTTCCGCAGATGGGCGACGATCGCGGGATGCGCCAGCGCGCCGACGGTACCGCGCTGTTCCGCCGGTACGTCCGGATGCCGCATGGTGAAACTGCGGACGTTGAGTTCGTAGATCAGGCCCCCGGGCGCGAACAGCGGCGGTGGCGGCGGGCCGGCATCGGCTGGCGCGCAGACGATGGCTTTGGGCACCAGCGCGGCGGTGTCGAACCCGTATTGCGACAGTGCCGGATCATAGACGAAGCGCCGGTCGAGTTCGATCGCATAGGGATCGACCAGCAGCTTGGCCGGATCGAACCAGTGTCCGGCGGCGGGATCATGAACGCCGGTCGCGCGATAGCCGTAACGCTGGCCCGCGCCGATGCCGGGCATGGTGACGGCCCACCGCTCGCCTTCCCGCGCCATCGGCACCTGTCGTTCGACCGCACCGTCGAACAGGCACAGGGTGACGGCGCTGGCGGACGGCGCCCTGACCGTGAAGCTGGTCGCGTCGCCCCGGACATGGGCACCGCAGATGCGGTCTGGCGGGGAGGGGGCGGCTGGCAGGACGAGATCGGCGACCCGCCGCAGCCAGCCACGCGGCGACGTCGTCACGTAACGACGTCGGGCCCGGTGCGTCCGGTATGGCGGATGATTCCGGCGATGGCGTCCGCCGCCGTGACGATCTCCTCCAGCATCGTATTGGTGTCGCCCTCGATCGCGTCCGGTTCGAACCGTTCGAGATAGACGCGCAAGGTCGCGCCGCTGGTGCCGGTGCCCGACAGGCGGAACACGACGCGACTGCCGCCTTCGAACAGCACGCGGACGCCCTGATTGCGGCTGACCGAGCCATCGGTGGGATCGTGATAGGCGAAGTCGTCGGCGGTCTCGACGGTCAGGTCGCCGAACCGCTCGCCCGGCAGCGTCGTCAGCCGTCCACGCAGTTCCGCCATCAGCGCATCGGCCCGCTCGCTCTCGACGCCTTCGTAATCGTGGCGAGCATAGTAGTTGCGGCCATAGGTCGCCCAATGATCGCGCGCGATGGCATCCACCGACTTGCCCGTCGCGGTCAGGATGTTGAGCCAGAGCAATACGGCCCACAATCCGTCCTTCTCGCGGACGTGGTCGGAGCCGGTGCCTGCGCTTTCCTCACCGCAGATCGTCGCCATGCCGGCGTCGAGCAGGTTGCCGAAGAACTTCCAGCCGGTCGGTGTCTCATAGGCGGGGATACCGAGTTTCGCGGCAACGCGATCGGCGGCGGCGCTGGTCGGCATCGATCGCGCAATGCCCTTCAGTCCGTCTTTGTACCCCGGCGCGAGATGCGCATTGGCGGCGAGCATCGCCAAACTGTCCGACGGCGTGACGAACCGGCCGCGCCCGATGATGAGATTGCGATCGCCGTCGCCATCCGATGCCGCCCCGAAATCGGGCGCGTCGGGGGCCATCATCGTCTCGTACAATTCATGTGCGTGGACGAGGTTGGGGTCGGGATGATGGCCGCCGAAATCGGGCAAGGGCGTGCCGTTCCGAACCGTGCCCGGTGCGAAACCCAGCCGGCGTTCGAGAATTTCGGTGGCGTAGGGGCCGGTGACCGCGCTCATCGCGTCGAACGCCATCGTCAGTTTCGCCGCGCGGATCGCGTCGAAATCGAACAGCTTTTCCATCAGTGCGGCATAGTCCGCCACGGGATCGACGATCTCCACGATCATGTCGCCGACGCGGATTTCGCCAGGTGCGTCGAGATCGATGTCGTCCGCTTCCACCGCGCGCCAGCGGTCGATCGTCAGCGTGCGGGCGTGCAGCGCCTCCGTCACCTTTTCCGGCGCGGGGCCGCCATTGGCGATGTTGTACTTGATGCCGAAATCCTCATCCGGCCCACCGGGATTGTGGCTGGCCGACAGGACGAGCCCGCCCAGCGCACCCCGGATGCGGATCAGGTTGCTGGCGGCGGGGGTTGACAGGATGCCGCCTTGCCCGACGATCGCCCGCGCGAACCCGTTCGCGGCAGCGATCCGAATCGCGACCTGGATCACCTCGCGGTTCAGAAAGCGGCCGTCGCCGCCGATCACCAGCGTTGCGCCGTCCTTGCCGTCGATGACGTCGAACACCGACTGGACGAAATTCTCCGCATAATTAGGCTGTTGGAATATGCGGACCTTCTTGCGAAGGCCGGAGGTACCGGGCTTCTGGTCGGAATAGGGCGTCGTCGGATAGTCGCGGATCATGCCGGCTCCATCAGGTCGTGATAGAGCGAAGCATAGCGCCGTCCGCTCTCCCGCCAAGAGAAGTCGGCCGCCATGCCGTTGCGCTGCAGCCTCCGCCATGTGTCGGAGCGGGCGTAGAGATCGATCGCGCGGCGGATCGCATGGCGTAGCGCATCGGGGGTGACGCCGTCATGGACGATGCCGGTCGCGACCCCGGCGGCCAGCGCCGCCTCGTTCGCGTCGATCACCGTGTCGGCAAGTCCACCGGTACGCGCGACGACGGGAACGCAACCATAGGCGAGGCCATAGAGCTGCGTCAGACCGCACGGCTCGAACCGCGACGGGATCAGGATCGCATCCGCGCCCCCCTGCAACAGGTGCGAAAGTGCCTCGTCATAGCCGATACGAACGCCGATCCGGCCGGGGTGCCGCGTAGCGGCGGCGAGGAATGCCGCTTCGAGCGATTTGTCGCCTGAACCCAGCAAGGCAAGTCGCCCGCCGCTCGCGACCAGATCGTCGAGCAGGTCGACAAGGACATCCATTCCCTTCTGCCACGTCAGCCGGCTGATGACGGTGAAGATCGGACCGTCCGCCGGAGCCAGGCCGAACGTCGTTTCGACCGCATTGCGATTGACGGTGCGATCGTCCAGCGTGGCGGCGGTATAACGTGCAGGCAGTGCAGCATCGGCGGCGGGGCTCCAGACGGCGGGATCGATGCCGTTGACGATGCCACTGACGCTGGCCGCGCGCGTGGCGATCAACCCTTCCAGTCCCATGCCGAATGTCGGATCGCGGATTTCGCGGGCATAGGTGGGGGAGACGGTGGTGATCGCATCGGCGGCCTGCAATCCCGCCTTCAGATAGCCGAGCGCGCCGTAATATTCGACGCCGTGGATGCTCGCCATCCAGTCAGGCAGGCCGAGTGCCGGGAACAGGCTCAGGTCGAACCGCCCCTGGAAGGCGATGTTGTGGACGGTCATCACCGTCTTTACCGGCAGATCCAGAGCGCGGACATAGGCGGGGGCAAGGCCCGCCTGCCAGTCATGCGCATGGAGCAGTGGGAAACGATAACCCGGTACGACCCCGCCCGCGATTTCCGCTCCGGCACGGGCAAGGGCGGCGAAGCGGCGCCAGTTGTCGTCCCAGTCGCGACCGCCCGTATCGCCATAGGGGCCGCCGTCACGGCCGAACAGGGCGGGCGCGTCGAGGATCAGCAACGCGTGTTCGCCAAGGCTGGCCTCCACCAATCGCGCCTCAGCACCGATCAGGTCCGGCCATCGATGTACTTCGCGCCCGCCCCGGATCATGGGGGCCAGCGCGGGATAACCCGGCAGCAACGTGGTGAGCAGATAGCCATGCTCCCCCAGCGCGGCCGGCAGCGCGCCGACGACATCGGCCAGTCCGCCGGTCTTGACGAGAGGATAAGCTTCGGACGCGAGCGACAGGACGGGCGTCGCCGATCCCCCTCTTGGTGAAAGAGGGGGCGATGCCGGCGTCGTCACGCGTCCAGCCGGTCGATCATCGGCTGGGTAATCAGGCAGACGCCCTTGTCCGTCCGGCGGAAGCGAGCGCCGTCGAGTACCGGATCGTCGCCCACCACAAGGCCATTGGGGATTCTCACGCCCGCATCGATCACCACCCGCCGCAATCGTGATCCACGGCCGATATGGCAGTTGGGCAGCACCACCGCTTCGTCCAGCATCGAGAAGCTGTGCGCCCGGGTGCCGGTGGACAGCAGGCTGCGGTTGATCGAGGCGCCCGACACGATGCAATTGCCCGACACGAGGCTGGCGACCGCCGATCCCCGCCGGCCGTCGATGTCATGGACGAACTTGGCCGGCGGCGTGATCTCCGAATAGGTCCAGAGCGGCCAGCTGTTCTCGTAGAGATCGAGTTCGGGCACCACGTCGGTCAGGTCGAGATTCGCCTCCCAATAGGCATCGATCGTGCCGACATCGCGCCAGTAGGAACCCGGTTCCTCCGAGGAACGGACGCAACTCGCGCTGAAACGATGCGCCTGCGCATGGGCCTGCTTGACGAGATGGGGGATGATATCCTTGCCGAAATCGCGACTCGATCCCGGCGTCGCGGCATCGCGGCGCAGTTCCTCGAACAGGAAGCGGGTCGCGAAGACGTAGATGCCCAGGCTGGCGAGCGCGATGTCGGGGCTGCCGGGAATGGCGGGGGGATCGGCCGGTTTCTCGATGAAATCGACGATGCGATCATTTTCGTCGACATGCATCACGCCGAAGCCGGTCGCCTCCATCCGCGGCACTTCCATGCACGCCACCGTCACGTCGGCACCGCTGTTGCAGTGCTGCTGCAACATGATCTCGTAATCCATCTTGTAGATATGGTCGCCGGCCAGGATGACCATAAATTCCGGCGCATAGCTTTCGATGATGTCGATGTTTTGGAACACCGCATCGGCGGTGCCCTCATACCACTGAAATTCCGACACACGCTGGCTGGCCGGCAGGATGTCGAAGCTTTCGTTGCGTTCGGGGCGCAGGAAGTTCCAGCCACGCTGAAGGTGGCGGATCAGGCTGTGCGCCTTGTATTGCGTCGCCACGCCGATCCGGCGGATGCCCGAATTGATCGCGTTGGACAGGGCGAAATCGATGATCCGGCTTTTGCCCCCGAAATAGACCGCGGGCTTGGCGCGCGTGTCGGTCATTTCAAACAACCGGCTGCCGCGACCCCCGGCCAGCACATAGGCCATCGCATCGCGTGCAAGCGGCTGGCCCCGACGATGATCCACGGTCACTCTCCCGTTATGGCCTGTTATGGCCCATTATGATTGCCCGGTTCCGGTCCGGGATCGGCGTTGCTGCCGCGACTGTGCGGTAGCGCCGATGCCCGGACAAGACCGGCACGCGATTATCCTTCATATTCCAGCATGACGGTCGCCAGCGGGGGCAACGTCACCCAGGCCGCGCCATCCTTCGCCTCGACGCCGCCCATGTTGCCGAGCCCCGATCCCCAATAGTCCGCGGCATCGGAATTCATGATCTCGCGCCAGCGGCCGTCATGGGGCAGCGGTATCCGATATGGCGCGCGCGCGATCGGCGTCATGTTGGCGATCACCGCCACCGGCTTTTGTCCCGGCGCCTTGCGCAGCCACGCGAAGACCGAATTGGCGGCATCGTCGCCGACCAGCCATTCGAATCCCTCCGGCTCGCAATCGCGCGCATGCAGGGCGGGCGTGTCGCGATACAGCCGGTTGAGATCGCGGACGAGATTGCGCACTCCCTCGTGCGCCGGGCTGGCGCGCAGATGCCAGTCGAGCCCGCGTTCCTCGGACCATTCGCCCCGCTGGGCAAATTCCTGCCCCATGAACAACAGCTTCTTGCCGGGATAACCCCACATGAACGCGTAATAGAGGCGGAGATTGGCGAATTGCTGCCAGTCTTCACCCGGCATCTTGGCAAGGAGCGATCCCTTACCATGCACGACTTCGTCATGGCTCAGCGGCAGGACGAAATTCTCGGAATAGGCGTAGACGAGCCCAAAGGTGATCTCGCCATGATGGTGCTGCCGGTGGAGCGGATCGCGCGCCATGTACTGGAGCGTGTCGTGCATCCAGCCCATATTCCACTTGAACCCGAAGCCCAGTCCGCCATCCCGTTCGCCGGGGGCAGGCGCCGGGCTGGACACGCCGGGCCACGAAGTGGATTCCTCGGCGACGGTGAAGATGCCGGGATGCTCGCGGTACACCGCGCGGTTGGCGGCACGCAGGAATTCCACCGCCTCCCAATTCTCGCGACCGCCTTCCGCGTTGGGAATCCATTCGCCGGCGTTGCGGCTGTAGTCGCGGTACAGCATCGACGCGACCGCATCGACGCGCAGCCCGTCGAGATGATAGCGTTCCGCCCAGAACAGCGCGTTGTTGACGAGATAGCTCGACACCTCGCGCCGCCCGAAATTGTAGATCGCGGTGTTCCAGTCGGGGTGATAACCCTGACGTGGATCGTCATGCTCGTAGAGCGCAGTGCCGTCGAACCGGATCAGGCCGTGCGGGTCCATGGGGAAATGGGCGGGCACCCAGTCGAGCAGCACGCCGATTCCCGCCTGATGCGCACCGTCGACGAAGCGGGCGAACCCCTCGTGATCGCCGAACCGCGCCGACGGGGCGTAGAGCCCGGTCGTCTGATATCCCCATGATGGATCATAGGGATGTTCGGTGATCGGCATGAACTCGATATGGGTGAAGCCCATCTCGACGACATAGGGGATCAGCTTGTCGGCCAGCGCATCCCAGCTGAGGAACCAGCCATTCTCGTCCTTGTCCCACGACCCGGCATGGACTTCGTAGATCGACACCGGCACCCGGCGCGGATCGACCGAGGCCCAGTGCGCGCGGTGGCCGTCGTCTTGCCACACATGCTGCATCGGCCCGGTGGTGAGCGAGGCGGTACGCGGGCGCAATTCGGCGGCGAAGGCGAACGGATCGGCCTTTTGCGGCTGCAACCGGCCGTCTGACCCAAGAATCTCGAACTTGTAGGCATGACCCGCGCCAAGATCGGGCAGGAACAGCTCCCAGATGCCGACCCCGCCGCGCCGTCGCATCACATGGCGGCGGCCGTCCCAGCTGTTGAAATTTCCCACCACCGACACCCGCCGGGCGTTGGGCGCCCAGACCGCGAAATGGGTGCCGGTCGCACCCTGATGCCCGATCAGATGGGCGCCCATCTTGTCCCAGAGGCGCAGATGGGTGCCCTCGCCGAACAGATATTCGTCTGTTTCGCCGAGCACCGGGCCAAAACTGTACGGATCGGTGACGGACCATTCCGATCCGTGCCCGCGCGCCACATAGCGCACCGGCTGCGGATCGCCGGCGATCGGTCCCTCGAACAACCCCTCGCCATCGGGGCCGGCATGGCTCGCCACGGCGAGGATGCCTAATGAGGCGCCCGACAAGTCGAAGGCCTCCACGGTTTCCGCACCCGGTATCCAGGTGCGGGCGAAACTCCCCTCAGGCCCGGAAAACACACCCAGGAGCGAGAAGGGGTCGTCGTGACGCCCTTCCATCAGGGCGGAGATGGCGTCACTCGGTGGGTTCACATGATTCCCCAAATTTCCCTGGCATATTCGCCGATCGTTCGATCAGACGAGAACCAACCGACGCGGGCGACGTTCCGGATCGTTGCCGCATTCCATTCGGGACGGCTCGACCAGCGGCGGTCCACCTCGCGTTGCGCGGCGGCATAGCTGTCGAAATCGGCCGCGAGCATGAACCAGTCGCCGTCATACAAACCGGCCATCAGCCCCTTGTACCGATCGGGATCGTCGGGGGAAAAGACGCCCGATGCGATGTTGGCCAAGGCCTGCGCCAGTTCGGGCGATGCCTCGATCGCCTCGCGCGGATTGTAGCCACCGGCACGCTTGGCTGCGACCTCGTCGGCGGTCATACCGAAGATCACGATGTTCTCCGCGCCGACATGGTCGCGGATTTCCACATTCGCGCCGTCCAGCGTGCCGATGGTCAGCGCGCCGTTCATCGCGAACTTCATGTTGCCGGTGCCCGATGCCTCCATGCCGGCAGTGCTGATCTGTTCGGACAGATCGGCGGCCGGGATGATCTTCTCCGCGAGCGAGACATTGTAGTTGGGGACGAACGCCACCTTCAACAGTCCGCCGATCGCCGGATCGGCATTGATCCGGCGCGCGACGTCGTTGGCCAGTTTGATGATGAGCTTGGCGTTGTGATAGCTCGACGCCGCCTTGCCCGCGAACAGCTTCACGCGTGGCACCCAGTCGCGTTCGGGGTGGCTGCGGATCTGGTCGTACAGCGCCACCGTCTCGATCAGGTTGAGCAACTGGCGCTTGTATTCGTGGATACGCTTGATCTGCACGTCGAACATCGCGTCGGGATCGAGGCGGACCCCCATCGTGCCCTTCAGATACTGCGCCAGCGCGACCTTGTTCGCGCGCTTCACCGCAGCGAACTTCTGCTGGAAGGCGCTGTCGTCGGCATGGGCGGCCAGCGCGTCGAGCTTGGTCGTGTCGTCGCAGAACGCGTCGCCGATCGTCTCGCGGATCAGGCCGGTCAGGCCCGGATTGCACTGTTGCAGCCAGCGGCGCGGGGTGATGCCGTTGGTCTTGTTGTTGATCCGGTCCGGATACAGCTTGTGCAGATCGGCGAACACCGTCTGCTTCATCAACTGGGTGTGGAGCGCGGCGACGCCATTGATCGAATGGCTGCCGGCGAATGCCAGGTTCGCCATCCGCACCCGCCGCTCACCGCCCTCGTCGATCAGGCTGATCGCCTTGATCGCCGCATCGTCGCTGCCCGCCGCCCGCGCCTCGCGCAGCAGGCGGGCGTTGATGGCATAGACCAGCTGCATGTGACGCGGCAGCAGCCGCTCGAACAGCGGCAGGGGCCAGCTTTCTAGCGCCTCGGGCAGCAATGTGTGGTTGGTATAGCCGAACGTCTTCTTGGTGATCTCCCATGCCTCGTCGAACCCGAGATCGTGGAAGTCGAGCAGCACCCGCATCAGTTCCGCCACCGACACCGCCGGATGGGTGTCGTTCAGCTGGATCGCCGCCTTGTCGGGCAGGGTGCGGATGTCGCCGAAATACTGGACGTGGCGACGCACGATGTCCTGGATCGACGCGGACGAGAAGAAATATTCCTGCCGCAGCCGCAGTTCCTGACCCGCCGCGGTGGAATCGTTGGGATAGAGGACGCGGGTCAGCGTCTCCGCGCGCAACTGTCCCGCCAGCGCCCCGGCGAAATCGCCCGCGTTGAACCGGTCGAGTTGCAACGGATCGATCGCCCGTGCGGTCCACAGTCGCAGCGTGTTGACCCGCTTGCCGCGCCAGCCGACCATCGGCGTATCGACCGCGATCGCCTCCACCGCCTCGCCGACCTTCCAGTGGATATGGCCGCTTTCGCTGCCGACCACCTCACCGCCGAAACCGACGAAATAGGCGCTTTCCCGCCGCTCGAACTCCCACGGATTGCCGTGCTGGAGCCAGTTTTCCGGCAGTTCGACCTGGAACCCGTCGTCGATCCGCTGCCGGAACATGCCGTTCACATAGCGGATGCCATAGCCATAGGCGGGCAGGTCGAGGCTCGCCATGCTTTCCATGAAGCACGCCGCCAGCCGGCCGAGGCCACCATTGCCCAGCGCCGCATCCGCCTCGATCTCCTCGATTTCGGCAAGATCGACGCCGAGCGAGGCCAGCGCGCGGCCGATCTCGCCGGTCTGTCCCAGATTGGCGAGCGCGTCGCGCAGCAGTCGGCCGATCAGGAATTCGAGGCTGAGATAATAGACGCGCTTGGCGCCCATCGTATGCGCCTCGCGGGTGGAGGCCATCCACTTCTCGATGATGTCGTTGCGCACGGTCAGGATGGTGGCGGCCAGCCAGTCGTGAGGCCGCGCGGCGCGCCGGTCCTTGCCGATGCGATGGACGAGCGTTTCGAGGATGGCGTCGGCCAGTGGATCGGCGTCGGCGACGGGCACGGCAGGAACGGAAGAGGCCAAAAGGGGTATCCCGAATAATTGGTCCGGATCGGTGTGTACCGCGGCGGCGCCGAAGTCACGCCCCATTCGTATGCGCCGCCGTCACAACATTCCGTAAAGCAGCGTGCCGTTCAACCCGATGATGATGCCTGCGATTCCCCAGGCCAGTAGCCGCAGCCAGATCGGGCTGGCGAATTCGCCCATGATGTCGCGCCGGCCGGTGAACGCGACCAGCGGCACCACCGCGAAAGGCAGTTGCAGGCTGAGGATCACCTGGCTCAATACCAGCAACTGCGTCGCCCCGGCATCGCCGCTGGCGCCCACCACCAGTACCGCCGGCACGATCGCCAGCGCCCGCGTGACCAGCCGCCTCGCCCAGACGGGCAGGCGGATGTTCAGGAACCCCTCCATCACGATCTGCCCGGCGAGCGTCCCCGTCACGGTGGAGTTCTGGCCCGAGGCGAGCAGCGCCACCGCGAACACCACGCTCGCCGCCCCCAGTCCCAGCGAGGGGGCGAGCAGACGGTATGCCTCGTCGATCTCCGCCACGTCGGTGCGGCCGGCGGTGTGGAAGGTGGCGGCCGCCAGGATCAGGATCGCGGCGTTGATGAAGAAGGCGAGGCCGAGCGCGATGGTGCCGTCGATCGTCGCCATTTTCGCCGCCTCGCGCTTGCCGGCGCTGTCCTGTGCGAAGGCGCGGGTCTGGACGATCGAGGAATGGAGATACAGGTTGTGGGGCATCACCGTCGCGCCGAGGATGCCGATCGCGATATAGAGCATCGCGGGATTGGTCAGGATCTCCGGCGTCGGCACCAGTCCGCCTGCCACCGCCGCCATGTCCGGCCGGGCGAGGATCAGTTCGAAGACGAAGCAGCCCGCGATGATGACGAGCAGGGCGATGATGAACGCCTCCAGCTTGCGGAAGCCATAGCGTTGCAGCGCGAGGATCAGGAACACGTCGACCGCGGTGACGATCACGCCCCAGACCAGCGGCAGGCCGAACAGCAATTTCAGCGCGATCGCGGTGCCCAGCACCTCCGCCAGATCGCAGGCGATGATCGCGATCTCGCACAGCAGCCACAGCATGACCGTGACGGGTTTCGAATAATGCGCGCGGCATGCCTGCGCCAGATCGAGCCCGGCGGCGACGCCCAGTCGTGCCGACAATGCCTGCAACACCATCGCCATCAGGTTCGACAGCAGCACGACGGACAACAGGGTGTAGCCGAAGGCCGAACCGCCGGCGATGTCCGTCGCCCAGTTGCCGGGATCCATGTAACCGACCGCGACGAGATAGCCGGGGCCGGCAAAGGCCAGGAAACGCCGGAAGATTCCCCCGGCGGGGGGCAACGCGATGCTCCGGTGGCTGTCACCGAGCGAGCGGGAGGTGGTCGGGATCATCGACGGGGGTCCTGCCGGATGCGGGCGGGGCGGGCAACCCCGTGTGAAACCTTGTGGGACAAGCGTTTTTTCCGTCCCATTGCCTTTCGCCGCGGGCCACGACAAAAACAATCGATGCGCACCAACCTTCTGTCGCTCGTCGCGGCGATCGCCCTCGTCCCCGCCGCCGCCGATGCGGCCACGCCGATTGCCGGCCGCTGGCTGACCGAGGAGAAGACGGCGGTGGTGACGATCGCCCCGTGCGGCACATCGACCTGCGGCCGGATCACCCGCCTGCTCAAGGGGCCACCATCCGGCCCGCCGGTCGACTCCAGCAATCCCGACCCCAAACTGCGCGACCGGCCGATCGAAGGGCTGGTGATCCTGACCGGTTTCACCGACGGCGGCAGTGACTGGCGCGGCCGGATCTACGATCCGAAATCGGGCAAGACCTACAAATCCATCCTGAAGCACGAGGGGGACGGTTCGCTGAAGGTGCAGGGCTGCATCGCCTTTTTCTGTCGTACGCAGCGTTGGACGCCCGCGCGCTGACCGTATCGGTTGCGATGCGCGACACCGCCGTCTAGGCGGGCCGTGCGATGGCATCGACATCTTACACGGCTTCGTCGGACCGTCGTCGGGCGACCGCCATGGTGCTCACCGTCCTCGCGCATCTGCTGTTGTTGTGGTTGCTGCTGCGGATCGCCCCCCACCTGACGCAGCGGGCGCAGGACGGCGCGCTGACCACCTTCGACGTCAGCACCAACCCGGCGGCGAGCATCGCCGGATCGCGGGCGACCACCGCCAGCCGTGCCACCCGCAGCGGGGGTGCGCCGCCCCGGGCACAGCGGGCGGAAACACCGCCCGCTGCATCGCTGCCGCCGCCACCGCCGCCACCGCCGCTTCGCAGCCCCAGCGAGGCGCCGCCCATCACGATCCCCGGCCTGTTGCCGGGTGGCGAGGCGCTGTTCGCCGCCAGCGGCCGTGCCATGAGTACGCGCAGCGCCAATGCCGGCAGCGGCGCGGGTGAGGGCCGGGGGGCGGCCACCGGCAGCGACAGCGGCAACGTTGCCGGGCCGGGTGAGGGGCCAGGCGGGCAGCGGCTCTACCGGGCCGAATGGTATCGCCGACCGCCACGTGGCGCGCTGGCCGCCTATCTGCCGCGCGGCGCGCCTGCTGGTGGGTGGGGGGTGATCGCGTGCCGGACGATCGAGGATTATCAGGTCGAAAACTGCCGGGTGCTGAGCGAATCCCCGATGGGGTCGGGCATCGGGAGCGCGATGCGGCAGGCGGCGTGGCAGTTCCGCGTGCTGCCGCCCCGGGTTGGCGGGCGGGCGATGATCGGCACCTGGGTCAGCATCCGCTTCGACTTCACCGAGAAGCCGGACGACTGATCAACTCGACAGCTTCATCAGCACCAGCCCGCCGACGATCAGCAGCGCCGCCACTATTCGCATCGGCGTCGCCGCCTCCCCGAAGACGATGATCCCGATCACGAACGCCCCGACCGCGCCGATGCCGGTCCAGATCGTATAGGCCGTCCCCAGCGGCAGCGACCGCATCGACCATGACAGCAGTGCGAAACTTACGATCATTCCGCAGATCGTCACCACGCTGGGCCACAGCCGCGAGAAGCCGTGCGACTGTTTCATCGCCGTTGCCCACACTATCTCGAAACAACCCGCGAGTATCAGCGATATCCATGCCATGCGACAGCCTCCTTTCAGGCTGCCGGGCCGTCCCGGTCTTGAATTGCCCGAAACGGGGCGGGAACGTGGTCGCCGCCGGACAGGTATAGGATGATGTTGCTTGGATTTCAATCACATGCCGGTCATCCCGTAAAGCCAATTCAAGGCGGGTGAGCAACGGTTATTATATTGCTGACAGATTTGGTGAATGTCATATCAACTATATAACAATCATTATTGTCATATTCTGGGATAAATTAACCGAAATACGAAATTTCAAAGCATCGTTTCGCCGGATAGAAGGCTGCAACACACAAGTTCGTGTCTGCGGTATTACGGAGAAAACAGATGAAGTCGTTCGCTTATGCAGTAGCAGCCGTCGTCGCACTGTCTGCCGTTCCGGCGGCGGCAGCGCCTATTCTGGTCAACAGCAATGCGGATGGCTTTGTCGTTAAAAACGACGCCGCCGGTAATTTCACACTGAGCGGTGGTGACAATCAGACGGCCTTGGCCGGCTCCACGATCTATGCCGATATCGCCACCTTTACCCAGACCATCTTCGGTACGTTCGGGTACAGCACGGTCGATGGAGCCAGATATGACACGGCCGGCTACATCGTGAAGGGCAACCGCGTGCAGTTGACGAACGATGGTGGGCAGAAATCCCAGAATGGAGGTTTCTCGTTCCTCGTCAATGCCGGTGACGAATACGGATTCTATGTCGACACGACCGACAATGTCTATGGCCGCGGCAATATCGCGGTGATGAGCAACGCCTTCGCCGCCGCTGTGCCGGAACCAGCCACCTGGGCGATGATGTTCCTCGGGTTCGGCATGATCGGTGCCGCCGTTCGTTATCGCCGCCGCGCAAACATTGTGTTCGCCTGAAACCGCGCACTATTCCCCGATAGGGGCACCGGGCGCTCGTCGGCGTCCGGTACCCCTTGTCCCACGGGTCATGACGACCGGGTCACACCGGCGCTGTATCCGGCCCCGCGCCATAATGATGCCAGGTGAAGATCGCCAAGGCGCCGCGGTGCGGGCGCCATGCTTCGGCCAGTGAGCGGACCAGTTTTTCCGAGGGGCGGGTATCGTGCCCGAAGATACGCCCTATTTCGATCTGGACGGCGAGATCGCCCGCCGGCCAGATGTCGGGGCGGCCCTCTGCGAACAGCAGATAGACTTCCGCCGACCAGCGGCCGATGCCCTTGACCCGCACCAGTTGGGCGATCGCCTCCTCGTCATCCTCCGCCAGCGCATCAAGGGGTAAGCGACCGCTCGTTACCTCGTCGGCGAGGCTTTTAGCGTAACCGGCCTTCTGGCGCGACAGACCGGCGGCGCGCAACGTCTCGTCGCTGGCCGCCGCAACGCGGACGGGATCGCTGGCATCGCCCAGCATCCCGTCCAGTTTGCGCCACACGGCATTGGCAGACTGCACGCTGACCTGCTGGCCCAGAATCGTGCGTAACAGCGTGGCATAGCCACGTTCGCGCAGGCGCGGTGCGGGGTAGCCGATGCGGGCGATGGCGTCCGCGATCGCCGGCTCGGTAAGGGCAAGTGCGTCGAGACCCGCTTTCAACTGTTCCGCACTCAGCCCCATGATCGTTGATTCCACTGTGATAGTTGGGGCCGGGATACTTGAACCCGATGGCGTCGGGCGGCATGGCAGAGCGATGATACCGGAGATTGCATGATGCCGACGCTTATCGTCACGACGCGCACAGGGGAAGAACGCCAGCTGGACGGCGAGGCGGGGCTGTCGGTGATGGAGGTCATCCGTGACGGCGGCATCGACGAACTGCTGGCCCTATGCGGCGGTTGCTGCTCCTGCGCGACCTGCCACGTCCATGTCGACGCCGCTTTCGTCGATCGCCTGCCGCCGATCGGCCCGGATGAGGACGACTTGCTCGATTCCGTGGGTGAGCGGGATACGACCAGTCGATTGTCGTGCCAGATCCCGTTTGATGACGCGCTCGACGGGATGCGGGTCAGGATCGCGGCGGAGGATTGACGACAGGGCCGTAAGGCACCGCCGGTACGGGCCACTTCCGAATGATCGAAAGTGGCCCGTACCGTTTTGAAGGATCGGGTCAGCCCAGTTTGGGCAGGCTGATGCCGTTGGTCGAATGGATCACGCCGTTCGCCTCACGCACGTCGGCGGGCTTGTCGACATAGCTCTTGTTGCCGACCGCATCGGTCAGCAGGATCGACCCGTTGTCGATCGTCGCGACCAGCGGCTGGCCGGACAGCGTCGTCAACGTGGCACGTCCGCCGCCGGCAGTGATCTGCGACTTGATCTGGTCGCTGGTCAGGGCGCCGGGCACGACGTGGTTCTTCAGGATCGTCGTCAGGCTCGCGACATTGGCAGGGGCCAGCAGCGTATCCAGCGTTCCTGCGGGCAGGCGCGAAAAAGCCTCGTCATTCGGTGCGAACAGCGTGAACGGACCGGCACCACCGAGTTGCGCATCCAGCTTCGCCGCAGTCAGCAGGCGCACCAGCGTGGCATGGGCGGGGATGCTCGGCAGTGCCTGGACGATCGTGCCGGTGCCGACCGGGGCAGCGGCGGTCGTCGCGGGGGCGGTGGTGCCCGGTCCCGTCTGCGGCGTACCGACGGGTGCGGTCGTTGCACCCGTTGCCGGTGCAGTCTGCGGCGCGGTCGCAGGGGCGGCAGGCGCCGTGGTCTGGGCGGTGGCGATGGCGGGGGCCAGCATCAGGCCGGCGGTAAGCAGGAAAGTGGATCGCATACAAAGCTCCCGGTCGTTGCGATGGTGTAACCTGCGGTTGACCGCGCAAGACGCGATTTTGTTCCCGAAACGCGACGATCCGCGCGCATATCGGGATCAGGCGCGGCCCTGTTTCGCTTCGCTAAGGATAGCGGCCAACAGCCTGAAATCGCTTTCCCGCGGCGACGCGCGGCGCCACACCAGCGCGATCTGCCGTACCGCATCGGGGGAGGCCAGCGGCCGGGCGGTAACGCTGGTATGGTCCAGAATACCCGCCGCGATCGCCATTTCCGGCAGCATGGTGATGCCCAGACCATTGTCGACCATCTGGACGATGGTATGAAGCGAGGTACCCATCATCGTCGCCTCCGCCCGCGTTTCGGGACGGTTGCAGGCGGCCAGCGCATGGTCCTTCAGACAATGGCCATCTTCCAGCAGGAGCAGGCGGCTGCCGTCGATCGTATCGTCGGTGATCGCCGCAGGCAGGCTGTCCGCCTCGGTACCCTGAAACGCCATGAACAGGCGGTCGTCGAACAGCGGCGCGGACGCCACCTCGCCGCAGGCGAAGGGCAGGGCGAGCAGGACGCAGTCGGTACGGCCGTTCTGCAACCCCTCGCACGCGGCGGCGCTCGGTTCCTCGCGCAGGAAGAGGCGGAGGTCGGGATAGTCGGCGCGCAGTTTCGGCAGGATACGCGGCAGCATGAAGGGCGCGATCGTCGGGATCACGCTCATCCGCATATCGCCGGTGAGCGGACGGCCGGCGGCGCGGGCCAGATCGCCCAGTTCGTCCGCCTCGCGCAACACCCGCCGCGCCTTGGCGACGATCCGCTCGCCCAGCGGCGTGAAGCGGACGATGCGGCGCGTCCGCTCCACCAGCACCACGCCGATCAGCACCTCCAGATCGCGCAGCCCCGCCGACAGGGTCGACTGGGTGACGAAACACGCCTCCGCCGCGCGGCCGAAATGACCATGGTCGTGCAGGGCGACCAGATACTGGAGCTGCTTCAGCGTGGGTAGATAGGTGACGGCCATCGACGCCTCGCTACCTCAATGGAACCCCATCCATCAATGATATAGGGCGCGCCACAAGCCGAACAGGCTGGTGATGATGAGGATGACGCCGACCATGGTCAGCAACGTCTTCGCCGGCACTCGTTTCGCCAGCATCGCCCCGAACGGCGCCGCCAGTACGCCCCCGATCAACAGGCCGACCGTCGCGACGGTGAACGCCGCCCAGCCGAGCTGCGTCAGGAAGGTGATCGAGATGGTGAGCGTCAGGAAGAATTCGGCGGTGTTGACCGTGCCGATCGTCGTCCGCGGCGTCGCCCCCTGCACCAGCAGGTTCGACGTGACGACCGGCCCCCAGCCACCGCCGCCCGCCGCATCGAGGAATCCGCCGACCAGCCCCAATGGCTCGACGATCTTCGGCTCCCTGGTGGTCGGCGCATGGCGCGCCGCCCGGTACAGCAGATAGATGCCGATCCCGGCCAGATAGACGAGGATGAACGGCTTTGCGACCGCGGCATCGATATTGGACAGGACATAGGCCCCCAATACCCCGCCGATCACGCCGGGGATCATCAACCGCAGGAACAGTTTCCAGTTCACGTTGCGATGCAGGGTGTGGCTGATCCCGGAGACTGCGGTGGTGAACGTCTCCACCGTATGCACGCCGGCAGAAGCGGCGGCGGGCGGGACGCCGATCCACAACAAGGCGGTGTTCGAGATCACGCCGAACGCCATGCCCAATGCTCCGTCCACCACCTGCGCGGCGAATCCGATGAGGATGAAGGGCAGGATGGCGGAAAAATCGAACGTCGCGAAATCGGGCATGGATATCCTTTCCGGGGGCAACGTGACCGCAGTGCGGAATATCCACAAGATAGATCGGCTTTATCCGATGCACGCCCCGGTTCGCCGCGATGCTGGCAATTCGAGGGTGGTCATCCTAGATCGGCGACAGGGCGCGATCGCAGCGCAAGGAAATATACTATGCCGAGCCGCCTCGTCGCCTATATCGATTCGATCCGTGCCCGCGATCCCGCGCCGCGCAGCCGGGCGGAAGTGCTCACCTATCCGGGCGTATGGGCGCTGGCGGGTCACCGGGTGGCGCACCGGCTGTTCCGGGCACGAATGTTCCTGATGGCGCGGATCGTGAATCACGTCACGCGCGGCTGGACCGCGATCGACATCCATCCCGGCGCCACGATCGGCCGCAACTTCTTCATCGATCACGGCTTCGTCGTGATCGGCGAGACGGCGCAGATCGGCGACGACGTGACCATCTATCAATGCGTGACGCTGGGCGGGACCAGCCCCGATAACGGTGTTGCGGGCAAACGGCATCCAACCCTGCTCGACGGAGCGATCGTGGGATCGGGTGCGCAGGTGCTGGGGCCGATCACCGTCGGGCGCGGTGCGCGGATCGGCGCCAATGCGGTGGTGACGCGCGACGTGCCCGACGGCGCGGTGATGGTCGGCATCCCCGCTCGCCCGACGATGGTGGAAGGCGGGGCCGCCCCCCGCCCGGATTTCCTGCCCTATGGCACCAAATGCTCAGAGACGTTCGATCCGGTGACGCAGAAGACCGAACTGCTGCGGTGCGAGGTGGAGCAGTTGCGCAAGCGGCTCGACGCGCTGCTGGCCGAGCAGGCGGACCGGCGCGACACCGAGCAAGATCGGGAACGCGGCCGGGCCTGATGGGTGTCGTACCCTTCCCCGCCCGACGCGAGGCGCAGGTCGGTTTCGATCGCGCCGAGATGACCCGTATCCTCGATCTCTATGGACGGATGGTCGCCGCCGGCCACTGGCGCGACTATGCGATCGATCTGGGGCGCGAGGCGGCGGTGTTTTCCGCCTTCCGCCGCACTGCCGAGCGGCCCGAAATCAGGATCGAGAAACGTCCTGCCTTGCGCCAGCGTCAGGGTATGTGGGCGCTGGTCGGGGAGGCGGGCGTCGTCCTGAAGCGCGGCCACGAACTGGGGCCGTTGCTGGCCCCGGTCGAGCGACGGTTGATGAAGCTGGTCGACGGATAGGTCCCGCGCCGCCGCCGCCTCCGAACAGCAAAAGGGGCGCCCGCCTTTGTGGCGGGCGCCCCGATCACGTCACCGGATCAGGCGATTACTTGCCGCCGCGCTGACGGCACTTGTCGTACTGACCCTTCTTGCAGACCGGATACTTTTCCAGCGCTGCGGGCGCGGGGAATGCTTCCGACGGGCTGGGTGCCGCGCGGAACGTGGTCGGCGCGCCGGGCGCACCGGCCGTGGCCGGCTGCGACGGTTGATAACCGCCGACCGGATCGCCCGTGCTCATGCCGGCGGGCGACGCCGTGGTGGTGCCGGGGGTCTGACCCGTGGTCTGGGCGGGTGCGGTGCCGGCGTCCTGCGCCATCATGCCGGGATCGGCGGCAGGGGCGGCAGGGTCCGCCGGGGTTGCCGGCGCGGCGGGGTCCGCGGGTGCGGCGGGATCGGACGGCGGCGTCGTCGGGGCGGTCTGCGTGGCCGGCGCCGTCTGCGTGGTCATGTCCTGTGCGATCACCGGTGTGGCGATCAGCGCCGTTGCGGCGAGAAGGATGAGCTTCATGGCGAATCTCCTGAGAATGTCGACGCGAACCTTGATTGTCCACGCCGCAGCCCAACGTTCCATGTCCGGAATGTGTCCGCTGTGGTACGATCGCCGCGATCCTTGTTCCGGGATCAGCCCTCCGAATCGAGCGCGTAGCCGGCGGACCGTACCGTGCGGATGATGTCCGGCCGATCGCCGACGTTGATCGCCTTGCGCAGGCGACGGATATGCACGTCGACGGTGCGGCTTTCGATATCGCTGTCGTGCCCCCATACCGCATCGAGCAGCCGCTCGCGCGAGAAGACCCAGCCGGGATGTTCGAGGAAGTGCTTGAGCAGGCGGAACTCCGTGGGGCCGAGCGCCACCGTCTCGCCGCCGCGCTTCACCTTGTGGCCGACCGTATCCATCTCGATATCGGCATAGTTGAGCGCCTCGCCCGCCAGCCCCGGCCGCACCCGGCGCAGCACTGCACCGACGCGGGCTACCAGTTCGCGGGGGCTGAACGGCTTGGTGACGTAATCGTCCGCGCCCGTCTCCAGTCCCCGGACCCGGTCCTCCTCCTCGCCGCGCGCGGTGAGCATGATGATCGGCACGTTCTGCGTCTCCGGCGCGCGGCGCAGGCGACGGCATACCTCCAGACCGGAGATCACGCCCTCGATCATCCAGTCGAGCAGGACGATATCGGGTGTCCGCTCGCGCGCGATCAGCAACGCCTCCTCGCCGTCGGCGGTGTGGTGGACGTCGAAATCCTCGCGTCGGAAATGGAATTCGAGGAGTTCGGCGAGCGCTGCGTCGTCCTCGACCAGCAGCATGGTGACACGGGCCATCGGTTCAGTCCCATCAATTCAGTTCTGGTCGCCGCCGCGATCGCGGTCGGGCATCTGGGCGCCGGTCGCGGCGAAGTAGACCATCTCGGCGATGTTGGTCGCCTGATCCCCGATCCGTTCCAGATTCTTGGCGACGAACAACAGGTGCGCGCACTGGCTGATCGTCGCGGGATTCTCGACCATATAGGTCACCAGCGTCCGGAAGATCGCATCATAGAAATCGTCCAGCGCGGAATCGCTTTCCGACACGCGCAGCGCCGCCGTCGCGTCACGCGCGCCGAACGCGTCGAGCACGTCGTGCAGCATCTCCGCCGCCATCCGCCCCATGGCGGGCAGGACGGAGACCGGCTCGATCCGGTGCTCGCTTTCGATCATCGGCACGCGCTTGGCGATGTTCTTGGCGTAATCGCCGATTCGTTCGACCACGCTGGCGATCTTCAAGGCGGCGACCACTTCGCGCAGATCGACGGCCAGCGGCGCACGCAGGGCGATGATCCGCACCGCCAGCCGCTCGACCTCCGCCTCGATCGCGTCGATCGCCTTGTCGCCGGCGCGCACCTCGGCCGCCAGTTGCAGGTCGGTGCGCTGCAACGCCTGCATCGCCCGCGCGATGGCGTCTTCGGCCAGCCCGCCCATCTGGCTGATGAGCCCGCGCAACTGGCCAATATCGTTGTCGAATGCCTTGACGGTATGTTCCATCGTTCCCTCCGCCTTAGCCGTAGCGGCCGGTGATGTAGTCCCGCGTCCGTTCCTGGACCGGGTTGGTGAAGATATCCGACGTGGCGCCATATTCCACCAGCGTCCCGAGGTGGAAGAACGCCGTCCGCTGGCTGACGCGTGCCGCCTGCTGCATGTTGTGCGTGACGATCGCGATCGCATAGCGGCCGCGCAGTTCGTGGATCAGTTCCTCGATCCGCGCGGTGGCGATCGGGTCGAGCGCACTGCACGGCTCGTCCATCAGGATCACCTCCGGATCGACGGCAATCGCGCGGGCGATGCACAATCGCTGCTGCTGGCCGCCCGACAGGGCGGTGCCGCTATCGGCCAGCCGGTCCTTCACCTCGTTCCACAGGCCGGCACGGGTCAGCGAGCGTTCGACGACCACGTCCAGATCGGCCTTGCCCCCGGCCAGCCCGTGGATGCGCGGGCCATAGGCGACGTTCTCGTAGATCGACTTGGGGAAGGGGTTCGGTTTCTGGAACACCATGCCGACGCGGGCACGCAACTGCACCACGTCCATCTCGGCGGAATAGATATCCTGCCCGTCGAGGCGGATGTCCCCGGTCACGCGGGCGGAAGCGACGGTGTCGTTCATCCGGTTCAGCGTGCGCAGGAACGTGCTCTTGCCGCAGCCCGACGGGCCGATGAAGGCGACGACGCGATCCTGCTCGATATCGATCGACACGTCGTGCAGCGCCTGTTTGGCGCCGTACGACACGTTGACGTTGCGCGCCGTCATCTTTGGAGACGGCATCTTGGAGTTTGCGTCGGTCACCAGCGTGTCTCGAATCGGTTGCGGAGGTAGATGGCGAACCCGTTCATCGCGAGCAGGAAGACCAGCAGGACGATGATCGCCGCCGATGTCTTCTCCACGAAGCCGCGATCGACCTGATCCGACCAGAGGAAGATCTGGACGGGCAGTGCGGTGGCGGGGCTGGACAGGCCGGTGGGCGGCGCGGCGATGAAGGCGCGCATCCCGATCATCAGCAGCGGCGCGGTCTCGCCCAGTGCGCGGGCCATGCCGATGATCGTGCCGGTCAGGATGCCGGGCAGGGCAAGCGGCAGGACGTGATGGAACACGACCTGGATCGGCGAGGCGCCGATGCCCAGCGCCGCGTCGCGGATCGACGGCGGCACCGCCTTGATCGCATTGCGCCCGGCGATGACGATCACCGGCATCGTCATCAGCGCCAGCGTCAGTCCGCCGACGATCGGCGCCGAGCGCGGCATTCCGAACGTGCCGAGGAACACCGCCAGCCCGAGCAGGCCGAAGATGATCGACGGCACGGCGGCAAGGTTGTTGATCGACACCTCGATCAGGTCGGTCCAGCGGTTCCGGGGGGCATATTCCTCCAGATAGAGCGCGGACAGGACCCCGATCGGAAAGGCCAGCGCCAGCGTGACGAGCATCGTCAGCAACGATCCCTTGAACGCGCCCCAGATGCCGACGCGGGTAGGGTCGGTGGCATCGGCTCCCATGAGGAAGCCGCGATTGAGGCCACGCGACACGACGCCGCGCTGTCGCAGGGCGGCCAGCGTCCCCTCCGCTGCGGCGGTGCCTTGCCCCTTGGCGGCGACGTCAAGGCCGCTGGCGGCGGGCAGTTCGAACGTCGCCCGGCGCGACAGCAACGACGGATCGGCCTTCACCGCATCGCGCACGCGCAGCCAGGCGCCGTCCGACAGGATCGTCGCGTCGCCAAAGGCGCGGGCGGCGGCGGTATCGACCGTCCCTTTCAGCCCTGCGCCCGCCAGCGCGAGATCGGCGCCGCGCCCCTCCATCTGCGCGGGCGTCACCGCCAGTCGCGCCGCGCCGAAATCGATCGGCACCGCGATCCGCGTTTCGGTGAAGCCGCCCAGCCCCTGCATCAGCATGGTGACGAGCAGGAAGGCGAGGAATCCCGCCGACATCACCACCGCGGCCAGCCCCATCAGGCGGAACCGCCGCTCGGCGGCGTAACGGCGGCGGATGCGGCGCTGCATCGACGTGGTCGACCAGTCGGTCGGGACGCGCGCCACGGGATCATGCGCCGTGCCCACGACCGGCGTCTGCGCGACGAGCGTGTTACTCATAAGCTTCCCGGTAGCGTTTGACGACATGGAGGGCGACGATGTTGAGCAGCAGCGTGACGATGAACAACGTCAGCCCCAGCGCGAAGGCGGCGAGCGTCTTGGGACTGTCGAACTCCGCCTCACCGGTCAGCAGGTCGACGATCTGACGCGTCACGGTGGTGGTGCTGGCGAACGGATTGGCGGTAAGTGTCGCGACGCCGCTGGCGGCCATCACGACGATCATCGTCTCGCCGATCGCGCGGCTGATCGCCAGCAGGACGCCGCCGACCACGCCGGGCAGGGCGGCGGGCAACAGCACCTTGCGGATCGTCTCCGACGAGGTGGCGCCCATCGCCAAGCTGCCGTCGCGCATCGCGCCGGGCACGGCGGCAAGGCTGTCGTCGGCCATCGACGACACGAAGGGGATGATCATCACCCCCATCACCGCACCCGCTGCCAGCGCGCTTTCCGATGACGCACCGCCGATGCCGATCGACACTGCGAGATCGCGGACCGCCGGTGCCACCGTCAGCGCCGCGAAATAGCCGTAGACGACGGTCGGAACGCCCGCGAGCACTTCGAGAATGGGCTTCATCCAGCGCCGGGTGCGCGGCGCGGCATATTGGGTCAGGTAGATCGCGCTCATCAGCCCGAACGGGATCGCGACCGCCATCGCGATCACCGCACCGATGAAGAAGGTGCCCCAGAACAGGGGCACCGCGCCCAGCGACGCCCCCGGATCGCGCCCGTCGATCACCTGCGGGCTCCAGTGTGTGCCGAACAGGAAATCGGTGACGGGCACGATGCGGAAGAACCGCCCCGCCTCGTACAGCAGCGAGGCGACGATGCCGATCGTGGTGAGGATCGCGATCAGCGAGGCGGCGAGCAGCAGCCCCATCACGATCCGCTCCACCTTCGTCCGCGCGCCGAACCCCGGCCGCACTCGCGTGAAGGCGAACGCGCCGCCGGCAAAGGCGAGCAACAGCGACAGGCCGGTCGCGATCCAGTTATAGCGCGATTGCGCTGCGGCATAGGCAGGGGCGAGCAGTCGCGACAGTTCGTTGAAGGCACCATAGGCACGGCCCGCCCCCAGTTCCCGCGCTTCCGACAGGATCGAGGCGCGGTCGAACCCCGGCGGCGGCAGCCGCATCGCGACCGGGCTGTTCAGCACCGTTTCGGTCACCATCGCGGGCGACACGAGCGACCAGATCGCCAGGAATGCGAGCGGCGGCACCAATGTCCACAAGGCGACGTACCAGCCATGATGACCGGGCAGCGAACTGAACCGCTGGACCGTATCCGCCCCGGCGATGCGGAAACCACCTGCCCGCGTCCGTGCCGTCAGCCAGCCGATCAGCGCGAGGCCGATGACGATCAGGATGATGCCGATCCCGCTCACGACAGCGTCGCCGGATCGAGCGGGGTTTCGGTGACGATCACCTGCGCGGCACGGGCGCGGACCGCGTCGGGTGCGGCGATCAGCCCGCGGCGTACCAGCGGCCCTTCCGGTCCCCAGGCGCCCGCATAGAGTTTCAGGAAGGCGCGCAGGCCGGGGATCGCGTTCAGATGCGCCTTCTTGACGTAGAGATAGAGCGGCCGCGATCCCGGATAGCGGCCGGCCGCGATCGCGGCATAGGTGGGTGCGACGCCATCGATCGGCACGCCGTTCACCACCTCCGCATTGGCCTCCAGATAACTGTAGCCGAACACGCCGATCGCATCGGGGTTGGATTGCAGTTTCTGGACGATCAGATTGTCGTTTTCGCCGGCGTCGACATAGGCGCCGTCCTCGCGCACGCGGGTACACAACGCCTTGTGCGCATCGGCATCCGATTTGGCGAGCGGCTTCGCGGCGGGGTTCGACGCCTCGCATCCCTTGGTCAGGATCAGTTCGGCCAGCGCGTCGCGGGTGCCGCTGGTCGCCGGCGGGCCATAGACCTGGATCGGGGTGGCGGGCAGCGCGGGGTTCACATCCGCCCAGCTACGCCGCTGATTGGGCTTGCCGTTCGGCGCGGCGGCGAGCGCGAGATAGAGATCGGTCGGGGTCAGCCGCATCTTCGGCCCGTTCTTCGCCTCCGCAAAGGCGATGCCGTCGATCCCGACCTGGATTTCCAGGATGTCGCGCACGTTGTTGGCGGCGCAGTCCCTGTACTCGCTGGCCTTCATTCGGCGCGAGGCGTCCTCGATATCCGGGTGGGCCGCGCCGACCCCCGCGCAGAACAGCTTCATCCCCGCGCCGGTACCGGTCGATTCGATCACCGGCGCCTTGGCCTGCGGGTCCGAGGCGACATATTGTTCGGCGACCATGGTCGTGAAGGGATAGACGGTGGACGATCCCACCGCGGTGATCTGGTCGCGCGCGCCGGCGCCGCCGCCGTTCGCCTGATCCTGGCACGCGACCAGCGGCATCATCAGGCCAAGGAGGAGAAGGCGGCGCATCGATCGTCCTGAAGGGAGCGGCGAGCCGCCCGGCGATCCGGCCTATGTGACCGTGGCGTTACTCTTTGATGACAGCGCCCGCGCCCGATCCGGCGCCCAAACCGGCACCGGGTGTCGCAGGATGGGGCAGGGTGACGGTGACGGTGGTGCCGATCCCCGGCCGGCTCGCGATGTCGAGCCGGCCGCGATGCCGCTCGACGATGTGCTTCACGATCGCGAGGCCGAGCCCGGTACCGCCCAGCGAGCGGCTGCGACCCGGGTCGACGCGGTAGAAACGCTCCGTCAGGCGGGGCAGGTGTTCGGAGGCGATGCCGTCGCCCTGATCGGTGACGACGATCGAGATCCCCGCCGTGACCCGCTCGATCCGCGCGACCACCGGCGTCGCGGCGCGGCCGTACTTCATCGCGTTGCCGATCAGGTTGTGGAACAGTTGCGACAATTGTGCCCGGTCGCCGGCGATCGGCGGTACCTCTCCGGCCGTCGCGCATTCCACGTCCATCGCGCGCGGCGACCCGGAACCGCGCAACTCCGCGCATACCTCCGCCATCAGCATACCGAGATCGACCGACTGGTCGGGCAGGCGGAACTTGTCCGCCTCGATCCGCGACAGCGAGATCAGGTCCTCCACCAGACGCTGCATCCGCTGCGCCTCGGCCATCATGATCGTCAGGAACCGGCGGCGCAACGCGGGTTCCTCGCCCGCCTCGTCGTCCAGCGTCTCGATATAGCCGAGGATCGAGGCGAGGGGGGTGCGCAGTTCATGACTGGCATTGGCGACGAAATCGACGCGCATCCGCTCCGCCGCGGCATGTTCGGTGCGGTCGTGCAGGTCGATCACGACAAGGCCGCCCGACGTGCCCGCCACCCGCATCGCCCAGTGCCGGTCGCGCGCGCCGATCCCGACCAGATCGACCGGCCGGCCATCCGGTTGCGCCAGCGCGGCGGCGGCGGCGGGGTGGCGGATTGCGACGCGCGCATCCTCGCCCACCACATGCGCGCCCAGTACGTCGCGCGCGGCGCGGTTGGCCAGCACCACCCGGCCGCGATCGACCAGCAGCACCGCATCGCCGACCGCGTCCAGCACCTCGTCCAACGGCGGCGCGGCCGGTGCGGGCAGGGCGGCGGAGGGCACGGTCTCGTCCCAGCCCCGCGCCAGCAGTGCCGCCGCGATCCCGCCGACCAGGGCGATCGCCGGCCCTTCCCACCGGCCATCGACCACGAACACGCACGCCGCCGCCCCCAAGGCAGTGCCGATCGCCGGCAGGATGCCGCGCATCACACGCCCCTGCCGAGGCGGCGGAGCGCGGCGAGCAGCTCGTCATAACCATCGATCACCGCGTCCGCGCCAAGGTCCGCCGCCGGCCGGTCGAGGAAGCCGAAACTGCAGCCGATCACCGGCACCCCGGCCGCCTTCGCCGAGCGCACGTCGTAGACCGAATCGCCGATAAAGGCGGTGGTGGCCACGTCGCCTTCGCAGCGGCGGATCATCTCCAGGATCGGATCGGGCGCGGGCTTGCCCCGGCCCGGCCCCAGCGTGTCGCCGCCGATCACGGTGGCGAAGCGATCCGTCAGGCCGAGTGCGTCGAGCACGGTGACGGCATAGCCTTCCAGCTTGTTGGTCACCACCGCCACCGTGACGCCCATGTCGGCGAGCGCGTCGAGCGCGGCGAGCGCACCGGGATAGGGGGCGGTGAGGACGGTCATGTGCGCCTCGTAATAGTCGAGCAGGCGGCGATGCAGCAGATCGAGTTCCGCCTCGTCGCAACCGCCTGTCCGGGCCATGCCCTGCGCCAGCATGTGGCGGGCGCCGCCGCCGATCATCGGCTTGATCTGATCGACCGTCAGTTCGGCACGGCCGGCACTGGCTAGCGCATGATTCACGGCGGCGGCGAGATCGCCGCTGGTGTCGAGCAGCGTGCCGTCCATGTCGAAGCCGACAAGGGTGAAGGGAAAGCCTGTCATGGCGGCATGCGTGCCAGCGGCCCTATGGCATTGGCAAGGCTTTCGTGGCACCGGACCGCGCCATGACCCAGCCGACTACGCCCCGTTCCGTCGCCGCGCCCCGCTCCGTCGCGGCGATCGTGCTTGCCGCCGGCAAGGGCACGCGGATGAAGTCCGACACGCACAAGGTGCTGCACCCGGTCGCGGGGCGGCCGATGCTGCTCCATCTGCTTGCCGCGGTCGGCGAACTGGCGCCCGCGGGCGTGGTCGTCGTCACCGGCGCCGGTCGCGATCAGGTGGGGGCCGCGGTCGCCCCGTTCGGCATCGCCACTGCGTTGCAGGCCGAACAGCTCGGCACCGGCCACGCGGTGCGGCAGGCGGAGGGGGCGCTGGCGGATTTCGATGGCGACGTGCTGATCCTCTATGGCGACGTGCCGCTGGTGACCGCGGCGACGATGCAGCGGATGCTCGACCGGTTGCGGGCCGCCGATGCGCCGGCGGCGGTCGTGCTGGGCTTCCGTCCCGACGACCCCGGCGCCTATGGCCGGGTGATCGCGGACGCCGAGGGCGGCATCGTGCGGATGGTGGAGTACAAGGACGCCAGCGACGCCGACCGGGCGGAGACGCTGTGCAATTCGGGGCTGATGGCGGTGCGCGCCGCCGATCTCTGGCCACTGCTGGCGCGGGTCGGCAACGACAATGCGGCGGGTGAGTATTACCTGCCCGACATCGTCATGCTCGCCGCCGCCGACGGTCGTGGTTCGGCGGTGATCGAAACGGACGCGCACGAGGTTGCCGGCGTCAACAGCCGTGGCGAACTGGCGGCGGTGGAGGCCGGCTGGCAGGCCCGGCGCCGCGCGGCGGCGATGCGGGACGGCGCGACGCTGGTCGCTCCCGACACGATATGGTTCGCGCATGATACCATCCTGGGCCGCGACGTGACGGTCGAACCGAACGTCGTCTTCGGCCCCGGCGTCACCGTCGCGGACGGCGCGACGATCCATGCCTTCAGCCATCTGGAGCGCGCGACGGTGGGCGCGGGCGCGGAGGTCGGACCCTATGCCCGGTTGCGCCCGGGCTCGGTGCTCGGCGTGAACGCGAAGGTCGGCAATTTCGTCGAAGTGAAGAACGCCGTTCTGGGGGATGGCGCCAAGGCCAGCCACCTGACCTATCTGGGCGACGCGGATATCGGGCCGGGGGCGAACATCGGCGCGGGTACGATCACCTGCAACTATGATGGTTTCCTGAAGTACCGCACCACGATCGGGGCGGGGGCGTTCGTCGGTTCCAATTCAGCGCTGGTGGCGCCGGTCGCGATCGGGGCGGGGGCGATCGTGGCGGCGGGATCGGTCATCACCCGCGATGTCGAGCCCGATGCGCTGGCGCTGGCGCGCGGGCGGCAGGAAAGCCGATCCGGCTGGGCGGCCCGCTTCCGCGCGCTGATGCAGGCAAAGAAGGCCGCACGCTGACGGCCGTCACGAAATTTATCGCCAACAATCGATTTGAGGCGTAGCGGCGGGGCGAGCGAAAAGGGAGAGCGCGATGACTGAAGCACCGTTGGTGGCCGGCGTGGAACTGGGCGGCACCAAGTGCATCTGCATTCTGGCGCGGGGCCCCGATGCGATCGAGGATCGCGTCCAGCTGCCCACCACCCGGCCCGAGGAGACGCTGAGCGCGATCGAGGCGGTGCTGGACCGCTGGCGTGGTTTCTCCGCGCTGGGCATCGCCAGTTTCGGGCCGGTATCGATCGATCCGCATGCCCATGATTATGGTCACATCACCTCTACCCCCAAGCCGGGCTGGGCCAATCAGGATGTCGGCGAGCGTCTGCGCAGGTTCGCGGGCGTGCCGACCGGGTTCCATACCGACGTGGTCGGCGCGGCGCTGGCGGAGGCACGCTGGGGCGCGGCGAAGGGGCTGGAGGACATCGCCTATGCCACGGTCGGCACCGGCATCGGCGTCGGCCTGATCGCGGGGGGGCGGCCGGTCGACGGGCTGACCCACAGCGAGTTCGGTCATCTCCGCCCGGTCCGCTTTCCCGGCGACGACTGGATCGGCAGTTGCCCGTTCCACGGGGCCTGTCTGGAAGGGCTGGCGGCGGGGCCGGCGTTGAAGGCGCGTACCGGCGTGTCCGGCGACCAATGGGCCGCGGACGATCCCGCCTGGGATATGGTCGCGCATGCGCTGGGACAGTTGCTCCACGCCCTGGTGCTGACCGGCGTGCCGCGGCGGATCGTGATGGGCGGCGGCGTGATGGTAGGCACCGATCATCTGTTCCCGCGGGTCCGGGCGGCGATGACGAAAAGCTTGGGTGGCTATGTCGCCCTGCCGGAAGTCGCGGATGCCGATACGTTCGTCGTCCCCCCCGCACTGGGCGGCAATGCCGGGCCGCTCGGCGCGATCGTGCTGGGCGCACAGGCGCTGGAGGCACAGTTGCAGGCATCGTTTACCACGCGTTAATTACTATGCCTTAGTATCTGGCGATCATGGTCGACAGGCAGGACGCGATGAAGCAAGGCCCCGACGAATCGTCGGCCGAGGCAGTACGCGTCATGGTGGTCGACGACGACGCGGTGCTGCACGACTGCTATCGACGCATCCTCGGCAGCGCGGGGGATGGGTCGTTTCGCCTGTTCCATGCCGAACGCGGCGGCGATGCGGTGGCGGAGGCCAAGCGCGCGGCGATGGCGGGCGAGGATTACGCCGTCGCCTTCGTCGACCTCAACATGGCGCCCATGAACGGGCGCGAAACCGCGCGGCGGCTGCGCCGGATCGATCCCGCAACCAACATCGTCATCGTGACGGGGGCCGGCGATGTACCGTTGGCCGAGATCGCCCGCGCCGCGGGACCGGTCGACCGGCTGTTCTTCATCGCCAAGCCATTCTCGGCGACCGAACTGCTGCAGACCGCGAGCGCGCTGGCCGCGCGGTGGCGGCGCGATCGCGACATGGCCGTGACGCATCGCCAGTTGCTGGCACAGGTCGCGCTCCTGCAGGAGCAGAAAGCCGAGCTGGCCGCGAACGAGAGCCGCGCGGTGCATACCGCCTTTCACGACTCGCTGACCGATGCCCCCAACCGCCTGGCCTTCCAGCGCGCGCTGGAGGAACGAACGCGGGCGCCCGGCACCTTTGCGACCGCGATGATCGATCTCGACCGGTTCAAGCGCGTCAACGATACGCTCGGCCATCTGGCCGGCGACGCGCTGATCCGTGAGATCTGCGCCATCCTCCACCGCGCCGCGCCCGCCGGTGCGCTGGTGGCGCGGCTGGGCGGCGACGAGTTCGGTCTGTTGTTCGATACCCCCGACGATGCCACGGCGGTGGCCGCCTGCGAGACGGTGATCGCGGCCTGTTCCGTGCCGCTTCAGGTCTATGGCCATGGCGTGCAGGCGGGGGCGAGCGCCGGGCTGGTGGTGGTGGAGGGTGGCGACGGGCGCGAGCCGATCGACGTGATCCGCCGCGCCGATCTCGCGCTGAACGAGGCCAAGCGGCAGGGACGCGGTATCGCGCGCCGGTTCGACGAGACGATGGACGACAGCATCCGTCTGCGTCGCCGGATGGAACGGCGGCTGATTCGCGCGATCCCGGATCAGGCGCTCAGCCTCGTCTATCAACCGATCGTCGCCAAGGCCGATCTGGAGATCGTGGGGTTCGAGGCGTTGCTGCGCTGGCACAGCGAGGATTTCGGCGCGACGATCGGGCCGGCGGAATTCCTGCCGATCGCCGAGGAATCCAATCTTATCCATGAACTGGGCGACTGGGTAGTGACGGAGGCGCTGGGGCGCGTGAAGGAATGGCCGGGCCAATATGTCTCGATCAACTTCACGCCACGCCAGTTCCACCGGCACCAGTTCGCGCAGCGGCTGCTCGATCAGACCGGTGCAGCGGGAGTGACGCCGGGCCGCGTCCAGATCGAGATTACCGAGCGCGCCATCTTCGACGGGACGGGGCAGGTGGCAGATACGCTGCATTCGCTGCGCCAGATGGGATTCCGCGTCGCGCTCGACGATTTCGGTACCGGCTATTCCAGTCTCTACAACATCCGCACCATTGCGCTCGATTGCCTGAAGATCGACCGGTCGTTCATCGACGGGATGGGCCGGGACCGCGAGGCGGCGGCGATCGTCCATTCGATCATCCAGCTCGGCCGCGCGCTGGGGCTGGACGTCGCTGCGGAGGGCGTGGAAACCGATGTGCAGATTCAGGCGCTGCGGATCGCGGGGGCGCAATATCTCCAGGGTTTCGGCCTGTGCCGCCCGGTCGATGCGGCCCGCGCCCGTATGCTGGCCGGCGCCCGCTTCGTCGGGGCGGCGGCTGACGAGTTGCGGGCCGGCTGACCGGCGTCAGAACGGCAGTGCCGGTTGTACCCCGTCGTCGGAAGCATCGCCTGCCGTGTGGCCCAATGCGGACAGCGTCAGGCCGAGCAGGCGGACGCCGCCGGGCACCGGTAGTTGCGCCGCCAGCAGGTCCGCCCCGATCGCCAGGAACGCGGCTTCGTCGACGACGGGGCGGGGGACCGAGCGCGCACGGGTGATCGTCGCGAAATCGGCACGGCGCAGTTTCAGCGTCACGGTGCGCCCCTGCGCGCCTGCCCGGTCGATCCGGGCCCAGGCGGCCGCCGCAACCACGGCCAGGGCGTCGTGCAGCGGCGCAGGCTCGCTAAGGTCGCGCTCGAAGGTCCGCTCCGCCCCGATCGACTTCGCCTGACGATGCGCCCGCACCGGGCGATGATCCTCGCCCCGGGCCGCACCGTACAGATAGGTGGCATGGCTGCCGAAATGCCGCTGGAGGAAGGGGAGCGGGTGGACGGCCAGATCGGCCCCGGTCAGGATGCCCAGCGCCTCCATCCGCCGCGCGGTGACCGGGCCGACGCCGTGGAACCGCTTGACCGGCAATCCGGCGACGAAGGCCGCGCCGCGATGGGGCGGGATCACGCACATCCCGTCGGGCTTGTTCTGATCGGACGCCAGCTTGGCGATGAACTTGTTGTAGCTGACCCCGGCCGAGGCGGTCAGACCGGTATCGTCCTGGATGCGCGCGCGGATCGCCGCGGCGATCGCCTGGGCCGAGCCGAGCGCATGGCGATCCTCCGATACGTCGAGATACGCCTCGTCCAGCGACAGCGGCTCGATCAGATCGGTATAATCGGCAAAGATCGCGCGAATCTGTTGCGACACGGCGCGGTACACATCGAAACGCGGTGGCACGAAGATCAGGTCGGGGCATTGCCGGACCGCGGTGACGGAGGGCATCGCCGAGCGGACGCCGAACACCCGCGCCTCGTAACTGGCCGCCGCCACGACGCCGCGCGCCCGGCTGCCCCCGACCGCGACCGGCCGCCCGCGCAACGCCGGATCGTCGCGCTGTTCGACGGATGCGTAGAAGGCGTCCATGTCGACATGGATGATCTTGCGGGGCCGCGCGTCCGACATCACGGCACGCTACATAGGGGGCGGCGGGACCCGGTGCGAGGGTGTTCGCGTTTGCCAGCGATCTGCCGCTCCGCCATGAGGAGCGTCGAAAAGGGAAAGCGCGACAATGAAGACAGGCGTCGATTGCTGGCAGGTGGTGCGTGCGGACCGGATGAGCGTGATCGTCGACGCGGCGGATTATTTCCGGATCGCGCGTCAGGCGATGACTCAGGCCCGCAAGCGTATCCTGCTGATCGGCTGGGACTTCGATGCGCGCATCGTGCTCGACCACGACGTGAAGGGGCGAGGGCGCACGCTGGGCACCTTCATCTACGATCTGGTGCAGGCTTCGCCCGATCTGGAGGTGTTCCTGTTGCGCTGGGATCTGGGCGCGATCAAGTCGCTGGGGCGCGGCGCGACGGCGTTCACGGTGCTGAAATGGATGATGCACAAGCGCATCCACACCAAGCTGGACGGGCATCATCCCACCGGCGCCTCGCATCACCAGAAGATCGTCATCATCGACGATTGCCTAGCCTTTTGCGGTGGCATCGACATGACCGGGGATCGCTGGGACACGCGCGAGCATCTGGACGACCAGCCGCTGCGGCTGCGCCCCGGCGGCCAGCCCTACAAGCCATGGCACGACGCGATCAGCGCGGTGCAGGGGCCGATCGCGGGAACGCTCGGCACGCTGTTCCGCGATCGCTGGACGGCGGCGGGCGGCAAGCCGATGACGCCGGTGGAACCCGGCGGACCCTGCTGGCCCAAAGGGCTGACGGTGGATTTCGAGGGCATCGACGTCGGCATCGCGCGGACCTTTCCGGAAATGCCAGACCAGCCGCCGGTGCACGAGAGCGAGGCGCTGTTCATGTCGCAGATCGCCTCGGCCGAGCGGCATCTCTATATCGAGAGCCAGTATTTCGCCTCGCGCAGGATCGCGGAGGCGGTGGCGCGGCGGCTGGACGAGGCGGACGGGCCGGAAATCGTCATCATCAACCCCGTCACCGCGCAGGGGTGGCTGGAGCCGCTGGCAATGGATACCGCGCGCGCGCGGCTGATGGAGGCACTGCGCCGTCGCGACCGGCACGGGCGGCTGCGGATGTACCATCCCTATACGGCGGGCGGTACGCCGATCTATTGCCACGCCAAGATCCTGATCGCGGACGATCGCGTGTTCCGGCTGGGGTCGAGCAACATGAACAACCGTTCGCTCCGGCTCGACACCGAATGCGATCTCGCGATCGAGGCGCATACCGAGGCGGAGCGCGCCCGCGTGCTGTCGATCCGCGACGACCTGATCGCCGAGCATTTGGGGATGACGCATGGCGAGGTGGCGGAGGCGGTCGCTGAAACGGGATCGCTGATCGCGACGATCGAACGGTTCCGCGGACGCGGCAAGACGCTGGTGCCCTATGAGGTGCCCGATCTGACCGCCGTCGAGGAATGGCTGGCCGACAACGAGGTGCTCGACCCCGAAGGACCGGAGGAAATGTTCGAGGCGCTGTCGCAGCGTGGACTGTTCCGCCGTTTCGGCCTGCGGCGACGCAAATAGGCGGATCGCGGCCGGGCGCGGTATGCCATGTCACGCCCGGCCTGCATGGCAACGGCGCGGCGCGATCCATGGGATCCGCGACGGTGGAGCGATATGCTTATAGCAGGACGACATTGGTCTGACCCAATCCGTCATGGCGTGTGCAGCAAAGCAATCCAGTGCCGGATCAGGACGCCCTGGATTGCTTCGCTGCGCTCGCCATGACAGACATCTGGTTCGACCGATGTCATCAGGCTTTGGAAAGGGGCAAACCGGCCGAAGCCGTCGCTGATACCGCTTGCGGCAGCATGGACATGCCGCCAGTCATAAGTCGGTAAATGGTCGGGAAGAGAGGATTCGAACCTCCGGCCCCTGCCTCCCGAAGACAGTGCTCTACCAGGCTGAGCTACTCCCCGACGGAGTACCGGGCGGGCGCCGTTTCGGGTGCCTGCCGGTGCTTGGAGGCGCGCCTATACCCAGCAGCCGGCAGGGGCGCAAGCGCCAATCAACATGATCGCTACATCGATCCGATCGCGTGCGTCAGCCAATAGACGGCCGCGCCGATCAGTCCGGCGGCGGGCAGCGTGACGAACCACGCGATGACGATGTTGGAGGCGACGTTCCACCGCACTGCCGACAGCCGCCGCGCCGCGCCGACGCCGACGATCGCGCCGGTGATGGTGTGGGTGGTCGAGATCGGAATGCCGCCGACATTGGCGATCGCCAGCGTGATCGCGCCGCCCGTCTCCGCGCAGAATCCCTGCGCCGGCGTCAGCCGGGTGATCTTCGAACCCATGGTGTGGACGATCCGCCAGCCGCCCGACATCGTGCCGAGCGCGATCGCGCCATAGCAGGACAGCACCACCCACAGCGGCACGTAGAAGGTGTCGCCCAGCTTTCCCTGACTGTAGAGCAGCACCGCGATGATCCCCATCGTCTTCTGCGCATCGTTGCCGCCATGCCCCAGGCTGTAGGCGGCGGCGGAGACGAGCTGGAGCTTGCGGTATCGCTGGTCGACGCCGATCGGGGTCAGTTTCAGGCTGGTCCAGGCGACCACCAGCACCAGTACCAGCGCCAGCGCCATGCCCACGGCGGGCGCCACGAAGATGCCCGCCACCGTCTTGGCGATGCCGCTCCACACGATACCGTCGAACCCCGCCTTAGCCAGGCCCGCGCCCAGCAATCCGCCGATCAGCGCATGGCTGGAGGACGAGGGGATACCCAGCACCCAGGTCAGCACGTTCCAGAACACGGCGCCGCAAAGCGCCCCCCAGATCACCGTCGCATCGATGACCATGGCATCGACGATACCCTTGCCCACCGTATTGGCGACATGCTCGCCGAATACGAACAGTGCGAGGAAATTGAACGACGCCGCCCATACCACCGCCCATTGCGGCTTCAGGACGCGCGTCGACACCACGGTAGCGATCGAGTTCGCGGCGTCGTGCATCCCGTTCAGGAAATCGAACAGCAGCGCGAAGGCGACCAGCGCCACCAGCAGGGTCATGGAAATCATGGTTCGCGCCCCCTCAGGCGTGGTCGATCACGAGACCCTGGATCTCGTTGGCGACATCCTCGAACCGGTCGACCACGCGTTCCAGATGGCTGTAGATCTCGCGCCCGACGATGAACTGCATCGGCTGATCCTGATGCTGCTGGAACAGCGCGCGCAGGCCGCCCTCGTGGATCGTATCCGCCTGTCCCTCGATCTGGATCATCCGCGCGGTCAGCTCGTTCAGCCGGTCGCCGTTGCGATTGACGGACCGGAGCAGCGGTATCGCCTCCGCGGTGATCCGCGCCGCCTCGACGATGATTCCCGCCATGTCGCGCATCGGTTGCTCGAAGCTGGTCACGCCGTAGAGCGTGATGGAACTGGCGGTCTGGTTCATCTGGTCGATCGCATCGTCCATCACCCCGATCAGCTCGATGATCGCGCTGCGGTCGAACGGCGTCACGAACACGCGGCGCACATCCTGCAACACGTCGCGGGTGATGTCGTCGGCCGCATGCTCGTGCGCGACGATCGCGGCGATCTGTGTCTCGATCCGGCCATCGCCGTGGAGCAGCCGCGCGAGCGCATCCGCCCCGGCGACCAGCGTCGCGGCATGCGCCTCGAACTGTTCGAAGAATCGCCCCTGTTTGGGCATCAGTGACTGGAACCAGCCAAGCATCGGAAAACGCCTCCTAATCCCGGTACGGATCGCCGGGAGCATTCGTTCAGCGAATGTCGATGGCGCAGGTGGCGGCCGAAAGCCAGCGATCAACGCCTGCAATTGCGGTTCGTCCACCGCAGCGGCGGCATCGATCAGCGCGAACCAGCGAGTATCGCGCTCGCTTTTCTCGGGCCAGTCGGCATCCTGCCCGACCATGGCGAGCGGATAGACGGTGACCGTCGCATCGACCGGCCCGCGCCGCCGCCGCTTGACGTAATCGAACGCACCGAGCGGCGTCGCGCAGGGGTAGCCGCGTATGCCCGCCTCCTCCCACGCCTCCTGTGCGGCGGCCATATGGGGGGCGAGTCCGCGGATCGGATGGCCCTTCGGCACGACCCAGCGACGGGTATCGCGCGAAGTGATCAGCATCACCTCTGCGGCGCCATCGGTCCTGATCCGATAGGGCAAGGCACCGACCTGATGCAGCATGGCGGGCAAGCTGCCCTACCAACCACCGACTTTCAATAACTTAACACAGGCATCGCGAACGCTCGTTTCGCACGGCAGCCATGCCGTAGCGGCAGGAACGGGTATATCCGCTCAGTCGCAGGCGCGGTGGAGGCGCTGGGCGATCCACGCGGAGACCAGACACATGCCCGCCACGAGCAGCAGCATGTTCTCCGGCGTCGCGCCCAGTGCGGTGATGCCCAGCACCGCGACCGAACCCAGCGTCATCGCGCCGGCGTTGACGACGTTGTTCGCCGCGACGGTGCGCGCGGTCTGGTCCCGTTCGACCGTCGTGGTCAGAAAAGCGTAGAGCGGCACCACGAACATCCCCCCCGTCACTGCGATCGCCAGCAGCGTGAGCAGGATCGGTACCGCGCCCGGCTGCGCCAGGAAGCCCGTCCAGCCATAGAGCTGCCCCGCTGCCGCCGGCGTCCAGTTCCGCGACAGGATCGAGAACAGGACGACGAACCCGCCCATCGCGATCACCGACATCGGCGAATAGCGCGCGGAGATATTGCCTTTCAGCATCGTGTTGATGATGACGGAACCGAGCGCGACGCCGACCGAGAACACCGCGATCGCGGCGCTGGCGACCTGTTCGTCGGCGGTCAGCACGTTCTTCACCAGCGGCGGAAACACGATGATGAGGACGGAAGCGATCGTCCAGAAGAAGCTGATGGCGCAGATCGCGAGGAACAGCCGGGGAATATGCAGCGTCGCCGCGATCAGCCGCCACGATGCGGTGAAGGGGTTGTAGTTCAGGTGCAGCAGCGGCCCCTCACGCGGGGCGGGGGGCACCTGCCGGCCCGCGAACAACCCGATCACCGCGAAGCCGATCACCGCACCGATCGTCCACCCCACGGGCAGGCGGACGAGGAAGCCGGCGGTGACGGTACCCAGCAGGATGGCCAGATACGTCCCCGCCTCGACCAGCCCGGTGCCGCCCAGCACGTCGCACGGGCGCAGGTGTTGCGGCAGGATCGCGTATTTGATCGGTCCGAAAAAGGTGGAATGGATTCCGAGCAGCAGCACCGCGCCCAGCATCAGGGCCAGCCCGGCGGTGACGTGGCCCAGCTTCGCGGCGATCAGCCCGGCCGATCCGATCGCCATGATCCCGATCTCCGCGGTCTTCACCAGCCGGATGATGCGCGCCTTGTCGTGACTGTCGGCCAGTTGCCCGGCCAGCGCCGACAGCAGGAAAAAGGGGAGGATGCCGAGTCCCGTCGCCAGTGCGTTGAAGTTCGCTTCCTGCCCGGCATCGTTGAACACGGTATAGGTCGCGAACAGGACCATCGACGTCTTGAAGAGATTGTCGTTGAAGGCACCGAGGAACTGCGTCGTGAACAGGGGCAGGAAGCGACGTTGCTTCAGTAGCCCGAGCGCATTTATCATAACAACGGGCGGCCTCGGTGGTGGCGAACAGGCGGGGGGTCTAGCCCAGACCGGCCGATGAAGCCAATCTTCTTAATAGCGGTTCCCGCCGGCGATTTGGCACGGTAGGAGGTAAACGCATGCTGACGCTGCCCAATCTCCTGACCCTGTCGCGCATCGTCGCGGTGCCGCTGCTGGTGGGCCTGTTGTGGTGGCCGCAATGGGCGGCGGGCTATGCGATCGCGTTCGCGCTGTATTGCCTGATGGGCATCACCGATTATTTCGACGGCTATCTGGCGCGATCGAATGGCGCGGTATCGCGATTGGGCGTGTTCCTCGATCCGATCGCGGACAAGATCATGGTGGCCGCGGTCATCCTGATGCTGGTCGGCACGCGCGACATCGCCGGGCTGCACCTGATCGCGGCGCTGGTGATCCTGCTGCGCGAGATCGCGGTGTCGGGCCTGCGTGAATTCCTCGCGCCGCTGCACGTGTCGATGCCGGTGTCGAAGCTGGCGAAATGGAAGACCACGCTGCAACTCGTCTCGCTGGGTGGATTGATCCTGGCACCCGCGATCCCCTCGGTCGCGTGGATCGGACCGGTGTCACTGGCGGCCTTGTGGGGCGCAGCGGTGCTGACCGCGATCACCGGCTGGGATTATCTCCGCGTCGGCCTGAGGCACATGGACTGACCGCGATGGCGATACGGATGCTCTATTTCGCATGGGTGCGCGAGCGGGTCGGGACGGGGGAGGAACTGGTCGATCCGCCTGCCGACGTCACCACCGTCGCGGCGCTGGTCGACTGGCTGGCGATGCGCAGCGCCGGCCATGCCGATGCGCTGGCCGAGCGGGGGCGGCTGCGTGCCGCGGTGGATCAGGCGTTCGTAACGCCCGATGCCTCGATCACCGGCGCGCGCGAGGTGGCGATCTTTCCGCCGGTGACGGGCGGATGATCCGTATCGTCGTGGCGTCCACGCCGATTGACCTGACGGCGGAGATGACGCTGGTCGAACAGGCGTCGGGTGCCGGGGCGGTGGCGACCTTCACCGGACTGGTCCGGGCGGATGCCGGGGCGGCGGGCGATGTCGACGTACTGGAACTGGAACATTATCCCGGCGCGACCGAAGCGGCGCTGACGGTGCTGGCGCAGGAGGCGACCACGCGCTGGTCGCTGGGCGCGGTGACGATCGTCCACCGCGTCGGCCCGATGCGGCCGGGCGAACGGATCGTATTCGTCGCGGCGGCCGCCCCGCATCGCGGTGCCGCGCTGGATTCCTGTGCCTATCTGATCGACCGGTTGAAGACCGATGCGCCGTTCTGGAAGCGTGAAATACGGGGCGAATCGGCCGCCTGGGTCGAGGCGCGCGACACCGATACCGCTGCCGCCAACCGCTGGCGATGATTTGATCCGGTAATGTTGCCGTAATCAGCGACTTCCCCCATGCTGCCGTCGCTGCACGGCAACATAGGGGGATGGCGATGCGCGGGACGATCTGGGCCAAGGCCATCGGGGCGATATTGCTGACGGGGTATTCGCTGCCCGTCGTGGCGCAGCAGACGGTGCTGTTGCCGGTGAAGACGCTGCCGACCGAGGGCCGTATCCTCATCACGCTGCCCGCGCCCGATGGTGACGGCGTGTCCGGCCGCTTCCTTTACGCCACGTCGCTGCGCACCGGGCTGGGATCGGCCAATTTGCGGCTCGATCGCGGGATGCTGGGGCCGGAGCAGATCGTCGCCTTCCGCCGCGTCGGCCGAAAACTGGCGGTGACGTTCGAGAACCACCAGTTCCGCGCCACCGGCGATGCCGGCGTCGCGGCTGGGGGGCGAACCAGTTTCCCGACCACGATCGTCGCGATGCTCGATATCGTGTCGACCGATCCGGGTGGCGCGCTGACGGTCGATCTCGCACCGTTCCTGACCCGCGACACGATGGGAATCGCCGACGCGCTGAATACCGGGCCGGCGGCGGGCAAGGGATTTCGGCTGGTCGACTCGCTCAGTGCCGCCGACCCGGCCTCGGTGAAGGTATTCCCTGACAATATCGAGATCGACGCGCTTCAGACCTATCAGTCGGATATGCCGGGGCGTGAGGTGGGGAGGATCGCCCCCGATCCGCGCCAGCTTGGCTTCACCGTCCATCACAGCTTCGTTCGCCTGCCGGCACCGGGGTTCGTGCCGCGCCGGTTCGATATCCGGTCGGGGGCGGGGGGCAATCAATATTACGACTATGGTACCCCGCTGGGGCAGGACGTGGTGCAGCAGTTCGCCAACCGGTTCCGGCTGGAAAAGGTCGATCCCGCCGCCGCGCGGTCGCGGGTGAAGAAGCCGATCGTCTTCTATATCGATCGCGCCGCCCCCGAACCGATCCGTACCGCGCTGAAGGAAGGCGTGAATTACTGGGCGGCGGCGTTCGACAAGGCGGGGCTGGTCGATGCGTTCCGCGCGGAAATCCTGCCCGAGGGGGCCGATCCGCTCGACGTGCGCTACAACATGGTCAACTGGTCGAACCGGCTGACGCGCGGCTGGTCGTACGGCGGCGGCATCGCCGACCCCCGCACCGGCGAGATCGTGAAGGGCAATGTCGTGATCGGCGCGCTGCGCGTGCGGCAGGACATGGCGATCTTCGAAGGGCTGGTCGGCGCCGGCGAAAGCAACAGCGGCAGCGCCAGCGATCCGGTTCGCGTCTCGCTCGACCGTATCCGGCAGCTCGGCGCGCATGAGGTCGGCCATGCGATCGGCTTCATGCACAATTTCGCCGGCAGCACGCAGAACCGCTCCACGGTGATGGATTATCCGGGGCCGCGTATCAAACTGACCGATGGCCGGATCGACCTGTCCGACGCCTATGCGCCCGGCGGGGGTGCGTGGGACGATTTCACCGTCGACTGGCTCTACGCCGATCCCGCACCGGGGCGTGACCCCGATGCGGCGGCAGCCACCAAGGCACTGGCAATCCAGGCGAAGGGCGTGCGCTTCATCACCGATATCGACGGGCGCGCGTCGGACGCCCCCAGTCCATGGGGCAGCATGTGGGACGATGGCCCCGATCCGGTCGCCTCGCTCAACCATATGCTGACCGTACGGCGGCTGGCGATCGGCCGGTTCGGCCCGCGCGTGCTGCGGCCGGGGGAGGCGCTGTCCGATCTGCGGCGCAAGTTCGTGCCGGTGTGGCTGCTCCATCGCTACGATGTCGATGCGGTCGGCAAGCTCGTGGGCGGGATCGATTATGCCTATGCGGTGGCGGGCGACAATCACCCGGCGCCCATCCCCGTGCCCGCCGCCGCGCAGAATGCGGCGATCGACGCGTTGCTGGCAACGCTGTCGACGGAAGCGCTGACGGTGCCGGCGGCGCTGGTGATGCCCCTGTCGTCACCGATGAACGGGCGCAGCGACGTGCAATTCGATCAGGAAGTGTTCCGCAACGCGGGGGCCGCCGCCTTCGACCCGCTGGTGGCGGCCGATGTCGCCGCGCAGATCACGCTCGATTCGTTGCTGGCCCCTGCGCGGCTGGCGCGGCTGTACGAACAGCATCGCCGCGATCCCGGCCTGCCGGGGGTGGAAACGCTGCTCGACCGGCTGGCCGCCGCTACGATCGGTTCGCGGCGTGACGCGGTGGGCCGGCGCATCGCCTATCGCACCCTGTTGTCGATGGCCGATGCGGTGCAGGACGAGACGATCTCGCCCGATGTCGCCGCATTGCTGGGCGACCGGTTGCGCACGATCGGTGCGACGCTTGGCAAGGGCGGCACGGGTGAGGACGGAGCATGGAGCCGCCACGTTGCCGGACTGCTCGCGGATGACGACCGGCTGACGCGAGAGCTGGCCAAGCGGCAGAAGGTCCCTGCCATCCCCCCGGGGATGCCAATCGGTGGCGACAGCGGCTGGTTTGGCGACTGAGCCGGGGGTGTGACACTTTTGCCGGCCTGTGAGGGGGCGGGCCCCTGGCACCCGCAGCGACGGCGGGCGTGTTCGCCGGACTCACTCACCGCCCGCGGTGGGACACGGGCCGGCGGCGGCGCTCGATTTGTCACCGACCACCGGTTCCCCCCGCAAGCAATGATGCGATGCGGCATTGCCAACCCGATATATGGCGGCGAAAAGACATCATGAGCGACCTATTTTCGAATAACCCGCCCCGCGTGCGCAACATCAGCGAACTGGCGCGCATCGCCGGCGTTTCTGCCGGCACCGTGTCGCGGGCGCTGGCGGGCAAGTCGATCGTCAACACGGAAACCCGCGAGCGGATTCAGGCGCTCGCGGCGCAGCACGGCTTCCGCCCCAACCAGATGGCGCGCCGGCTGCGGACGCAGCGGACCAATGTGATCGGCGTGGTCATTCCGCTGGGGCATGAGCGGCGGCAGCATCTGTCCGACCCCTTTTTCATGACGATCCTCGCGCATCTCGCCGATGCGGTGACGGAAAGCGGGTATGATCTGATGCTGTCACGCATCATCCCCGATGCCGAGGACTGGCTGGAACGGATCGTCGAATCGGGGCTGCTCGACGGCGTGCTGCTGATCGGCCAGTCCGACCAGTTCGAGGTGATCGAGCGGGTCGCGCGCCATTACCGGCCCATGGTGGCATGGGGCAGCCACCTGCCCGGTCAGCTCCATTGCGCCGTGGGGGTGGACAACCGGCTGGGCGGGCGGCTGGCCGGAGAGCGGCTGATCGCACGGGGTTGCCGGCGGATCGCTTTCCTGGGCGAGGTCCGGTCGATCGAGTTGCAGCAGCGCTATCTGGGCTTGCAGGATGCGGCGGCAGCGGCCGGTATCGAACCGCCCGTCCAGCTCGATACGCATCTGGCTTCCGATATCATGGCGGCCGAGATCGCCGCCCATCTCGACCGGGCGATCGGCGATATCGACGGCATTGCCGCCGCGTCGGACGGGATCGCGATCCGCGCGGTCCGCGCGCTGGTCGATCGTGGCGTCCGGGTGCCCGAGGCCATGGCGATCACGGGGTTCGACGATCTGCCGCTCGCCGAACAGACCGTCCCGCGGCTGACGACGGTGCGGCAGGACCTGGTGGTCGGCGCGCAGGCGATGGTCGATGCGCTGTTCCGGCGGATGGCGGGGGAGGACGCCCCCTCGGTGGAGATGACGCCGACCCTGATCGAGCGCGATACCGCCTGATCGCAGGCGGGTGTTCAGGTGGCGATCGTCACCCGGTCGCCCTCGAACGCCAGCCGGAACCATGGTGCCGCGGTGCCGCCGAACCGGGCACGGCGCCCGGCGGGGTCCGCCGGCAGGCCCGCACCGTCCAGCCCCCAATAATCGACGAAGCTGATGACCTCGCCCTCGCCGGTCACCCACCAGCAATAGGCCTGATACGGCTCGGCCGGCGGGTTGCCCGCGACCAGCCCGGTACCGTTGATCGGCCGCCATGGCCCCGTCATGTTCTCCGCGACCATGCCGTACAGCCCGGTCGGCGCACCAATACCCCCGGCAAAGCGGCGCGCCTGGGTCGACCAGAACAGATAATAATGGCCGTCCCGCATCACGATATGCGGCCGTTCCAGTTCATTGTTCACGCCCAGCGCGTCGACCATGGGCGGACGCAGCGTCCAGTCATCGCCATCCCGCCGCGCCGCGCCGATGACGCCGTTCGGCCATGTATCGGTCCAGCCCGCATTGCCGACGAACAGCAGATATTCGCTGCCATCGGCGGGATCGCGGAAATAGCCGGGATCGCGAAAGCCCTTGATGCCATGGGCCGGTGCCTCGACCTCCGCCGCCACCGCATACCCGTGGCCGTCGGCCGCAACCGACTCGACCGGGGTCGTCCAGCCTTCCAGGATGGGCTTGCCGTCCGTCACCGCGAAACGTGCCCGCGTCTCGAACAGCCGCTGTTCGAAACTGGGCGGCCCATCCAGGCGACCAGCCGCGGTGAAGTACATCGTCAGCGTGACGCCGTCGTCCTCCAGCACCGCCGAGCCCGACCATTCGCGGCTGCCAGGCGTGAAGCCCGGGGCGAACACCCAGCCATGATCGCGCCAGCCGTCCGCGCCGTGGCTGGTCAGCCGCATCCGGGCACGGTCGTGGCGCGCCTCCGGATCGTCGAGCTGCGGGGTGGCGAGGAAGAACCACCAGCTGCGCCCGCCCACGATCACGGTCGATCCATCGGTGCGGGCGATCTGCCACATGTCCCACAGGTCGTGGCCCGGTACGATCGGGCGGATATCGGCGGCGCCGATCACCGGCAGCGCGGCTGCAGATTGATTGCTGGCGGCGCGCGCGGCGTCGGGGGACCAATGGGCGGCGCTCGTCACCATATCGTTCGGGCCGGATGCCATCGTCGTCAATTTCCCGTCATCATATTGGTCGGTGTCATGCTCATTCCGCCACCGCACCGACGGGCAGGCCCTGCGTATTGCGTTCCCGCACCGACCACACCGCCGCGGCGGCGCAGAACATCAACAGGCCGCACAGCGTCAGCACATGGCGCGGATCGCTGTTCATCAGCGGCGCGTAGTAAAAGGGCAGGGTGGCCGCGAGCAGCAGCATCGGGATGACGATCATCATGTTGAAGATGCCCATGTACACGCCGGTCCGCTCCGCCGGGATCGAACCGGCGAGGATGACGTAGGGGTTGCCCATGATGCTCGCCCAGCCCAGCCCGACTCCGATCGCGGGCAGGAACAACATCCATTTCTCGGTGATGTGCGGCAGCCACAGCATCCCCGCGCCGGCGATGACCAGACACACGGCATGCAGGCTGGCCGCCCCGATCCGCCGTGCCAGCGGCACCATCGCGAAGGCCGCGACGAACGCGACGCCGTTGTAGAAGGCCGCCATCTCGCCATTGGTCAGCACGGCGGAATGGAAGCCCGACGAGGTCGGCACATCGGTGCCATAGACCGAGCGGCCGATGGCATAGATCACATAGGCCCAGTAGGCGGCCATCGCATACCATTGGAACAGGCTCATCAGCGCCAGCTTGCGCATCGCGATCGGCATGTCGCGGATCGCGCCGCCGATCTCCCGTAACGTCGCGCCGAACCCGGTGGGCTGGGCGGCGATATGCGCGCGCTGCTCCGGTGTCAGCGGCAGTTCCGGGACCCGCCAGATCGACCACAGGATCGTCGTCAGGCTCAGGAACGCCCCGACCATGAACGCGATGCGCGCCGTATAGGGGATGTTGTGCGCGTCGACCCAGTCCTGATCCATGCCCCACCACACCAGCAACGATGGCGTGAGAAAGGCGAGCATCTGGGCCAGCCCGGTAAAGGCCGATTGCGTCAGGAAGCCGATCTGGTGCTGGCTCTCGTCCAGCCGGTCGGAGACATAGGCGCGGTATGGCTCCATCGTGATGTTGTTGCCGCCGTCAAGGATCCACAGCATCGATACCGCCATCAGCAGCGACGAACTGAGCGGCATGAAGAACAGCCCGATCGCGCACAGCATCGCGCCGAAGATGAAATAGGGTGTCCGCCGTCCCCAGCGCGAATCGGTCCGGTCGCTCAGGGCACCGATCAGCGGCTGCACGAGCAACCCGGTGATCGGCCCCGCCAGCTGCAACACCGGCAGCGCCGCCTCGGACGCGCCGAGATAGCTGTAGATCGGCGTCATGTTGCCCTGTTGCAGGCCGAAACTGAACTGGAGGCCGAGGAAGCCGAGGTTCATCTCAAGGATGCGGACCAGCGACAGCCTTGGCTTAACCCCCGTCGTCGTCATCGCCCGATCCCCTCACATTATGCTTTGTCGCAGTTATCCATCGTTTTTTCCGGCATTGCAACAATCGATTGCAATGCCGGAGGCAACTATATCCGGCGCATGGATGGCTGTCTCGAACGTCATGTCGGCGGGCAACAGCGCCGCCCGGCCATCGTCAAACGGCTGGACGTGCCCGAAGGCATCGGAAAAGGAAGATGTCGCTTTGCGATGATCCGGCAGGCACGGCTCGTGCCGGTGCGTTGCGGAAAGGCTGGCAGGGGAGCTCGGACTCGAACCGAGGGCCTTCGGTTTTGGAGACCGACGCTCTAACCAACTGAGCTACACCCCTGTGCGGATCGCGCCATTACCGGCATCCGCGCGGTTCGGCAAGCGCCGATGTGGCGGGGCCGTCATCAACGCGCCGCGACGGTTGACCGTGTGGGCATGGGGGCGTATAGCCGCGATGCTCATCGGGGTCAGTCTCCGGTGGTGCTTGAACATTGCTGGAATGGAATGGGGCCTCGGGTGGCGCGATAGCGTCGCTGGCAGGCTCTTTTTGTATTCTACGGCGTGATGGCTCCAGCAAAGTAACCATCTGAAAGGTGAAGGCTTCAATGCCCACGATCAACCAGCTGGTCCGCAAGGGCCGCGATCCGCAGAAGGCCAAGTCGAAGGTCCCTGCGATGGAAGCGAATCCGCAGAAGCGCGGCGTCTGCACCCGCGTCTACACGACGACCCCGAAGAAGCCGAACTCGGCACTGCGCAAGGTGGCAAAGGTTCGCCTGACCAACCAGCGCGAAGTCATCAGCTACATCCCGGGTGAAGGCCACAACCTGCAGGAGCACTCGGTGGTCCTGATCCGTGGCGGTCGTGTCCGCGATCTTCCCGGCGTCCGCTACCACGTCCTGCGCGGCGTGCTCGATACGCAGGGTGTGAAGGACCGCAAGCAGTCCCGTTCCAAGTACGGCGCCAAGCGTCCGAAGTAAGCCGACGAACGCGTTTCGTCACAATGGCTGAAGTTTAGAAGGAATTTGAAATGGCACGTCGTCGTCGCCCCGAAAAGCGTATCATCCTGCCCGACCCGAAGTACGGTGATGAGGTTCTGTCGAAGTTCATGAATTCGGTCATGATGGACGGCAAGAAGGCCGTGGCCGAACTGATCGTCTACGGTGCCATGGAAACCGTCGAGCAGCGCGCCAAGCGCGAGCCGATCGGCGTGTTCCATGATGCGCTGAACAACATCAAGCCGGGCATCGAGGTGCGTTCGCGCCGCGTCGGCGGTGCGACCTACCAGGTCCCCGTCGAGGTCCGCCCGGAGCGGGCGCAGGCGCTGGCGATCCGCTGGCTCATCACCGCCGCGCGCAACCGCAGCGAGAACACGATGGCCGCCCGTCTGTCCGGCGAGCTGCTCGACGCCTCGAACAACCGCGGCAACGCGGTGAAGAAGCGCGAAGATACGCACCGGATGGCCGAGGCGAACCGCGCCTTCTCGCACTACCGCTGGTAAGGCCGCGCTGACAGGGTTGGAAGCAGCCCCGTTCTGGACTATATCGTGGGGAGCCGGTCATGTGCCTGGCTCCCCACATCGCTAAGGAAGCACCGACCATGGCCCGCAGCCATCCGCTCGACCGTTACCGCAACATCGGCATCATGGCCCACATCGACGCCGGCAAGACGACGACGACCGAGCGTATCCTTTACTATACCGGCAAGTCCTACAAGATCGGCGAAGTGCACGAAGGCACCGCGACGATGGACTGGATGGAGCAGGAGCAGGAGCGCGGGATCACGATCACGTCGGCTGCTACCACCTGCAAGTGGCGCGCCGAAGAGGGCAAGGGCGAAGAGCACCTCATCAACATCATCGATACCCCCGGCCACGTCGACTTCACGATCGAAGTCGAGCGTTCGCTGCGCGTGCTCGACGGTGCGGTCGCGTGCTTCGACGGCGTCGCCGGCGTGGAGCCACAGTCCGAGACGGTGTGGCGTCAGGCCGACAAATACGGCGTGCCGCGCATGTGCTTCGTCAACAAGCTGGATCGCACCGGCGCCGACTTCTACTTCTGCGTCAATTCGATCATCGAGCGTCTGGGCGCCCGTCCGGCCGTCCTGTACCTGCCGATCGGCATGGAAGGCGGCTTCAAGGGTCTGGTCGATCTGGTCGAGAACCGCGCGATCATCTGGCTCGAAGAGTCGTTGGGCGCGAAGTTCGAATATCAGGACATCCCCGCCGACATGGCCGAGAAGGCCGCGAAGTATCGCAGCGACCTGATCGAGATGGCCGTCGAGCAGGACGACGACCTGATGGAAGCCTATCTCGATGGCAACGAGCCCAGCGTCGCCGACCTGAAGAAGCTCATCCGCAAGGGTACGCTCAGCATGGCGTTCGTGCCGGTGGTCTGCGGTTCGGCGTTCAAGAACAAGGGCGTGCAGCCCCTGCTTGATGCCGTGGTCGACTATCTGCCCAGCCCGCTCGACGTGCCCGCGATCCAGGGTCTGAAGCTCGACGGCGTGACGCCGGACGAACGTCCCTCCTCGGACGACGTGCCGTTCTCGGCGCTGGCCTTCAAGATCATGAACGATCCGTTCGTCGGCACCCTGACGTTCGCGCGCATTTATTCGGGCAAGCTCGAAGCCGCGTCGCAGGTAACCAACTCGGTGAAGGACAAGAAGGAAAAGGTCGGTCGCATGCTGCTGATGCATGCGAACAGCCGTGAGGACATCCAGGAAGCGTTCGCGGGCGACATCGTCGCGCTGGCGGGCCTTAAGGATACCACCACGGGTGACACCCTGTGCGCGCAGAACGCACCGATAATCCTGGAGCGCATGGAGTTCCCGGAGCCGGTGATCGAGCTGTCGGTGGAGCCGAAGACCAAGGCCGACCAGGAGAAGATGGGCGTCGCGCTCAATCGTCTCGCGCGCGAGGATCCGTCGTTCCGCGTGTCGTCGGACCCCGAATCGGGTCAGACCATCATCAAGGGCATGGGCGAGCTTCACCTCGAAATCCTGGTCGACCGCATGAAGCGGGAATTCAAGGTCGAGGCGAACGTCGGTGCGCCGCAGGTGGCCTATCGCGAATATCTGAAGAAGCCGGTCGACATCGACTACACGCACAAGAAGCAGTCGGGTGGCACCGGCCAGTTCGGCCGCGTGAAGGTGAAGCTGACGCCGGGCGAGCGCGGGTCGGGAATCATCTTCAAGGACGAGATCAAGGGCGGCAACATTCCGAAGGAATATCTGCCCGCGATCGAGAAGGGCTTCCGCGAAACTGCTGCGAGCGGTTCGCTGGTCGGCTTCCCGATCATCGATTTCGAGATCGTGGTGTATGACGGCGCGTATCACGACGTCGACTCGTCGGCGCTGGCGTTCGAAATCTGTGCCCGTGGTGCGATGCGTGAAGCGGCACAGAAGTCGGGCATTACGTTGCTCGAGCCGGTCATGAAGGTTGAGGTTGTTACCCCGGAGGATTATCTGGGTGACGTGATCGGCGACATGAACAGCCGTCGTGGCCAGATCCAGGGTACCGACAGCCGCGGCAACGCGCAGACGGTCGAAGCGATGGTGCCGCTGGCCAATATGTTCGGCTATGTGAATTCGCTGCGTTCGTTCACGCAGGGCCGGGCTCAGTACTCGATGCAGTTCTCGCATTACGACGAGGTTCCCACGAACGTCGCCGACGAAGTGAAGGCGAAGCTGGCCTAAGCGCTGGCGTAACCGACGATCAACCGTTATGGGGCCGCGTTCGCGTGGCCCCGGCGGCACCGAATTCGAATCAGAAGGTAGGAAAATGGCAAAGGCAAAATTCGAGCGGAACAAGCCGCACCTCAACATCGGCACCATCGGCCACGTCGACCACGGCAAGACCTCGCTCACGGCCGCCATCACCAAGGTGCTGGCCGAGACGACCGGCGGTACCGCCGTCGATTTCGCCAACATCGACAAGGCACCCGAAGAGCGTGAGCGCGGCATCACGATCTCGACCGCGCACGTCGAGTACGAGACGACGAACCGCCACTACGCCCACGTCGATTGCCCGGGCCACGCCGATTATGTGAAGAACATGATCACCGGCGCGGCGCAGATGGACGGCGCGATCCTGGTCGTGTCCGCCACCGACGGCCCGATGCCGCAGACCCGCGAGCACATCCTGCTCGCCCGTCAGGTCGGCGTGCCGGCGATGGTTGTGTTCATGAACAAGGTCGATCTGGTCGACGACGAGGAAATCCTCGAGCTGGTCGAGCTGGAAATCCGCGAGCTGCTCAGCTCGTATGAGTTCCCGGGCGATGATATCCCCATCATCAAGGGTTCGGCGACCTGCGCGCTGTCGGGTTCGAACGACAAGTTCGGCAAGGATGCCGTCATCGAATTGATGGCCGCTGTCGACGATTACATCCCGCAGCCCGAGCGTCCGCTCGACAAGCCGTTCATGATGCCGATCGAGGACGTGTTCTCGATCTCGGGTCGTGGCACGGTCGTCACCGGCCGCGTCGAGACCGGCATCGTCAAGGTCGGCGAGGAAGTCGAGATCGTCGGCATTCACCCGACCGTCCGCAAGACCACAGTCACCGGCGTCGAAATGTTCCGCAAGCTGCTCGACCAGGGCCAGGCCGGCGACAACGTCGGTGCGCTGATCCGCGGCGTCGCCCGTGACGAGGTCGAGCGTGGCCAGGTGCTCTGCAAGCCGGGTTCGATCAAGCCGCACACCGACTTCGCGTCGGAAGTGTACGTGCTGTCGAAGGACGAGGGTGGCCGTCACACGCCGTTCTTCGCCAACTACCGTCCGCAGTTCTACTTCCGCACCACGGACGTGACCGGCACCGTCGAACTGCCTGAGGGCACCGAGATGGTCATGCCCGGCGATAACGTCGCGCTCGGCATCAAGCTGATCGCACCGATCGCCATGGACGTCGGCCAGCGCTTCACCATCCGCGAGGGTGGCCGGACGGTCGGCGCAGGGGTTGTCAGCGGCATCACCAAGTAATATAGGCGCAAGCCTTGGAAGGGGCGGCTCCGGGAAACCGGGGTCGCCCTTTTGCTTTTAATAGAGGCGTGACGGTTTCTCCGCTGCCTTTCGACATTCGATTTTAAACCAGCAAGAGGCGGCCCTTCGGTCGTCGTTTCCGACGTTCGGGAATGATGGCCTTGCGAGTCGCCCCGCTCTTTCGCATCGGTAGGGATCATGGACAGCAACATCCGCATTCGTCTGAAGGCGTTCGACCATCGCGTGCTCGATCAGGCGACCGGCGACATCGCCGACACTGCACGCCGTACCGGCGCGCTCATCCGCGGTCCGATTCCGCTGCCGACGCGCATCGAAAAGTTCACGGTCAACCGTGGCCCGCACGTCGACAAGAAGTCGCGCGAGCAGTTCGAGGTCCGTACCTACAAGCGGATGCTCGATATCGTGCAGCCGACCCCGCAGACCGTCGACGCGCTGATGAAGCTCGACCTCGCCGCTGGCGTTGACGTCGAGATCAAGTTGGCGTAAGCGCCGCTCCACCGCAGTCGACCTTGGTCCTGCGGTGCTATGGCAATTGAGATACCGCCGGTGGCTTCGGCCGCCGGGACAGCGTCTCCCGTCACGTTCTTCGCTTCATCGCAAGGACGACCAGCCCGGGACGGGGGCACGCTTCGCATTTCTGGGCTGACGGATATCAACGGGGCATCTGCCTGGCTGATATCCCCCACGCACATTCGGAATGGTCCGGATGTGCCTCTGCGAGGAGTGTGGATCATGCGTACCGGCGTGATCGCGAAGAAACTGGGGATGACCCGCCTGTTCCAGGATGACGGTCGGCACGTGCCGGTCACCGTTCTCCAGCTGGACGGCCTGCAGGTCGTTTCCCGTCGCGAGACTGATACCGACGGCTATACCGCCGTCCAGCTTGGCGCAGGCGTCGCCAAGGCCAAGAACGTGGCGAAGCCGCAGCGTGGCCATTTCGGCAAGGCCGAAGTCGAGCCTAAGGCGTTCGTCGCCGAATTCCGCGTCACCGAGGACAACCTCCTCGACGTTGGCGCCGAACTGTCGGCCGACCATTTCGTCGCGGGCCAGTATGTCGATATCCAGGGTCGTACCCAAGGTAAGGGCTTTGCCGGCGCCATGAAGCGCTGGAACTTCGGCGGTCTGCGCGCGACGCACGGCGTGTCGGTGTCGCACCGTTCGCACGGCTCGACCGGTCAGCGTCAGGATCCGGGCAAGGTCTTCAAGAACAAGAAGATGGCCGGCCATATGGGCGACCGCAACCGTACGCAGCAGAACCTGGAAATCGTCTCCACCGACGCCGAGCGTGGCCTGATCTTCGTGAAGGGCTCCGTGCCCGGCTCGAAGGGTGGCTGGCTGCTCGTCAAGGACGCGGTCAAGGTTTCGCGCCATGCCGACGCCCCGATGCCCGCCGGGCTGAAGGTCGCCAATTCGAACACTGCTGACGCCGCACCCGCGCCGGAAGCTACCACCGGCCAGGAGGGCTAAGAAGTGAAGGTCACCGTCAAGTCCTTCGCCGGTACCGACGCGCAGGACATCGAGCTCAACGACGAGGTCTTCGGCCTCGATCCGCGCGCCGACATCCTGCACCGCGTCGTCACCTGGCAGTTGGAAAAGCGCCGCGAAACTGCGCGCGGCACCCGCGAGCGTGCCGACGTCGCCCGCACCGGCAAGAAGTTCGGTCGTCAGAAGGGTGGCGGCACCGCCCGTCACGGCGATCGTCGCGCCCCCGTCTTCATCGGCGGCGGCAAGGCGCACGGCGCCCGCGTCCGTGATTTCAATCCGGGTCTCAACAAGAAGATCCGCGCATTGGGCCTGAAGATGGCGCTGTCGAGCCATGCCAAGGCAGGGTCGCTGGTCGTCATGGACAGCCTGACCGTCGAGGGCGGCAAGACCAAGACGCTGAAGGGCGATCTGGCCAAGCTGGGCTTCGGCAAGCGTGCGCTGGTGATCGACGGCGATATCGTCGAGAACAGCTTCGCGCTGGCCGCGGGCAACCTGCACGAGGTCGACGTCATGCCGGCCGTGGGTGCCAACGTCTATGACATCATCAAGGCCGACACGCTGGTGCTGACCCGCGCTGCGGTCGAAAAGCTGGAGGCGCGCTTCAATGGCTAAGCCGCAGAAGGTTGTCGACAACCGTCATTACGACGTGATCGTCGCGCCGCACATCACCGAGAAGGCGACGCTGCTCTCCGAGCACAACGCCGTCGTGTTCAAGGTCGCGGGCGACGCGACCAAACCGCAGATCAAGGCCGCCGTCGAAGCACTCTTCGACGTGAAGGTCCTGGGCGTGAACACGATCGTCCAGAAGGGCAAGACCAAGAAGTGGAAGGGTGCGCCCTACCAGCGGTCGGACATGAAGAAGGCGATCGTCACGCTCGCCGACGGTCAGTCGATCGACGTGACGACGGGGATCTGAGACCATGGCGCTCAAGCAATATAACCCGACGACGCCCGCGCAGCGCGGCCTCGTCCTGGTTGACAAGTCGCAGCTCTGGAAGGGCAAGCCGGTCAAGGCGCTCACCGAGGGCAAGTCCAAGACCGGTGGCCGCAACAACAAGGGCCATGTGACCAGCCGCGGCATCGCGGGCGGTCACAAGCAGAAGTACCGCTTCATCGACTTCAAGCGTCGCAAGTGGGACTCCGAGGGCACCGTCGAGCGGCTGGAATATGATCCCAACCGCACGGCGTTCATCGCGCTGGTGTCCTATGCGGACGGCGAGCAGAACTACATCATCGCGCCGCAGCGTCTTGCGGTCGGTGACAAGGTGCTCGCGGCCAAGAAGACCGACGTGAAGCCGGGCAACGCCATGGAATTGGGTCAGGTACCGGTCGGCACCATCGTCCACAATGTGGAGATGAAGCCGATGAAGGGTGGCCAGATCGCCCGTTCGGCCGGCACCTATGTGCAGGTTGTGGGTCGTGACCGCGGCATGGTGATCGTTCGTCTCAACTCGGGCGAGCAGCGCTACATCCATGGCGAGTGCATGGCGACGGTCGGTGCGGTGTCGAACCCGGACAACCAGAACCAGAACCTCGGCAAGGCCGGGCGTTCGCGCTGGATGGGCAAGCGTCCGCTGACCCGCGGCGTCGCCAAGAACCCGGTCGACCATCCGCACGGCGGTGGTGAAGGCCGGACCTCGGGCGGCCGTCATCCGGTCACGCCGTGGGGCAAGCCGACGAAGGGTGCGCGCACCCGTCATAACAAGTCGACCGACAAGATGATCATCCGGTCGCGTCATTCGACGAAGAGGAAGGGCTAACACATGGCTCGTTCAGTCTGGAAAGGCCCGTTCGTCGAACTGAGCCTTCTCAAGAAGGCCGAAACCGCGCAGGACTCCGGTGGCCGCGCTCCGATCAAGACCTGGTCGCGTCGCTCCACCATCCTGCCGTCGTTCGTAGGACTCACGTTTAACGTGTACAATGGCCGCAAGTTCGTTCCCGTCACGGTGAACGAGGATATGGTCGGCATGAAGCTGGGTGAATTCGCGCCGACGCGCTATTTCCCCGGCCACGCCGCTGACAAGAAGGGCAAGCGCTGATGTCCAAGCAAGCAGCTCCCCGTCGGGTTGGCGACAAGGAAGCACTGTCGGTCGGTACGCAGATTCGCGGCTCGGCCCAGAAGCTTAACCTCGTTGCCGGCCTTATCCGCGGCAAGAAGGCATCGGATGCGCTGAACATCCTCGCCTTCTCGACCAAGGGCATGGCGATCGACGCACGCAAGGTGCTGGCCTCGGCCATCGCCAATGCCGAAAACAACCATAACCTCGATGTCGACGCGCTCGTCGTCGCCGAGGCGTCGGTCGGCAAGTCGATCACGATGAAGCGTTTCGCGACCCGCGGTCGCGGCAAGTCGACGCGCATCCTGAAGCCGTTCAGCCGTCTGCGCATCGTGGTGCGCGAGCAGGAAGAAGCATAATGGGTCACAAGAGCAACCCGATCGGTATGCGGCTGCAGATCAACCGCACCTGGGACAGCCGCTGGTTCGCCGAAGGCGCCGACTATGGTCGGCTGCTGCTGGAGGATCTGAAAATCCGCCGCTTCATCATGAAGACGCTGCCGCAGGCCGCGATCTCCAAGGTGGTGATCGAGCGTCCGGCCAAGCTGGCCCGCATCTCGATCTTCGCGGCCCGTCCCGGTGTCATCATCGGCAAGAAGGGTGGCGACATCGAGAAGCTGCGCAAGACGATCGGGGCGATGACCTCGTCCGACGTCTCGCTCAACATCGTCGAGATCCGCAAGCCCGAAGTCGATGCGCGTCTGGTCGCGCAGGGCATCGCCGACCAGTTGGAGCGCCGTATCGCGTTCCGCCGCGCGATGAAGCGTGCGGTGCAGTCCGCGATGCGTCTGGGTGCCGACGGCATCAAGGTGTATTGCGGTGGCCGTCTCGGCGGGGCGGAAATCGCCCGGTCCGAGAGCTATCGTGAGGGCCGGGTGCCGCTGCATACGCTGCGCGCCAACATCGATTATGCGGAAGCCACGGCGCACACCTCCTACGGTGTTTGCGGCGTCAAGGTCTGGGTCTTCAAGGGCGAGATTCTCGGCCATGACCCGATGGCGACCGATCGGCTGATGATGGAGGCCCAGACCTCCGGCGTGCGCCCTGCGCGCGACGATCGCCGCTAAGGGGCAGGAACAGACATGCTGCAACCGAAAAAGACAAAGTTCCGCAAGGCGTTCAAGGGAAAGATTTCCGGTGACGCCAAGAGCGGTTTCTCGCTCAACTTCGGGTCCTACGGCCTGAAGGCGATGGAGCCGGAGCGGATCACCGCGCGCCAGATCGAGGCGGCCCGCCGCGCGATCACGCGTCACATCAAGCGTCAGGGGCGTTTGTGGATCCGTATCTTCCCGGACGTCCCCGTCTCGGGCAAGCCTGCCGAAGTCCGCATGGGCTCGGGTAAGGGTTCGCCGGAGTTCTGGGCGGCACGCGTGAAGCCGGGCCGGATTCTGTTCGAGCTCGACGGCGTCGAGGGCAAGATCGCCGCTGAGGCGTTCGAGCGGGCGGCGATGAAGCTGCCGATCAAGGTAAAGGTTGTCGCCCGCCTCGGCGACACCTCGCATCTCGGAGGCGAGTAATGGCCAAGACCGATTTCAACGGCCAGAGCGACGACCAGCTGTCCGAACAGCTCGGCCAGCTCAAGCGCGAGCAGTTCAATCTCCGCTTCCAGGCGGCGACGAACCAGCTGGAAAAGCCGAGCCGCGTCCGCGAGGTCCGTCGCGACATCGCACGCATCAAGACCATGCAGGCACAGCGGTCCGCCGCCGTGCCGGCCAAGTAAGGAAACGAGCACATGCCAAAGCGCGTGCTGACCGGCTTGATCGTGTCCGACAAGGGCAACAAGACCGTGGTGGTGAACGTGGAGCGCAAGGTTAAGCACCCGCTCTACGGCAAGATCATCCGCCGTTCGAAGAAGTATCATGCCCATGACGAGGGCAACGAGTACAAGGCCGGCGAGACCGTTCGCATCGAGGAGGTCGCCCCGATCTCCAAGCTGAAGACGTGGAAGGTTCTCGATCGCGTCAACACGCACGCGACGCCCGACCGGGTCGACGTCGACGCGTAAGCCGGAGGGCGGGGCCCTTGCGCCCCGCCACCGGAGCGGTTAAGGGGCCGCTCCCCCTGGTGCCGGACTTCATCGGAAGTTCGCGCCGGGGGTCGTTATTTTTGAGGCGGGGCTGGGTCGGAATCCACCCCATAGCGAGAAGGAATATGGATCTATGATCCAGATGCAATCCAATCTCGACGTCGCTGACAACAGCGGCGCGAAGCGGGTGCAGTGCATCAAGGTGCTGGGTGGCTCGAAGCGTCGCACGGCTACCGTGGGCGACGTCATCGTCGTCAGCATCAAGGAAGCAGCACCCCGTGGCAAGGTGAAGAAGGGTGACGTGCATCGCGCCGTCATCGTCCGCACCGCCAAGGACATCCATCGTGCCGATGGCTCGACCATCCGCTTCGATGGCAATGCCGCCGTCCTGGTCAACAAGAACGAGGAGCCGATCGGCACCCGTATCTTCGGTCCGGTCGTGCGCGAGCTGCGTGGCAAGAAGCACATGAAGATCATTTCGCTTGCGCCGGAGGTGCTGTAATGGCCGCCGCGAAGATCAAGAAGGGTGACCAGGTCGTCGTCCTGTCCGGCAAGGACAAGGGCAAGACGGGCACCGTGACCCAGTCGATGCCGAAGGATGGCAAGGTGATCGTGGGCGGCGTGAACGTCGCGACCCGTCATCGCAAGCCGACCCAGGCGAACCCGCAGGGCGGTCTCGAGAAGATCGAGGCGCCGCTGCACGTCAGCAAGGTTGCGCACGTGACCGCCGACGGCAAGCCGACGCGCGTTCGTTTCGAGACGCAGGACGGCAAGAAGGTCCGCGTCGCGGTCAAGACCGGGGAGAAGATCGATGGCTGATGCCTACAAGCCCCGGATGAAGGGCATTTACGAGGAAACCATCGTCAAGGCGATGGTCGAGAAGTTCGGCTACAAGAACGTCCTCGAAATTCCGCGTCTCGACAAGATCGTCCTGAACATGGGCGTTGGCGAGGCGACGCAGGACAAGAAGCGCGTCGAGCAGGCCGCGTCCGAAATGGAGCTGATCGCGGGCCAGAAGCCCGTCATCACCAAGGCGAAGAAGTCGATCGCGCAGTTCAAGCTGCGTGAGGGCATGCCGATCGGCGTGAAGGTCACCCTTCGCCGTGAGCGCATGTACGAGTTCCTCGATCGCTTCATCACGATCGCCTTGCCGCGCGTCCGCGATTTTCGCGGGCTGAACGCCAAGAGCTTCGATGGGCGCGGCAACTATGCTTGCGGCATCAAGGAACAGATCATCTTCCCCGAGATCAACTATGACCGCATCGACAAGGTGCGTGGCATGGATGTGATCGTCACCACCACGGCGAAGACGGACGACGAGGCGCGCGAGTTGCTCCGTCTGTTCGGGTTCCCGTTCCCGATCGAGGAAGCCGCCGAAGAGAAGAAGGCGGCCTGACATCTACCCCCTCTCCCCGATGCGGGAGAGGGCTTTCAAGGAAGAGCTTAAGTCCATGGCGAAACTGAGTTCGATCAACAAGAACGAGCGTCGCAAGCAGCTGGTGAAGCAGTACGCTCCCAAGCTGGCGAAGCTGAAGGCGATGGCCAACGACAAGTCGCTCGACGAGACCGATCGTCTCATCGCGCGCCTGAAGATGGCCGAACTGCCGCGCAATGCGAACCCGACGCGCATCCGTAACCGGTGCGAACTGACCGGCCGTTCGCGCGCTTATTACCGCAAGTTCCGGCTCAGCCGTATCATGCTGCGCGATCTGGCCAACAAGGGCCTGATCCCCGGCGTCACGAAGTCGAGCTGGTAAGGAATTATCATGGCAGTGACCGATCCCCTGGGTGACCTGCTCACCCGTATCCGCAATGGCCAGCGCGCGAAGAAGGACTCCGTCCTCTCGCCAGCGTCCAAGCTGCGCGTCCGCGTGCTCGATGTGCTGCAGCGCGAAGGCTATATCCGCGGCTATTCCGAAGAGCAGATGGGCCCCGCCGCTGGCGTGCGCATCGAGCTCAAGTATTTCGAGGGCCAGCCCGCGATCAAGCATGTCGCGCGCGTCTCGAAGCCCGGCCGCCGGGTCTATTCCGGTTCGCAGGAACTGCCGCGGGTCATGAACGGCCTCGGCATCACCATCGTCTCGACGCCGAACGGCGTTCTGTCTGACGCGGAAGCGCGTGAGCAGAATGTCGGTGGCGAAGTCCTCGCGGAGGTCTTCTGATGAGCCGTATCGGCAAGAAGCCGGTCTCCGTACCGGCAGGCGTCACCGCCTCGATCGAGGGCAAGCGCATGACGGTGAAGGGGCCCAAGGGCAGCCTGACCCTCGCGATGCGCGACGAGATCAGCTATGAAATCGAGGATGGCGGCATTTCGGTGCAGCCCGCCAACGACAGCAAGCAGGCCCGCGCGTTCTGGGGCATGCAGCGCACGCTGGTCCAGAACCTTGTGACCGGCGTGACCGAGGGCTTCACCAAGAAGCTGCTCATCACCGGCGTCGGCTACCGTGCTGCGGCACAGGGCCGCAACCTGAAGCTGCAGCTCGGCTACAGCCACGATGTCGATGTCGCCGTGCCGGAGGGTCTTGAGGTCAAGACGCCCGACAATACGACGATCGAGATTTCGGGCGCCGACAAGCAGAAGGTCGGCCAGCTGGCCGCCGAGATCCGTCGCTGGCGCAAGCCCGAGCCGTACAAGGGCAAGGGCATCAAGTACGACGGCGAGTTCATCTTCCGCAAGGAAGGGAAGAAGAAGTAATGTCCAAGGGTATGACACTCTTCGAGAAGCGCCGTCGGCGCAACCGCACTGCGCTGCGCGCGCGTTCGGGCACCCGGCCGCGGCTCTCCGTGCATCGCTCCGGCAAGCACATCTATGCGCAGGTGATCGACGACAAGCAGGGCCACACGGTCGCTGCCGCCTCGACGCTCACCGCGCGTGACCAGTCGGGCGCCAACGTCGCCGCGGCATCCGAGGTCGGCAAGCGCGTCGCGGAAGCGGCCCTGGCGGCCGGCGTGACGCAGGTCGTGTTCGATCGTGGCGGCTTCCTGTTCCACGGGCGTGTGAAGGCGCTGGCCGAAGCCGCGCGCGAAGCCGGATTGGAGTTCTGAGAATGGCTGACGAGAACAACCAGCAGGCGGGTTCGCCTGAAGGCGCTCCGCAGCAGGACGCGCAGCCCCAGGGCAATGCGCCGCAGGGTAACACCGGCGGTTATCAGGGCGGTGGCGGCGGTGGTCGCGGTCGCGGTGGTCCCGGTGGCGGTCGCGGCGGCCCCGGTGGCAACCGTGGCGGTGGTCCCGGCGGCAATCGTGGCGGTCGTGATGGCGGTCGCGGCGGTCGCGACAATCGCGGTCGTGGCGGTCCCGGTGCAGACGACGGCGGCGAAGAGCTGATCGAGAAGCTGGTTCACATCAACCGCGTCTCGAAGACGGTGAAGGGCGGCAAGCGCTTCGGCTTCGCGGCGCTGGTCGTTGTGGGCGACGGCAAGGGCCGGGTCGGCTTCGGTCATGGCAAGGCGCGTGAAGTGCCGGAAGCCATCTCCAAGGCGACGGCAGCCGCCAAGAAGGCGATGGTCCGCGTTCCCCTGAAGGATGGCCGCACGCTGCATCATGACGCCAACGGCCACTTCGGTGCCGGCCGCGTGACGTTGCGCTCGGCGCCGCAGGGCACGGGCATCATCGCCGGTGGCCCGATGCGCGCCATCTTCGAATCGCTCGGCGTCGCCGACGTGGTGACGAAGTCGGTGGGCACGTCGAACCCGTACAACATGATCCGTGCGACGTTCGAGGCGCTGGGCGACCAGACTTCGCCCAAGTCCGTCGCGCAGCGTCGTGGCAAGAAGATCGCCGACCTGCTCGGCCGCGGCGCGGGTGCTACGGCACAGACCGCCGAGGTCGAAGCCGCGGCATTGGTGGAGTAACAGGCGATGGCGACCATCAAGATCAAGCAGACCGGATCGCCGATCCGTCGCACCGGTGATCAGCGCGCGACGCTGATCGGCCTGGGGCTCAACAAGATGCACAAGGTGTCGGAGCTGCAGGACAGCCCCGAGGTCCGCGGGATGATCCGCAAGGTGCAGCACATGGTCGAAGTGCAGGGCTGAGCCCTCTCTTCATCGGTGACAAATACGGGGAAGGGGGCTAGACGGCCCCCTTCTTCTTTCCATCAGCGCGACAAAAGCGAAAGCGAGTGCATATCATGAAGCTCAACGAACTCCGCGACAACCAGGGTGCCCGCAAGTCCAAGATCCGCGTCGGACGCGGTATCGGTTCCGGCAAGGGCAAGACCGGCGGGCGCGGCCAGAAGGGCCAGAAGAGCCGCGAGGGCGTGTCCATCGCCGGCTTCGAAGGCGGTCAGATGCCGCTGCACATGCGGCTGCCGAAGCGCGGCTTCAACAACATCTTCGCCAAGGATTATGCCGAGGTGAACCTCGGCGCGATCCAGAAGGCGGTCGATGCCGGCAAGATCGAGGCCGGCGCGACGCTCGACCATACGGCGCTGAAGGCCGCCAATCTGGCGCGCGGCGGCAAGGACGGTGTGCGTCTGCTCGCCAAGGGCGAACTGACCACCGTGCTGTCGTTCACCGTTGCCGGCGCGTCGAAGGGCGCGATCGAGGCGGTCGAGAAGGCCGGTGGCAAGGTCGACGTGATCCACGTCGTGCCCGCCGCCGAGAAGGCCGCCGCCAAGAAGGGCGTGAAGTACAAGGAGCGCGCGGCGCACAAAGCGTCGTTCAAGGCGTGAACCCCATGCTCCGTCCCGGCCCGTGCCGGGTTCCAGCATCGGGCCGCCCGAACTGGATGCCGGCGATCGCCGGGACGGATTATGTCCGCCGAGGTTAGACAAGCCTCGCACGACGACTATATGAGCGGCGGGGGCGGTAGAACGCTTACCCGCCGCTCTTGTTTCCAGGACATGTGATCGAATGGCATCCGCAGCCGACCAGATGGCGCAAAGCATCAACCTGGCGAAGTTCGCCAAGGCGACCGACCTCAAGAAGCGGCTGTGGTTCACGATCGGCGCGCTGATCGTGTTCCGTCTGCTCAGTTTCGTGCCGCTGCCGGGTATCGACCCGACCGCGCTCGGGCTGCTCAGCCAGCGGACGACGGGCGGTGTGCTCGATTTCTTCAACACCTTTTCGGGCGGTGCGCTCAGCCGCATGTCGCTGATCGCGCTGGGCGTGATGCCGTACATCACCGCCTCGATCGTGGTGCAGCTCGCGACCTCGCTGTCGCCGCAGCTCGCCGCGATCAAGAAGGAGGGGGAGAGCGGCCGCAAGAAGCTGAACCAGTACACCCGCTACGGCACGGTGCTGCTGACGGCCATCCAGGGCTATTTCATCGCCGTGGGTCTTGAGGCGCTGGGCGCGTCGAACGGCGTGCAGGCGGTGATCGAGCCGGGGATGCTGTTTCGCATCAACGCGGTCGTCAGTCTGATCGGCGGCACGATGTTCCTGATGTGGCTGGGTGAGCAGATCACCAGCCGCGGTATCGGCAACGGCGTGTCGCTCATTATCATGGCGGGCATCGTCGCGCATTTGCCGACCACGCTGGTCAACCTGCTGGAGGGTGGCCGCACCGGCAGCCTCGATCCGATCAAGCTGATCGGGATCGTCATCGCCGTCGTGGGCCTGATCCTGTTCATCTGCTTCATGGAGCGGGCGCAGCGTCGCATCCTGATCCAGTATCCCAAGCGGCAGACGCAGCGCGGGATGCAGGCCGATCGCAGCCACCTGCCGCTGAAGATCAACACCGCAGGCGTGATCCCGCCGATCTTTGCCTCGTCGCTGCTGCTGATGCCGCTGACCATCTCGCAGTTCGCGGGACAGCGCGTGGCGGGCGAAAGCGCTTGGGGTGATTTCATCATCAGCCTGAACCAGTGGCTCCAGCACGGCAGCCCGGTGTACATGGCGCTCTATGCCGCCGGCATCATCTTCTTCTCGTTCTTCTACACCGCGGTGGTGTTCAATCCGGAAGAGACGGCGGACAATCTGAAGCGCTATGGCGGGTTCGTGCCCGGCATCCGCCCCGGCAAGAATACCGAGAACTACTTCGATTACGTGCTCACGCGGATCACCGTGATCGGTGCGGCGTATCTGACGGTGATCTGCCTGTTGCCGGAATATCTGGTGTCGGCCTTGTCGATCCCGTTCTATCTGGGCGGCACCAGCTTGCTGATCGTCGTCAACGTGACGATGGATACCGTCACGCAGATCCAGTCGCATCTGCTGGCGCACCAATATGGTGACCTTATCAAGAAGGCGAAGCTGAAGGGCGGCCGCCTGCGCTGAGCGCGGCGGATCAGGGGAGAAGCCGGAATGAACATCATCCTGTTGGGGCCGCCGGGCGCGGGCAAGGGTACGCAAGCGGCCCGTCTGGTGGCCGAACGTGGCATGGTGCAGCTGTCGACCGGTGACATGCTGCGCGCCGCGGTGAAGGCGGGCACGCCGGTGGGCATGCAGGCGAAGGCGGTGATGGATGCGGGTGAACTGGTATCCGATGCCATCGTCTCCGCGCTGATCGGCGAACGGCTGGACGAGGGTGTCGCCAGCGGTGCCATCTTCGATGGCTACCCCCGCACCGCGGCACAGGCCGAGGCACTCGACCTGTTGCTCACCGAACGCGGCCAGCAGCTCGATTATGTCATCGAACTGGACGTAGACGAGGCGGCGCTGATCGAGCGGATCGTCGGCCGTTACACCTGCGCCAGCTGCGGTACGGGCTATCACGACCGGTTCAAGCAGCCGGCGACCGATGGCGTCTGCGATGTCTGCGGGTCGACCGAGTTCAAGCGCCGGCCTGACGACAATGCCGAGACGGTATCGACGCGGATGGCGGAATATCGTGCGAAGACCGCGCCGATCCTGCCTTTCTACGAAAGCCGCAATCTCGTCCGTCGGGTCGATGGCATGGCTGATATGGATGTGGTCGGCGGCCAGATCGCGGCGATCCTCGACGCGTGACCCCGATGGGCGATCGTCACGCGCCGGCAGTATCGTTGCCGGCGCGGACGGTCGCCAGCCCGGTCGGTGCGCTGACGCTGGTCGCCGATCAGGGCCGGCTGGTCGCGGTGTTGTGGCCGGATGATCGTGCCGGCCGGGTCCGCCTGCCGCCATTGTATGACCATCCGACAGAGCCGGTGCTGGCGGAAGCGGCGATCCAGCTCGCCGCCTATTTCGCCGGCCGTCGGCGGCACTTCGACCTGCCGCTCGCATTCTACGGTACACCGTTCCAGCGGCGGGTCTGGCTCGCCTTGCAGACGATCCCTTATGGCGAGACGCGCAGCTATGCCGCCATCGCCGCGCAGATCGACAGCGCTGCGGCGGTTCGGGCGGTGGGTGCCGCCAACGGCCGTAATCCCCTGTCGATCGTCGTGCCGTGCCACCGCGTCATCGGTAGCGGTGGCCGGCTGACCGGATTCGCGGGTGGCCTGACCGCCAAGCAATATCTGCTGTCGTTCGAGTCGGGTATGCCGGCGCTGCCGTTCGGCTGACCTGACCCGCATCAAGACGGGTGACGCCGAAGCGTCACGGTTAATGTCTAATTACCTTGATCGCGGTCGCAGGGCCGCGTCACCAAAGGGGTTAGCATGAACATTCGTCTTGCGGCGTTTGCCGTCGCGATCGCCGGCACCGCGCTGGCCGGCACCGCCGGTGCCACCGTCTATCCGAACAATCCTGCGCCGATCGCACTGGGTTCGACCACCTACACGCAGAATTTCGACACGCTGGCCAGCACCGGCGCCACCGGCACCGCCTTGCCCCTGGGCTGGCAGGTCAGCGAGAACGGCAGCAACGCGAACCAGACCTATGCGGTCGGCACCGGCAGCGCGAACGGCGGCAACGTCTACAGCTTCGGGTCGACCGGCAGTACGGAGCGGGCGCTCGGCAGCCTGACCAGCGGCAACCTCCAGCCTGTTTATATCGGTGCGCTGTTCACCAACGCGCTGGGTTCGGTGATCGATTCGCTGACGGTGTCGTACACCGGTGAACAGTGGCGCCGTGGCGACACCCCGCGGCAGACGGACGGTCTGGCGTTCCAGTACCGGCTCGCGGCGGGCGGCCTCGACACGGGGTCGTGGACCACCGTGAACGGTCTGGCGTTCGTTTCGCCCTCCGTGTCGACGACGGTGGGCGCGCTCAACGGCAACCTTGCCGCCAACCGCACCGCGATCTCCGCGACGATCTCCAACCTCGACATCGCGGCCGGTTCGACCTTCGCCTTCCGCTGGGTCGATCTGGATGCCAGTTTTGCCGATGACGGGCTGGCGATCGACGACGTCTCGGTCCTCGCGGCGCCGGTATCGGCGGTGCCCGAGCCGGCGAGTTGGGCACTGATGCTGACCGGCTTCGGCCTGGCGGGCGCGGCGTTGCGCCGTCGTCGGGCGGTCGTCGCCTTCGCCTGATCGCGGGGGTCAGGGAAAGGGGCCGCGTACCGCCGGGTACGCGGCCCCTTTTTTTGTGCGCCGGTCACGCGCGAGTCGTCCGGAAACGAAAAAGCCGCCTCCTCTCCGCCGGGGAGAGGGGGCGGCTTTCCTGCCGTCATCGGATGATGTCGATTACAGCCCGATCAGGCCGCCATCGGTCTTGGTGATGACGATCGTGGCGGAGCGGGGGCGCGACGGGGTGGCCACCGTACCGGCCTGGCTCGCGGGCCAGCTGCTGCTGATCGCGGTCGGGCTGCCGCCTTCGCCCGGATGCTGGATGTTGACGAATACCGAGCGGCCATCCGGGGTGGAATGGATGCCCGTGATCTCGCACTGCTTCGGCCCGACCAGGAAACGGCGCAGCGTCGCGCCCGGTGCCTTGCCGATCCGCGTGGTCACCGTGGCAGTGCCATTCAGCGTGCTGGTGACGGAGCGGGTGCCGCCGTCGCCGACCCTGCCGGGGATCGCGGCCAGCATCATGCAGTTGGTGACATCGGTATAGGAACCGTCGTCGGTCTGGATCCACATCACCGGCGTACCCTGGCCGGTGGCGTTGCTGTTCAGGCCGAACCACAGCCCGTCGGGCGACGAGAAGTCGTTGGTCGCATCCAGCCCCGACAGGTTGATGTTGGTCGGATCCAGGTCGCTGCCCGCACCGAAGGCATAGATATCCCAGGTAAAGCTGGTCGCCTCCGACGTGTCGCCCGCCTCGCGCAGGCGGATGACATGGCCGTTGACGTTGCCGGTGCTGGGGCCGCGGCCATCGACCTTGGGATCGGTATAGGCGCGCGGGTTGGCGGCATCGACCGCGTTGGTGCCCGTGGTGGTACGCGACGAGTTGTTGGTCAGCGTCAGGTACATCTCGCCCGTCGCCGGGTTGACCGCGGTCCATTCCGGCCGGTCCATCCGCGTCGCGCCCAGCACGTCGGCGGCGAGGCGGGTGTTGACCAGCACGTCCGCCTGATCGGCGAAGGGGTAGGTGGCGTTTGAAGCGGTCAGGCCGTTCTGCCCGAACACCAGCGGCAGCCACTGGCCGCTGCCGTCCGCGTTCAGCTTGGCGACGTACAGCGTGCCGCTGTCGAGATATCTGTCGCCGATCGACAGCCGGTTGGTGGCATTGGCGTCCGCCGCCGACCATGGCGTCGCGGAGACGAACTTGTAGAGATATTCGTTCTGCGCGTCGTCGCCCATGTAGAAGGCGGGCTTCACCCCGGCGATGGTGCGGCCGATTTCGCAGCCTTCATGGTTCATGCGACCGAGCGCGGTGCGCTTGCGCGGCGTGGAGGCGGGGTCGAACGGATCGATCTCTACCACCCAGCCGAGCTGGAACGGCTCGTGGCTGAAATCGCCGGTGCCGTCGGTCGGCGCGTCGGCGACGACATTGGCATTCCAGCGGGCGAACACGGTGCTGCTGGCATCGGTCGGCGTCGCGGTCGACCAGAGATAGTTACCCAGACGACCGGCAGCCGATGAAGAGGGTCCAATCCCGTAGCGGGCGAGCGAGGCGTTCTCCTTACCCCGTCCGGCTGCAACCCGTGCCGCCACATCGCCATTGGCACGACGGAAATATCCGGCCCAATTCTCTTCGCAGGTCAGATAGGTGTGCCACGGCATCGTGCCGTTGGCGCAGTTGTTGATGGTGCCGCGGCCGGTGGTGCCGTCGGGCGACTGGCGGGTACGAAGCACCGGCGTGCCGCGTGCCGGGCCGCTGAACGACATCGGCGTATTGGGGGTGATGCGGCGGTTGAGCGCGGATGCCTGGTTATAGGTCCAGGCGCCTGCCGTGCTGCGCGATACCTCGATCACCGACACGCCGTGCGCCTCGATCTCCTTGATCGCCTCGGCCGCCGGGCGCGGGCCGTTCGCCAGGTTGGTCGGACCGTTCGGGTGCAGGTAGGATTCGGTGATGTTCTCGTGGTTCATCACCAGCAGGCCGCGGCTGCTGCTGTTGGCGTCCGGGGTATTGCCCGTCGCGGCGAGCCCGAAATAGCTCATGCCGTCATGATGGTCGCCCGCGCGCTGGGCGAAGTTCACGTCGGTGCCGTCATTGGCATAGGCCGCGACGCTCGACGCGATCGGATCGCCCAGCCGGTACAGCACGGTGACGGCATAGCCCTCGGGCACCGACACCACATCCGCCAGGCTCTTGGGCACGGCGGTGAAGCCCAGCACCGCCGGCTGCACCGTCACGGTGGTGTCCGCGATGCTGGGGGTGCCGTCGCTGCTGTTGGCGGTGAAGCGGAACACCAGCGGCGTTGCGGTCGCCACGCCGGGGGCGGTGAAGCTCGCGGTCTGGGTGGCGGCATTCGCCAGCGTCACGGTCGGGCCGCTCACCTGCGTCCAGGCGACGCTGCTCGCGACGGCGCCGCTGGTGGTGCCGGTCAGCGTCACGGTGCGCCCGGCGGTGACGGTGCCGGTGCCGCTCGCCCCGACCGTCACCGTGTCGCCGCCCTCGTCGTCGTCGCAGCCGGTCAGCAACATGCCCCCGAACACCGCCGCCGTCATCGCCGACAGGCCGCCGCGCAGCGTCTGCCGCCGCGAATAACGGCTGGCGATCAGCTCGTTCATATGGGGGTTGGCGGATCGATTGGTGTCGATATCACCATCGTCATAGCCGGAAGCCGTCAAGAAATCGGTCATCGCAGAAAGGTTCCCCGGAAGAGTAGCGTTCCGGGCATTGGCCGCTCACGATGACGCGGGCGTTGCGAAATGAAGACAGGTCCGTGGCGATATGAAGACGATATGGCGACAGGGCCGGACCGGCTTCAACTCAGCCGGTCGATCTCCTCCGGGCTGAGCGATCCGGGTACGACCATGATCGGCACCCTCAGGGCACCCGCGTCCGCGCCGGTGAAGGCGGTGACCAGCGCGCCCGGTGCGCCCGACGCCGCCGCGCCCAGCACCAGCGCCGCGATCTGGCCGTTGCCCGCGATCACGTCGCGGATCACCTTCGGCCCTTCGCCCTCCATCACGGTGATCGCGGGGGTCAGCCCCGATTCGACGAACAGCGCCCCCGCCGCGCGTTCGACCAGCGCTTCGGCCTGATGGCGCGCCTCCTCCTCGATCGTCGCCTGCACCCCGCCGAACGCGATGAACTCCTGCGGGGGCAACAGCGCCAGTATCTCCACGCCGCCCCCGGTCTTCACCGCCCGCCGCGCGGCGAAGCGGAGCGCGATCTCGGCTTCGGGGCTTTCATCGATCACCACCAGATATATCCGCATGTGCGCTCCCCCAAATCGCGGCCCTTGCCGCTCCTGTCTGCCGGTCGATCGGCGGTCATGCAAGCGCGCGGGGTTGACCGGGGCGAGCGGGGGCGCGAGAGAAGCGGCCTGATACGGAACGCCCGAGGACATTCATGCCGATCGAGATCAAGATGCCCGCGCTGTCGCCGACGATGGAAGAGGGCACGCTGGCCAAATGGCTGGTGAAAGAGGGTGATACCCTCAAGTCCGGCGACATCATGGCCGAGATCGAAACCGACAAGGCCACGATGGAATTCGAAGCGGTCGACGAAGGCGTCGTCGCCCGGGTGCTGGTGGCCGAGGGTACCGACAATGTGAAGGTCGGCACCGTCATCGCGATCCTGGTCGAGGAGGGCGAGGACGCATCCGCGGTCGACGCGCCGGCCGCGAAGGCGGAAACGCCGCAGCCCGCCGATACGCAGTTCAAGGGCAGCCCCGACCCCGCCGATCCCAACGCCAAAGGTAACGAGGGCGATGCCGCCCCCCGTACCGAGACACAGGCCGAGGATCACGGCCGCCCCGCCGATGCCGGTCCTGCCAAGGCCGGTACCGCGAACGCCGCCCCCGCAAAGGGTGCGGGCGACCGCGTGAAGGCCAGCCCGCTCGCCCGCCGGCTGGCGGAGGCCAAGGGTCTCGATCTTGCCGCCGTGTCGGGCTCCGGCCCCAATGGCCGCATCGTCAAGGCGGACGTCGACAATGCCAAGCCCGGCGCCAAGCCCGCGACGCAGGCTGCTGCGGCCGACGCGCCCGTTGCCGCCGCCACGCCCGCACCGGCGGCCAAGCCCGCCGCGATCCCCGATATCCCGCACGAGACGGCCAAGCTGTCGAACATGCGCAAGACGATCGCGCGCCGCCTGACCGAATCGAAGCAGACGGTGCCGCACATCTACCTGACGGTGGACGTGCGCCTCGACGCGCTGATGAAGCTGCGCGGCGAGCTGAACGCCTCGCTGGAAAGCCGTGGCGTCAAGCTGTCGGTCAACGATCTGCTGGTGAAGGCGCTGGCGGTGTCGCTGATGGCGGTGCCGAAGTGCAACGTGATGTTCACGCCGGACCAGCTCGTCACCTTCAAGCGCGCCGACATCTCGGTCGCGGTGTCGACGCCGTCGGGCCTCATCACCCCGATCGTGAAGGAAGCCGACACCAAGTCGCTGTCCGCGATCTCCACGGAGGTGAAGGACCTCGCCGCCCGCGCCCGTGACAACAAGCTGAAGCCGGAGGAATTCCAGGGCGGTACCGCCTCGATCAGCAACATGGGCATGTTCGGGATCAAGCAGTTCGAGGCGGTCATCAACCCGCCGCAGGGCATGATCCTGGCGATCGGCGCGGGTGAGAAGCGACCCTATATCGTCGATGGCGAACTGGGCGTCGCCACCGTCATGTCGGCGACCGGCAGCTTCGATCACCGCGCGATCGACGGGGCCGACGGGGCCGAGCTGATGAAGATGTTCAAGGAACTGGTCGAGCGGCCGCTCGGCATGCTCGCCTGATCCCGGCGATGGACGTCCATCCCGACGAGATGCCGCCCGAAGGGTTGCCGGCGGTCCGCGTGATCGCGATGCCGGCGGATACCAATCCCTATGGCGACATCTTCGGCGGCTGGCTGATGAGCATGATGGATTCGGCCGCCGGCTCGGTCGCGTCGCGCCACAGCCACGGTCGCGCGGTCACGATCGCGGTGGAGGGGATGACCTTCCACCGCCCGGTCGTCGTCGGTGACGAGGTGTCGGTCTATGCCACGCTGGCGAAGGTCGGCCGCACGTCGATGACGATCGAGGTCGAAAGCTGGCGCCGCGCCCGTCACGACGACCGCAGTTACAAGGTGACGGAGGCCAAGTTCACCTTCGTCGCGATCGGCGAGGATCGCCAGCCGCGGCGCGTGCCCGCGGTCGATCCCGCCCCCAATCCGTAATTGCCGGCGAACGCCGGACGCTGAGAAGGAAGACCCCACGTGGCTGAGACCTACGACCTCATCATCCTCGGTTCCGGCCCTGGCGGCTATGTCGCCGCGATCCGCGCCGCGCAACTGGGGCTGAAGACCGCGATCGTCGAGCGCGAGCGGCTGGGCGGCATCTGCCTCAACTGGGGCTGCATCCCGACCAAGGCGCTGCTGCGCACGTCGGAAATCTATCATTACATGACCCATGCCGATTCCTACGGTCTGTCGTGCGAGAAGCCCGGTTTCGACCTCGGCAAGATCGTCGATCGCAGCCGCAAGGTGGCGGGCCAGCTGAATGCCGGCGTCAAGGGCCTGATGAAGAAGAACAAGGTCGCCGTCCACGAGGGCGTCGGCACGATCACCGCCAAGGGCAAGCTGTCGGTGAAGCAGGGCGACAGGACCGTCGAGCTGGAGGCGAAGAACATCATTGTCGCTACCGGCGCGCGCGCCCGCGACCTGCCCTTCGCCAAGGCGGACGGCAAGCGGGTGTGGACCTATCGCCACGCGATGGTGCCGACCGAGATGCCGACCAAGCTGCTGGTCATCGGATCGGGCGCGATCGGTGTCGAGTTCGCCAGCTTCTACAACGACATGGGCGCCGACGTGACCATCGTCGAGATGCTGCCGCGCATCCTGCCGGTCGAGGACGAGGAAGTGTCCGCCTTCATGGACAAGGCGCTGACCAAGCAGGGCATCACCTTGCTGAAGGGCGCCGGCGTCGAGAAGATCGAGCCGGGCGCATCGTCGGTGAAGGCATCGATCAAGGGCAAGGACGGCAAGGTCGAGACGACCGAGTTCAGCCATGTCATCGTCGCGATCGGCATCGTGCCGAACACCGAGGAGATCGGGCTGGAGGCGCTCGGCGTCGAAACCGATCGCGGCCACATCAAGACCAACGGCTACGGACAGACCAATGTCGACGGCATCTGGGCGATCGGCGACGTCACCGGCGCCCCGTGGCTGGCACACAAGGCGAGCCACGAGGGCGTGATCGCGGTCGAGAAGATCGCCGGCGGCAGCCCGCACCAGATGGACAAGGGCAACATCCCCGGCTGCACCTATTCGCGCCCGCAGGTCGCGTCGGTCGGGATGACCGAGGCGAAGGCCAAGGAAGCCGGCTACGAGCTGAAGGTCGGCAAGTTCCCCTTCATCGGCAACGGCAAGGCGATCGCGCTGGGCGAGGCCGAAGGCTTCGTGAAGACGGTGTTCGACGCCAAGACCGGCGAACTGCTCGGCGCGCATATGGTCGGCGCGGAAGTGACCGAGCTGATCCAGGGCTATGTCGTCGCGCGCCAGCTGGAGACGACCGAGCAGGAACTGATGGAAACCGTCTTCGCGCATCCGACCCTGAGCGAGATGATGCACGAGAGCGTGCTGGGCGCCTACGGGCGGGCCATCCATATCTGATGCGGTACGGCGGGGCGGGGTGGCGTCGTGCCGTCCCGTCCCGTCCCCCCCCGTTGTCACGCCGTGTTCCTTCCGGCATCTGCTGTCGTGAAGACCGAGACGCAGGGGGAGGGTTTCGGGCTTTTCCCGTCATGGCACGAACAGGCCGTCCCAGTTGCTTGGCGCGGGTCCGCTCCGCTCCGGGGGTGTCCTACACCGCCGCTCCACGCTATCGAAACAGGACCGCTCTTTCTCACCACCGGACACCACCGGAATCGGTCGCGAACACCCCCTGTAGGATGAGACGTTCGTGACTTTCCGATGTGACTTTCCACGCTCGGGGGATCGGTACCGTCGTCCCGGTAGGTCCGATCCGGCACCATGATGCGCGACCCGCGCCGCCTCGTCCCGCCCGCCGCGATCCTGTCGTTCGCTGCCGCGCTCGCGCTGTTCTGGCCCGGTATCGCCGAATATGACAGCGTCCTGCAATATGGTCAGGCGCTGAACGGTCGCTACGACGACTGGCATCCGCCGGTCATGGCGCGGCTCTGGTCGGTCCTGATCGCGATCTTGGGGCCGGGGACGGGGCCGATGCTGATCCTGCAACTGGGCGGTTACGTGATCGGGCTGGCCCTGATCGCCGCCGCGCTACTTCGCCATGGGCGTCCGCAGGCGGCGCTGGCGATCGCGGCGATCGGCTGGTGGCCACCCTTTCTCGGCTGGCAGGGCGTGGTGTTGAAGGATGCGCAGGCGATCGCGGCGCTGGTCGCGGCGGTCGGCATCGTCGTCGCGTACCGGCTGTCGGGCCGGACGGTGCCGTGGCCGGCGCGGGCGATCGTCGCTGCGATCCTGCTCTATGCGCTGCTGGCCCGCGCCAATATGGTGTTCGCCATCGCGCCGCTGCTCGCCGGACTGGCGGTGACCGGCCCGATCCGTCGCCTCGCCATCGTCGTGACGGTCGTCGCGGCGACATTGGTGCTGTCGCCGGCCATCAACCACCGCCTGCTGGGCGCGATGCCGAGCGGGGTGGAGAAGACCCAGCCATTCTACGATCTGGCCGGCATCGCGGCGCGGACGGACGGAAGCGCCACCGGCTTCACTGCGGCAGAGGGGCGGGCGCTGGTCGCGCATCGTTGCGTCACGCCGTTCTTCTGGGACCGGCTCGGCGATGCGCCCGGCTGCGGACCGGCCACCGTGCGGATGTGGCGACGGCCCGCTGGCGCGCTGTACGGGCAGCTCGTCATGGCGGCGGTGTCGCACCCGCTCGCCTTCGCCGCGCACCGGCTCGCGCATCTCAACTCCACCGATCGCTGGTGGGTGCCGTTCCGCTGGCCCGGCGCCGCGCCGCCCGGCGGGTCGGAGCCGAACGATCTGGGACTGGCGGAGCCGCGCGGCATGGCTACCGAATGGGAACGGCTGGCCGGCTGGCTCGCCGAAACCCCGGCGGGGTGGCCGATCGCGTGGATCACGGTCGCGGCTATCGCGATCGTCGCGGGCTGGCGGATTGCGGGTCCCGCTGCCGTGATCGCCCGGGCGCTGCTGGCGTCCGCACTGGCGCTGGAGGCCAGCTTCGCCGTCGTCAGCATCGCCTCCGATCTGCGCTATCACCTGTGGCCGATGGTCGCGACCGCGCTGGCGCTGGTGCTGCTGGGCCGGACGCCATGGCGCGGGCGCTGGCGCTGGCGGATCGTGCTGCTCGCCGTGCTGGCCGGGGTGATCGCGATCGGCGGGATCGCGCGGATCGTCCTGCCGCCGCCGCCGCAAAGCTATGCCGACTGGATGGCCTGACCATGGGGCTTGGCGATCGGGGGCGGCTGCGACATGATCGCGAACGATCGCAAAGGGGTATCGAATGACGCGGAAAATGGCGGCGCTGCTGATGGCGCTGGCGGGCGTGACGGTGATGGGGATGGCGGCCGCGCCGGCGGTGGCGAAGACGGTGGTGGTCACCGCCGCCCGCCTGGTCGATGTCGACAAGGGGCGCGTGGTCGACGATCCGGTGATCGTCATCACCGACGGCCGCATCGCCGCCGTCACCGGCCGGGGCGGCGCCCGCCCCGTCATCCCGCAGGGTGCGGAACGGATCGACCTGCCAGGCAGGACGCTGCTGCCCGGCCTGATCGACATGCATGTCCATCTCGATGCCGATGCCCGGATCAGCGGCTATCGCCGGCTCGATTACACCGACAGCTTCTGGCAGGCGGTCGGCGTCGCCAATGCGCGGGCGATGCTGGCGGCGGGCTTCACTACCGTCCGCAACGTCGGCTCGACCGATTACAACGATGTCGGGCTGAAACAGGCGATCGATGCCGGCTACGTCCCCGGTCCCCGCATCGTGCCGGCCGGCTATGCACTGGGCGCGACCGGCGGGCATTGCGACGGCAGCGAAGGACTCCCCCCCAGTTTCGAGGGCGTCCGCAACCCATCCGTTGCCGACGGGGTCGACGGGTATCGCCGGCTGGTTCGCACCCAGAAGAAATACGGCGCGCAGGTCATCAAGATCTGCGCCACCGGCGGCGTCCTGTCCCGCACCGACGCGCCCGGCGCGCAGCAGATGAGCTATGACGAGATGAAGGCGGTGGCGGACGAGGCGCATCTGCTGGGAATGAAGGTCGCCGCCCATGCGCACGGCACCGCCGGCATCACGGAGGCGCTGCGCGCGGGCATCGATACGATCGAACATGCCAGCCTGGCCGATGCCGCCGCGTTCAAACTCGCGAAGGAGCGTGGCGCCTGGTTCTCGATGGATATCTATGACGATGATTACATCCTCGCCGAGGGCGCGAAGAACGGCGTGCATGAGGAGTCGCTCGAAAAGGAACGCCAGATCGGCCGCAAGCAGCGCGAAACGTTCCGCGACGCCCACCGCGCCGGGGTGAAGATGGTGTTCGGTACCGACAACGGCGCGGTCTTCCCCGCAGGCCAGAATGCGTTGCAGTTCGCCAAGATGGTCGAATGGGGGATGACCCCGATCGAGGCGATCCGCAGCGCCACCAGCGATGCCGCGCTGGCGCTGGGCCGCGACGATGTCGGGCAGGTCGCGGTCGGTCGCTGGGGCGATCTGGTCGCGGTCGATGGCGATCCGCTCGCCGATGTCCGGGTCCTCGAACGTCCCGTCGCGGTCATCAAGGGCGGCGTATCCGTCCGATGACGGCGGACGAATGGGCGGTGCGGCTGGCCGGGGGCGGGCGCATCGCCGAACCGGTCGCGATCGTCGTCGCCCATGCCGATGACGAGACACTGTTTGCCGGCTCGCTGCTCGGTCGCGCCGACGATGCGTTGCTGATCCACGTCACTGACAGCGCGCCCCGCGATATGACCGATGCCCGGCGCCTCGGCTTCGCGACGCGGGTGGATTATGCGGCGGCGCGGGCGATCGAGGTCGATGCCGCGCTGGTCGCGCTGGCGGCACGGCCCCGCAGGATCGGGCATGGCATTGCCGATCAGGATGCGGTGCGGCGCATCGCCGCGATCGCCGATCGGCTCGTCGATGAACTGGCCGGCGTCGCGCTGGTCGCGACCCATGCCTATGAGGGTGGGCATCCCGATCACGATGCAGTCGCCTGCGCGGTGCGGCTGGCGGTCGATCGTCTCGATCCGCCACCGGCGCTGGTCGAGTTTCCCAGCTATCACCTGCGCGGGGATGAGCGGATCTGGGCGGAATTCTGGCCTGATGCAGCACATCCCGAACACGTCCGGCCCCTTAATGCGGCAGAGGCCGCGCGGATCGAGGCGGCACTGGCCGCGCATGCCAGTCAGGCAGGCGTGTTCGAGGACTGGCGGCCCCGCGTCGAGCGGTGGCGCGCCGCCCCCGATCATGATTTCGCCGCGCCGCCCCCGCCAGGCGCCTGCCTGTACGACCGGTTCGGCTGGGCCATCACCGGCGATCGCTGGCGGCAGCACGCGGCGGCGGCGATTGCTTCGGTTCGCGGAACACGGGGTCGGGGCGGCCGTTAACTCCTTTCGAAAACGAAAGGAATCCTGATGGCCATCAACCCCCCGGTCCGGTTCGATCCTGCGGTGGAAACCGTCCAGCCGGATGAGGCCGAGGTGATCGGCCAACTCAACGAATCCTTCCAGTCGATCCTCGACACCACCTCGCAGGATTATGGCCATGCCGTCCGCGCCGTTCACGCCAAGGCGCATGGCATCGCCAAGGGTACGCTGACCGTTGCGGAGGGCCTGCCCCCGGAACTGGCGCAGGGCTTGTTCGCCGCGCCGGGCCGGTACGAAGCCATTATCCGCCTCTCGACCAATCCCGGCGACATCCTCGACGATTCGATCGGTCTGCCGCGCGGACTGGCGCTGAAGGTGATCGGGGTAGAGGGGGAGCGACTGCCGGGATCGGAAGGCGATACGACGCAGGACTTCATCATGGTCAACGCGCCCGTCTTCGCCGCACCGGACGCCAAGGCGTTCTCGAAGAACCTGAAGCTGCTGGCCGGCACTACCGACAAGGCCGAAGGCGGCAAGAAGCTGCTGTCCGGCGTGCTCCGCGCGTTCGAGGCGACGCTGGAGGCGGTCGGGCTGGAATCGGCGACGTTGAAGCAGATGGGTGGGGCCGCCAACGTCCATCCACTCGGCGAGACCTATTTCAGCCAGACGCCGTTCCGCTACGGCGATCATGTCGCCAAATTCCAGCTGGCCCCGGTCAGCCCGGCGCTGACCCGGCTGACCGGTGATATCGTCTCCACCACCGATCGCCCCGATGCGCTGCGCGAGGTGGTGCGCGAGGTATTGATCGAACAGGGCGGCACTTGGGAATTGCGGGTTCAGCTCAACCGCGATTTGGATACGATGCCGGTCGAGGATCCGACGAAGGAATGGAAGCAGGAAGACAGTCCGTTCCAGACCGTCGCCACACTCGACGTGCCACCACAACTGTCATGGGAACATGGCGGCTCCGACGCGGTCGACGATGCGCTGTCCTACAGCATCTGGCATGGTATCGCCGCGCACCGCCCGCTCGGCAACGTCAACCGGGCGCGCAAGGATACCTACGCCCATTCCGCCGAATACCGGGGGCAATTCAACGGTTGTCCGATCCATCAGCCTGCCGCTCTCGCCGACCTGCCCTGATGCCGGCCGGGTTGACGGCATCGCGCCGAGCGGGAAGTAAGGCGCGATGACCGTTCTTTTCCACGTCAGCGACGTCCATTTCGGCAAGGAAGACCCACAGGCGATCGCCTGGTTCAAGGAACGCGTCGAGGCCGAACGCCCCGATGCGGTCATCATGACGGGCGACCTGACGATGCGTGCCCGCACGCGGGAGTTCGAGGCGGGCGGTGCCTGGCTGAAAAGTCTCGCCGCGCCCGTCACGGTCGAGGTCGGCAACCACGATATCCCCTATTACTGGGACCCGATTCGCCGCTTCCTCAATCCCTATTCGCGCTATGCCGCGATCGAGAAGATGATCGAGCGGCCGTTGGAACTGGCCGGCGTCACCATCGTCCCGCTCAAGACGACGGCACGGGCACAGTGGCGATGGAACTGGTCGAAGGGCCATGTCAGCCCCCGGTCGCTCCGCTCCGCGCTGGCGCTGATCGAGAAGGCGCCGGCGGGCAACCTGATCTTCGTCGCGGCACATCATCCCCTGATCGAGGGGGGGACGAAGGGCACGGCCAAGACGCATGGCGGCGATGTGGCCCTTGCCGATCTCGCGGCCGCCGGCGCCCATGCGGTGCTGACGGGCCATGTCCACGATCCGTTCGACGTGCCGGTCGACCGGGCAGGCTGGACAATCCGGATGATCGGGGCGGGTACCCTGTCGAAGCGGGTGCGCAACAGCCCGCCTGCCTTCAACGAAATCCGGATCGACGGTACACGGTTCGAAACGATCGTACGGACGCAGGACGACCAGCCCCGCCATTCGATCAGCGAGACGACCGCTGCCGGCCGCCCCGCCTGATTGGCGTTACAGCAATCGGACGAGCATCAGGATCAGGCCCAGCACCGATACCGTCCAGCACAGGCTGCGCAGATAGGGCACGCCGAGCAGGTACAGCGGCAGATAGACGATCCGCGCGGCGAACCACGTCCACGCGCCCGCCTCGCCCAGACCGCCGGTGCGACCGCTGACCGCGAGTGCAAGGGCCAGCGCGATGAACGCCGGATAGGTTTCCTGAAAATTGCGCAGCGCCCGCTGCGCCCGCCCGGCCAGCACGCCCAGCGGCTTCGCCTTGCCGTCGCGCGGCCCGGCATTCCAGCCGAGTCCCCGATCACGCGTCGCTGTCTGACCCTCGGTCATGATGTAGACGACCAGTAATATGGTCGACCAGCCGAGCAGCACGAGTTCGTTGGGCAGGGTCGGCATGGGTGTTCCTTCGTATGACGCAGGCCCAACGCCCCATGCCCTTTGCGGCTCCGACAATCGGGAGGGCATGGGCCCTCCCGTCAGCCGTCAGAACCGATATTGTACCCCGGCATAGAATTGCGGGCCGGTGTGACTGTAGACGAAGGTGCTGTCGCGGGTCGAATCGATGAACTGGCGATAGAAGCGGTCGAAGATGTTCAGCCCTTCGAAGGTCAGCTTGATCTTGTCGGTCACCTGATAGGAGGCGGACAGATCGAAGACGAGGCTCTTGTCGACCCCCTCCAGATCCTGCAGCGGATTATTGGCGGGCAGGGCGATGATATACGGCCCACGATACGATCCCGAAATACGCGCGCTCGCTTTCTTGTCCTCGTAATAGAAGGTGGCGTTGAAGGCATCGCGTGACAGGCCGAGCAGATCGCGCTTGGTGGTGTTGGCGGCACTGGCGGCGAGGAAATAGGTGATCTTCGACTGGACGTGCGTGTAGTTGAACAGCGCGCCGGTATTGGCCAGCGGTCCCGGCAGGAAGCTGAACGCCTGCTGGTAATTGACCTCCACCCCCTTCAGCGGCCCGCCCGGCGTGTTGCGCGCCTGATTGACGGTGAACAGCGTGACGTTGGGATCGAGGCCGCTATTGGCGATCAGTTCGACCGGCAGCCCGGTCTGGTTGAACGTCAACTGCTGCGCCTGGTTCTGGATGTAGGAATTGATGTCCTTGTAGAAGACCGCGACGGACAACAGCGAGTTGCGTGAGAAATACCATTCCAGCGACGCGTCGTAGGTGCTGGCGCGGATCGGATCGAGCGCGGGATTGCCGCCGTTCACGCTGGGCGTGCCGCTGATCGTCACGCTGGCGCCGGGGCTGAGAAAGCCGAGTTCGGGCCGGGTGATGACTTTCGCGAACGCCGCCCGTACCAGCAGGTTGGAGGTCAGGTCGCCGACGAGGTTGATCGACGGCAACCAGTCGTCATATTTGTTGCCGGCGGTCACGAACCGGGCGATGCCGCTGGAATAGCCGGTCGAGGTCAGATCGGTCTTGGCATAGCGCAGGCCGGCATTGCCCCGGATCGGCAGGCCCCAGCGATTGAGGTCGAAATCGAGCTGGCCGAATGCCGAGAATATCTTCTCATGCACCCGCCGCGACGCACCGAGATTCTCGATCAGTGCGAAGGTGCCGGTATAATTGTCGAGGCCATATTGTTTAGCGAAGGCGCCGTAATCGATCGCGACCCATGAGGTCGGGAACACCCCATCGCGCATCCCGTCGCCAAAATCCTTCACCAGTTTCGTCAGCCCCGCCAACTCGCTGGCGGACAGCGTCGGTACCGTGAAGTTGTTGGGCCGTTGATAGACACGATTCAGGAAATCGAACTTGTCGTAATGAAGGCCGCCCTTCAGTGTGAAGCCGTCCTCGAATTTCCAGGCGAGGTTGTATTCAAACGTCCGGTTCTTGTTGTCGAGCGTCGACGGCGTGGCACGGATTTCGGCGCTGCCCGGCGCCAGCGTGAACTGCGATGGATCGGTCACGTCGAAGCCGAAGCCGATCGTCGGCTGATTGCGGCTGTCGCGGAAATCGATCGTCTGGCGAGTGTTGTTACGCCCGAACAGGAAAGTCGTCTGATCCTGTTGCCTGAAGTCGGTCTTCGCGATGCCGAGCAGCGCGGAGCCGACCAGATTGTCGGTGATGTCGAACTTGCCGTGCAGCGTGTACTGGCTGAATTTGCTGCGGAACCGGTCATGTTGCGTATCCGACCGCACATCGACGCCGTCAAACACGCCGTAAGCGATGTCGGACACCTGCTGGCCGAAATTGATCCCCTGCGTGCCGCTGGTTCCCGCCGGGTGCAACACCGCCTCGCGGATCGCGGTCTGCGGCTTGCCGAAATTGGGTGAGGCGATCGCGCGGGCGAAGGAGAAGCCTTCCAGCCAGTTCTCCTCGCGCTTCACCTTGAAGTCGGAGAACAGCGCGTCGACACCGATCTCCACCCCGTCGGTCGGCTCCCATTGCAGCGATCCGGTCACCCCCAGCCGCTGCTGGTTGTGGTTGAACCGGCCGTATCGGGGCAGGCGCGGCAGGAAGACGGTGGAACGATTGACCTGCCCGTACAACGGATCGCCCGCCGCCGGTCGCGCCACGCCGGTCGCACAATTGGCGGCATCGGTGCCCTGCGCGGCATTGAGCGCGGGCGATACCGGTGTCACCCCGACCGGCGAGCAGAAGCCGCCATCCGTCGTCGCCGGGTTCCAGCCACCCGATCCGAACTGATCCTCGTAGTAACGTCGCTTGCTGAACGCCGCAGACACCAACGCACCGATCCGGCCGATCCCCGTATCCCAGGTGCGCGAGGCGACGCCGGTCAGCTTCGGATCGACGTTCTTCGCCAGCGAGTTGTACCCCGCCTGTGCGCTCAGCACGAGCGTGGGTTCCTTGTAATCGAACGGGCGCGCGACGTTCAGGTCGACGGTCGCGCCCAGCGATCCCTCGATCGTCTCGGCATCAGCGGTCTTGCGGACGACGAGATTGTTGAACAGCTCGGACGCAAACACGTTGAAATCAAAGCCGCGGCCGGTGTTAATACCGCGATCGGAAGTGGTCGCGCCCGAGATCGCCTGTGCCTCCATCCCGTTCACACGCACGCGGGTGAAACTGCCCGACAGGCCACGCACCGTGATCGCGCGTCCCTCGCCGCCGACACGGTTGATCGACACACCGGGTACGCGCTGAAGCGATTCGGCAAGATTGTTGTCGGGGAAGTCGGCGATATCCTCCGCCTTGATGACGTCGATCGCCGAGGTTTCATTGCGTTTGGCGTTGAGCGCGCTGTTCAGGCTGGCCCGGAAGCCGGTGACGATGATGTCCGGGCCTTCGCCGGTCGCGGCCGCGTCCACCGTCTGGGGATTGCCGGCGCTGCCGCTGGGATCGGTCGTTGGCCCTTCCGTGTTGGCCGGGACGGCGCCACCAGGCTGCGGCGTCGGTTGTCGGGCGGGGGCAGCCTGGGCGGTGTCTTGCAACACCATGGCCAGCGCTGGCATCGGTGAGATCAGTGCAACCATCAGGCCGGTCAGCGATACGCTGCCAAGCATGTATGGGCGATAGGCGTGTAGGCCAGCCATGAAGTCCTCCTCCTGTGTACCGATGCTTTTCCGACACCGTTCATCGCATGATAGGCACAGGCGATCAGGAACGACAACTCGGCATATGATAGGCTGTCACGCAATTTGAGCGGTGATGCATAAACGTCGCGGTGGCTGATGATGAAGCTATACGGCGATGACAGACGTTCGACAGTTGATGGACGGCCGTAACGGCTGTCCGATGTCAGGAAGAACGGCGATGCGCTTCCTACAAATCGAGATGCTGCCTGCGGGCAAGGCATTGGTCGATATCGATAAATTGACGCATGCGGTGCCGGAAGGCGAAGGACTTCGCCTGTATCTGGGCGGGCAGCATCTCGATGTGCCGCATACGATCGCCGAATTGGAAAACGTGCTTGCCGGGCGCGATCGTAATGACGACGGCAACCGCCATTCGGCCGGATTTGGAACGCGGTAATGATCGCGCGGTCGTCAGGACGACGGCGTCACCGTCGTTTTTGCGGCCCGGCCGCGATCGGCTAGGCCGGGCGGATGAACCTCGATGACCAGATCCGCCGCTATTTCGGCACTGCCGACCTGAACGTCGTGCCACCGGCGGCGCTCGCCGCGGGACTTGAGCATATGCGGGTCGATCTCGGGCTGGAAAGGGACCGGTCGCGTTGTTTTGCGCTATGGACCCTGATGTTCATGCTGGGCGCCGCACCCGATCTCGATGTCGCGTTTGCAGACCCGGCAGATCGGGACGCAGCCCGGGCGTTCATGGAGATGACGGAACGGGCCGTCTCCGAGGACGAATGATCGACGCATGGCTTGTCAGGAGTGCGTATAGTTATGTTCGTCTGACAGGGGGGCAGCATATCGTATTCACAGTCGAGAGTGTTGCTTTTTCCAAATGGTTAAAGTTACAGAAAGCATCATTGATGGGTTGTTAACCATCAATAAAACGCCGGTGTTTGCCCGTTGTTAGGGAAATGGCGCCATGAAGGAAGCGCGGGTTGCCTTTGAGGCGACGCGCCGGGGGACCGCCGGTTTGGTCCACGGCCGCAGAAGCAGCCGTTCTTTCCAGAAGGAAGATTTCACATGGCAATGTCCGTCAACACGAACACCGGTGCGATGGCTGCGCTTC